>CAZGKV010000096.1:0-19631 GCA_964526305.1 uncultured Planctomycetales bacterium | reverse complement strand
ACGCGACACCTCGCACCGAACCGCTCCGCGATCCAGGAGCACCACCCTCCCCCGAATTCCCCTGCACTCCGTCATAATCGTCTCGAGAAGGCGCGTCATCGTCGTTTCGAGATCGGATTCGGCGCGAGCCGGACGCAGGAGTTCCGTGATCCGCTTCAGGTCCACGCGGTGCGCCTCAAAGCTTTCTGATGATGTCCACGATCGACTCCTGTGCCGACTGCGGCGTTCCTCCGGGCACTTCCGATGGCAGCCGCGGATCGTCCTGGAGGTCTCGTACCCGCCGCGCGCGGTCCGCCGGAATCGAACGATACACTCTCTGGAGGAGACGCGTGTCCGCGCCGAGAAGCGCGAGGGCCAGTTCCCGGTCGTCGACCCATTGTAACACCGATTGAAGGTCCGGCGACCGCATCCTGCCCAGATCCGGGAACGAAAAGATCAAGGTGTAGAACGACCTTCCGAGATCGGGATTCTCCCTCCATCCTCCGATCTCCAGATCCCGGCCGTCCCAATATCGAAGCTTCACTTTCTGGGTTCGGGCATCCCGGTCGCAAAAAAAACGGATCTCTCCGCATTCCCCGATCCCGGGAATGACCGCGTATCCCTCCGAGGACTCCGAACAGTTGGCGCACTTCATCTTCCCGACACCTTACTTCCGCGACTGCGCGCTCTTCAAGGGTTTAGGGGATCCGGAGGAACCGTGCCTCGCTTCACCGTCCAGGCGCGGGCTTCCTCGATCAGCGGGCGGATCGCCTCCGCGCGGCCGGAGTCGATCTCCAGCGCCCGCTCCCAGTCCCGGATCGCGTGATTGAAGGCCTTCAGCGCGAAATGCACCTGTCCGCGCTCGAACCAAGCCCCATAGAGACCGGCGTTCAGCCTCGTGGCCTTGGTGAGATGGTCGAGCGCCTGTTCGTATAGATCCTTGACCTTTTTCCCCAGGGAGAGACGGTGCTTCGCGAGCGCCACCTTGACGACGCCGAGGTCTTTCAGGACGTAGGCGTCCGCCGGCTCCAGGCCGAGGGCCGCCGTAAGGTCGTCGACGGCTCGAAGAAAGTCCTCGTCCGGATCCTCGCCGAGACGCTTCGCCTCGCGGGCGATGTAGAAATACACCGTACCCCGATTGTGAAACGCCGCGACACTCGTGGAATCGAACTTCACGGCCTCGTCGAGTTCCTTCGACGCCATTCGGAAGAGATCGAGCGGGTTCTTCCCCAGGGCCCTAGCGTAGCGGGCTCTGAAGATGAGGATGTTCGCCGAATGCACCCGCGCCATCGAGTGCTCCGGCCGAAGCGCGACCGCCTTGGTAAAATCGTCCAGGCTCCCCTTGCACGCCTCCCCGGGATCCTTGCCCTCCAACGAGAGCAGAATCGCCTTGGAGAGCCGGAGGATTCCCCGCTGCGTTCTCACTTCGAAGTTCTTCTTTTGCCGATCGATGGCCAGCGTCAATCCTTGCTCCCCCTCCTCGAGCTTTCGAACGACCGCATCGTGCCGAGAAACATCGCCCCCTTGACGGATCACTTCCTTGAGAAGATAGATCGCCTCCTCGATTCGACCCGCATGAAGCGCGGACAGACTCTGCGTGAAGCGCATCGCCTCGTCGGACTCGATCGGCTTCGATTGCAGGACCCGCTCCAGTTCCTCCGCGAGTTGCCGTGCGGATTCGTACCGCTGGACGGGATCCTTCGAGAGGGCACGGGCCAGGATGCGGTCCAGATCGGGAGGCAATCCCGGCGCGAGTTCGGAAGCCGGAGAGGGCTCCTCCTGAACGGTCTTGATACAGGCGTTGACCGGAGTTTCCGCTTCGAAGGGAGCGCGTCCGGTGAGCGCGAAGTAGAGCGTCGCGGCCAGACCGTACACGTCCGTACGGACGGAGAAGTCGTGCTTGCGCGCCATGGCTTGCTCCGGCGCGAGATAGCCCGGAGTCCCGCGGATGTCGGCGGCCTTCGGAAAGAGGGACGTGGCTTTCAGATCGACCGAGCCGAGGGGAGGCGCCTGTCCGAAGTCGGTTACATGCACCCTGCCTTCCCGATCTACGATGAGATTTCCAGGCTTGAGATCGAGATGGAGGACCCCTCCCTCGTGCGCGTCCTGGAGAGCCCACGCGGCGTCTCGGATCACCGACACCGCCCGTTCCCAACTCAGGCCCTCGGATCGAAGCTTCTCCAAGGTCGTACCGTCCACGTAGTCGAGAACCAGGAACGGGATCGAGAGGGATCCCTCGGTCATCCCAGTTTCGTGACACCGAACGAGCCTGGAATGGACGATTCGCCCGTTGGAAAGAGCGTCTTCGAGGAATTCCTGAACGTGTCCCCGACGGAAATTCGTGAGGAGCTTGAGCACCTTCCACTTCTGCTCTTCCGCGTCCCACGTTTTCCAAGCGGCACCGAGTCGACCTTGCCCGATCTCCTCCACCCGGACGTACTTCCCCATGTGAAGCCCAGGTTGCTGGAGGGCTTTCGCGACTTCGGGAGGCACCTGGGGAGCGGTTTTCAATTTGTCCAGGATGGATTTGGCCTTGCGCAGACGCACCGACTTGCGGACTTCCTCCGAGATCTCGTTGACCTGCTCTTCCGACAGCAGTCCCCGATTCCGAAGCACCGCGCCAAGTTCGGCCCCTTCGCTCCCTAGGACCTCTCCGACTACGGAATCGAGGTCCCGCTGGGTGAGCAGTCCCCTTTCCAGGACGATTCGACCGAATTCGACATCCTCTTCCTTCATCGCACCGGCTCTCCCCCGAGTGATTGTAGCCTCCTCGGGTTCCTTCGCCACGGCTTTTCCGAAGACTCGGGTCCCGCTCTCGGAGCCATGGAAAATGGTGGATTTCCATTGAAAATACGCCTTATAATGTCGGGGTCGGCGGGAGATGTCGGATGGCGGGGTCGGCACGGAACGAATGGGAAGATCCTCCGTCGGACCTGGTGGAGCCGGCCACCGGAGACCGATCGACGTTCGGCATCGAACCCCCGCCCGAAGTCGTCGCCGCCGGTCGCGATCCCCGGAGCCGCACCGGTAAGTACCTCCGCATCCGGCCCGTGGGACGGGGCGGACGCAGTCACGTGTGGCTCGCCTGGGACCCCGACCTCAGCCGCTTCGTCGCTCTCAAAGTCCTCCTGTGCTCCGACGACCCGGTGGAAGTCCAACGCTTCCACCGCGAAGCTCAGACCGCCGCCCGCCTCGCCCATCCGAACATCGCCCCCATTCATGAGGTGGGCTCCGAAACCGACTCTCTGGGCCGTCAGATCCACTTCATCGCGATGGAGTACATCGAGGGGATGACCTTGTCCCGGATCCGTCTCGACCGCGCTTCTACGCTCGGGGTCCTCCGCGATTGCTCGCTCGCCCTGGACTTCGCCCACCGCCAAGGAATCATCCACCGAGACGTCAAGCCGTCCAACATCATGGTGGATTCCAAGGGCCATCCGTACTTGATGGATTTCGGATTGGCCAAGACCGCCGACCTCCCCTCCACGCTCACGCTCTCCGGGCAGATCTTGGGCACCCCTTCCTACATGTCTCCGGAACAGGCGCAAGGAAAGATCCGGAAATTGACCCCGCGCACCGACGTCTATGGAATGGGCGCCACGCTCTACGAAATGCTCCTGCGACGGAAACCCTTCGAGGGCGACGACCCTTACGACGTCCTTCGCCGGGTCGTAGAGAAGGAACCCCCGGCTCCGCGCGCCGTGGATTCCTCCCTTCCCCCCGATCTCGAGACCATCGTCCTCCGAGCGATGGAGAAGGAGCCCGCGCGACGCTACGGCACCGCCCGCGATTTCGCCGACGACCTGTCCCGATTCCTCAACGGCGACCCCATCCTGGCGCGGCGGACGTCGCGGATCGCGCGAACGTTCCGAAAGGCGAAGAAACATCGGGCCGTCAGCGCCTTCATTCTCACCCTCGTCGTCGCCGCTTCCCTCGTCGCGGCTCTCCTCATCCGATCGAGAGTCCTCGCCGCCCGCGCGTGGCGTGAGGCTCAGCGGCAGGCCCAGGCAGGCCGAGCGGAGGAACTCCGGTACACTCTAGCGTCCGCCCGCAGATCCGGGGACGATCGCGACTATCACCGTGTCCTCGGACTGGAGCCCGCCCATGCGGAGGCCCACGCCTGGCTCGCCGACTTCTATTTCGACCAGTGGAGCCGCGCCCCCGATCCTTCCGATGTTCTGGAAAACTTGGTCCGGTTTCACGATCGCGCGGGGCGATTCGCCGGGGCATTTCGCCGGGAGGGGTCGATCGCCGTCTCGGCCGAGGGAGGCCCGGCCTCGGCACGAGTGGTTCCCTTCGTGGACCGACAGGGTAAACTCGTTCCGGACGACTCCTCCGCGATCGAGATCGGCGATACTCCCGCGCAAGCGACCCTCGCGAGCGGACTGTATCTTCTGTACGTGCATCGAAAGGGGTGCGCCCTCGCACGCATTCCCGTGCGGGTCGGGCGCAATACGTCCGAAGAGATTGGCGTGAGACTGTTTCCCTCGGCACAGGTCGGCGATGCGTTCGTCCACATTCCCGCCGGACCGTACCGCCCCGATTCCGGGTCGGCGGTGTTCGTCAAAGACTTCTTCCTCGCGCGTTTCGAAGTCACCTGCGCCGAGTATCTCGAGTTCCTGAACGATCTGGCCAAAAGCGGACGTCGCGACGAGGCTCGTCGCAGAACTCCGCGGGCGCGCGAGCAGAGCGGTCGGTTCTGGCTGGAAACGCCCGAGGGCTTTTCGCTTCCTTCGGATTGGAACGCATCCTGGCCGGTAATGTCGATCGCTTGGCACGACGCCCGCGCGTATGTCGATTGGCTCTCCACCCGGGCGCCCGGATCCCATCGCTACCGACTTCCCACCGCGATCGAGTGGGAGAAAGCGGCTCGCGGGGCGGACGGCCGCCTCTATCCCTGGGGCAACTCCTGGAATTCCCGGTATTGCAAGAATCCGCTCAGCCACGGGGACCCCGACCGGGAGCCCACGCCCGAGTCCGTCGGCGCCTATCCCGCCGACGAGTCCCCCTATGGCATCCGCGATTTGGCCGGAGGAGCGCGGGAGTGGTGTGCGGATTCCGATGCCGACTTGAAGGGTTGGTATTCCGTGCGAGGGGGCTCCTGGTCCATCGTCGAGGAGTTTTGGTTTCGCGCCTCGTCGGGAACTCGACTCCGCGGCGACAGCGTGAAGAGCAGTTGCGGAATCCGCGTCGTCAAGGAGGCGGAGCCGTGAGCCCGGCGGCCCGGTGGATCCTCTCGATCGCGATCCTCGTCGCCGGGGTCGGAACCCTCGCCGCGGCGCTCCGGGAACGGCGGCAGGCGCCCTCCGTCGCCCGATCTCCCCGTCCGCCCGCCGACTCTTCGGACGCCGTCCTCGAGTCCGAGCTCTCGGAGGAATCGTCCCCGCCCGGGGGGGCCGAGTCCGGCACCTCGATGCCCAGCCTCGCGGAGGCACGGATCCGTCTTCACCGTCCGGGAGCGACCTCCGAGGAGCGGCGCGACGTCTTGCGAGATGCGGCCCGGGACCTCCCGCGCGCCGAGGCCCGAACGCTCCTCCTCGAAGTGCTCCTGGACCCGGCCGAGTCCTTCCCCACTCGAGCCATGGCCCTCGCCCTCCTCCCGGGCGTCCGCGACCCCGAGGGGGAAGACATCGAGGTCCTTCGCCGCATGCTCTCCGACCGCACGTTTCCCGCGCCCCATCTCGTCGCCCATGCGCTGGGGCAGATCGACGACCCTCGGGCCGTATCGATCTTGGCCGACACGGTCCGCCGCGATCTCGACGATTCGACGCGGGTGCAGGCGGCGGCCGCCCTCGCTCCTCGGGCGGCCGAGGAACCGGCCACCTCCGCCCTCAAGGACGCCGCGCTCGCCGATCGGAGCGAAAGTGTCCGCCTCATCGCCCTCTCCGCCCTGCTCGATTCGGGATCCCCCCAGGCCAAGGAGCTCGCGCGTCTTCTGGTGTCGCTCGATTCCACCCCTCCGCGGTTGCGCGTCCTGGCGCAGCGATCCCTCGGCGAGGGGCCGCGGGATTGAAATGCAAATCCACTTGATTGTGGATGCATCGACTGCATATAATATGAGCGAGGACATACGAAGAGGAGGCCGGTCATGCGCACCTCGGATCGCGCTCTGTTCGTCGCCCTCGTGTTCTCGGCCGGGATGTGCGTCGCGTTCGGGGGTCGCGCCCCCGTCGAAGCCCGTGCCGGGGATCGAGTTCCCGCCTCCTGGTGCGTCCAATTCGCCGTTTCTCCCGACGGAGCGTCGGCCTGGGTTCCGGGATCCGACCGCCGGTCCGTGCGCAAAGTGGATCTCGCCGATGGGACGATTACGGCGTCGAGGCGCTTCCACGGCACCGTAAGCGCCGTCGAGATTTCGCCCAACGGAAGCCTTCTCGCCGTCGCGGTGACGGGACGCGATCGCGTAATCCTCACCGACCCCGTCGAACTGGGCCCCGGGACCGAGATTCCGGTCGGACGCAAACCCCGGCTGCTCGAGTTCGGAGCCGAAGGCACGGACCTGTGCGTTCTGTGTACCCGGGACGAGGAGATCGATCTCATCGACGTCCGGAAGCAGCGCCTGGTCCAGATCATTCCTCTTCCCTCGCTTCCCTCCTCCTTCGCCCACTATCAAAGCCGAGCGGCGGTCACGCTCCCGAAGACCGGCGAGCTCGTGATCCTGACTCATCCTCGCCACGACATGGCGACCAGCGTCTCCCTCTCTCCCGTCCCCGATTGGGTCGCGGCAGGCGGCTTGACCCATCCCCGCCGGTCCGGGCATGAGGCGCACCGTTCCGAAAGGACCTCGGAAGGCGGGGAGGGACGCCGAGGCGGCGAAGAGAGACGCCGGATGCGGGATCCTGTGCCGACGCCGGTACTCGTCGTACTCTCCCGAGAGTCCGACGTGGTCAGCGTGCTCGACGGATCCACGCTCGAGGTTCTCACGATTTCTTCCCTTCCTTCCCCGCTCCTGGCGACCGTCGGGTGCGGAGAGTCTCCGTGGGCGTTCGTCCTGCACTCCCGAGGACGGAAGATCTCCGTGCTGTCGGTGGATCCGTCGCACCCTGGTTTCGGAAAGGTCGCGTACACCGTGACGTTGCGAGAGGCGTGCGAAGCGTTGCAGGTCACCCCGCAGGGCATCTGCTGGGCGCTGGGGGTCACGCGAAGAACGATGGTGGCGATCGATCCGGCCAAGCCGATGAATACTCCGTGCCGCACGATTCGGATCCACGAGGCGCCCCGAAGGCCTGGCCGGTAACGGCCGGGGCGCCGCGTCGTTGGGAGGGCGCGTAGATCGCACGACGCGGTATGAAGGCAGCCGTTCGGCGCATCCTCATCGTCGAGGATGACCCCAAGGTCGGCGACATCCTCGAGCACCGTCTCCGACAGGACGGACACGACGTCCGGCGCGCCTCCACCGGATTCGAGGCGGGCCTCCTGGCTCGCAGCGTCCGCCCTCAGCTCGTCCTCCTCGATCTCATGCTCCCGGGCGTCGACGGAGCGGAGGTCTGCCGTCAGATCCGATCGGATCCCGCGCTGGCCTCGACGAAGGTCCTCGGAATGTCCGCCTCCGGCGATGAGGCGGCGCTCGAGCGTTTCCGGCGCCTCGTGGACGACTTCATGCCCAAGCCCTTCAAGCTCTCGGACATCCCCGGCCGGATCGAGAAGCTGCTGGGACCCGCACGGCCCGATCCCGACGAGTACGAACGAAACCGCGTGGTTCTCTTCTCCCCCGACCCGGGTTGGATCGAAGGGGCGCAGCGCTCGTTGGCGGCCGCCGGATACGAAGTCGAAATCTCCGCGACTCCGGAAGCGGCCGGATTTGCCGCCGCGCGCCTGGCCGCCGCCGCAGTGGCCGTACACGGAGTCGACGCAAAGATCCTGGATTCCCTTCGGCGCTCCGTTCGTGTCGTCGAGGGACCCGCGGAAACCCTCCCGGCATCCGTCGCTCGATCGGCGGGCAAGATCCTTCGGCGCAGGAGGTCGAAGGGACTCCTTCCGTCCCTCGTGGCGTCGGTCGGAATCCTCGCCGTGGTCGCCGCGATCCTCCTCTGGCCGCGATCCGCCCCGCCGGCGGCGGAACCGGATTTCGAAGTCCAACAGTGGCGCGAGCTCGAGCGCCGCGCCGCGGAAGGCCGCTTGGTGTACTACCTGGGCCGATACATGGATCGTGCGACCCTGGGCGAGGCCGCTTCCGTTCGCCTCAAGGACCGCACCGTCGAGGGATTCCTCGCCGAAACGCAAGAAGGATGGATCCTGCGTTCCCCGCGCGGCACTCTTTCCCTACGGAAGGAGGACATCCTCGAACGACACAAGCTCCGATTGCCCTACGAGGACTATTGGGATCGAGCGGCCTCCTTGCCCCTTCACGACGCTCCCGCCCACCACGCCCTCGGATCGTGGTGCCGCTCCCAGGGTCTCCCCGAGGCCGCGGTGCGGGAATTCCGGCGCGCCCTCGTCGCCGACCCCGGCCACGCGCCCTCCCGGCACGAACTCGGATACAGCCTCCGCGGAGGGAACTGGGTCCGGTAGGCCCTACGCCCCCCGACCTACACCCCATAGTTCACGCATCCATCCCCCATAGATGGGCCCCCATCGAGCATGTAAGTTCGATACATAAATGCATGGCTTTTTGCGTCTTCCAATTCATTTTTTCTTGACTCCCTTCCGCCCGGCCCCTATAGTTCCGCGAACTTCGGTGGATCGGTTCTACGGTCGGGAGGGAAAGCCATGTTGTTCGGTCGTTCCGCATCGGCGGTCCTGACGCTGTGGGCGTGGGCCGCGGCACCGGGTTGGACTCAGACCCAGACGAACTTCGACAACGCGAGCGGGTGGACGCTCGCGGGCGGGTCCAACGGCGTCAAGTGGGCCGTCGACGGTACGCCGGCCGGGGTGACCGGCGGCGCCTACCAGAGCGCCTCCACCAGCCTCAACTACAACAACGCGACGAATTACAATTCCGGAGGCACCAACAGCGGAACGGCGACCTCGGCCGCCATCCCCGTTCCTGCGACCTCCCCCACGCTCACCTTCTGGTGCAATTTCCAGACGGAGCCCGGCTCCGAGAACGGAAACGCCGGGTACGACACGCGGACCCTCACCTTGACTCCGGGCACAGGGACGTCCCTCTCCGCCAAGTTCGGGGTGACGAACTACGGAGCGATTCTGGGCGCCTGCTCGGCCATGGGGACGTGGCACCAGCACACCGTCGCTCTACAGCCTTCCTGGGTAACCGTCGTCCTCCAGTTTAAATTCGACACCGTAGACTCATACGGAAACAGCTATCCCGGTTGGTTTCTCGATACCCTGCAGGTGTCCGGGGGGGGATCCGGAAACACGGGCACCAAACTCACCACCGTCCAGGAGTGGACGTTCAACTCCGGGCTCCAGAACTGGACTCCCATCGGTTCCAATGCGACCGTAACATGGGCGTCGGACGCCACCCCCGCCACGGCGCCCGGCGGCGCCTTCAAGAGTTCTCCGAACAGTCTGAACTACAATAACGGCACCAACTACAATTCCGGAGCGGCCAACAACGGCACCGCTACGTCTCCGGAGGTCGACTTGGCCTCCCTGGCCACTCCACAGCTCGTCTTCTGGTGCAACTACCAGACAGAGACATCTACGAGTTTCGACAAGCGTTATTTCGAGATTTCCAACGACGGTTTTCAAACGACCGTGCTTTCCGTCCAGCTCAAGGGAACCGGTACGACAGGGGGCCTCGGAGACTGTTCCGCTTCGGGCACGTGGCATACCCACGCGGCGACGCTCGACGTCGCCTGGGGCAAGGTGAAATTCCGGTTCCGGTTCGATACCGTAGATGCGTACGGAAACGCGTACGCGGGATGGTTCCTCGACGACGTTCAACTGCAAGCCTCCGGCACGGTGGCCGGCGCGCTCGAGGACCCCCACGTCGGCGAGGACTCCGGCGGATCCCCGAAGCGCCACTGGTGCGGCAGCTCGGTGGCGAGCGCCGACTTTTCGATTCTCGACCTCAGCCTCGCAGGATTCGTCATCGCGGCGGCCCTCCTCCTCACCTTCTTGCGCCGTCCGCGGTAGTTCCCTGCGAACCCTGACCGGCCGGAGCCCCCCTCCGGCCGGTCTTTTCCTTTCTGGACCCGCGCCGCCTTCGTTCGCTTTCGCTTCGACAGCGTCAACACGTACGCCGGCTGGTTCATCGACGACGCGGCGGTCGAAGCCCAACCGGTCGTAGAGGACAGCGACGAGGGAGGCGGTTCCGTCGTCGGCGGACTCTGCCATCGGTGGGGGCCTGCCTGATTGGTCTTCGCGGCGATCCTGGCCGGTCTCCTACGGCGAGGTCAGGCGTACAGGGAGACGATCTCGAACCTCCCGACGTCGACCAAACCGCGATCCGTCAGCCTCAACTCCGGAATCACCGGGAGGGCCAGGAAGGCCAGCGTCATGAACGGGTCGTGGAGCGGCGATCCAAGCTCGCGGGCCGATGCTCGCACCCGTGCCGCCACCCGTGCCACTTCCTCCAGCGGGCGATCGGACACCAGTCCCGCGATCGGAAGCGGAAGCGAGGCGACGATTCGCCCTCCCGCAGCCACCACCTGGCCCCCGCCGATGCGAGCGATCTCTGCGACGGCCGCGCGCATGTCTTCGTCCGTCGCGCCGGCGACGACGATGTTGTGAGAGTCGTGCGCGATCGTCGACGCGATCGCTCCGCGTTTCAGGCCGAGCCCTCGCGCGAATCCCAGCCCCATTCCTGCCCGCCCCGTGTAGCGATCGATCACCGCCATCTTGATCAGATCTCTCGAGGGGTCGCTGGCCAGCGCGCCGTTCGACCCCGGGGCATCCTCCACGAGCGCCTGCGTGATGATCTGATTCGGGACCACCCCCACGATCCGTACGCGCGTCGAGCGCGCCGGCACCGTGAAGTCCGGACGGAAGGGATCCGGAAGCCGAAGGCTCTGCCGGGAGGGAGGCGGTGTCTCCGGCGGATCCCGCAGAACGCGTCCGTCTCGAGCCACCTCTTTGCCGTCCTTGAAGACGCGTCTCGCGCGAAAATCCCGCAGATCGTCGAAGAGAACGAAATCCGCTCGCGCGCCGGGAACGAGTTCCCCGAAACCTCTCAATCCGTAGTGACGCGCCGGAGTCAACGTAACGGCCCGAAGCGCGACGAGGGGATCCGCTCCCAAGCCCACCGCCTTACGGAGGAGGTGGTCCAAGTGCCCCTCTTCCGCGATGTCGATCGGATGGCGGTCGTCGCAGCACATCGCGACTTCCCAGGCGTCCGCGCGGCGCACGAGGGGCAGAAGAGTCTCGAGATTCTTCGCCACGGTCCCTTCTCGAGCCATGATCATCATGCCGCGGCGGAGTTTCTCCATCGCCTCCTCCAGCCGCACGCTTTCGTGTTCGCTGTTCGGTCCCGCGGCGATGTAGGCGCAGAGCGCCGGGCCGGTGAGACCGGGCGCGTGGCCGTCGACCGGCCGTTCGCCGGCCGCGCGGATTTTCGCCAGATACGACGGATCTCCCGAGACGACCCCGGGGAAGTTCATGACCTCGGCGAGGCCCAGGACGTGCGGCTTCCCGAAGAAGGGGGCAAGATCCTCCGCTTCGAGGCGAGCGCCCGCCGTTTCCAGATGGGTCGCGGGCACGCAAGACGGCAGCATCACGTGCACATCGAGGGGAAGTCCATCGGCCGCTCGGATCACGTATTCGATTCCCGCGACTCCCAGCACGTTCGCGAACTCGTGGGGATCCGTGACCACGGCCGTCGTCCCGCGGGGGACCACGGCCCGGGCGAATTGCGCCGGACTCATCATCGAGCTCTCGAGGTGGACATGCGAGTCGATGAGTCCGGGAGCCAAGACCCGACCGGCGGCGTCGATCTCCTCGGTGCCGTCGTATCGGCCGAGGCCCGCGATTCGATCGCCGGCCAGGGCGACATCGAGTGTTTCGAGTTCCAAGGTGCGCACGTTCGCGACCCGAGCGTTTCGGACTACGAGATCCGCGGGAGCCGCTCCGCGAGCGACTTGGAGCAGTCGATCGATCATGGCTGCATTATATCTTGGCGATCTCTTCGGCTCCGATAGAATGCCCTCCATGAAAGCGCTTCGCATTCACCAATTCGGAGGGCCGGAAGTCTTGAAGTGGGAGGAGGTTCCGGAGCCTACGCCGGGTCCGGGCGAGACCCTTCTCGAAGTCAAGGCCGCCTCGGTGAACCATCTCGACGTCTGGGTCCGCAAGGGGCTGCCCGGGATTCGACTGCCGCGGATCCTGGGCTGCGACGCCGCGGGGATCGCGGACGGAAGGCGGGTGCTCCTCAATCCCGCGCTCTCGTGTGGAGTGTGCGAATTCTGCACCGAGGGGAACATGTCGATGTGCCTCCAGTACTCGATCTGGGGAGAACACCGGGACGGAACGCACGCGGAGAGGATGGCCGTCCCCAAGTCCTCCCTCATTCCCATTCCGGACGGTCTCTCCTTCGACGAAGCGGCGGCGGCCCCCCTTGTGTTCGTCACGGCGTGGCGGATGCTCTTCACTCGGGGGCGACTCAAGCCGGCCGAGGACGTCCTCATCTGGAGCGCCGGCGCCGGCGTCGGGACGGCGTGCGTCCAGTTCGCGAAACACGCGGGAGCGCGGGTGATCGCGACGGCCTCCACCGAAGAAAAATGCGAAAAGTTGAAACGATTGGGCGCGGACGAGGTAATAAATCATGGGTGTACGGATGTCGTGAAGCGCGTGAAAGAGATCACGGGCCGCCGAGGAGCCGACCTGGTCGTGGACTACATCGGACGGGACACGTGGGCGAAATCGCTCGCCGCCGTTCGGCGCGGAGGCCGGATCGTCACGTGCGGCGCGACCAGCGGCCACGATCCCCTCGAGGATCTGCGCCATATTTTTTACCGCCAAGTGGAGATCCTCGGGTGTACAATGGGTAATAACAAGGAACTGGGGTGTGCCCTGACTCTTCTTTTCCAACGAAAGGTGCGCGCGATCGTGAACGCCGCAATACCCATGAGCGATGGGATAAGAGCCCATCGCGATCTCGAGTCCAGATCCGTTTTCGGAAAATACGTCCTCGTCCCCAGCTAGGAGACAGCGCATGGAAATGCTCCTGCTCGCCGAATCCTTCCTTACGCCGTGGATTCCCAAGAATCCTCTCCAACTCGCGATTATCGTGGTCGCCATCGCGGCCCTCGGCGCGGGTCTGTGGTTCCGGAGCGTACAGCGAAAGAAAGCGGGGTTGTAGGTAGACGCTCACGATCCCTGGGTTGCCTTGCTCGCCGGTGACCCAGGGACTCGACGCCAAGGTATTCCCCGCATCTTCGCGCCGCCCGCACGAGCCCTTTCCATCGTCCCTACCTTGAAGGCCGTCGCAAAGAACCGTATGATAAATACACCATAGATCATGGCCGAATCCGGCCGATGATCGTTATAGAAGAAGAGGCGGCCAACGATGTTCAGAATGGAAAGCGGCGTCGTCCGGAAGTACTTCGAACCGATCGACGCCTTCGTGAAGATTCGGGTCTTCACTCCCGAGGAAACGGCGCGACTTCTCAGCACCAGTCGGATCACGGACAAGCGAAGCTATTTGGGACTCGTCCTCAACGCCTGTCTCCTTCATTACCACGACCAGGTCCTCCCTCGCCTCGAGCAGGGTCACGGCATCGCCGACCGCGATTCCCTCGAGGAAGGACTGTACGCCCTGTGCGTCGAAGTGAATCCGCATCTCGACATCCGGCGTGTCACGATCCCGGACACCGAGGAGACGTCGAGCGAGATCCATCTTCTCGATCACCCGAAGAGCCTGGGATCCTCCGCCCGCCCGGAATCGCTCAAGGAAATGGAGTCCGAGCTCTCGCGCCGCATCATCGGACAGGACGACGCCATCGCTTCCGTCGCGCGCGCGGTGAAGAAGAGCCTCACCGGTCTCCGCGACCCTTCGAAGCCCGTGGCCAGCTTCCTCTTCGTAGGAAGGACCGGCGTCGGCAAGACCGAGATGGCGAAGGCCCTGACTGAAATCCTCTTCCACGATCCCGCACGGATGGTGCGCGTGGACTGCTCGGAATACGCCCTCCCCCATGAATACGCCAAGCTCATCGGGGCTCCCCCGGGATACGTCGGTCACGATCAACCGGGTCTCCTCTCGGAGGCCGCGCGTCATAACGGCGAGGCCGTCGTCCTCTTCGACGAGGTCGAGAAATCCGATTCCAAGGTCCACGACCTCCTGCTCCAGGTCATGGACGAGGGATTCGTCACCGACAGCAAGGGGCGCCGCATTCCGTTCGACAACGCCCTCATCATCCTGACGTCCAATGCCGGAGCGCGCGAAGTCGAGGAGGTCCGAAATCGCATGGGCTTCGACGCGGCCAAGCGGCGCGATCTCGACCGCCGCACCGTATTCGAAGAGACCGTCGGCGCCCTCAAGGACCACTTCCGGCCCGAGTTTCTCAATCGGGTCTCCGAGGTCGTCCTCTTCAACTCCATCGGCCTGAAAGAGTGCGAGCTAATCGTGCGACGCCTTCTCGACGAGGTTCAGCATCATGCGGCCCACGTGCCGCTCACGATCCAATTCACGGCGCCCGTCTCCCGCTTCCTTGCCGAAAGAGGATTCAACCCGGAGTTCGGGGCGCGCGAACTCCGCCGCACCGTCGAGAAAGAGGTGGAAGGCCCGATCTCCGACATGCTCATCGACGGCCACCTCCGACAGGGGGACAGCGTCGCCGTCCGCGTCCATCACGATCGCCTTTCCTTCCACCGGAATTGACCGTAGTGGACGGCCTCGTCTGCGACCGCTGCGGGTCCGGGCTGCTCCTCGATTCTCCGGTTCGATACGAGGTCCGAATCGAAGTCAAGGCGGCCTATGACCCGATGGAGATCACGGAGGAGGACCTCCGGAAAGACTACCGCGCCGAGATGGAACGGGTTCTCCGGCAGCTCGAAGGGATCTCCGCCGAGGAGGCGCAAGACCAAGTCTATCGCGAACTGCGCTTCGATCTTTGCGCGGCGTGCCGGAGACCCTTCCTCATGAATCCGCTCGGTCGCGGGTAATCACTCTCCCATCGGTTGGAAGTGCGGAAACGTTCCGGTAGCTTCCTCCAGCGTATCCAGGCTGACGAAGTTCGATACCTCCCCCATCGCCTCCCACACCCGCGCCACTTCGGGATGCTCGTGTGCCCGCCGCGCGGCATCCCGAGACGTCCATTCGAAGACTTCGATCACGGTCCCATTCTTGGCGCGAGCGTGCAGCGCAGCCCGGTCCGTCACCAATCCCAGTCGTAGGAGCGTCGGAACATGATCTCGCACGAGTTTCTCCAAGGCCTTTTCCTTTGCCGGATGCGGACGGTACAATGCAAACACGATCTCTCGGTTCATGGGTGCCTCCCGTTCTCAAACCATTTCAGCCAGCCCTTGAGCACCCGACAGAGGTGATCGGACTTCAGCCGATATATCCGCTCCCGGCCCCGTTTCGACACTCCCACGAGACCGGCCCATTTCAAGACACGAAGGTGGCGCGTCGTGGCCGGCCACGAACACGAGAATCTCCGCGCGATCTCGCCCGCACTCATCCGACCTCCGCGCGAGAGCAATACCACGAGCACGTGCCGCCGGGATCGGTGAGCCAAAGCTCGAAACACACTCTCCCACTCCGCGAGATCCCTCTCGGCCCGATTCGTCATCCGGAATACTATTTAACATTCATGTTAAATATGTCAACAGAAACAAGGAGAGATTCGTCTTCCCACGGAACGGGATCGATAGGCCGCAGACTCCGCCGAGGCGACCGTAGAGCTCTTACTCCAGGATCCACACTTCCAACACCCGGTAGTCCAAGGTGAGACGCGTCCGCTTCGTGGATGTGACCGGTCGTTCGGCAGGCCCCATTCCCTTGCGGAACTTCACCTCGAGAATGAGCGGCTCCTCAGCGTGGTCGTGAATCACGAACTCGGCGAGAGCCGACTCCGCCCGCAGCACCGGAACGGTCCGAGGTACCCCGTTGACCGTGAGCGGCCGGACGGTCCGCTCGATCCGTTTCAGCGTCCCTTCCTCCGATCCGACGTGCGCGATCCGCCAGGTCGTCTGTCCGGAGTCCTTGAGCTCCGAGTAGGCCTCGCTCGACAACCAAAGAAGCGCCACGCCGTCCTGCTCCGGCTTCGCTTCCCACAGCGCAGGAAGCAACAAGCTCCGCGTTCGATTCCAGGATCGAGAGCGGACCGATCCGCTCAGGACCGCTTCGTCGTACCGATCGCGTTCGACCTGGAATCGCTCCTTCATCTGCCACGCCAAGGAGATCTCTCCGGGCGATCGGGTGATGACCTCCGCCTTATGCACTCCCAGATCGAGCGCGAAGCCCGTCTCCCCCAATTCCGGCGGGAGTTCGGACGAGCGGAGGTGAATGCGCGCATGTTTCGTAATCCGGAGTTGGAAGGGCTTCTCCTCCGTCTCCTCCGCGACCGGCTTCTTCTTCCTGGGTTGAGGCTTCGGAGGGTCCGGCGAGCACGAGATCGCGGCGACGATCAGGACCCAACAAAAGCGCTTCATCCTCGTTGCTTCCACCCGGCGAATCGGGCCCGCTCCCCGAGCCGCTCCTCGATCCTCAAGAGGCGATTATACTTGGCCGTGCGATCGGTTCGGCTGGCGGAGCCGGTCTTGATCTGCCCCGCGTTGAGAGCGACGGCCAAATCCGCAATGGTCGTATCTTCCGTCTCTCCCGAACGATGCGAAATCATCGTGCCATACCCCGACTCTTGGGCCAACAGAACCGCGTTCACCGTCTCGGTGATCGTCCCGATTTGATTCAACTTGATGAGAATCGCGTTGGCCACGCCGTCCCGGATTCCGCGCCGAAGGATTTCCGTGTTGGTGACGAAGAGATCGTCTCCGACCAGCTGCACCTTCGACCCCAACCTCTCGGTAAGAAGGCACCATCCGGGCCAATCGTTCTCGCCCAGCCCGTCCTCGATCAGAAGGATCGGATACCGGGAACAAAGACGTTCGTACATGGCGATCATCTCCTCCGAAGTCCGGCGCGATTTGTCTCCCTTCTTGAAGACGTACGTCCCTTCCTCGTGGAACTCGCTCGCCGCGACGTCCAGCGCCAGGCCGACTCCCTGCGTATGTCCCGCTCGATCGATCGCCAGGACGATCGTATCCAGCACCTCCTCCACCGAGGAGAGGTTCGGCGCGAAGCCTCCTTCATCTCCGACGTTGGTCGAGAGACCCTTCTTCTTGAGAATCGACTTCAAGGTATGGAAAACCTCGACTCCGGCCCGAAGGGCTTCTCGAAAGCTCGGATAGCCGTGCGGCACGATCATGAATTCCTGGAAGTCCAGGGAGTTGTCCGCGTGCGCGCCGCCGTTGAGCACGTTCAGGAACGGAGTCGGAAGGGTGACGCCGCGGCCGAAGGAGAGCGAGTCGTACAACGGCTTGCCGCGCACGGCGGCGGCCGCATGGGCGCAGGCCATCGAGACGCCGAGGAGAGCGTTCGCCCCCAGTCGGGACTTGTTCGGGGTCCCGTCCATCTCGATCAGGACCTCGTCGATGAACTTCTGTCCGGTCACGTCCATCCCGACGAGTCTGGGGCCGATGACGTCGTTGACGTTGCGGACGGCTCCCAGCACGCCGCGTCCCACGTAGCGCCGCGGATCGCCGTCCCGGAGTTCCAACGCCTCGCGCTCTCCTGTCGAGGCCCCCGAGGGAACGATGGCGCTTGCCGCGACTCCGGACTCCGTCGCGACTTCCGCTTCGACGGTGGGATTCCCCCGAGAATCCAAGACTTCGCGGGCACGGACAGATCGGATCTTCATCTCGCCCTCCTCGGGCGCACTCTATCATGCGGGGACGAGGCCCTCACGTCCTTTTTCGTATTCCCCATCCCTGCGGACCGGTATAATCCCCGCTTGGGAACGATGCGGCTCTTCCTCCTTGTCCTGGCGCTCGGCGCATGCCGATCGTCGCAACCGGCGCCGACTTCCTCCCCGACCGCCCCCAAGACTTCGGGCAAGATCCAGACATGGCAGGACGTGGAGCTGTTCGCCGGTCAATCGGTGACGCTCGTGGGACGATTCGACCACTTCCGAGGACAACACGGAATCGTCGTCTTGGACAGCGAATTGAGAATCATGATTCCGCACTTCGACCTCTTCAAGCGCAACGACGATTGGCTTCGATACGTGGGGCGCCGGGTGCAGGTCTCGGGCCGGCTCCATGCCTACACCAAGGACATCCCCGGCTACCAAGGGCCGTCGATGGAGATCACCCATTTCTCCGGACCTCTGCCCTAGAAGGCGGCGTCGCACGAGATGAGCTTTCGTAAGATCGACTACTTGTCTTGGGCCCGCGAGTTCATGGGCCGCGTCCAGTTCGACCTGGCCAAGAGCAACGTCTTGGCTCTCCCGAGAGAGGAGCTGGGTCTTTCGCTCGACGACGTGGAACTCAACGGCCCGCACGAAGAAGGCTGCGACGCGCTGTATTCGCTCCTCGCGGAACGATACGGAGTCGAGCGCTCCAACGTGTACGTCTGCAATGGAGCGACTCAGGGGATCTTCCTCGTCTGCGCCGCACTTCTCGAGCGCGGCGACGGGGTCGTGCTCGAAGTGCCGAACTACGAACCGCTCTACCGGATCCCCCTGCAGCTCGGAGCGGAGATCAAGCCGATCGACCGGCGATTCGAGCGGGGCTTTCAAATCGAGATGGAGGAAGTCGAGCGCCGAGTCTCGAAATCCACGCGGGCCCTGATCCTCACGAACCTCCACAACCCCTCCGGAGTCGCCACTTCCGCCGAAAAGATGGAAACCCTGGGGCAGATCCTCCGAGACCAACGGGGATACGTCGTGGCGAGCGAAGTCTATCTGGACGCCTGTCTATCGAACGGAGTCAAGCCGGCCGCCTGTTGCGGACAGAATCTGATTTCCCTGGGAAGCCTCTCCAAGGTGTATGGGTTAGGAGGCGTGAGGGGAGGATGGATCATCGCCGACGAATCCACCATCCGAAGGGTCAAGACCGTGGCGGACTACGTCTCGGGCGGGACTCCGTATCCCACGGAGAAGATCGCCCTCCGGGCGCTCACCGACGCCGAGAGGCTCGTCCGTCGGACGAAGGAAATCGTGACCCGGAATCTGGCGATCGTCTCGGATTGGATCGAGCGCCGTTCCGACCTCGGATGGGTGCGTCCCGACGGCGGCACCATCTGCCTCTTGAAGCTGCCGGCGGGAGTGGAGGCGCTGGGTCTTTCCACCCGTCTGCGGGAGCGCTATTCCACACTCGTCGTGCCGGGAGACTTTTTTTGGATGCGGGGATTCGTCCGCGTTTCCGTCGGCGTAGCCGAGGAGACGCTGCGGGCGGGTCTCGAGAATCTCGGGAAGGCCCTCGACGAAGCCAGGCGAAAATGAAGATCCTCTTCATCACCGCCAAGAGCGATTCCCCGAGCGCGCGCTGGCGGATTCTGCAGTTCCTTCCTCACTTCGAGCGCGAAGGGCTGGACTGCGTCGCCGAGGAACTTCCCGCCGGGGTGTTCGCCAAACTCGCCCTGTGCCGCCGGGCCTCGGCGTTCGACCTCGTCGTGTTGCAAAAGAGGCTTCTCCCCAAACTGGTGTACAACCGGCTGCGCAAGTACGCGCGTCGGCTCGTCTTCGAGTTCGACGACAACGTCACTCTCAAGCGATCCGAGGACGGGGCCGTGCGGGCTCCCGCCACCCGCGAACGCC
>CAZGKV010000095.1:0-19674 GCA_964526305.1 uncultured Planctomycetales bacterium | reverse complement strand
ATCTGCACCCTCGGCGCCGCCACCGCGGCCACGATCCTACCGGGATGTGCTCTAAATAGGCTGCCCCACGGCGATCTTGCTCGATTCCGACTCCACGAATTGGCCGATTCGGCGGTACTTCTCGTAGCGCCGCTCGAGCAGACGATCGATCGTAAGGGACCCGAGGGTCTCGAGATTCCGGACGATCGTCATCCGGAGAGTGTCCGCGGTGTCCTTGTAATTCCGATGCGCTCCTCCCGGCGGTTCCGGCAGGATCTCGTCCATGATTCCCAGTCGATGGAGATCCGCCGGAGTGATCCGAAGAAGTTCGGCGGCGAGCGACGCCTTGGAGGAGTCGTGCCAGAGGATGGCGGCACACCCCTCGGGGGAGATCACGGAGAAGTAGGAGTTCTCCATCATCAGGAGACGATCGGCGACGCAAATCGCCAGAGCCCCGCCCGATCCGCCTTCTCCGATGACGATGGAGAGAATCGGTGTCCGGAGTTTGGACATCTCGAACAGATTCTTGGCGATGATGTGCGCTTGCCCGCGCTCCTCGGCTCCGATTCCAGGGTAGGCTCCAGGAGTGTTGACCAGCGTGAGCACCGGTACGTGAAACTTCTCGGCCAATTTCATCTTCTCGAGCGCCTTTCGGTAGCCCTCCGGATGGGGACTCCCGAAGTTGCATCTCATCCGCTCTTTGGTCGATTTTCCTTTCCTTTCGGCCACCAGCATCGTACGGATCCCGCCGATTCGGCACAGCCCGGTCATGATGGCGCGGTCGTCCCCGAACGCCCGATCCCCGTGAAGCTCCTGAAAGTCTTCGCAAATCAAGGTGATGTAGTCGACGGCGTCCGGCCGCTCCGGGTGGCGCGCCAGCATGACCCGCTGCCAAGCCGTGAGATTCGAGAAGATCTCCTTTTTCAGGGACGAGCTTTGCTGTCGAAGCTCCGCGATGTCGCCGCTGACGTCGATTCCGGACTTTCGCGAGAAACTCTCCAGCTCCTCGATGCGTTTTTCCAGCTCGTGAATCGGACGCTCGAAATCGAGATAAGTCTCTGCCATATGGCGAATCACGATAGGCAATATCGCCGACGGCATGCAAGTTTTTTCTTTCCGGAGGCCTTAATGAAAGGGGGCGCTCTTACCGGTTGATTTTCGGGCGGTTAGTGTTGGTGCCCGGTTCGACCTGCTTCAGCCGGATCACGGTCGCTTTCTTCTCCCATTTCGAGAGCTCATAGCTGACCGAGGTCATGTCCGGGAAGCGGTCTTCGGGCTTCTTGGAGAGCATCTTCAGGACCATGGCGTCCAGCTCGGACGCGATGGTCTTTACGAAGGTCCGCATCGGTTTCGCGGGCTCCTTCAAATGCTTCTGGAGCAAGGCGGCTTCCGTCGTCCCCAAGAACGGAGGGCGTTTCGTAAGGAGCTCGTAGATCGTGGCGCCCAAGGAGTAAATGTCGGTCCTGGGGTCGCATCGCTCCCCTCGGATCTGCTCCGGTGCCATATAGAGAGGCGTTCCTTCAATTCGCTTTCCGAATTGGAGGAGTCGGTCCCACTTCGTCTGCGCGAGGGAGAAGTCGATGAGCTTGATCTCGGAATTTTCCGCGACGAGGATGTTCTCGGGCTTGATGTCCTTGTGGATGATGCCCTGATTATGGATGTAGGCGAGGGCTTCGGCCACCTGTCGCAGGATGTAGAATTCGGCCTTGTAGACCCGCTGCGGAAGATACCACATCGAGTACTTCAGGTTTTCCGAGTTGAAGTACTCCATGGTGAAGAAGGGGAGCGGGGGAATGTCGACGTACTCGAAGACCCGAATGATATGGCGGTGCTCCAGCTTCATCTGGAGCGAGGCTTCCTTCTTGAATTGCCGGACCTTCTCCGAACGCGCACCGTTCTTCTCCGAAATCTGCTTGAGCGCGAAGATCTGATTCTTCGAGTTGATCGCCCTCCAGACCGTGCCGACACTGCCGTCCTTGATCTTCTCGACGATCTGGTATCCCTTGAGGATGCGATTGATCATGAAAAAAAACGAGGCGCTCGTCGGCGCCCCCTGCGAGAGTTCGAATTATCTCACTCACCGGAACCTAAATCAACAGAATCTGTTTTCTGTGCCCTCTGTGCGCCCCTTCTGTGTACTCTGTGTCCCATGGTTTGGAGAGTCGATGTCCGGACGAAACCGGAGTTCCCCGACCCGGCCGGACGGAATGCGGCCGCCGCTCTTCGCGAGGCGGGTCTCGCCGAGGTGCGGAGTGTTTCGGCCGTCCGAGTCTATCTGGTGGAAGCCGATTGGGATGCGGCCACGGCCCGGCGGGCGGCCGCCGAACTCTTCGTCGACCCCGTCCTCGAAGAGTTCACGGTCAGCCGGGGTATCGAGCCCCCTCCCGTCCCCCGGGACGGCCACGCGCTCCTCGCCTTCAAGAAGCCCGGCGTCATGGACCCGGTCGAAGAAAGCGCCCTCAAGGCGATCCGGGATCTCGGATGGACGGCCCTGCGGGTTCGGACCGGCACGCGTTTCGAAGTACGGGGCAAAGTCGAATCGGGAACGCTCCGTGCCGTGGCCGGAAAGGTGCTCGTCAACGAAGCCGTCGACGAGCTATCGCTCGCGGAGCGCAGCTTCGAGAGCATCGCCCTAGGCCATCCGTACGAATTCCGTCTGCTGGGCTACGACCTCATGAAGGCGAGCGAGGCGGACCTTCTCCAAATCGGCGAAAAGCTGGGACTCGCCCTCACCTCGAGAGAGCTTCGGCGCGTCCAGGAGTACTTCAAGCAAGCCGGGCGGAATCCGACCGACGTCGAATTGGAGACGATCGCGCAGACGTGGAGCGAGCACTGCAAGCACAAGACGTTTACCGGCGACATCCTGTACGGCGACGAGGTGATCCAGAATCTCCTCCGCTCCACGATCATGAAGGCCACCGAGGAACTGAACCGACCCTGGTGCGTAAGCGTCTTCAAGGATAACGCGGGGATCATCGAGTTCGACGACAAACACAACGTCTGCTTCAAGGTGGAGACGCACAATCATCCTAGCGCCATCGATCCGTACGGAGGCGCGAATACGGGACTCGGCGGAGTCGTTCGCGACGTTCTCGGATGCGGTCTCGGAGCGAAACCCGTCTGCTCGACGGACGTCTTCTGCGTGGGACTGCCGGATGCGAGCGAGGATTCGGTTCCCCCCGGAGCGATCCATCCCCGACGCATCCTCCACGGCGTCGTCGCGGGAGTGCGCGACTACGGGAATCGGATGGGGATCCCGACCGTCAACGGCGCGGTGCTCTTCGATCGCCGCTACACGGGCAATCCGCTCGTCTATTGCGGGACGGTGGGCATTCTGCCGAAGTCGAAATCCTTCAAGGAGGCGATGGCCGGAGACCTGATCGTTCTGGTGGGGGGCCGGACGGGCCGCGACGGCATCCACGGCGCCACCTTTTCCTCGACCGGGCTGCACGATCGGTCGGAGGATCTCTCGAGCGGCGCGGTCCAGATCGGCAACGCGATCATGGAGAAGCGGGTGCTCGATACCGTGCTCCAGGCGCGCGACCTGGACCTCTTCAGCGCGATCACGGATTGCGGCGCCGGCGGGCTCTCGAGCGCGGTCGGCGAGATGGGGTCCGAAACGGGAGCGGAGGTCGATCTGGAGAAGGTCCCGCTCAAGTACGACGGGCTATCGTACTCGGAAATCTGGATCAGCGAGGCTCAGGAGCGGATGGTCCTGGCCGTCCCGCCCGCACGAGCGGAGGAACTGCTCAAGGTCTTCGCGTCGGAGAATGTCGAGGCCACCGTGATCGGGCTATTTGCGAACGACGGCCATCTGCATCTGCGCTATCGGGGGAAGTCGGTGGCGAGTCTCGACATGGATTTCCTCCACCACGGCCTGCCCCGCTGGTCGCGGCGGGCGAGCTATTCTCCGAAGGCAGGACGGGAGCCGAGTCTTCCCGAGAAGAAGGACTTCGGGGAGGACCTCCACCGGCTCCTCTCCCATTGGAACACGGCGTCGAAGGAGTGGATCGTCCGCCAATACGACCACGAGGTGCAAGGCGGGAGCGTCGTCAAGCCGCTCGTGGGTGCGGCCAACGACGGCCCGGGAGACGCGGCCGTCGTCCGGCCCGTGCTCCGCCAGTACCGGGGGCTCGCCGTCGGGTGTGGGATCAATCCGAGGTATTCCGATCTTTCGGCCTACGACATGGCGGCCGGGGCGATCGACGAGGCGATGCGGAACGTCGTCGCGGTGGGAGGGGATCCGGAGCGCACGGCGCTCCTCGACAATTTCTCGTGGGGGAGCCCCGACGATTCCGAAAACCTCGGAGCCCTCGTGTGGGCCGCCCGAGCCTGTTACGACACCGCCGTGGCGTACGGGACACCGTTCATCTCGGGCAAGGACAGTCTCAACAACGAATACCGCGTGGGAGACCGGCGCGTCGTCGTACCCCACACGCTCCTGATCTCGGCGATCTCCATCGTCGAGGACGTCCGCCGCTGCGTCACGATGGATGCCAAGGCGGTCGGCGACGTCCTCTATCTGGTCGGAATGACCAAGAACGAATTGGGGGCCTCGCTCTACTACCATCTTCAGGGGGAACTCGGCGCCCACGTCCCCAAAGTGGATGCGGCCAGGGGCAAGCGGATTCTCTCGGCGGTGGCCGAGGCGATCCGATCGGGATTCGTTCGGGCGTGCCACGATCTCTCGGAGGGAGGTCTTGCCGTCGCGGCCGCCGAAATGGCCTTCGCCGGGGATTGGGGAGTCGGACTGGATCTGTCCAAGGTGCCGGTCGCCCTCGACGTGGAACACGATTGCCAAATCCTGTTCTCGGAATCGCATTCCCGGTTTCTCCTGGAAGTTCGGCCTCGCGACGCGGACCGCTTCGAAGCGCTGTTCTCCGGACTTCCGTTCGCGGCCGTGGGAGAAGTCCTTCACGACAAGCGTGTCGTCCTTCGCGGCCGCAGCGGACGGAGCATCGTCGACGAGAAGATCGCGGATCTCAAGGAATCCTGGCAGAAGACGATGAGGTGGTGATTCGATGAGTTTTCCCCGGGCCCTCATCCTCCGCGCGGCGGGGACGAATTGCGATCTGGAGACGAAGATCGCGTGCGAGAAAGTAGGCTTCTGGGCGGACGTCCATCACATCAACCGTCTCCTGGAGCGCCCGGAGCTCCTTCGGAACTACCATCTTCTCATCGTGCCCGGGGGATTCTCGTACGGAGACGACCTGGGTGCGGGGAAGATCTTCGGGACGGAGATCGCCGCGCGCCTCCTCGCCGGTTTGCGCGAGTTCGTGCGCTCCGGAATGCTGGTGCTCGGCATCTGCAACGGATTCCAGGTCCTCGTCCGTTCGCGACTCTTGCCGGATCCGTTTGCGTCCGGATCTCCGGCGGTTTCCCTGGCGCAGAACGATTCGGCGCGATTTGAGGACCGCTGGGTTTGTCTCAAGGTCTGCTCCACGAAATCCGAATTCCTTAAGGGGGAGGAGGTAATCCAGCTCCCGGTGGCGCACGGCGAAGGCAAATTCGTCTGCCGGGGTCCGGAGGTTCTTCGCTCCCTGGAGGAGAACGGACAGCTCGTGCTGAAGTACGTGGATCCCGAAGGCCGCGAGGCGAAGTATCCGTGGAATCCCAACGGATCGGTCGCGGGCGTCGCGGGAATCTGCGATCCGACCGGCCGCGTCCTGGGGCTGATGCCTCATCCCGAGCGGTTCCAGGATGCGGTGAACCACCCCCAGTGGACCCGGATGGGCAAGGATCTCCGACCGGATGGACTCCTCTTCTTCCGAAACGCGTACGAGTACGTGAAGGGGAGGTTGGCATGAGGGGAATGGCCCGGATCGCGATCCTCTGTTTGGTTCCCGCGTCCGCATGCCACCGTGCCGTTCCCCGCGGAGAGGGAGGCTCGCCCGAATCGCCCCCGGCATCGGTCTTCGGGGGTCCGTCGGCGCAACGGTTGGAGCTCCTCAACTTCCAGGGCGGTCAGGTCTATCGAGGCGGGGCGACGCTCTTGATCGCGCTTCGGACGGTCCTGCCCCTGGCGGAACTCCGCGTCCAGGTCTCCAGCGACAGCGGCCGGACCTGGTCGGAGGTCCCTGCGGAACGCCTCCGGCCTGCCAACGGTGGACTGGTCTGGAAAGAGATCCCGACGGTCACGGCGAGAACGTATCGCATTCGAGTTCTGCATCCTTCTGCATCGGTCGAGTCCTCCTCGGATTTCGCGATCGACTCCACTCGTCCTCGGGCGTTCGCGGTCGGTCCGAAGGGGGCCGTCGAGCTCAAGGCGGTGCGGATCGACTACCGCTTGGAAAAGTCGATCGCCGACATCGTCATGCTCGGGCTCTATGTGACGCGGGACGGCGGCCAATCCTGGCTTCTTCATCAACTGTACCGGATTCCGGAGACGCTTGCCTTCACGCCTTCCGATGCGGGGGAGTACGGCTTCTATCTTCGTGCCTTCAGTCAGGTGGGATTGGCCTCTCCGGAACCCGATCCCGGGTCCCCACCTCAGTTCACGTTTCGTGCGGGCGCTCCTTCCGTTCTGGAAGGGGATGTTCGGATCGAAGCGAGCGTGCCTTCCGTCGTGAAGGGCGGAACCGGGATTCGCCTTGCTTGGCGGGCGGAGAGTAGCGATCCCCGGGCGAAGGTCGGGCTCTACATGGTCGTCGACGGCGTCCGGACGGAGATCGAGCGGGGTCTTCCGCTCGCGGGGGAAGTATCTTGGACGACGCCCCGGGTGGACACGCTTCGCGCGAAAGTCGTTGCCGCTCTCGAGGCCGGCGCTCAGGTCAAATGGGGCCTGCCGATCCACGAGTTCGCGATCGACAGCACCCCTCCGCGAATCACGGACGTGGACGTCGATCGATAGGCCGAGGCCTTCGGAACCCGCCGCTTTCCGGGCCGGGTCGCGCGCGTGGGGCTCTCCCTCGGACACAAGGGCCTTCGAACCCATCGATACGACGAGAAGCTCGATTCCAAAGTGCTGGAAGTGATGATCGATCTCGACGGAGGACAAGAGATCCCCCTCAACCTCCGAGTCGACGTGTCCTTCGGCTAATCGAGATCGGCGAACTCCTGCGCCCGCGGCATCTCCTCCATCGCACGCCGGAGGTCCTCGGGGGGAGTCGTGATCTTCCGACGGGACAAGTCCAGCCACGCGCCGTCCACGTCGATCTGGGCGGAGCGAGTTCCGTCGGACTTGGTGATGTCGTGATGGAATCGGAAGCGGGAACGGTCCTTCGTCATGCCCGCCATCTCCAGTCCCACGGCGAGGGTGTCGCCGAGCACCGCTTCCCGGAAAAACCCGATTTCGAGTTTCAAGATGACGGGTCCGATCCCGAGCTCCGCAAACCGTTGGACGGGAAACCCGCGTTCTGCGAGGTACGAGAATCGCACGTGGGTCGCGAAATCCTCGTAGGCCGTTCCGCGGAGGTGCCGATTGGGGTCGAGGTCCGACCAGCGGATCTCGAAGGATTTCGCGTACGCCATCTGCCCCTAATAACGCCGGAAAGGCCCCGAGATGTTTCGGAATCCGATTGCTGTTATAATCGGCCCCCCGTGACGCCGCACCCCGTATTCCTTCTCGGCCCCACCGCTTCGGGAAAACACGAAGCCGCTCTCGAGCTCGCGCGCCGTCTGGACGCGGAAATCATCTCCGTCGATTCCATGAAGGTCTACCGCGGAATGGACATCGGGACGGCCAAGCCCTCGCTCGAAAAACGCCGCGCCGTCGCGCATCACCTCATCGACATTTGCGATCCGTCGGAGGTGTACAGCGCCGGCCGATTCGTTTCGGACGCGGTCCGCGCACAAGCCGAAGTGGAGGCGCGGGGACATCGCGCCCTCTTCGTGGGGGGGGCGGGGCTGTACACCAAGGCCTACTTGTACGGGATGTTCGAGGGACCCTCCGCCGACGAGGGCCTCCGCCGGGAACTGGTCACCTTGGGAGCGCCGGCGCTCCACGAGGAGCTCCGCCGGGTCGATCCGATCGCCGCCGCCCGAATCCATCCGAACGATCTCAAGCGCCTGATCCGGGCGGTGGAAGTGTACCGAAAAACCGGGCGGCCCATCAGCGAGCGACAGACCCACTTCGATCGACGCGCCCGAGAGGCGATCGTGGTGTGCATCCGCATGGAACGAGAGACCCTGCGCCGTCGTATGGAAGACCGGGTCGGACGGATGATCGACGCGGGGCTGGTGGAAGAAGTCCGCTCGCTTCTCGCCCGACCCTGGGGACGCGAGGGACGCCAGGCGGTGGGGTACCGCGAGATCGTCGCCCATCTCGAAGGGCGGTGGTCGCTCGAGGATGCCGCGCGCGAGATCGCCCGGAATTCGTGGACGCTCTCGCGCCGCCAAATGCAATGGTTCCGGAGTTTCGAAGGAGTTCGATGGATCGAGAGTCCCGACACCCGTCGAATGGAGGAAGCATGCGCCTTGCCCTGATCGCCGCCCTGCTCTCGACTCCCTCCTTGGCTCAGGAGGATCTCAAGAAAAAGGATCGGCACGTCATCGTGATCTCGATCGACGGCCTCCGGCCGGAATTCTATCTGGGCGACGGCTTCGAGGCGCCGACGATTCGGACGATGGCGCGCGAGGGGACGTTCGCGAAGGCCGTGCTCCCCGCGTACCCTTCGGTCACCTATGCGGGACATGCGACCATCGTCACCGGCGTCCGTCCCGCCCGTCACGGAATCGTCTCGAACACGAAGTTCGGGGAGAACGGAGGAACGTCCGAATGGTTCTGGGAGACCAAAGATCTTCAGGCACAGCCGATTTGGGCCGCGGCGCGCGCGCAGGGACGCAAGGTCGCGATCACCTCCTGGCCGACGACGGTCGGCGCCGATGTGGATTGGCTCGTTCCGCAGCGATGGGGCGTTTTCAAGGGAGAAAAGACCTGGGAGTTGCTCCTCAAGCACTCGACGCCGGGTCTCCTGATGGAACTCGGCTTAGCGCTGGGAATCCCGAGCGCCGAGCAGTTCCAGAAGAAAGAGACTACGGACGAGTTCATCGCCGCGGGCGCCGCGTACGTCTTCGCGAAATACAAGCCGCATCTCCTCTTGGTTCACCTCATTCAGGTGGACGATGCCGAGCACAACGACGGCCGAGACTCGGACGCCGTCCGCAAGGCGCTCAAGAGGACCGATCAGAACGTCGCGAAAATCCGGCAGTCCGTGGAGAAGGCGGGTCTGGGAGATCGGACCGTCCTCCTCCTGGTCGGCGATCACGGCTTCGAGGACGTGACCGAGTCGGTGGCGCCGAACGTCCTCCTTTCCGAAGCCGGCCTCATCGATCTCGATGGGTCGAAGGTGAAAGCTTGGCGGGCCTTGGGACATGCGCACGGAGGCTCGATGGCGATCTACGCGAAAGACGCGGACTCCGCTCGACGCGCGAGCGAAGTTCTCGAACGCGGCGCAAAGCCGGCGGACAAGAGGCTCTACGCGATCGTGGACCGACGCCGTCTCGACGAGCTCGGGTACAACAAGGATGCGGCCTTCGCGCTGGAAGCGGAGGAGGGAATCTCCTTTGTCGGGACCGCGAATGGGAAGCTCGCGGGTCACAAACCCTGGGCGAAGGGGCAGCACGGATACCTTCCCGGTCGACCGACGATGGCGACGGGATTCGTCGCCAGCGGGCCCGGGATCCGGCGCGGGACGGTGGAAAAGATGGAGCTCGTGGATATCGCGCCGACCGTGGCCAGGCTCCTCGGATTCGAGATGAAAGACGTCGAAGGCTCGCCGCTTCCCGTCATGGAGTAGATCTCGGTCCCGAATGCTTGATCAGGAGTTCCCACGCCTCCGGTCCGGCATAGGCCCGGCCGCCGAGGACTTTCCGAAAGCGACTTCGGATCCACGCGGCGAGCCGCCGGAAGGCGAGTTCGACGTCGTGCCGCCGGCGGCGTTCCGAAGAATACGAAAGCCGGCCGCGATCCGGCGAGCCCCGCGCATCGGTTTTCGACCGGACCCACCGAATCACGGGGCCTTTCGCATCGAGGGCACAGTACGGCTGAAGAGGAACCGGGTTCGCATGGATCTCGGCCGCCCTCTCCCGGGGCACCAGGAAGTAGGATCGCTCCTCCAGACTCGACGGCTCGGACAAAGAATTCTTCGGAATCGGATCCGGCGAGGGAGAGGGCTGGATCCCCCGGAAGAGGAGCAAGGCCTGGTCGCCGAGCGCGTACTCGAGGAATTCATCCTCGTCATGCTGCGACATGTAGAAATCGACTTGCGACATCCCTTGAAAGTGTATCCCGTCTCAGCGGACGAGGAGTTCCCATTCTCCTCCGGAAGGATCGAAGACCTTGATGGACGTCTCCCCCGGAAGTCGGTACGGCCCGCGAAAGGGGATCTTGAATCGACGAAGCGCGCGTAGGACTTGATCGACGTCCATTCCCTC
The DNA here is from genome assembly GCA_964526305.1 of uncultured Planctomycetales bacterium. Taxonomy (GTDB): domain Bacteria; phylum Planctomycetota; class MHYJ01; order MHYJ01; family JACPRB01; genus JACPRC01. The sequence goes on along the minus strand of CAZGKV010000095.1, from coordinate 9,321 downwards.
GAGGGGAAGCGCCACGTGATCGAACCCGACCGCCGAAGACGGTTTCTTCGGCTCGAATAGAGCCACGTGAAATCCGCGAAGCCGGTACCGCGCCATCCGAAATTCGGAGTCCTCTCCGACGGCCTCGGGGGTGAACCCGAGGAATCGGAAGAAGCGGTCGAATGGGGCGAGGCGGCCGACACGCACGCCCACGTGGTCGGCCGCGGAAAGGCAGAAGGGAGGCAGACCGTCGGGCCTGGCTGCGAATTTCCGTTCAAGGAGCTCGATCAGCATCCCACCCGTCCTGGAAGGATCCAGCAGAGCACGGATCTCCCGATCGGTTCGAAAAAAGTGGGGCCGTCGGACGAACGGCAGTTTCGCGCGAGCGAGCCCGGTGCACAGGAGTCCGACGTGGTGGAAGCCGGGTCCTCGCTGAGCGAGGAATCGGGCGAGCGGGCCCGTTCGCCCAAGCGGCTGCATCGCCCAGAAGACGGGAAATCCCTGCTTCGGGTCGAAGAAGCCCTGACCGAGATACGCGTGGGGGGCCGTGTCGCCCGGATACTTTTCCTGGGTGCGGACCTCGCGGGTGGAATCCATTCCCATTCGCCGGTACGTCTTGCGCGCCTCCTGGAGCGAGCGGACGACGATCGCGATGTGATGGATCCTCATCGAGCCGAGATTCTAGCGAATGCGGTCGGGATTCGGAAGGGACGGGGGACAAGATCCTCGTCCGCTCGCGCGCCGATATCTCGGATCGCTCGTCCGGCAAAGAAGAGGAAGGCGGCGGTCGTCGCCACGTCCAGGAGACCGATGGCGAGGAGGACCGGCCAGTGGGGAGAAGCGACATAGCCGAGGAGAAAAAGGAGGGCGTTGTATCCCTTGAGGAAGGCGAGCGGGAGAAGGACGACGCCGAAGCGTCGCAGGTTGAGCTGGAGAAGCAGGCACATTACCCCCAGCGTCATCACATTGGCCGCCCCCAGGTATCGCCACAGCCGGCTCTGGGACTCGGGTGCCGTGTACGGCTCCCCACCCAGCATTCGGTTGAGGGAACGAAGTTGCCCCCCGACCACCTGAGGCGTGGATGCGTAGGAGATCGCCGGAAGCACGAAGTTGAGCGTGAGAAGGGTAAAGGCGATTTGGAAGTTGCGGTACGTCCGAGAGGGCTGTTGCCAGAAGCGGCGCATGATCAATTCTCCCGATGACGAAGAGACTCGGAAAAGCGTCGGAGGGTGACCCGGTCCGTTTCCAGGAGGGATTCTTCCGCGATGCGGATCAGGCTTTCGTCCCCCGCTCTCGACCGGAGGAGGGCCAGCGCGGCCCGGTATCCGAAGACGTTTCTCATGGGATCGGAGTAGACGGCCTCTCGCAGGACCGAAAGCGTGAGCAGAAGCCGCCCGAACGTGTTGAACACGGTCGCGAACGCGGCTTGATTGGCCCGGTGGACCAGGATCTTGCCGAGGGCCAAATCGGCCTCGGCGATTCGGACGAAGTCGGCCGGCCGCCGCCTCGCCTCGGACTCCATCGCGCTCACTCCCTGGTCGAGCCGCCCGAGGTCCGCTTCGGTGAGACGGGATCTTGCCCGCCGAAGGAGGGGAGCGACGAGGAGGCGCCGGAGTTCGAGGAAATCTCCCAGCAGGCGAGTTGCGTGAGGAGGGTCGAGGAGAGAAGCCTCGACCCACATCGGTAGGGCGGAGAGAGCGACCGCGGAGGTCGGGTCGAGGACCCGGAGGCCGCTTCCGTGACGAGCCTCGACAAGACCGAGTCCCTCGAGGTGGGCTAGGGCGCGTTGCGCCGTGGGAAGCGTGATGCCATACTGCCGGGCGAGCGCTCGGAGGGGAGGCAAGTCGCGCCCCGGGGGAATGGAGCCCCGGAGGATTTCCATCGCCAACTGTCGGGCCAACTGGTCGGCGAGGGTGGTCCGAATGAGAGCCGGTTTCCGGGGCACCGCACTGGGTTCCATGGCGCCCTAAAGTACAAATGTATTATACACTTGTCAAGGAGGGATTCCGAATGCGGGTGAGCCGCATTTCCTTCGTCTGCGAAGTCCCTTCCCGCGGTGGGGGAGGAGCAAGAGGTTGCGGCCGCGACGGCGCGCGGGACGAAGGCTCCTCAGTACGGCTTGAAGTTCGGGATTTCCTCGATGGTAAAGTCCTCCTCGTCGCGACTCACGGTCCACCCCTTCCGGAGCGGATAGCGGGTCTGGCGCACGTCCTCGATGACGAGCACCGCTTCCTTGTCGCTGGTGGCGACGAAGCGATCGCCGGGGACGAGCGGGCGGTGGGTCTGATGTTCGTCCTGGATCACTACGAGCGCTTCCGCCCTAAGGTCGTACGTCCGAAGGTGGGCCTTGCTGCACCCGACCGCCGACAGCACCAGGACAATCCAGGCTCTCTTCATGCAGGTCCCTCCGCTCTCTTGAACGACTCAGGAAGACGGGAGTTGGCGTCACGAAGGCGTGGGTGCGGGGGGGCGGGCCTCTCGAAGGGATCCGGCCAGGCCGACCAGCCGTTCCAGAAAGGCGCGCGCCTGGTCGAGCCAAGGGTGTCTCCAGCGCACCCACTCGCCTTGGAGCCGGCTCTGGACCGCCGGATCGATCGCGGCCCCCGTCCACTCCACCTCTTCCCCTTTGGAATAGCGTCCGACCAACCCCAGAAGCTTGAGTTCCTCCCGCGCGATCTCCTCGCGCAACGCCTCGAGTTCCGACGTCGGGGCCGCATCGAGCTCGGCGTGGCGAAGATGGCTGGAAACGAGCTTGCGAAGCCCCGCGGTCGCGTCGACGAGCGTCCAGTCCTCTCCCTGCTTGCGTTCCAATCGGAGGCGGGTCTTGAACATGGAACCGGCGAGGGAGACCTGGATGAGCTTTTCCGTCCAGAGATCGATCGAATACACCCCCGTGTCGTGGATTTGGACGCGGCCTCGTCCGCCCGACACCTCGCCCTCGTAGTCGAGGTACTTCTTCCGATGGTCCTTGAGCGGGCGCGCGGGTTGCGGACTTTCGAATCCCACATGGTGGAGACGCCAAGTCCGCAATGCTTCCCCCGACTCCAGCATCAAGTCGAAGTGGTCTCCTTCGGTCGATCCCGTATGTCGCGAGATGGTGAAGCGGTTCATTCGCCCCTCTTTTCCGCGGCCAGACCGTATCGCTTTATTTTTCGATACAACGTCCGCTCGCTGATTCCCAGCATCCGCGCCGCCTGTTCCCGGTTCCCGCTCGACTCCTGCAACGCCTTTCGAATGAGCTCGACTTCCGCGTGGGTGAGATTGACGCCGGCCAACGCCCCGACCCCGGGCACGGGTCGCTCCTCGGGATTCCGGATGTAGCTCGGCACGTCCTCGGATCCCAGCACGTCGCCTCGGGACATCACCACCATGCTCTCGATGCAGTTGCGCAATTCCCGGACGTTTCCCTCCCAGGAATACTCGTACAAGAGCTTCAGCGCTTCGGGAGAAATAGCGCGCACGGCCTTTCCGTGCCGGGCCGACAACTCCCGGAGGAAATGATCGACCAGCAAGGGGAGATCCTCGAGCCGGTCGCGCAAAGCCGGGAGGCGGATCGTGACCACCTTGAGTCGGAAAAAGAGGTCCTCTCGGAAGCGCCCTTCGCGCACGAGCCGGCCGAGATCCTTGTGCGTGGCCGCGATGAGACGCACGTCCACCCGGATGGGGGCGTTCGATCCCACCCGGAAAACCTCGCCGTACTCGATCACTCGGAGCAGCTTGATCTGGATCTCCATCGGCATGTCGCCGATTTCGTCGAGGAAAAGAGTGCCGCCGTGCGCGTACTCGAAGCGACCCTTCCGGGTATACATCGCCCCCGTGAAGGCGCCCTTCTCGTGGCCGAAGAGCTCGCTCTCGAGAATCGTCTCGGAGAGCGCGGCGCAGTTGAGCGGAACGAAGTGCTTCCCTCGTCGCGGGGAATTCGCATGGACGGCCCGGGCGACCAATTCCTTTCCCGTGCCGCTTTCGCCGAGGATGAGCACCGTGGCGCTGGATCGCGACACCTGACGGAGGACGTCGAACACCTGCTGCATCGTCTCGTTGTTGCCGACGATTCCCTCGAAGCCGAACCGCTTGTCGAGCTGGCTGCGGAGGTCGGCGTTCGAGCGGACCAGATCCTGCCGGTCCAGCGCGCGGCGGAGCTTGGCGCGCAGGATCGGAAGGTTGAAGGGCTTGGCGATGTAGTCGTAGGCCCCTTCGTTGAGCGCCTCAATGGCCGTATCCTCGGAGGCATAACCGGTCAGGACCAGGACCTCCGTATCCGGAGACTTGGCCTTCGCCCGGCGGAGCAGGTCCAGACCCGTCAGATCGTGCATCACGAGATCGGTGATCACCAAGTCGAACTCCTCGCGTTCTACCGCCTCCGCTCCCTCCGTCCCCGTGAAGGCCAGGGAGCACTCGCATCCCTCGCCCGCCACCACTTCCGCGAGGGTCTCGGCGTGACCGCGGTCGTCGTCCACCACCAGGACTCGGCGCTTTTCGCTAATGGCGCGTCTCCTCCCCTGTTCCTTTCGGCAGCGGGAGGTGGAGGATGAAGGAGGTTCCCTCCCCCCGGCGGCTTCGCACGTCGATCGACCCGGAGTGTTCCTCGATGATCCGCTTGGCCATCGGAAGGCCCAGCCCCGTGCCGCCGGGCTTGGTCGAGAAGTACAAATTGAAGATCTTGTCGAGGTGTTCCGGCTCGATCCCTTCGCCCGTGTCCCTCACGACGACCCGCACTTCCTTTTCGTCCGCGGCCGTGGCGACTTCGATTTCCCCTCCCCGCGGCATCGCCTGGTGAGCGTTGACGAGGAGATTGAGGATGGCGCTTCGGAGGAGTCCGACATCCGCATCTACGCGGGGAAGGGAGCCGGAAAACGTCCGACGCAGACGGATGTTCGATCGCTCGGCCTGGGGGGCCAGGGAATCCAGGAGCTCTCCCAGGAGCTCCTGGAGCTGCACGGGAGTGAGGGTGAGCTTATGCCCGGCGGAAAAAGCGAGAAACTCGTGGACGACCTCTTCCAGCCTCTTCACTTCCCGGAGGAGGACGTCGATTCTCTTGCGACTGCGCTGTTCCCGCTCCGTGATCGGCACCGACCACTCCTCCCGGAGGAGCTGCAGATTCATGCTGATCGTCGAGAGGGGATTCCGAACTTCGTGCGCCAATCCGCCCGCCAACGTGCTCATGAGCGCCGCCTGCTCTTCCTCGCGCTGTCGTTTGGCTTCGCGGAGAAACCGCGATCGCTCCGCGCGTACCCGAGATCGTACCCAGCCGGCCGTCAGGAGCGCCAGGAGCAGTCCTCCCGCGACCAGGGCTGCGTAGACCACACGCAGGATTCTAGGGGGGAGGCGAGCCGTTGGCAATTCCTGAACGCCCCCGTCCCGGTCCGATTCGGGGAAGGTATAATAATCCATGGGTCAGATGCGCAACGACGATACGACGATGGGAGGGAGCGAGCGCGCCTTTCCCTCCACCTTGTGGTCCCAGGTGGCGAAGGCGGGGGATGCCGAGAATCCTGCCGCACGGGATTCTCTCGAGCGACTCATCGCACGATACTGGAAGCCCGCCTTCTGCTACATCTGCGTGCTGAGAGGGCGGGGCGCGGAAGACGCCAAGGATCTGACGCAAGATTTCTTCGCCCGCCTTCTCGAAAGGGGGCATCTCGGGCGCCTGAGCCCCGAACGCGGTTCCTTCCGAGGATTCCTGAAGCGATCGATGAAGAACTTCGTGACGGATGCGGCGCGTCGAGAAATCGTCCGTCGCCTTCCGGGCCATCCCCTTCCGGGAAGCCCCGAGGAGTGCGCGGAACTTGCGGGCCGACTGGAGCCCGACGTGGACCCGGAGCGCTTGTTCGATCGCGAGTGGAATCGAGAACTGTTGCATGCCTCGCTGGCGGAGATGGAGGACCGACTGAATCGGGCGGGCCTCCAGAACTGGTACGAGATCTTCCGAGAGTATTGCCTGCCCCCAGGCAAGGAAGCCTCGCTCGCGGACTCCAGGAGTGCCTGGAGCGCGGGGGAGGGGGGGGCGGCGTCGTATCGAACACTGGCCGAGAAGTTCGGCATTTCGCCCGGAACGGTGGGAAAGCGTATTGCATATTGTATTCAGGAATTGCGCGCGATCGCTCGAGAGAAGATCCGAGATTACGTCGCCGAAGAGGAAGACGTCGACCCCGAGTTCCGGGAGGTCATGGAGGAATGAGTCGGCCGGACGAAGACAATTCGATGACACCGATCCGTAACGCGCTGCGCCGCGCGGAGGGACTCGAGGACCCCCAGGACGCCCAATTCGGCGTCCGGGCGGTGGCGCGCGGATTCATTCGACCCGAAGTGTTGGAGGGTTGCCTGGAGGAGCAGCAACGACGCCAGGACGCGGGCGGCGCCTCGGTGGCGATGCAAGACCTCCTTCAGGAGAAGGGGCACCTCACCGCCGAGCAATGTCGGCTGATTCACGAGGAGACTCGGAGCGAGAAACCCGGTCCCCCCTTGCGATCGATCGGAAAATATCTCGTGAGGCGGCAGATCGGGCGCGGGGGAATGGGAACCGTTTTTCTGGCGGAGGATCCGGAGCTCAAGCGGCCCGTGGCGCTCAAGATTCTCACCGGGGAGCAGATGGGGCCAGAGCTCGTGTCGCGGCTCCATCGGGAAGCGGCGATCGCCGCGCGACTCCAGCATCCCAACATCGTGGCGATCCATGATGTGGGGATGACCGCGGACGGCGAAGGACGGGAGATCCACTTCATCGCGATGGACTTCGTCGAAGGGCGTACGCTGGCGCACCGCATCGACGAGCGCGAGTCCGAGGGATTGGACGCCTCTCTCCGGATTCTGAACGAAGTCGCTCGAGCGGTGGCGTACGCCCATTCCCGAGGGGTCGTCCACCGCGACATCAAGCCCGCGAACATTCTGTTGGATCAGAGCGGTCGTCCGCTCCTGTCCGATTTCGGTTTGGCGCGCGCCGAGAACTTCGTGACGCGGTTGACCGTTTCGGGCCAGATGCTGGGTACGCCGCAGTACATGGCCCCGGAGCAGGTCGAGGGACGGACCTCCGAGATCGATGTTCGTACGGATGTCTACGCGCTGGGCGTCGTGCTCTACGAGATCCTGACCGGACAAGTCCCCTTTCGAGGGCAAACTCCGGCGGCCCTCTTCGATCAGATCCTTCGCCAGGATCCGATCCGGCCGAGCCTTCTTCGGCCCGAGGTGGACGCCGATCTCGACTGGATTTGCCTTCGAGCGTTGGAGAAGGAGCGCGCGCGCCGATATCCCTCGGCCGAGGAGTTCGCGGAGGATCTCTCCCGCTATCGGAGAGGGGAAGGGATCCGCGCGCGTCCCCCGAGCTGGTGGTACCGACTGGGGAAGCACCTCCGGCGGCGAAGGCCCGTGTTTGCCACCGCCGCCGCGGCGGCCCTCGTGTGCGTCCTTGCGCTCCTGGCTCTTTCGGTTCGATTTTCGGGCCTTCAGAAGGGCGATCGAACTCGCGCTGCGATCGAGAAGGCACGAGTGGAAGACGAGGCGAGAGTGTCGGAGCGCCTCCGATGGTTGGAGGAGGACCGACTCAAACCGTTTACGGCCCTTCTGCAGGAGACCCAAGCTCTACACTATGTGAAGAACGCAGACGTGGCGTCCCGACTTGGAGCGGTGGAGAGGGAGCTGGCGGACCTCGAAGAATTGCGGAAGGACCCTGACTTTGCCCGCTCCGCGGATCTCCTCATTCTCCTCGGAATGGGGTGGTTCCTCGTCGGGGACGAGGATCGGGCGGAACGGATATTGCAGCGCGCGGAAGATACCGGCGTCGAAGACGGGAGACTGAACTACTACTTGGGCCGGATCTACCTTCATCGAATCCTGGAAGCGTCCCTCGTAGAAAGGTTCGATGGTCGGGTCGTCTGGACGGGGACGCGGGAACGCTGGAGCGAGTTGGTGTCGCGGTACTTCAGCCGACCTTCCCTGAAGGCGCTCGGGTCGGAGGAGGTCCATCGTCACGCGTCGATGGGATTCCTGGCCTTTGCGGAACAGGACTATGTCGCACTGTTACGCATCTGCAAGGAAGGCCTCATTCAGTTCGATCCGACACCGGGTGCCGAGGATTATTGGTACTTGATGGGAGTGAGCAACTACCTCGACGCCAGGATTCGATGCTTGACGGAATCGATTGATCGGAAACCCCATCATGCTTGGGCCTATTTCGCGCGAGGGCTGGGATTCGCTCGCGAGGACGATTCTTGGAAAGCAAGCGAGGATTACAGTCAAGCGATCCGCCTTCGTCCGCGATTCTGGCAGGCCTACTTGGGCCGTGGGTCTGTATGGCAACGCCGGGGGAATCTCGAAGAGGCCATCGCCGACTATAGCGAAGCGATTCGCTGGAACCCGAACGCCGCTCTCGCTTACCACGACCGCGGACTCGCGCGATGCCAACTGGGGTATAGCCGGGCGGGCGCCGGTCGGCATCAGGAAGCGAAGGCCGAGTGGGCTGCTGCTGTCACCGATGCCGACGAAGCCATTCGGCTTCGACCCCAAGTCGCGGCCTTCTACTGCAGTCGTGGGGACATCCGGAGCGCGCGGGGAGAGTATCCCCTGGCCATTGTAGATTTCACTCGTTCGATCGAACTCGACCCGAAGAATGCTCGCTACTACGCGGGCCGTGGGGTCGCGCGTGGCAAGCTCGAGGACTGGACCGGGATGGTCGAGGACTCGCAACGAGCCCTTTCGATCGGGTTGGTCGATGCTGAATTGCGCAACAAGGTGGAGGAGAACGTAGTGTCGGGCCTTCACGCACGGGGGAACGCGCACGTGAAAAAGGGGTACCAGTGGACCGCCTCGGGACGGAGGCGGGAGGCGGCGGCCGAGCACGAGGCCGCGATCCGCGACTTTACGGAGGGAATCCGGCTCCGGCCTCATGATCCTGAACTGTACTATCATCGCGGAGAGGCTCGCAACCGACAGGGTTACTATTTCTGGGCCGTAGGGGACTTCACTCGCGCGATCCAGCTGGCCCCCATACATGGACTGGCGTACGCCGATCGAGGGGTCGCGCGATTGAAACTTCGAGATTGGAACGGGGCGATCGAGGACTTGGAAGAGGCACTCGGATTCGGTCCCGCGATAACCAAGTCGCGGCGAGAAATGGAATCGGATCTGGCGGAGGCCTACGAGAAGCGGGCGGGAGCGCGAGGCAGCGATGGGAGCCGTCTCGCAGCGTCCGGACAAGATCTCAAGGCGGCGCTGGAATGGGGAGCGGCGATCGCCGACTACAGCGCGGCGATTCGACTCCGGCCTCTCCAGGCTCGCTACTACCACAATCGCGGCGACATCCGCAACCGTCGCGACGAGTTCCTATCCGCGATCTTGGACTGTACTCGCGCC
>CAZGKV010000094.1:0-20121 GCA_964526305.1 uncultured Planctomycetales bacterium | reverse complement strand
GAACGGAGCCCTGGTTCTACAACGAGAAGCCCTTCATCTTCGAGAAGTTGAAAGAAGTTCGGCGCGCGCTGGCGGAGCTGGAGGCAATGGCGAAGGAGGCGGGGGAAACGACGCCGGCCGACGTGTGGGTCCTGTTGGGAAGAGGATGGTACTTCACGGGCGATTCCACAAGAGCGGAATCCTACCTATGGAGAGCGAAAGCGGAGGGATCTAAGGATCTCCTCGTCGATCAGCATCTGGGACAGATACTCTTCGACCGAAGAATCGCTGCTCGCCTGGGAGTGGAACGGGTAGGCCCGGGCGACCTGGAGACAGTCAACCGGTCCATAGACAATGCTGGGGAGTTGGCTCTTCGGTTTTTTCGACGCCTGGAGGAATCCGGCCCTGCAGGGAACTCGCTCCAGGGGAGAGTCCTGCGCGCGCGAATCGCCTTCCTATCCGGCGACATGGAACGATTCTCACAAGAGTGCGCGGCGGCTTTGAAGCAATTCGGAGAAGGTCCCGGGACTGAAGAGTTCTGGCTTCTCAAGAGCGTCCTGCAATTGAACGGAGAAGAGAAGGTCCGGGGGCTTCAACAGGCGCTCAAGACCCGTCCTCACTATCCTGAAGCTTGGTATTGGCAGGGGTACTATTGGGCGCGGGAAGGGGCGAAGGAGCGGGCCGTCGATTGTCTTTCGCATGCTCTCGAGCAGTCCCCCTCAATGGTAGCGGCACTTCACCTTCGCGCTCATGTACGTGTGGCGAAGTCGGAACACGAGGCTGCTCTCCGAGACTTGTCGCGAGGTTTGGAGATCGATCCGAATTCTCCCGACCTGTTGTACTTTCGCGGGGTTGTGCGATTCCTCGCGAAGGATGCGAATGGAGCCATTGTCGATTTTACAAGTGCCTTGGGACAGAGCCCCTACAGCGATTTCCTGTTCGTCCAGCGTGCTCGTGTCCGTAATTCCATCGGAGATCGCGCAGGTGCCTTGGTGGACTACGCTCTGGCGTTGACTCTCACCGAAGACCCCCGTACGTACCTCTCAAGGACGGAAGTGTTCGGAAGGCTCGGAAACTGGGACGCTGCGATTCGCGATTGTACCCGCGCGCTGGAACTCGATCCCAGTTTGGCCGAAGCTCATGAGTTGCGAGCAACCTACCTCGGCGTCAAGGGAGAGTTCCGGGCGGCCATGGGGGGATTCTCCCAGGCGATTCGGTTCGATGCCAAGCGGGCCTCCGCGTATTTCGGTCGAGGTCGAATGTACCTCCAGCTGGGGATGGAGGATCGCGCCCTTGCCGACTTCGACCGCTCCATTGAGTTGGATCCGCGTGTCGCGCAACCCTATGCCTACCGCGCTCGGATCCGGGCAAACTGGGGAGATAATCCTGGGGCGATCGCCGATGCCCGTATGGCGCTGATTCTGGGTCTCCCTGCGGATCTGCAGCGTCCCGTGCGCGATCTGCTCATCCGCCTGGGTCAGTAAGGAAGACCAGGAACAGCCGCCTAAACCCGGAAGCGCCGAACAGATTGTGTTGGATCATTCCTTTGGCGTCGGAGGTTCATCCGGGCTTCCGGGAAAAGGCGTCCCGTAGAATCCTACATCGCGGGCGATTCGCCGATGCGATCGACTACGCGCGCGGGCGAAAGAGCTCCCGCAACTCGTCCTCCAAGTCCTCGGGGTTCGCGAGGGAATCGCGGACCCGTTTCACCACCAGGGCTCGGAAGCGGGCGCGCGTCCGCCGAAGCGAGTTGTCGACGTCGTCCTCCGAGAGGCCGTGCCGGAGGGCGAGGGAACGGTAGGTGGCTCCCCCGGTCACGTAGTACTCGCGGAAGATCTCCGCGGGTACCTTGTTCCCGCACTTCCGGTATTCCTCTTCCAAGGCGATCAGGGCTCCCTTCAGGACCTCCCTTCGCCACTCCTCCTCGAAGTTGCGAGGGAAAGAATCGGACGCGGGGACATCCTGGATGAAGTCTAGAGAAACGCGATGGCTCCGGCCCCCCCGCTTCAGCGCCCGATCCGAACGCCAGGCGCTCGACATGAAATGCTCGAGACAGGCCTTGATGTAGTGACGGAGTCGTCCTCGGGCCGGGTGGATGTCTTCGAGGGCGGAGGACTCCATGAGCGCGAGGAAGAAGGACTGAGTCAAGTCTCTCGCATCCTCGGCCGACTTTCTCCAATGGCGCCGGATGTGACGGAAGACGGGACGCCAATACGAGCGGGCGATCGTCTCCCACTGCTCGGGCGACGACTGCTTGAGGAGGCGCGACCATTGCGTCTCCACGATGGTGGTGCTCGCGGCTTCGATGGCGACGATCCTCCTTATCCCTCCCTTTGCCCATTCTCTGGAAACTCCTACGGAGTCCTCGCGGGCCGGCTCTCTTTCCTGGTAGGGGCAAGTCGGATCTATTTCTGTCTGGAGGTTGAATGAAGACCCTGGTGGCAACCCTCTTCGTGACCGCGATTTCGGCCGGTGTGGCCCACGCGAACCACTCCAAGAAGTACTTTCCGCTCGATTCGGGTAACTCCTGGACCTTCGCTCGGTATCATCCGGCGGTTCAGCACGCGCCTTGGACGATGACGGTCGTCCAGGCCACCCGTGGAATGGCTTGGGTCGTAGGGATGCCCGGATTCGAGAACGGTGTCTGGCTGTCCTGGGGGGGCGAGACCCTGTACGCCTGGAACGCCTCCGAAGGTGCCTGGAAACCCTGGCTCCGATTTGGGGCCCGATCTGGAACCACGTACACGGTGAATCTCGGCCGTCCGATGTGGACGCAGACCCGAGTCACGGTCGACTCGAATTCCGATCGCGTGAGGAACGCCGTGTTGGGGAGCACCTTTTACAACTGCAAGCGATTCTCGTTTTCCCCGCTGAATCCGGACGCGGGGATGGTGAACATGTATTTCGCGCCTACCTATGGTCTCGTGCAGTGGAGCAAGCGCTCGGGACTGACTCCGACGAGCGGGGCGCTCATGTCGGCGGTGCTCTCGGGCAAGAAATTCGGCACAATCTTATACACGGTGGCCGCGGCGGGTCCGGACTGGAATCCGGGCATCCCTATGAATTCCCGTACCACCTTCGGCCCCGGGGGATCCCCGTTCCAGGTCATCAATGATGCGGAGGCATGGGACCGGGCGAAAAGGGGAATCAGCTCGGCCGAACAGGTTCCGATGGTGGACTGGACGAAGCAGAGCGTCATTCTGATCAAGGCCTTGCACGTCTTCAACTCGAGGGGCTCGATATCGGTCGAAGACGTACAGTGGAATTACCGGACGCAGGAGGCTTTCGTGAAGGTGCGCCTGAAGACCCCGAGGGAGGGCGAGAGCTCTCTCTGGTACAGCCCGTACTGCGTCCTCGTCACGGAAGAGAAGGTTCCCAAGGCGAAGTGGCACATGACGGTCTCGCAATAGCCATCTCTCCCCAAGGCCACCCGGGCTCGGTCCCGGGTGGCAACTCTTCGGACACGTCTGGGCGGAACACCGCGAATGAGAGGACGACAGAATGGGGCGCTTTTCTAGAACGGTCGTGGTCTGCGCGGCCGTCCTGTCGGAAGAACGGGTCGCCTCTTCCGAGGAAACACCGCTGACGACTCCGGAAGCCGCGCGGATGGTCGGTCAGATGGTATATATCGCAAGGCTTGCCGAGAATCTTCTTGTCGGGGATGAAGTGACGATCAAGGCCGTGGATTTGAAAGCGGGGCCGGTCGTCGGCCACGACGGCAAAGAGATCCTCCTCATGATCCGGCGCTGGAGCAAGACCAGGCCCACCTACTCAATGCGCCTCCGCAGCTCCCGGGCTCAACATCCCCTTCGGAGCGCAGCCTTCGCGGCCTGCTCCAACTGCCCTCGGATGGGCTGTACGCCGATTCGGGCCACCCACTGAAACCAGGAGGCGAACTGTCGAAGGGCGGATAGCCGGTCGGGCCTGGTCTCCTCTTTGACCCCTCGGAGTACTTCCGCGGCCTTCCCTTGGTTCGCAGTCTTCACGTGTGCGGGGTCCAGGGCACGGGAGAACTCCAGAAACGGAAGCAAGAATTCAGGAGACCAGTAGCCTCCGAGCTGGGAGAGAGTGTTTCCGTCGGGAAGCGCCACGAACATCTTCACGTTTTGACTCCCGAAGCCAAGAGGGGTGGCGCCCATCTCCTCCGGCGTGAACGCGTTGCGCATCTCGATTTGCCCTCTTCCGTCGTAGGCGCTCCACACGAGGACGAAATGGCGACGGAGGAGCTTCTTGATCCCGGGATCGGCGAATGTGACCATTCGCAGCTTGTATGCCGCCATTCAGGTCGGACCCTGAAGGGGGCCAGGCGAGGAGAGAACGAATACGCGCTTTCCTTCGCGTTCCGCCTGCTTCATCGCCGGGTCGAGATCCACAAACCAGTCCAGGCTCGTGATACGCTGGACGGCCCGTGCGAGACGTGAGCGTACCTCGGGGTCCGTCTCCACGGCGGAGAGTTTCTGCAGACGGGGGACGGCAGACTCGCCGAGGGCGACCAGGGCGTCCTCCGCCTCTTCCCGAACGTGGATTTCCCGATGGCGCAGTTTCTCGATCGACTGGGCGATGGAATCGTCCTGGGCGACGAGCCAGAGGGTGAGCGCCGAGGCAACGGTCATCGAACACCTCCTTAGAGGCAGTAGGCAATCCGCATGCCCATTCGCAGGCGAATCGCACCGAAAGAACCGTATCGATTCCGATCCACACTTCTTGGACGATTGGACACACGAAAGTACTACCTCCGGATCATGGAAACAGCCGGTAGTGGCGGCTCCACCGCGGGCCGGACCGTCAGATCTCGAATCCGCTTTGCCTCAGCTCCTGCGGCGACTTCCCCGAGATGAAATCGGCCATGTCCTCTTCGCTCATCGGAACCTCGTTGCAGAAACTGCCGACGACGACGTCCACCTCGGTCCGCCAGTAGGATCCCTTCTCCTTGTTGTACGAGTACGTATTCGATGTGCCGTGATAGTACTCTTCCCACTCGTCCCAGAAAGACCTGCCTTCCTCGCGCATCTGCCGGAGCGCTTCCCTCACCTGCGCCTCCTGCAGGCGATCCTTCACGACGCGCTCTCCGGCGATCTGGCGGAACACGTCGTCGATCGGTGTTCCCTGGTTCGCGCCGCCCGAGCTCGGCGTGGGCGCGCACTCCCACTCCGCGTCTTCGCCCTCGGCCCTCTGATGAGCGCCGTATCCGGCCAACAGTTCATTGATCTGCTCGACGGTCATGAGACTCTCCGACATCAAGGCGTCGGCGGCCTGATTGATGGCCAGGGAGACATGGGTTTCCCGGGCATCGGTCGCGCGCTTGAAGAGGATCCAGGTCAGGAGATTCCAAATCGACGTGAAGACCAGCCTCACGGAGCGGGGCAGGGTATCGTCCCATCTCGGGTTGGTCAGGGGCTGCATGGAGGTGGCCAGCATGGGCTGCAGCAGGGGATCCGACTTCATCACGGGGACGGCCTTCTTTCCCGTAGAGTGGGCCTGCTCGTAGCTGCGTTCCACTTTCTGCAGGGCGCGCGAGAGAAAGTCGATATCGATGTGTTGAGCGCCGCCCTCCACCCGGTTCTCCTTCCCGATCAGCGAGTTGAGTTTTTCCAAGTCCTGCGGGTGTTCCTTCAGATGGCCGGTCCAAATGGGAGTCGCGGCGCGACACAATCGCAGCGCGATTCTCAGCTGAGCCTCATCCGAGAGGGTTCTCAAGAATTCATCGAGCATCCATGACCGCCTTGGGGATTCTACCCGGTCAGGGACGTGGTAGGGCTTCCCGATGATGGAAGCGACGGACGGCGAGACGCTCCGGAAGGAACTGGAGGATCGATCGCGCGCGGGGGCGGGTACGGAGTCCGGAAGGTCACCCGGTTTCCCGAAGTCCTCCGGTCATGACCGGTTCGTCGAGTCGCCGTTCATGCGCCATCAAGCCGGGACTTGATCAGCGCGCAGAGGAGAGGAATCATGATTTCGTGATGTCCGGTGAACATGTATCCGCGGCCCCCTCCCTTCGTCGGCCTGGTCACCACATTCATGCGAGGCCGGTAATGCTGGATCATGTCGAAATTGGCGGTGGTGAAGTGGGATACGTTTGAGCCGAGATTACGCGCCACCGTGAGCGCTTTGAGAAATACTTCGGGGAGAATCACGGCCGAACCGATATTCATGACGACTCCGCCGCGTAATTCCTGAACAACCCGCGCAAACACCTGGAAATCACGGAAGGAAAGCTCGCCCGTTACGGCGCCGTCCATCGTGGGCTGTTGATGAATGATGTCGGTTCCGATGGCAGCATGAACTGTCGCCGGTATCGCGCGCGCAAAACAGGTCGCAAGGATGCTCGACCGGCGTCTCCGGGAGCGCTGCAGTGCGCCTCCGATTGCCTCGCCGTAGCCCGCATCGCTGCGAACCGCGTCGCGCAGCGCGCCGTTCATGAATTCTCCCGTTTCCTGCGACATCCCGAACGTTCCGTCGGTCAGATTCGACTCGACATCTTCCGAGGTTGTTCCGAACAATGTCAGCTCCACGTCGTGGATGGCGGCCGCGCTGTTCATGGCAATGCACGTCAGAATGTTGCGATCAAGCAAGTCGACGACGAGCGGACTGAGTCCCACCTTGATGACATGAGCCCCAAGCATCGCGATCGCCGGCCGACCGGCCCGCCGTGCCTTGACCAGTGCGGCGACAAACTCGCGCAATTCTTCCGCGACGAGCACTTGGGGGAGAGAGTCGACAAAGTCTGTGAACGATTCGTCTTTTGGGGAAAAGGGTCTGGCAAGCTGATGGGAAGAAACTTTGCTTTTCCGGTTCTTGATCGAGATCGTCCGGACCTTTGAGAGATCGACTTTTCGGAATTTCGACATGCTCAGTTGTCTTGGGGATGAGCCAGTCAAACGCCGTTTCAGAGGATAACGCCGGCCGATCGGAGCTTCAAGGAAACCCGCCTGCGTGGCCGACTTGTCCGCCGAAGCCTTGGCCCGGCGAAGGGGAAGAAAGCCCTGCGGAGGAGACGGAAGCTCGAGGCGGGCGGGCAGACTCCGACCTCGCGTCCCGTACCTTTCGAACTCGGAGATTGCGCGCGGGGGCGGGGAGGAGTAGGCTTCGCACGTGCACGTTCGAATGACGTCCTTGCTGGTTCGCGAGTACGACGAGGCGATCGCGTTCTGCGTCCAAGATGGCTGGGGTGCTAGGATTCGAACCTAGACAAGCAGATCCAGAGTCTGCGGTGCTACCGTTACACTACGCCCCAGCGAAGAGGTGTTTTCGCAGTGAAACGGCCTGCCATTATAGCGGGGGACTTCGCGAAAACAAGGACGGGCTAACCGCGCGCGCGGAACTCGAAGAAATAGTTGGAGAAAAAGTAGAAGACCTGCCCCACCTCGAGCTTTTCCTCGCGCGCGTGTTGGAGAACCTCCATCAGCCGCTCCCGCGGCACCTCGATGAACGTGCCCTGGCGGTACATCCCGTCGCCTTCCTTCGTCTGGAACATCTTCGAGAGATCGGTCTTCTGAGGATCGGCGAGACGGAACTCGAAGCTCTCCTTCCCTGCCTCGTAATCGCTCATGACCGCGAAGGATCCGGCCGGGAGTTCCGTGACCGCGTCCTTCTTCACGATCGCCGCTCGGGCCCGTCTCCCGAAGAGCCAACCGCCCAGGAGCTTCGACCACCGAACGGCGTCCGGTGCCTCGCCGAATCGCTTCTTGGCCTCGGCCAGGGGATAGGATCTCGGCTGGAGCTTCAGCGTCATCTTCGCGGCGAGGGCCACGGGGGAACCCTTTTCGAACAGGATCACCTGAGCGCCGGCGGCGGGGCGGAAGGCGTCGAGTCCGACCCCCCGAAATCTTCGGCGCATCTCGTCCGATCCCTCCGGCACGTACGCGCGAAACTCGGCGGCGGCGATCGACGCGAGCGGAGGCGCCACGGAAAGGGCCGGGTCGAAAACCTCGACGGTCCACTCTCGCTCCAGCGTTGCTCCAGGAAGGAGAAACTGGGAAGCGCTGTAGAACACCGGCGCGCTGGCCTGCTGCGCCATCGTGTCGTGGACGGCCCCGTCGTCTCGCCGCGCGACGCGCCCGTACTCGGAGCGCCCCCCGCCGAAGACGAGGACGTCCGAAGTGCGGTTCACGATGCGATACTTCACCGCCACGGCGTCCCCCTCGATGGGATCTCCGGGCGTGACGGAGACGATCTCGATCTTGGCTTCGTTCATCGGGGCAGGCTCCGGCGTAGAAGAGCATCCGGCCAGCACGAGGAGGGACCACCATCGTTTCATTGCGCCCCTCACGATTTCGGATGGAATTCGAAGAGAGCGGCCTCGTCCGTGATGGCCGCGTACACCACGAAGAGCCAACCCCCGAAATCCATTTCAAATCGGACGTGGCACGGCCCGGTACTCCGCTCGGGCAAACCGGCCACGACCCGGAGTCGTCTGAGGCAAGCGGACACGTGCTCGCTCGGAGGACGAGAGGTCAGGAACATCCGCTCGTCGCGTTCCTCGAAGATCCCCTCGGCCGTCCAGAGAAGGCGGGTTTGGGCCGTCGCCCCCTGCGCCAGGAATTCGTCCGCCATGATGGCCGCGAGGTCCGCCTCACCGGCGACGAGCGCGTACGGTACTTGGTAGACCGACGGCCGGCGCTTGAGCGCCGGCGTCATTCTCTCCAGGACGTCCCCCAAGTCGATCGAACTCATCTCCTCCGTGATATTCGAGAGGGGCTCCGGGGGCCGCACGTGATAGACCTTCTCGATGGCCGCGAGGATCTCGTTCTCGCGGTAGATGACGGGGGAGACCTCCCGATTGACGAGGGCACGAAGCTCGGTCACCGCCGACGGAGAGCAGACGGCCACCAATACCGAATGATCGTCCTCCATCGAGATGGGCAGCGCCTTGTAGAAGCGGGCGACGTCCGCGCTCAGAAGCCCCACGGCCCGAAGATCGAACTTCCGGCTGAGCAAGGGGACGGGTTCCACCATAGCGCGCATCCTAGTCGCAGAAGGTGGACAGGTCAAATCTCATCAAAGATTCATCTGCCGGATCAGCCGCGCGAGATAGGTCCGCTGAAGAGCGAGGGCCTCCGCCGCGCGAGTCTGGTTTCCCCCGAAGCGCGCCAGGGTCTCTTGGACCAACCGGCGGCGAAACTCTTCCACCTGAGCGTGGAACGACCCGGGGGGGAGCGACTGCTTTTGAGAGGAGAGGATCTCTTGGGGAAGATCGCCGGCCGTGAGTACGTCCCCTTCGAGGAGGACCGCCGCGCGCTCGATCGCGTTTCGAAGCTCCCGCACGTTTCCGGGCCAGGCGTATCCCTCGATCAGCTCGAACGCTTCCGGGGAGAGGCGGGCTCCAGGGCGGAATTGACGGAGAAACTGCTCGGCCAGCGGTCGCACGTCCGCGCGGCGCTCGCGGAGCGGAGGCGGAGAAATCGAGATCACGTTCAGCCGATAGTACAGATCTTCCCGGAATCGTCCTTCCGCCACGCTTTTCTTCAGATCCCGGTTGGTCGCCGCGATGACGCGCACGTCCGAGGTGAGGGTCTCGGTCCCTCCGACCAGTTCGTACGTGCGCTCCTGGAGACAGCGAAGGAGTTTGGCCTGAAACGTCGGAGAGATGTCTCCGATCTCGTCGAGAAAGAGCGTTCCGCCGTGCGCGAGCTCGATCTTCCCCGGCTTCCGCGCCAGGGCTCCCGTGAAGGCCCCCTTCTCGTGTCCGAAGAGCTCGCTCTCCAAGAGCGTCTCGCTTAGCGCAACGGCGTTGACGGCTACGAACGGACCCGCGGCGCGACGACTCCATCGGTGAATCGAACGTGCAAGGATCTCCTTGCCCGTCCCGCTTTCGCCCAGGAGGAGCACCGTCGCGTCGCTCTTGGCGGCCTTTCGGGCGAGTTCCACGACCGCCTGCATTTTCGGATCCGTCACGACGAAATCGGGAAGGTCACTCGACAAGGCCCGGGCCATCGCTCGCTGACGCAGAGCGAGTTGGACCCGATGCTCCACCTCGGACGGTTCGAACGGTTTCTGGAGGAAGTCGTGGGCGCCCGCCCGGGTGGCCTGAACGGCCTTCTCGATGGATCCGTGCGCCGTGATGACGATGACGGCGGACTCGAGTCCTTCCTCGCGCATCTTGTCGAGCACGCCGATCCCGTCGAGCTTGGGCATCTGGAGGTCCAGAAGCACGACGTCCGGTTGCTCCTGCCGCATTCGGGCCAGGGCCTGCTCCCCGTCGCAAGCGACCGTGGCGGTGTATCCGCGGGCCGCGAAGCGTTCCCGGAGGGACGCCGCGATGTGGGCGTCGTCGTCGACGATCAGCAAACGGGGCATACGCCGATCCTAGGGAGTCCGGAGCCCGGAGTCCAGAGAACTCAAAAGGCGATCACGAACCGCGCCCCTCCGCCGGTTCGGTTTTCCGCGCGGATGGTTCCGCCGTGGAGCTCCACGAGCTTACGCGCGATCGAAAGACCCAGCCCCGCTCCGGGAACGCCGGGGTGGGAACGAGGCGCGAATTTCTCGAAGATCTTCGCCGGGTCGTCCGGGAGGCCGGGCCCCGTGTCCTCCACCGCGATCTCGCGGCCGGAGATCGCGACTCGAACGCTTCCCCCCGAGGGGGTGAACTTGACCGCATTGTCCAAGAGATTCAGGATCACTTGGACGAGCTTCTTGCGGTCTCCCGTGGCGGGGAGCGCCGAGGTCTCGACGGAGAGCGCGACGCCCTTCTCCGCGGCCAGCGGGCGGGCGGTCTCCGCGGCTTGTCGAACGACGTCGGCAAGATCGAGACTCTCGCGCGCCAATTCCACCTTGCCCGCTTCGAGACGGGCCAGATCGAGGAGTTCGTTCACCATGTGAATCAGACGATCCATGTCGCGGCGGATCCTCGCGACGACTTCCTTCTGTTTGGGCTCCATGGGGCCGATCACCTCGTCCTGGAGATTCGCGAGCGAAAGCTTGGCCGAGGTCAACGGTGTTCGGAGCTCGTGGGAAACGTGCGCGACGAAATCGCTCTTGAGCCGGTCGAGTTCCTGCAGCGACCGGGCCATGCGGTCGAACTGACTCGCGAGGATCCCGAGCTCGTCCTCGCGCTCGATGCCGCTCCGCGCCGCGAGATCGCCGCGCCCGAGATCCTCGGCGGTCTTCGTCAAGGCGCGCACGGGTCGGAGGATCCGCGCGCTGAGGAGGGCGGAGAGCCCAAGGGCGAGCGCCGCGGCGGCGACCATCCAGAGAAGCGAGTCCCTCCGCGCGCGCCGGACGATCTCGTGGGTCGCGTTCGTCTCGCGAACCAGAATCTGCCAATCGGCGTGCCCGACGGGACGGATCGATTCGATGTGGGGCGGCGTCGGGGCGACGCCCCAGGAGGCCGCCGTGCGTCCGCTCACCCGGAGCTCGATCAGGCGCGACCGCTCCGCGATATGCTGGAGCATCCGGCTCACGGGAGAAAGGTCCAAATGCGCGGCCAGGACGGCCAGGACCTCTTTCCCTTGCAGAACGGGGACGGAAAGAACGAGGAACGGGACGCCCCTCACCTCGACGAAGTCGGAAGAAACGTACTTCCGTCCGCCCTTGGCCTCGAGGATGAAGCGGGACTCCAGGATCCGCGGGTTGGATTTCGGATCCAGTCCGTTCTCCCCGTACCGCATCTGCTGGACGCCGGTGAACTGCCCCTGCTGGGAATTGGCATAGTAGTTTTTCCGATGCGACGCCACTTGGTAATAGTCCAGCGAAAGGAAGATCCCGGCCAGGGCTCGCTGGCGGTCCAACTCCCGATGGGTAGGCTCCGGAGCGTCGTAATCGTTCGCCGCGAGGAGAATGGCGAACTGTTCCAAGTTGATGCCGGCATCGCGGATGTAATCGCGCACGAGATGGGCGGAGGCCTGTCCGATCTGGGCGTGATGGCGCTCGACTTGGGACTGGAGCGAAGATTCGGTCTCGCGGAACAGGAGCACTCCCGCTCCGACGAGCGGCGCGATCGAAACGAAGACCATCGCCGCCAAGAGCTGGAGGCCGAGCCGCCTACGGGCCCATCCGAAAATCGTCACGGTTGTCGAAGGTGCAAACCGAGTGCCATCCGCCTTCCATCGGGTCGCGCCCGGAGTGTATCCGATTCGATACGACTACGGCAGTTCCTTCTGGACGAGCCCGTCGTTCTTCCAGATCTCCTCGAATCGGTCGAGGTACTTTCGGGCGACGTCCCTCTGGAGAAGAATAAGGAGATTCTCGTGGTTGTCGGTGTCTCCCTGAACGGTCCAGTTGTAGGATCCCGTGAGGACGCGTTCCCCGTCGATCACGCAGAACTTGTGATGGAAGCGGGGTCGAAAGGCTCCGCCTCCCTTCCTCTTCTGTCCGTCCGCGTAGACGTAGCGCAGGTCGATCCCTCCGTCGTCCAACGCGCGTATGGCCGAAGCGAATTTTCCGCTCTCGGCCGCCTGGAGGCCGTCCAGGAGTACGCGGACGGCGATGCCCTTTCGCTTGGCCCGAAGGAGCCCCTCGGAAAGCTGGCTCGAGGTGAACTGATACATCGCTACGACGATCTCGCGCTTCGCCGACGCAAGCTCTTGCGAGATCCGATCCTCGAGGAGCCGGCGATCGCCGGTCGGGGCAAAGAGAACCTCGGCACCCGTCTTTTTGTCCTGCCCCGGGAACGCCGCGAGCAGGGAAAACAACGCGCCCAAAACCGTGTTGCGGATCATACTCCCTCCCCAGATCGGCCATCGCCGATCCGCAGAATCGTAGGGATTTCGGGAAGGAAGTCCAGGGAATTCTCAGGCTCCCCCGTATTCAATCTTCGTCCCTCCGACGTCGAGATCGACGCGGCAGAGGCCTCCCTCTCCCCTCTTCAGGAGGAGGGGTACGTTGGCTTCGATCCCCAGCGCGGAGAAGAGGCGCTGCCCCATCGCCAGACTGGAGACCTCGACGACCGCGTGGCGGAATACGTCGGGGGCCGGGGGAGGCTCATCGGAGGACGATTGAATCTCGACGAGGACTTTCTCGTCCGGACGGACGATCCACGCCGGTCCCCCCCTTTCGAGATTCCGGTAGGTTGACGGACATACGAGCCAGTACCGGAGGGACGCGAGCAGGGGCCGCACGTCGGGGACGGAAAACCCCAGGTGATGGAATCCCCATCCTCGCCGGGCGACATATCGCGCGATCGGTCCCGACGCGCCCCGCGGCTGCATGAGGAGCAGGCGGACCGGGGCGATTTCGACGTAGACCTCGCGCGTGTCCTCGGACTCGAATTCGCGCGCCTCTCCGACCGGAAGCCCCAGGTCGCGGAAATGGCGCACGGACGGTTGGAGATCCCGAACGACGCAGGCGACGTGGTCCAGGCGGATCATGGAGGCGAATCTAGAAGGTCCGCGTGCCGGACTCAAGTTGATTCCGGCGGGTTCCGCGGCTATCATTTCTTCCAGTCGGGGCGTGGCGTGAAGCGATGTCGAATTCTCTTCGCCCCGAATCTCCGGCTCTGCCCGACTTCCTTCCCGGATATCGATTCGTCGAACAACTGGGCGAAGGGGGGATGGGGGCGGTCTACAAGGCCCGACACTTGGCTCTCGACCGCTGGGTCGCCGTCAAGGTGATGCGGAGAGAGCTGTCCGACCATCCCGATTACGTCAAACGCTTCCTCACGGAAGCCCGGATCGCGGGGAGGCTGCGCCACGAGAACCTCGTGAGCGCGCTCGATTGCGGAGGAGCAGGGGGACGCTATTACATCGTGATGGAGTTCATCGAAGGGCGACCCCTCGATGCCGTTCTCCAGGAACGAGGCCGACTTCCCGAGCGAGAGGCGCTGGCGTTGGTGGCGAAAGTGGCGGAGGCACTCGAGTATGCCTGGAAACACCGCATCATCCACCGAGACATCAAGCCTCAGAACATCTTGGTGACCCCGGAAGGAACGCCGAAAATCTGCGATCTCGGCTTGTCGCGGGACGTCTCGACGGACGTGCGGCTGACCGCAACGGGGGCGATCCACTGCACGCCGGCCTATGCCTCGCCGGAGCAGGCCCGAGGGGAGCGCGATCTCGACACGCGGACCGATGTCTATTCGTTGGGGGTGACGCTCTACCATCTCGTCACCGGGCGGACTCCGTTCGAAGGAAACTCGATCGGGGATCTCCTCATCAAGCAGGCCACGCATCCTCCCCGTCCCCCGATCGCGATTTGTCCGAGTCTCTCTCCGGCGACGAACGCCCTCATTCTCGAGATGATGGAGAAGAGGCGGAATCGACGGTTGTCCTCGCCGGGCGTCGTCGTCGAACGGGTTCGGGAGATTCTCGCGGGGAAATCCTCCGGTCGTCGCGCCCCGGCTCCGGCGGTTCGGGTCCGGTCGCGCAGATCCGGGTGGATCGTGGGAGGAGTCACGCTGGGGTTCGTGATTCTGGTGGGATTGGTCTTTCTTCTTCCCCCCAAGCGGGAGATCCCCGTCGCGAAGGAATCCCCGAAACTCGACGTTCCGAATAGGAAGACCGAGGAGCCGGGAATACGAAACGGGGCAGAGAACCGGGAACTACCGAAGGGGTCCCTCCTTGCCTTCGCCCATCGGGAGCCGGGACAGAAAGTGGCCACCTTGTGCGTTATGAGTATGGACAAGAAGGTTCGGGTTCCGTTGATGTCCCTTCCTCATGCCGTGGCCGACCCCGAGTGGTCGCCGGACGGCGAATGGATCGTGTTTCGTGCGGAGGCTACCCCTGGGCAGTGGGACCTTTATCTCCGCCGTTGGGACGGCAGCGACTTGCGCCGCCTCACGGAGACTTCGGGAGACGAATCGCGGGCGAGTTGGGCTCCCGACGGACGCAGAATCGTCTATGCCTCCGAGCGCGATGGACGGTCGAGGGTGTGCGTCATGGAGATCGCCACGGGGAAGGAGACGATCGTCACCCCGGCTTCGGAAGACGCGCGTCGACCGGCGTGGGCGGGGGACGAGCGGTGGATCGGCTACATCTCTTGCGACCGGACGGATGTGGGGCCTCTCCAGATCTTGGCCGCATCCGGCTACAAGAAATGGTCGAGCATCCGATTCGGCTCGGGGGCTCACAGTGTGGGGTGGGCGAGAAACCGCGTTCGGGTCGCGTGCGTCTATAGGGAGGAGGGGCGGTGGGTCGCCGCCGCCGCCGATCCCGAGAAGTGGAAGATGGAGTTCTCCGTTCGGTTCGATTCGGATGCCGTTTCCGTCAGCGCGCCGAGCTGGGATCCGAACGGCCCGCGCTTCGCCCTCTCGGTCCGTCATCCGGAATTCGAGGATCTGTATGTCGTGGACGTCGAAGCGAAAAAGTTCGATCGGTGGACGACGAACGCCCCGGGAACCTTTTCCTCGGGTCCGAGTTGGACCGAACGGCGGTAGGCACGTCGTTCTACGCAATCTGTGTCGGCCGGCGAGCATCCATCTCCTGAACGGGTACCAGATTTTCTTAGAGAAACGGCGTCCGACGGCAATTGGGTAGTAGATGAGAACGGTCCGAGTGAATGGATTGCCGCTGACGGAGAGGCAGCTTCGCGCCTTGCCCGTTCGACTGCCCGACGGCGACTACTGGTACGATCGCTCCTGCGGCGCCTTCGGCCGATGGAAAGGTCCCATCGCCGGTTTCCTCCGTCCGGGCTTGGACCTCGGCGGACCGATGACGCGCGATTGCTCGGGCGGCGGCACCGGCGTCTTCGTCAATGGGCGAGAACTCCATCCCCTCGATCTCCTCGTGCTCAGCCGCATCGTGGGGACGCTCCGCCCGGGACACTACCGGTTGAGTGCCAGGGGAATCCTCGGATCGGCGGCTTGAGCTATTCTTCGAGGATCCGGAGCACCACGGGCTTTCCGGTCAGGACGGGCAGTCTCGAGATCTCCTCCACGGATTTTCGAAGGGCCGATTCCGCGCAGCGATGCGCGAGGATCCGCACGTTTCCCTGTCCGGGCCGGGCCGATTGAAGCGTGGCCGCCGCATGGGAGATCGAGATGCCGCGATTCCCGAGGGCGGTCGTGATCAGTCCGATGACGCCGGGAACGTCGAGAATCGGAAAACGCAAATAGTAGCGCGAGTCGAGGTCGGTCGCGATCGGGCGATCGTGAGGGGCGGGCAAATGGCGGGACGGCTCGCCTTCCCCGGCCCCGCGCGCGATCTCGACGATGTCGCTGAGGACGGCGCTGGCCGTCGGAGCCGCCCCCGCGCCCTTCCCGGTGAAGACCATTTCCCCGACGGCGTCTCCGCGCAAGAGAATGCCGTTGAATTCGTTCCGCACGTTCGCGAGCGGATGGGTGCGCGGGAGAAGCGCCGGATGGACACGAAGGTCGAGAGCGCCCTCGGAGTCGGCGGCCAGGGCGACGTGCTTGAGGACGAAGCCGAGCTCCTGGGCGGCGCGGACATCCTCCGCCTCCAGACATCGGATTCCCTCGACGAGGAAACGAACCTCGGCAAGTCGGGCGCCGAAGGCGAGTTCGGCCAGGATCTGGAGCTTCTGCGCGGCATCGTGTCCGTCGAGGTCCAACGAGGGATCCGCCTCGGCGAATCCGAGGCGTTGCGCCTCTGCGAGGGCATCGGCGAACGAGTGGCCGTCTTCCGCCATCCGGCTCAGGATGAAGTTGCACGTCCCGTTCACGATGCCCACGAGGGAGTGAATGCGGTTGCCCACGAGACCGCCGGCGATGGCCCGGAGAATGGGGATTCCGCCGCACACGCTTCCCTCGAAACCGACCCGGACGCGCTCTTCGTCGGCCGCTCGGAAGAGATCCCCTCCCGAGCGGGCGAGGAGCGCCTTGTTCGCGGTGACGACGTTCTTTCGGGAGCGAATGGCGCGGGAGAGATACGATCGCGCGGGCTCGAGTCCGCCCAAGAGCTCCACGACCACGTCGATCTCGCGGTCCTCCAGGATCGCATCGGCCGAGGTCGTCACGATCGAGCGGTCGCAGGGGCGGTCCTTGGTTCCGTCGCGAACGAGAACGCGCCGGACGTCGAGGTCGACTCCCGCCCGCCTCGCGACGAGTTCCCGATTTCGTCGAATGAGCTCCACGAGGCCGCTTCCGACCACGCCGCAGCCCAGGAGCCCGATGCGGACTTTTTTCACGACGCCACCTCCTCGCGCGCTCCGACTTTCTCGAGCGCCTGCTCGAGGTCGCTCACGAGATCGCGGGCGTCCTCGATCCCCACGGAGAGCCGGATGAGGCCGTCGGAGATGCCGCTCTTGCGGCGCACGTCCGGTTCGACGGAGGCATGGGTCATCGTCGGCGGATGGCAAAGGAGCGACTTGACGCTTCCCAGGCTCTCGGCCAGGGTGAAGAGTTTGGTACAGGTCGTGAAGCGCTTCGCTTCCGCGACGTCGGCCTTGAGTTCGAAGGAGACCACGGCGCCGAAGTCTCTCATCTGGCGGCGCGCGGCCTCATGTCCGGGATGGTCGGAGAGTCCGGGCCAATAGACCCGCGCGACCTTCGGATGCTCCAGGAGGAAATGGGCGACGGCACGGGCGTTGGCGCAATGGCGGTCCAACCGGATCCCCAGGGTCTTGATTCCCCGGAGCACGAGGAAGCAGTCTTGGGGCCCGGGAATCGCGCCTACGGCGTTCTGGAAAAACCGGAGTTGTTCGAAGAGGGCGTCGTCGTTCACGACGAGTGCGCCGCCGATGACGTCGCTATGCCCGTTGAGGTACTTGGTCGTCGAGTGGAGGACGATATCCGCTCCCTGCGCGAGGGGCTGCTGGAGGTAGGGGGTCGCGAAGGTGTTGTCCACGACGGTGGTCACCTTCCGGCGCTTCGCGACCGCGGCGGCGGCGGCGATGTCCGTGACGGAAAGGAGGGGATTGGAAGGCGTCTCGAGCCAGAGCAGGCGGGTGGCGGAAGTCAGGGCGCCCTCGATTTCCGCGGGACGGGTCGTGTCGACGAACGAAAACTCGACGCCGAACTTTCGGTAGAGCTTCGTGAAAAGCCGGTAGCTCCCGCCGTAGAGCTCGCGCCCGGCGACGACGTGATCGCCGGAGCGGAGGAGATTGAGGACATTGTTGACGGCGGCGAGGCCGCTGGCGAAGGCGAGTCCATGTTGGCCGTCCTCCAGGGAGGCGAGACAGGCCTCGAGGGAGGTGCGGGTGGGATTGCCCGTGCGGGAGTAGCAGTATCCCTTGTGGACCCCGGGCTCGATCTGACCGAAGGTCGAAGTCTGGAAGATGGGCGGGACGACGCTGCCGGTCGTCTCCTCGTTGGGTTGTCCGGCGTGGATGGCTCGGGTAGCGAAAGCGTAGGACATGACGGTCTCCGAGAAACGGTTCACTCGCGAGGAGCGTGTCCCGGACGCGGCTTCGGAAGGCGAGGGGGTGTGTTCGCGGATCACACCGCCCGGCACGGGCCTTCCGAACCCGCGTCCGGGCGTCGCATCGCCATGTGGAGTGTTACAATTCGCATCTACGTGTGTGTATTTATAGATTCGAGTTTGAAGGATGTCAAGGGGGAAACGTCACCGATTCCGCTGAAAGGCGTCCCCAGAGAACACAGAAGAAGACCTCCTGGGGAATCTGTGATTACCAGGGTTCGTAGGTGTTCGAGAAATCCAGGCGGACGATCCGCGCGATCATGTTGTACTTGAGGGGGGAGAGGAAGCCTTGGGGGTGGGAGAAGAAGGTGACCATGCGCCCGCAATAGAGGAGGAAGCAGGCGAGAAGGATGGCGCGCCCGGCTCCGCCCCACCAGACGGGCATGGGGGAGGGGCGGGAGAGGCGGCGGACCTCGAGCCCGTACCAGAGGGCGAGGTACAGGAGGAGAGGGGGGCCGATGAGGTGATGTCGCATGGCACCGGAAAAATCCAGGTGGGTCATGTGGCAGAAGGCCCGGGTCAGTCCGCAGCCGGGGCAGGGAATTCCCGCGACCAGTTTGAAGTAGCAGACGGGGACGCCGTCGTGGACCTGAGGGTAATAAAAATAGCTCGCTGCCAGCAGGGCCGGCAGCGAGCTGAGGATCGCGATCTTCTTCAGCCGCGAGTTACTTTTGCCAGATGGCATTCAGCTTCTTCTGGATGTTCATGATTCCCCAGAACGGGGCGAACATGTAGAGGAAGTCCATGAGCGATTGGTCCGGCACGTTGAGACCGGCCTTCTTCTCCGCCTCTGCGACCGCCTTGGCGAGGAACCAGCACACCGCCGGGCAGCAGAGGATGAAGAGCGGATTGATGGCCTGCCGACCGAGATAGGTGTTCAGCTCCTTGACCCGCATCCAAATCCAATACAGCTCGTAGAGCCCGCAAACGCAGAAGAGCGCTTGCTTCAAAGGATCCAGGATTTCGCCCTTCCCCCCACCTCCGGCTGCCGGCGCGTCAGGCATAGTCCCTCCCTAAAGGATAATGTTCGACCCAGGCACGGCTCAACGGGGACAGTGGATTCGAATCGTTTCCCCCACGTCCCAGTTCCCTCTGTACGCAGGTGGTATCGTAACCCATCTTGTTCTTTTGTCAAGCAAACTCACGGCTCGGACGATTCCCTTGATTCGAGGGACCGGGAGCGGTATATAAAAGCCCTCGCGCCGGTCGGCCCCCATCGTCTAGTGGCCTAGGACGTGGCCCTCTCAAGGCCGAAACACGAGTTCGAATCTCGTTGGGGGCATTACCCTTAAGGAAGAATCTCCGCCCGAACCGCCGTAGACGGCGATCCGAATCTTTCTCTCGCGCCCGTCCACTTCCACCGACGCGACGTAGTTCCGCACGAAGCGCTTGCGCTCTTCGGTCGATCCGTTCTCGAGCGCCTGCTTGAGGTCGAGCTGCTCGCGGGCCATCTCGACGGCCAGGCGCCGCCGCTCCTCGCGCGAAAGGGCCACCGGGCCGCTTGCCGGCCGCGACGCAATCTCCCGCTGAATCGCGTCCTCCTCGCCTCGGATCTTCCGCACAAGGTCTCTCGCGGCCGCGCCGAACTCCTTCTCGAATCGCTCCGCATCCTCCCGCTTCTCGCGGAGGGACGAGAGCCTCTCCTCGAGCGCCTCTCGCTCCGGGTCCTGGCGCTCCAGCGCCGCGCCCTCGGTAGCCAACTCCTCCTCGATGGCGCGGGCCAGCTCGAACTTGCTATTGAAGAGGCGTCCGTCGCCCAACGCAGCGTCGCGGACGGCATCGAGGACCATCCGCTCCAGAGCGTCGGCCCGCACGAGCGTCATCTCGCAGACTTCGCGACCGCCCATGTGGTAGCCGCCGTCCTGGTAGTAGCGGATCTTCGACGTGCGGTCGG
>CAZGKV010000093.1:0-20480 GCA_964526305.1 uncultured Planctomycetales bacterium | reverse complement strand
ACACCTCCGTCACCTATCGCGACACCAAGATCAACATCATCGACACGCCCGGGCATCACGACTTCGGCGGCGAGGTCGAGCGTGTCCTCCGGATGGCCGATGGGGTCCTCCTCCTGGTGGACGCGGCCGATGGTCCGATGCCTCAGACGCGCTTCGTCCTCCGCAAAGCCCTCTCCCACGGCCTCCACCCGGTCGTCGTCATCAACAAACTCGACAAGCCCGACGCCCGTCCCAAGGAGGTGCTCGAGGAGATTTTCTATCTCTTCATCGAGCTCGAGGCGACGGACGCTCAAATGAACTTCCCGATCGTGTACGCGATCGGACGTGCGGGCCGCTCGAAACTCAAGCTCGAGGAGGAGTGGGGCGACTTCCGGCCGCTCTTCGACACCATTCTCGCCCATGTCCCGCCCCCGAAGGGGATCGCCGAGGCACCCTTCGCCATGAGCGTCTGCAACATCGACTACAACGACTATGTGGGCCGGATGGCGATCGGCCGCGTCGAGTCCGGCCACGTCGGGCCGGGACAGAAAGTGTGGCTGATCAAGAGGGACGATCGCCGGCACGAATCGGAAATCCTCGAGGTCCAGACCTTCGAAAACCTGCGCCGGGAGAAGACGGCCGACGCGGCGGCGGGGGAAATCGTCTGCGTCGTCGGACTTCCCGAAGTGGACATCGGCGATACGATCGCGGGGAGCGAAGACTCGGCGCCCCTCCCCTTCGTCCGCATCGAGGAGCCGACGCTCCGGATGCACTTCCTCGTCAACGACTCCCCCTTCGCCGGACAGGACGGCGAGTTCGTCACGACCCGCCATCTCCGGGAGCGCCTGTTCAAGGAGACGCTTTCGGACGTGGCGATTCGGGTCGAATCGACCTCGGGACCGGACGAATTCGTCGTTTCGGGACGAGGCCTGCTTCACCTGGGAATCCTCCTCGAGAACATGCGCCGCGAGGGATACGAGCTTCAAGTATCGAAGCCCGAGATGATCACCAAGACGGTGAACGGACAGGTGCACGAACCGATCGAGATCGCGATGATCGACGTTCCGAACGAATACGCCGGCAAGGTGATCGAACTCATGGGAGCCCGTCGCGGCGTCATCGAAAAGATGGACCGCCGCCACGAGCGGACACACTTTATTTTCCGGATCCCCGCGCGCGGACTCGTCGGAGTCCAGAGCAAGATCCTCTCCGCGACGCGGGGTCAAGCGGTCCTCCACAGCTCCTTCGAAGGCTACGAAGAGTGGAAGGGCGAGATCGACGAGCGCACGGCGGGGACGATCATCGCGATGGAGACGGGGGATGTCGCCTCCTACGCGCTCGACGGCCTCAAGAGTCGCGGGACCTTCTTCGTCGTTCCCGGAGAGCGCATCTACGCGGGGCAGGTCGTCGGCGAGCACTGTCTCGATCGCGACATGGTCGCCAACGTCTGCCGGAAGCGACGACTCACCAACATGCGCGCGGCCTCGGCCGACGCCACGATCGTCCTCGCGCAACCTCGAATCTTCTCCCTCGAGGAGGCTCTCGAGTACGTCAACGAGGACGAGCTCGTGGAGGTCACGCCGAAAGCCATCCGGATGAGGAAGAAAGTCCTCTCCCTCACGGAGCGACGGCGGATTGCCCGAGAGACGCGCAAGGAGCTCGAGGAAGACGAGGCGTGATCGACGAGGCGCTGCTGCGGGAGGTGAGGTCCCGGGTCGGCGACGATCCCGGCCACGACCTCGGCCACCTCCTCCGTGTCGCCCGATGGACCGTCCGATTCGGCGACGGCGTGGATGCGCGAGAGGCCGCGGCGGCGGGACTCCTCCACGACATCGTCAACGTGCCGAAGGACTCGCCCGAGCGATCGAAGGCCAGCGAGCGTTGCGCCGCCGAAGCGCGAGGGATTCTCGCGCGAAATGGATTCGCCCCGGACGCCGTCGAACGAATCTGCGAGGCCATCCGAGACCATAGTTATTCGCGAGGCGCGGCGCCCACGTCTCCCCTCAGTCGCGCGCTTCAAGACGCCGACCGGCTCGAAGCCCTGGGCGCGATCGGGGTCCTGCGGACGATTTCCTGCGGGACACGGATGGGCTCGAGCTACTTTCATCCCGAGGACCCCTTCCTCGAACATCGGGAGCCCGACGACCGCCGGTGGATGATCGATCACTTCTTCGTCAAATTGCTTCGGCTCGCGGAGACGATGACGACCGAGGAGGGACGAAAGGAGGCGCGTCGGCGGACGGAGTTCTTGCGCGCCTTCCTTCGCCAACTCGCCGAGGAGCTGACGCCCGAATCGCCGTAAGTTTCCCCCCGACGCAGCATATACTCCCTTCAGATGGAAAAGGGCACGACGCGTCCTTGGATTCTTCGGATCCTCTCCCTGGGGATCCATGTCGGCTTCCTCCTTCCGTTCGCCACGCTCGTCTACACCATGAAGGATTGCGGGACGATGTCGTCTCCTGCGGTGCTGAATTCCGATCCGATCGGTCAGCCGGCAACCCGGGTACCCCTTCCTAAGAAAGAGATCCGCACCGAAACCCACACAGGATATGCGCTCCTCGCACGTCCCGGGGGCGCTTGGTTGCTCCTTCCGACCGGGATCGCCGCCCTGTTTCTGTTCCTTTCCCTGGGAACCCAGGCCTGGAGACGCATGGGACCGGGGTGGAGATTGGCCCTGCGCACGATGGCGACTGTGGGGACGGGAGCGGCGGGTGCCGTCCTGGCGCTTTGGGTTCCACCCGCCCCGACCCACTTCGACGTCGAAGTCGTTCCTCAGGCAGGGTACTGGCTTTCCGCTTCGTCCCTCGCCCTCCTGACCCTTCTCCTCGTCTCCTGGGTTGTCCAAGAGTACAACCGTCTCTGGAAGAGCGAGGTTCCCTCGCGCCTCGGGCGCGGGCTCATGATCGCAGGCGTCATCCTCGCGGAGCTCGTCTTGATTGTTCCCCTGGTCTGGCTGACCGTCGAAGTCAACTTCTCTCTGGATGCGAACTTGGTCGGCTTATACGGTGTCGGGTTGCTCCACGGAGTGGTCTTCCTTCTTCTCCCCGTTGCCCTTCTTGTCTCTGCACCGCTGGGACTGGTGGGGGGGGCGGTCCTTCGGCGTGCTCACCGTCGGATCTTCGGCTCCCGTCCACCCGCGTTCTGAGCCTTCCGTTCCGAGTTCGGCCTTGGCGGATTGGCCCCCCTCAGTCAGGGAAGTCTTCGCGGATAGCCACTCTCTACCACAAAGAGGCCAAGAATGGAGATTGGGGTCCGAAACGAGAACAGCACAGGGGCTCGTCTCAGCGTGCTTTGTGCCCTCTCTGGTGAAAACACCTTCCTTGCGGAGCGTTCGCGAGGGCGGGCCATCGCCTTTCGGACGGATTTCCGGAGCGACCGTTCACGCCTTATCGGACTCATCGAGACCGTGGAAAAGCCGAGCCATTTCCGCGTCTCGCTGTCCGCATTACTCGATGCCATCTTGGCTAGCCGGAAGAGCCCGAAATCCGCCTCCACAAGTAATACACCGGCGCGCCGGCCAGGAGAACTCCCAGCCACGGAAGAGTCGTGCTAGGCGAGTCCAAAATGGAGAGCACCGTCACCGCGACCGCAGCGGCGACGAAGAGAATCGGAAGCACGGGATATCCCCAGCATCGATACGGACGCTCGAGATCCGGCCGACGGATCCGGAGGAGAATCACTGCGGCGACGGCAAGGGCATAGAAAATCCACATCGTGAAGACGAACCCGCCCGCCAAACGCTCGAAGGTCCCCAGGAAGACGGCCGCCACGCACGAGAGCGCCGCCTGCACCCAGAGGGACACGTCGGGAGTGCCGAACGTGGGATGCACCCGCCCCAAAAACCGAAAGAGGAGCCCGTCTCGCGATTGGGCCCATGTCACGCGAGCACCGGTCAAGATGGAGCCGTGCGAGGCGCCCAAAGTGGAAACCAGGATCATCACCGTGACGACGGTCCCTCCGATGGGACCCACCAGTCGCTCCATGACCAACGGGGCGACGGTCGAGACGGTTCTCATTTCGGAGAGGGGCACCAACCAGAGGTACACGGCGTTCACGGCGAGATAGAGAAGCGTCACCGCCATCGTTCCCGCGAGGAGGATGCGCGGAAGAGTGCGTTGAGGTTCCTTCACCTCGCCGCTCACCGCCGCGACGTCGCTCCATCCGTCGTAGGTCCACAGGACGGCGGCCATGACCGGCGCCACCGCGGAGAGAATGGACCTTGGCGCGGGAGTCGCCGCGAAATTGGCCGAGTTCCCCTGGAACAAGACAAGACCGAGTCCGACGATTCCCGCCAGGGCTAGGACCTTCAGCGCCGTGAGCACGATCGCCACTCCCGCTCCGAGTCGGGTGCCGGGCGTATTGAGCGCCGTGAGGCCGACCAAGAGTACGCACGTCGCGATGCGGGGATCCCACGCCACCCCGAGGAGCTGATTCAGGTGCTCCGCGAAGACCATCGAGATTGCGGCCGCCGCGAGCGGCTTCGCGAGGAGCATGTAGGTCCAGCCGAAAACGAAAGAGACAGGCCCTCCGAATCCGCGGTTGAGGTAGACGTAGATTCCCCCGGAGCGCGGGAACATCGTGCCGAGCTCGGCGTAGGCGAGCGCTCCGAAGAGGGAGAGGAATCCGCCCGCCAACCAGAAGGCGAGGACCAGCATCGGACTTCCCATCTCCTTGGCGATGGCGGCAGGGGTTCGAAAGACTCCGCTGCCGATGATGCAGCCCACCATGATGGCCGAGCCGCCCCAAAATCCGATCCGGCGAGGAAAGTCCGGTGTCATCGCAGGCCCGGCATCCTACCGGGCCGCCCCAGCGCTGGTCAAAATGTAATCGATGTATTTCCAATGGGCCATCGGGTACACTGGGTGGGGCGTCCCCGCAGAAGGCCCGGGATTTGCTCTCTCCACGGAGGAGGTAGAGCATGGAAAGGTCACCGTTCTTCGCTCGTCCCACGTCGGGCGAACTGGCCCACGATTCCCGAACGCTCGCCGCCGTTCGACTCGATAGCGAGGGAATGTACGAGGAGGCCCTTCAGGGGTACGATCGGATTCTCTTCGGCCAAGATCCCCCCGCCGTCGTGTGGGGTCTAAAGGCCCAGCTCCTTCTCAAACTCGGACGCCACGCCCAGGCCCTCGAGTGCATCGAAATCGCCTTGGCCCGCGGCTGCTACGGCGACGAGGAGATCTGCGTCGCCCGTGGAATCTGTCTCCTCGCCGTCGGTCGACCGGAGGAGGCGAAGGGCTCGTTCGAGCGCGCGATGGAGATCCGGATGCGGCCCGCCACGCTCGCGCTATTGGCCGAGTGTTTCCACCGGATGGGCCGCAATCTCGAAGCCACGCAAACGCGACTCCGGGCCCTGGAGCAGGACCCCGAAGGCGAGAGCTTGGCCCAGGCGGACGAGATCCTGCAGGGGCTCTGAGCTATCCCTCGGCCCGAATCCCCGCGCTGCGAAGGAAGCATCCGAGATGGTGCCCAGCCATCCGCTCGGAGTACGCCCCGATCATCTTCTCGAACTCCTCGTTTGTCGCTGGCCACTGCAGCGAGCAGCCCTCGCAAGGCGCCTTCGCCAGTTTCTTCAGAGGATCTCGCGGGAGTTCCGGGCGTGCGACAAGATACGCCCGCAAGAAGCATACCTCCACGATCAACGAGGCTTTCCCTTGACGAAGAGTCGCGAGAATCGTCGAAGCCGCACGTTCGGATGCCGTACCGTGACGCTGCGTCCACTGAACGAGAAGGAGCGCCAGGAGCTGACAGAGGGGTTTCTGCGACGACGAGTGATAGTCCCCCGTTCGCGGAACCAGCGCCTGAGCGCACGCAGCGATCGCCTCCTGCGCCGCCTCTTCCTTGCACTGCTGCAAGATCGCTGCGGCATTCGCCACGGCGAGAACCGGCGGTTCCGCGGACGAGATTCGAAGAGCTTGCAGAGAAAGCTCCCGGACCTCGGGTTCCTTCCTCGCGAGACCCTGAAGGAACTCGACGATGGCCGAAGGCTGCGGATAGAGGTCGAACGCCGTATCCGGACGAAGTGCCGCCCTAGCGAAGGCCAATCCGATTTCCCGATCCTCGGGTCGTGAAGTCGCGGAGGAGGCCGCGCCGTTCATCTCGTCCCTGTCCTGGCCGCATTGGTCCAGGATCGACAACACCAATTCTCTCGCTCCGGGGAGCTTTCCAAAGGGGTCGTCCGCTCCGGAGCCAAGATGAACACAGTGGAGGATGCGATCTCCCGCGCACGGAACGGCAAGCCTCCATTCGGCCGAACCGTTCCGCCGGTACGCAAGACGAGTTCCATCGCCGGAGACTCGCAACCCGTACTGGGCGTCGGCGTCCGCGGCCGTGTTGTCGGCGGACCTGAAAATCGCGACACGTCGTTCCGAGCCTCCGATATCGACCACGAGGTCATGCTGAACGCTCCAGTGATTCCCCAATCCTCCCCGACCTCCCCGCGGCGTAGAGGTAATGACGACCTCGATCCACGCCCGTTTCCATCCGGTTCCCGCCGGAGACTCCATCACGGGGCTTGCCGTCCTCTTGGGGGGGCGCTTCTCGAGTTCGTTGGAGCAGGCTCCGAGGAGAAGCGTCCAAGGAATGACGCGGAGGAGAAGTCCCACATCGGAAGTGTAGCACATCGCGACGAGGGCGTTACTCGTGCGTCAGGCCCGTCTTGATCGCGACGAGGGTTTTTTCGGCGGCCGCGAGACGGCGAATGGCGTCGGCCTTTTCGTGGGGCGTCCGAACCTTGAGCGCGCTGATTCCAAGCGTCGCGGCGCTCACCGAGGGAAGGTCGATTTCCACGCCCGAAAGTCGGAACGGCTCCCGGGTGCGGAGCGAAATCTCCCCTCCGTACAGGGCCACGATGGCCGCCCGTTCGGAGGATCCCTCAAAGTACAGCCCGTCGGGAAACTTACGGCAGAAGGAGCCCGTCACGATGGTTCGAGGATTCATCAGCGCCATCGGCGTGCTCGTTTCGTCGTGAGGGAGAGCGAGCCCATGGCCCGTCTCGTGGGCCGCGACGATCTTCACGCTCGTCCTCCCGCCGCGGTCCGATCGGTCGCACCGCCAGTCTTGACCGGAATCGAAGTGTACGTCTCCACCGTCGTCGCCCATCCCCTCCCGAGTTCGTCCCATCGGCGAATGGGGGCTGGCGGTCGTGCCGAGCCTTTCGATCCCGTACCGAAGATCCCCGAGGTTCTCGCGGCCCGGCACCGGGTAGGGCTCCGTCGAGCGGTTACTCCCGAACGAGGTGCCCTTCTCGTCTCCGAGCTCGACGAAGCGGAGTTCCAGGTTTCCCCCGTATCCGTGCGCGGTGCTGAAGGTCCGTTCGAAGAGTTCTTCCCAAACCGCGAGTGCCTCGCGGATCTCCTGCCGGAACTCGGCCGCCGAGGGCACGCCGTCGAGATGATCCTTGAGCTCGAGACTCGGTCCCTTCTCCATCGACGTCCCCGAGATGATGAAGCTGTAGGTGAAGACGACCGTCTGGTTTCCCCCCTCGAGCCTCCGAACGGCATCGCGGATCCGCCCCCAAGGCACTCCTGCCGGACGAATGCCTCGAGAAGCCTGGATCTTCACCGGTCGAGTACCCTGGAGGATTTTCCGTCCGGCAAAGGTCTTGACGTCGGCGATGGCGTCGATGCGGGAGATGCGCTCGTCGATCTCCTTTTGATTCGTTCCCTTTTCCGCGAGGGAACGCATCTCGCGGAGGATCGCGAGAACGGCCTCATAGACCTCCCCTGCCTGGCTACTGGGGTCCTGCACGAGAAAGGCCAGGGCGAGCGCGGCGATCATCTCCGGGGGTGAAACGTACGGACCGAGGCATTATTGGGGACGATCCGTCGATCACCCCCGCCGAGCCATAGGATAGGACGCCACCTCGATCTTGACCTCCGGCTTCCCGGCACCCCCGGTTCTGGAGACCGAATCGGACGGCCTCGAATCCGCTGCCGCCCTCTACGCGGACGATGTACGCCGGCACGCGATAGACCACCGTAGTCCCGCGGAGCCCTTCCGAGCACTCGTTCGCTTGCCTCCTATCCTACGGAACTCTT
Organism: uncultured Planctomycetales bacterium; assembly: GCA_964526305.1. Lineage (GTDB taxonomy): Bacteria > Planctomycetota > MHYJ01 > MHYJ01 > JACPRB01 > JACPRC01. The sequence continues at coordinate 12,462 of CAZGKV010000093.1, read as the reverse complement.
CTCCACCTTGGGTGCAAGATTGCCCAGGACCTCCCCCCCCGCAGACGTCCGCCCCGCGCGGTGACGAGGGCCCAGCTCCCGTGGAATCAGTGGCTCGCTTCTGTGGTTTCAGTGTTTTCGTCTTGCGGCCCGGCCGCGCTGTGAGATAATCGGCGCATGTTCCTCCCGATCGGGGACGAAAACCCGCGCGAGAAAACCCCATACGTCAACTACTCCCTCCTCGCGATCAATATCGTCGTCTTCCTCCTCTTCTGTTTCCCCAAGCCCGGCCCCGGCGTCCTCGCCGAATTCGCGATGATCCCCAAGGACGTGCGGATCGACGTGCCTTCGACATGGATCCCGCTTTTCACCAGCATGTTCCTCCACGCCGGTCTCCTCCACGTGGGAGGCAACATGCTTTTCCTCTGGATTTTCGGCGACAACGTCGAGGACAAGCTCGGCCATGTCCCCTATCTCATCTTCTACCTGCTCTGCGGACTCGCCGCCGATGCCCTGCATATCGCGATGGCGGTGCACGTCTTTACCACCCCGATGTCGACGGCCTCGGGCCCGATACACTACGCCTCCGTACCCACCTTGGGCGCTTCGGGCGCGATCGCGGGAGTGCTCGGCGCCTACCTCCTGTTCTTCCCCCGCCACAAGGTCAAGGTGCTCTTCCTCTTCTTCATCATCACGATCTTCCGCTGGCCGGCGTGGGTCTGGATCGGAATCTGGTTCCTCGAACAGCTCATCTTCTCCGCGAACACCGGATCGGGAGTCGCCTACTTCGCCCACATCGGAGGATTCGTCGCCGGCGCCCTGATGGGAGCCGCGGCGAAATTCGTCGTCCTCCCTCGCCGATTCCGCCAAGCCGACTCCTTTCAGCCGGAGGAACTCGCCGTGCCCTCGCGCTGGCACGGCCGGCCCCGCAGTTATTTCCAGCCGCTCACGGCTCCCGAGGAACCCCGCACGCAGGGGGTCTACCTCGGACCCGTTCAGGTCGTCGAGCCTCGCTTTGCGCTCCTCCGGACTTCGGACGAGTTGACGAGCGTCGGGAGGATCGCCTCCGTCGCCTCCGCCGTGACGGGAGAGGCGGGAGCCGCGATCGCGCGCCGGCTCAATTCGTCCCGCGGGATGATTCTGCGCGACGTGGCTCGTGTACCGGCCGAGCGGGTGCAAATCGAATTGCGGAAGGCGGGGATTCCGACCCTGGTGGTTCCCACCGGCCCGGGATTCCGGCCGCCGCGGCCGGTCGAGGCGGATCGGATCACCTGGGACGATCTCCGCCTCAGCGTGAGCGTGGGGGCCGAATCCCAGCCGCTCCCCTGGATGGCGCCGTTCCTCTATCTGGGGGCCGTGGTGACGAAGGAGCCTCTCATCGACGTGTACGTAACCGCCCGCCATGCCTTTCGCGCCACCCCGCGCACCGTGTTCGTTCACGTCGACCCTCGCTCGAGGCGCGAGGAGCGCGTCGGGCTCCGGGAATTCGCCGACGCCATCCTCCGAACCCACCGCGGGGCCGCCGTGAACGACGGAATCCGCGTCCTGGCGACGCGGGGATCCTGGGGGTGGCTCGCCTTCCAGGACCCCGAGGCCTTCGACGACTACTCGCTCTGGCTCTACAGCCTCCTCCTAAGCCGGAGGCCTCTCGCACGGGCGAGGTGACGTCGGATGCGGCTCGCTCTTCTCGTGCTTCTCAAGCTCTTCACGGCGGGGCTGCTCGTGGCCGCCGCATTCGACGTGAAACTGCCGGGCGGATACCGTCCCCGCATGCGCGTCTATCTCCTGGACCTCTCCGGATCCGCCGCGGTGCCGGGCGACCCGGAATCCCTGACCCCGCTCGACGCGTGGAGACTGGCCGCCGCGGATGCCGGGCGATTCGACCACGTCGCCGTCCTGGCAATCGGAGATTCGCCCGCATCGCTCTATGAGGGCCCGCCGTCGCGCTTCCCCGGGGATCCTCCGCCCGCGGCGCCCGCCGACGAAACCGATCTGGGCGCAACGCTCGAGGCCGCCCTCGTCAGGATTCCCTCGGATCGCGACGCGGACATCGTGGTGATGACGGACGCCCGCGCGACACGGGGCGACGCCCGTCGCGTCCTTCCGGCCTGCGCCGCCCGCGGAATCGCGGTCCACGCCCTCGCGATCGGTCCCCTCCGTCCTTCCGACGCCCGGATCCTGAGCGTGGAAGCCCCCGCCTTCGTCTCCCCGAAGGAGTCTTGGACCATCGAGGTGGAACTGGAGTCGGGTCGCGAAGGTACGATCGAAGTGCTCCTCGACGCTCCCTTCGGAAAGAGCTCCCAGGAGGTCACGCTGGTCCGAGACACCCCTCGGGTGGTCCGATTCTCCGCGCCTCCGATCGCGGACCGCGCCGAGTTTTCCGTCTCTCTTCGGACTCGGTCGTTCGAGGACGCGTGTCCGCGAAACGACACCGCGCGCCGGACCGTGCAGCTGACCTCGGATCAACGCCGAATCCTCGTTCTTTCTCCGGGAGCATCGGCCACGGCCAGGATCCTGCGCGCCCAGCCGCGATTCTCCGTGACGGAGTCCACGGCCTTCCGCGAGCCGTTCGAGTTCGACGCCGTCGTTCTCGACGACTTTCCCGTCCGAGGGCTCCGCTCGGAGGAGCTCGGTCGCCTCCGGGATTTCGTCCGATCCTTCGGAGGAGGGGTGTGCGTTTTCGGCGGACCGAATTCGTTCGGCCCGGGCGGCTACTCCGACACGCCGCTCGAGGAAATCCTCCCCGTGTGGGCCTTCCCGGACGAGACCCTGGCGCTCGTCGTCGTCCTGGACCGCTCCGGAAGCATGAACGTGGAGATTCCGGGAAATCGAAGAACGAAGATCGACGCAGCGCGGCACGCCTTGGCCCGTGCCTTGGAGGAGTTGCGCGAACGAGACTTGGCGACGGTGATTCCGGCCCCGGGCCGCTCGCCGCTCGCCCCCCTCTCTCGGGACCGCGCGACGCTCCGCGCGGCGGTCGCTTCCCTCGAGGCGGGCGGCCCCACCGCTCTGGCGGACTCGATCCGGGAGGCCGTCAAGCTCCTGGAGACGGCGGCCGCCCCTCGAAAGCACGTGCTCTTGATCTCGGACGGGGCGACGGCTCCGGAAGAATCCGACGCGCTCTTCGACGAATTGCGCTCCGACTTGGAAGTCCGCCGAATCGGGCTCACCTTCGTCCTGACCGGAGACCAACCTTCCGCCCCCCTTACGCGGCTTTCGACTCCGATCCCGGTGGCCAACTGGGAGTTGGTCTCCGCCCTCCTCGCGAAGCTGGTGCGAGAGTCCTTGCAACCCTTCGTCGCCCCCCGCGGTCCGATGAAGCCGGTGGGGCAGCACCCCGAGACGGAAGGGGTCGGATCCTGGCCGAAACCGCAGTGGATCAACCGCGTCTCCACGAAGCCCGCCGTCGAGCTCGCGGTCGTGTGCGACGATCATCCGATCCTGGCGATGCGCACCGCAGGGCGAGGCCGGACGGCCGCGGCGATGTTCGGGCTTGGCGCGGAATGGGCCGGCGGACTGGATCGCTGGACGGATCTCCCGAAACTGATCGCGCAAGTCGTCGCCGGCGTTTCTCCCGGAGCCGTCGGGAAGTTCTCCTTGAACCTGTCGCGGGAGGGACTCGAATGGCGCCTCTCCGCGCTCGGCCCGGAGGACGGACCTGACGAGCTCATCGTAGACTTCGAAGGGCCCGACGATCGCCGAGGCGAGATGCGGCTTCTTCGAACCTCCCGCACCCGTTGGGAAACCCCGTGCCCTCCCTCCCCGCCGGGTATGGTCGTCTACCGCATTCGAGGGGTTCGCGGTCGAAACTGGGTGCACCATTCCCCGTACCCCGAGGAGTATCGTCGACTCGGTCCCGACACGGCCGAAATCGCCGAAATCGCGCGAAGGACGGGGGGAACGCGAATCCGACAGGCGGGAGATTTTCAGGCTGGACCGGCCCGGAGACGGATCCACCGGAGCGGTCGCGCGACCTTTCTCCTGGCGGCCATCGGGTTCTTCCTCCTGGATCTCCTCGTCTCCACGTTTTGGCCGCCGCGCCGGTGACCTCGGAAGTGGTATACTTCCGTACGAGGTACTGAAGTATGTCCTGGAAGAAAACGCTTTTCGCCATCGCCCTCTTCATCGCTCTCTTGGCCACCCCGATGGTTTTGGCCAGCAATCCGCTGATGGACTACTACCAGGAGCGCATCGACCGGAATCCGAAGACCTCCTTTCATCGCTGGCTCCAGCTGCGCGTCGGAGGCGTCTGTTACAAGACCCTGCGACCGGAGCGCTCCGCGGACGCCTATCGGAAGTTCATGACGAACTTCCCGCAGGACCCCGAATTCGACTTCGCGTGGATGCGGTACGCGCAATCCCTCGAGGACGCCAATCGCAACGCCGAGGCGGACGAGCAGTACGTGCTGATGATGGAGGCCTGGGAGGATCGTCCCGAGAGGGCGGAGGAACGGGAAGAGGCGCGGCGGGGGATGCTCCGGGTCCGATACCAGAAGCGAAAGTGATCATGGCCGTTTTCAAGGCCTACGACGTTCGGGGAAAATACCCCTCGGAGATCGACGAGGATTTGGCGCTTCGCCTGGGACATTCGGTGGCGCGATTTCTCCAGGCCCGCCGGCTGGCCGTGGGTCGCGACGTTCGCAGGAGCGCCCCGTCGATCGCGGATGCGGTGATCCGCGGGATCGCCCGCGCGGGAACGCAGGCTCTGGACATCGGCCTCTGCACCACGCCCATGCTCTACTTCGCCGTGGGTCAGTACGAGCTCGACGGCGGCGTCATGGTGACCGCCTCGCACAATCCGCAGGACTGGATCGGATTCAAGATCTGCCGGGAGAAGGCCTTCCCGATCGGGGAGCGCACCGGGCTCAAGGAGATCGAGTCTCTCACGAAAACGGCGTCGCTCGAGTCGAAGGGGGCCGAAGTGGAACGTCGATCGGTCCTCCACGACTATCGCGAACACCTACGACGGTTCGTCACCGATCCGCCCCGCCTGAAGATCGTCGTGGATACCGCGAACGGAGCGGTGGGGGCGCACTTCGACGAGATCTTCGGCGACCTCCCGGTCTCCTTCGTCCGGTTGTGCTTCCGTCCCGACGGCCGCTTCCCGAATCACGAGCCCAATCCCCTCAAGGACGAAAACATCCGCGACAGCGCGGCCGCCGTCACGGCGGAGAAGGCCGACCTCGCGGTCTGCTTCGACGGGGACGGAGACCGATGCATGTTCCTGGGTCCGGACGGTCGCCGCATCCCGAGCGACCTCGTCACGGTTCTGCTTGCGAGGGCCGAGCTCGAACGCAGCCCCGGAGCGGCCGTCGTCTACGACTTGCGCTCCAGTCGGGTCGTACCGGAGGAGATCGCGAAGGCGGGCGGCCGGCCCATCCGGGAACGGGTAGGCCACGCGTTCATCAAGGCGACGATGCGCGAACATCAGGCGGTCCTTGGGGGGGAGCTCTCGGGGCACTACTACTTCCGCGATCATTTCTTTGCGGACAGCGGAATGATGGCCTTCGCGAAGCTGCTCGATCTTCTCGGACATGCGGATCGTCCTCTGACCGAGTTGCTCGCGCCGCTGCGCCGAACGCACGCGACCGGAGAGCTCAATTTCCACGTCGAAGACAAGCCCGCGATGATGGAACGGATGACCCGATTGTTCCCCGACGGCCGGCAGGACCGCTTGGACGGGATCACGATCGCGTACACGGACTGGTGGTTCAATCTGCGCCCCTCCAACACGGAGCCCCTCCTGCGCCTCAATCTCGAAGCGGATACGGCCGACCGGCTGCGGTGGGCCAAGGAGAAGTTGTGCGAAGTCTTGGGTTCTCCGGAATAGCGCTGGCGATCCTCGCGACGGCGGGATGCGGGCGATCGCCGGGACCCGGTCCCACCGGGAGCGCTCCTCCGACGGCCCCCGCGCCCGATCGCTGCGCGCGGTGCGACGCGCGGGCCGGGGACAAACACGAGTGCGAGACGACCCGGTGGTGCGGAATCTGCACCCGCGACGTCGGTCGCGATCACGGGTGCGGAAGCACGAAGTTCTGCGACCGATGCCGCGCCGAGGTCGGAGAGGACCACGCCTGCGGCCGGACCCGACTCTGTCCCGGAACGCGATGCCGCCGTCAAGGTCTCTCCGTCGAAGGGGGACCCGCACACGTCTGCGGAAAGACGAAGTTCTTCTGTTTCGTCTGCCGGGTGGACGGCGGCGAAGACCACCGCTGCGACCAGCGTACCTATTTCTGCCCCCGGTGCGAGCGGGAGGCAACGGCGCTTCACGCCTGCGGCACGACCAAGTTCTGTTTCGCGTGCGGCCAGGAGGCCGCGCTCCGGGGTCACGCCTGCGGGAAGACCCGGTGGTGCCCGACATGCGCGGCCGAGGGGGCGCTCCACCGGCATTGAGTTCACAATTGCCTTAACCACTTTTGCTGTTGACGACCCCCAAATCGAGGGATATCCTCCTTCTTGATGCACGGATGAACGTTCCTGGCGTTCAGGGACCCGTGCTTTTTTTATTTCATCTCTTATTTCTGGGGGCTTTCAGATGAGGGACAAACTCAGGCGGGGCTTCACGCTCGTCGAGCTTCTCGTCGTCATCGTCATCATTGGAATCCTCGCGGCGCTCCTCCTGCCGGCGATCGCGCGGGCCATCCGAAACGCGAAGGTGACGGGCTGCGCCAACAACCTCTCGCAGATGTGGAAGATGATGGGCAACTACATGGTTCAGTTCGGAGGCTCCCAGAAGAAGATGCCGGAGGAAATCGGCAAGGACTTCTGGCTCAAGCTCAATAAGACCACTCCGCCCCTCATCGACACCTCGCTGGGCGACATCTACGCCTGCCCGCTCTCGGGGAGCGGAGGCATCGCCGCCTCCTCCTATCGGGGGCCCAAGACGAACATCAACAGCGCCTCCTACGGCGACGGCGATCCGGTCGGCGCGGACCAAGCCACCAACCACGGAACCAACGAAGGCGGGAACGTGATCCGCAAATCGGGCGACGTACAAACCTGCGGGGAAAACGACCCCCTGTGGAAAGGTCCGACCGGGGCGGACCAGAAGACCCAGTACTAACCTCTGTCCCGCGTTCTCCCCATCCGGGGGGAACGCGGGAGGTCGGGGGCGGTGGAGGGACAAGAACGTGAGGTCATCATGCTGCAACGGAAAAGAGGCTTCACACTTGTAGAGTTGCTCGTCGTCATCGTGATTATCGGCGTGCTGGCGGCGCTCTTGCTTCCCGCTATCGCGCGCGCGATCCGTAACGCCAAAGTGACGGCGTGCATGAACAATCTCAGCCAGCTGTACAAGATGCAGTCGAACTACGCCATCAAGTATGGCGGAAAGAACAAGTGGATGCCCCAGGATACCGGAGGGGCGTTCTGGCTGAAGCTCGTAAAGCCCGATACCCAGTTAATCGATCCCACTCTCGGCGACATCTTCCACTGTCCGCTCCAAGGGATCAACGAGGGTCCGAACACCACCGACTATCGTGGACCCAAGAACAACATCAATTCCTCGGTGGTCGGAGACGGAGACGCGATCGGCGCGGACAAGGTCGCGAATCACGGAGGGGACGAAGGCGGGAACGTCATCCGGAAGTCGGGGGACGTCCAGACCTGCGGCAAGGAGGACGCCCTGTGGAAGGGGCCGAGCGGCGCCGATCAGAAGACGATGGATTGAAGGGGCGAGCCGGGAGGCCCCCGTCTAGATCCTGATGAAACGCGCGCTCCTGTGGCCGCTGTGGGTGGCGTGCGCCTGCTCGGGCGGACCCGAGCGGCGCGCGGATCCGGGGAACGACCTCGCGGTGCAGGCCACCCTCGAGGGCCATCAGGCCGAGGGCGAGATCGGGCGCTTCCGCGTCCGGATTCGCAACGGAACTCCGTCCTATGTCGTGCTCTGCCACTTGGCTCCCGCCGGAAGCGAATCCTTCGCAGCCACCTGGCAGGTCTCACTAGCGGGTCGGACGGAATATCAAACGGGCGCCGATACGTTTCTGTACGAGCGAAACTCGAGAGAATCGACCGCACCGGTATTCAACCGCGGACTTCTGGCTCCGGGCGAGGAGATTTCCTTCGGCCTTCGACTTCGGCTCCTGGACCTTCCCCGCATTACCTTGCTCCGGTACTACCGCTACGATCTCGCGGAGGTGTCGCGGCGGGTGTACTTCGAGAAGCGAGCGGACAAGGAAGTGCGCTACCTCCGACTGTTCGGCCGCGATCTCGAGGAGAGGCTCGTCCCCTCCCCCGCTCGAGACGTCCCCGGCCATCGGGTGGTGATTTTCCCGTACGCGGAACAGGTCGTCGACCGTCCCTCGGAACTGCGGGTGGAGATCGGAGGGACGGTGCGGAAGCGGGAGTTCTCGCTCGAGCAGGCAAGGGCCAAAGCGGGCCTCGCCACGGACGACGAGCACACCTACTACGACGAGCTCGGGCTATGGGCCCTCCGATCCGGCGATCGGGCCTGGCTGGTCGGCGCTCAGCGGCTCATCGAGCTCCCCCGAACGCGGAACATCCTCGGCATCTTTTACCTCCTCGATTCCAGCGACCACCCCAAGGTCGAGATCGAGTTCCTCAAGGAAACCAAGACGCTGTTCGCGGACGAACTGCCTCTCATCGCGGATGCCCGGGGACGCCGGTTCTTCGCCTTCCTTCCTCGAACCGATCTCCTGGCGTTTTTCGAGAAGGTTCGATCGCTGGGGCTGATCGTGGACGCGGAGGTACGTGCGGACGGGGGCGGCCGGCTGAAGGTGACGCGCTGACCGCCGGCTACTTCTTTTCCTCGGTCTTCGCCGGCTCCTTGGGCTCTTCCTTGACGCTGTCCTTGAGCCCCTTCTTGAACTCGCCGATGCCCGAGCCCATGCTCCGCATCAGCTCGGGGATCTTGGACGCCCCAAAGAGGAGCAAGATCACGACCAAGATGATCACGATCTCGGGAGCGCCGAGGTTTCCCAGGAATGCGGACAGGTAGGACATCAAGACTCCTTCTTCGCCGTCTTGGTGACGACCACGAAATTCCCGCCCTTGGGATGATGTTTCAGCTCGAACCGATCCATCACGGAGCGGGCGACGGAGAACAGGTTCCGGCCCGACTCGTCCGGGCGATCGGCCGAGAGCGCGGCTCCGTAATCGGCGAAGCGCAACTCGAGCTCCGTATCGTTCGCGATGAGCTGAACGTGATAGATGTTGTTCTCGTTCCCGCCGTACGAGTGGCGATGGATCGTCTTGACCGTGTCCCGGACGGCCTCGTTGATCTGATCGAGCGTCCCGTCCGCGAATCCCGCCCTTCTCGCCACCCGCCGAACGAATTCGAGAAGTCCCTCGGTGCATTCGGAGCTGAAATTGAGGCTGAACTGCACCGGTAGGGTCTTCCGTCGCGGAAGGAACGTGGCCTTGCCCCCCCCCGAGTAGTTGAACAGGACGAAGCATCGGGGACACTTGTAGGTCCCGGGCTCCTTGACCGCCAGAAGCGCCTTGCAGGAGGAGCACTCGATGTGGAGCGCCTCGGCCGCGATGCCCCGAGCCCCGGGTGCGGCGACGACGGGCTGCTCCGCGACGGCCGTCGCCGTCTGGAGCGGCACGGGAGCGCGCTCCACCTCGGGTTTCGCCGACTTGATCACCACCGTCTGCTCGGCCGGACTCGCGCCGATCTCCGCGCCGGAAAAGGCCTTCAACGCGTCGTCGCGAGTATTGTAGATCTTGAAAAACGCATTCAAGCCCAACATGTCGAAGACGACTTTGACCTTGGGCTGAACCTTCACCAGCGAAATGCCTCCCTGGTGCTCTCCCAGCGAGTCCGAGAGGTTGATGAGGTACCCCAACCCCGTGGAGTTGACGTATTTCACGTTCTCCATGTCCAGGATGAAGCGATTGATGCCCCGCTCCTTGACGGAATTGAGATGGGTCTGGAACGTAATGACGGTCTTCGCGTCGATGGATCCGTTCAGCGCAACGACCGCCGTTCCGTTCAGACCCTTGACGACCTGCACTTGGATCGCGAGGTCAGGCACCCTCGTTCTCCTCCACGCAGCAATTCCCGTCGCTCGGTTGTTCCGGAGAACGACCGCACCTACCGGCTCCCCCAGCCCCGCTTGCGATGCGGCACGCCACTTCGTGAATGATATAGCTGCCCCCAGGGGGTGTCAAGCGAATCGACGGGCGGGGCAACGGCGGACATAGTTCTATAATAATTGCACCAACCCAAGCCCAAGAATCATCCGAGCCGTACTCAGATTCTCCATCGTCGGGACGCCGCACAACCTCCGACATCGAAAACACCGCCGTCCTGGGTCGCGATTCGATTCGCTTCTTCCCAGTCCCGAATGTCGATGGTCGTGGCGGAGGAGGAGGTCCGACATCTATCGTGCGAAGGATCCGCGTGTTCCGCTCCGGACGCTAATTGTCGTACCCCATGGGATGAGCGCATTCCTTGGCGCTGGTCCGGGTTCCTCTGTTGAAGTACCGATGTCCCCCATGCATGGCGCAGGTATGAGGATCCATTTGAGACAAGTTGGCCTTCGCTCCCTTCGGGATGCCGTCGAAGCACTGCTGGCACTTTTCGCACATAAATCCCACGAGTCCGTCCTTCCGCTTCACGGGGCGCCAGTTCTTGTTCTCGGGGTCGTCCAGTTCCGCACCCGTCTTGGTGTGAACGGCGTGCTTGGTCCGCACGTGCCAGTTGTGCTCCCACCGGGTGAAGAGTTGCGTCTGTCTGGGACACTTGCTTCGGTCTTTCGGAGAGGCACATCGTTCGAAGGACTGGGCGTCCGCGACTTCGTTGCAGAACACCATCCCGTCTCCGTACGCGCTATCCGCATCGATATTGCGATTCCGTTTCCGATACCAGTCCTTGATGTATCCCCACGCCACATGCACCGCGACATGCTGAGTGGCATGCCAGATCAGCCATCCTGCGGCCGCCGTAGCCCCGGCATACAGGGCCACCACCAGGGGGCCCGCGGCAGCACCGACATCTTCATCCCCGTCGGAACTCGGAGGAGCGCTATCCTTCGGCTTGTCGGGAGCGGGCTGTGGCTCGGAACATCCGAACGGTCCGAGGCAAACCATGATGGCCAACGCAGACGCGATCGCTTTCATCGGATTCTCCCCTTCTTCAATTCTCCCCGCGGGACGGACACGGAGAGTATATCCCATCGAAGCGAGACTGCCGGGGCGAAGGCAGGTTTCCGAACCTCGAGAAAACGCAAAACGGCCTCAGACCCTCCTCGGATCTGAGGCCGTCGTGAAATCTGCTTGGGCGATTACAGATCCTGCGCCTTGATCGTCTGGCGCTTGTTGCCCTTGGCCCGCGCCCCGGCTTCCTCGACCAGCTTCTGGACCTTCTTCGAAAGGGTCTCCACCGCATCGCCGGACAGGCGGAGCTTCGCCTTCTTCGCCAGATCACGGACCTTGGACTGCACCACCAAGATTTCGCCCATCGATCGCTCCTTTCGTCCCCCGGAAGGGAACACGAGACCAAGAAAACCGCGTAAACACGGTCAAAACGGCAAAAATGTAGCCCTCCGGAAAATCCGTGTCAAGCAAAAGAGCAGAGGGGCTTCCGGGACCGCTTCCGTCCTTGCGGCCTCCGAGCCCCGCCCCTATAATCGCCCTGAGGTTCGCGAACGAATGGCCTCTTTTATCTCCGATCCGGCCGAGATGCCGCACGCGCCCGCCGACCTTACCCTGATCGACTCCCTCCGCCGGAACGTCGAATCGGTCATCGTGGGGAAGAGCGAGATCATTCGGTTGGCCATCACCGCCCTCCTGGCACGCGGACACGTCCTCATCGAGGACGTCCCCGGAATCGGCAAGACCGCCCTCGCTCAGGCACTCTCGCGCTCGATCTCTTGCACGTTCAAGCGGGTCCAATTCACGCCGGACCTCCTTCCTTCCGACATCACGGGCATCTCCGTCTTCGATCCCGACAAACGCGAATTCGCCTTCCGCCCCGGACCCGTATTCGCCCACCTCCTCCTGGCGGACGAGATCAACCGGGCGACGCCACGGACGCAATCGGCCCTCCTGGAAGCGATGAACGAGGCGAGCGTGAGCGTCGACGGAGTCACCCACGCGCTCGCACGCCCGTTCATGGTGATCGCCACGCAGAATCCCCTGGAGTTCACCGGGACCTACCCTCTTCCCGAATCGCAGCTCGATCGCTTCCTCATGGTCCTGCGGATGGGGTACCCGACGCCGGAGGAGGAGCGGCGCATCGTCCAGAGCCGGAAATCCGGCGAGCCTTTGGAGACGCTCCGCCCCGTCGTGACCGCGGAGCAGGTGGATCGGTTGTGCGACCACGTCAGGACCGTCCGCTTCGAGGAGGCTTTGGCCGGCTACGTCGTGGAGATCGCCAACCGCACTCGATCCGACAAGGCGCTGGTGGCCGGAATCAGCCCGCGAGGCGCGATCCATCTCACGCGCGCGGCGCAGGCCCACGCCCTCGTCGGCGGCCGCGACTACGCCACCCCCGACGACATCAAGGCCGTCGCTCCGGTC
>CAZGKV010000092.1:0-20619 GCA_964526305.1 uncultured Planctomycetales bacterium | reverse complement strand
GAAGACGGCATACGAGATGGCCACGTGACTGGAGTTCAGAGCGGTGCTCTTCCGATCTATGATCCTCCTCAATCCGGGTCCGGTCAACGTCTCGGAGCGGGTCCGGATGGCCGCGGCCATGGAACCGATGTGCCACCGCGAGCCCGAATATTTCGACCTCCAGGATGAAGTTCGATCCCGTCTCATGAACCTCTTCCAGCTCCCCCGCTCCTACACGGCGGTCCTGATCACGGGATCGGGCACGAGCGCCGTGGAGGCCATGATCGCGTCGTGCGTGCCTCGGGGTCAGAAGCTCCTCGTCGTCAACAACGGCGTATACGGAGATCGAATCGCAAAGATGGCCGCGGCGCATGGCATCCCCTTCGAGGAGGTGAAGTTCCCTTGGGAGCAGCCGGCGGATCCGGAAGCGGTCGCGAAGCGCGCGAAGAGCGTGGGCGCCATCGCCGCTATCCATCACGAGACGACCACCGGACTCGTCAATCCGATCCCCGAGCTCTCGAAGGTGGCGCGGGAGACGGGCGCTCGATTCCTGGTCGACTCGGTGAGCGGACTGGCGGGAGATTCGATCGACGTCGCTCTGACGGATGCGTGTGCCGGGACCGCGGGAAAATGTCTCCAAGGGTTGCCGGGGGTCTCCTTCGTGTTCGCCGACGTCGAGACCCTCCTGGACGCGCCCCGGCGGAGCGTCTACCTGGACCTGGCGGAGCTTCGCTCGAAGCAGGCGGAGCGGAACACCCCCTTCACTCCGGCCGTCCCGATCCTCAACGCGTTTCGGGAAGCGCTCCGCGAGGCCGAAGAGGAGGGATTGGAGAACCGGCTCTCGCGGTATCGCGACACGGCGAGCTTTCTCCGAGCCGGCTACGAGCGATTGGGGCTGCAGCTTTGGCTTCCACACCGTCGACTCTCGAACACGCTGACGACCCTGCGACTCCCCGCGGGTCGCGCCTACGCGTCGATCCACGACGCCCTCAAGAGCGAAGGATTCGTGATCTACGCAGGCCAGGGGAACCTCGAACGGGAGGCCTTCCGAATCGCGAATATGGGCTGGATACCCCGGGCCGAGTTCGAGCGGCTGCTCGCGGTCCTCGAACGCTGGGGAAAACCATGAGCGTCCAGGAAGCCGTCATCATGGCCGCGGGCGTGGGCAAGCGCCTCCGCCCCTTCACGGAGCGACATCCGAAGTCGCTCCTCGAGGTCGGAGGCCGGACCCTCCTGGAGCGTCACCTGGAGGTTCTCGAATCCGGCGGCGTGGAGCGAACCACCATCGTGGTGGGCCACTTCGGAGACCAGATCCGCGCGCGCCTCGGAACTCGCTTCGGCACGATGCCGGTCCGATACGTCGAGAATCCGCGGTACACGCGCGGGAGCGTCCTCTCGATGCACGCGGGGCTCGACGGACTCCAGCGGAGCGCCGTCTTCATGGACGCGGACGTCCTCTACCATCCGGAGATCCTGCGACGGCTCCTTCGAACCGATTCGCCGGGGTGTTTCCTCCTCGACCCTACCGCGAGCGAGACCGGCGAGGAGATGATGGTCGGCGTCCAGGACGGTCGTTGCCGGAAGATCGCGCGTCGCGTCGGCCGCGATTGGGACAAGGTCGGCGAAGGCGTGGGCTTTTTCGCGATCCAGGAGAGTTGGCTTTGGGCGACGCGCCTCGTGTTCGACGACTTCCTCCGGCGCGGCGTCGTGGACGTCGAATACGAAGACGCCCTCAACGTCCTGATGCAGGAAGTGCCGTGCTCCTACGTCGAGGTCGGCGACCTCCCCTGGACGGAGATCGACTTCCCCGAGGATGTCGCGAAGGCGGAAGCGGTGCTGGCCCGAATCATGTCTCCGCCGGCATAGAATTCCGCCGACGACGCGCGCCCACCACGAGGAGAACGAGAAACAGGTTCGCGATCACCCCTCCGAAGAGCGGGTACAGCCCGATCGCCCGCGGGGACCAGAGGCACGCCACCAAGACCAAGACGAGAAGGGACACTCGAAAGGTCGGTCCGAGAACGCTCCACACGAGAAAACTCCCTTGGGTCGGCGCGCCGTTCGGCCCGACCCACGCCGCGAACCGCCTCTGCGAGTGGGTATAGCTCCCGTAGAAGGGAAGGAGAAGGCGTTCCAAGAGGCTTCCCCCCTGCCGCACCTTCTCCCGCAATCGCTCGGGATCTTCCGACCAGCCGGTGCTCTTGCCCAACTTCGCCCGAAAGCTCTGCTTGGCGGCGTCGAAGAGCGCGCTGTGCAAGGCCATGCTGAATCCCGCGAGCGCCACCACGCTTCCGATCACGTACCAGGGCTCGTGTCTCCAACCCGGCGTTTTCGCCATCAGGACCCAAAGGCCCACGTGGATCGCGATCGCCACGACATAGTCGAAGAGGCCGTCGACGACCTGCCCTGTCCAACCTCCGCCTCCCCGAAGTCGGGCCAATTCCCCATCCGCACAGTCGAAGACAAGTTGTCCCCACAGGAGTATCGCGGCCAGGATCAAGGCCGCGGGAGTTCCGAGCCCCATCGCCATTCCCGCCAATACTCCGAGAAGTCCGGCGAAGGCGGAAACTTGGTTGGCCGTGATCGGCGTGGGCTTGAGGATGCGGGCCGCCCACCGGGCCAACGGGCGGTTCAGGAAGCGGTCGAGAGGCTCCTCGTCCAGGGACACGCGGGGATTCTATGAACGGACCGCCGAAAACTCAACCGCGAACGTCCTTCAGGATCCGTTCGAGCTCGCCGAGAAGCCACGACCGTTCGTCGGCCGTGAGCGCCGCGCCGAATCCGGCGGAGCGACCCGCGAAACGCATCCGCAATCCCCACCATCCTCCGGCCTCGAAGCGCTCGATCGAGGCCGTCTCGAATTCCCGCACTGCGGCACCACCCCAGAGCGCACGCACGATCCTCACTCTCCGTTCGTCGAGGAGGAGACTCTCCGTCCCGAACGACAGATCGACGACGCGACGAAGGAGCCACATCGCCCCGAGCCCCCCTGCGGTCCAGCCCAGGGCCCAAAGCACGAGGGTGACGTCGATCCCCGGGTCGCGTTGCCGGGCGAAGATCGAGCGGAGGGCGAAGACCTCGCCGACGGCCCATCCCGCCAGCCAGCAGAGGAGGAAGAGCGCGGCGAACATTCGGCCGCCGGTGGGTCGCCCGGGAAGGACGACCCGCCACTTCCGCACATCCATTTCATCGAGGACGATTCGGCAGTCGGGAGGCGGCCTCAGTGCCATGCCTGCCGCACCTTCTCGACCGGATGCGAACCCACCAGGACGATTCCGGCTCCCCCAACGGACTTGGCCCGCTCCAATTCCGCCAGCGACGCCGCCCACCAAAGAGGAGGCCCCGATCGCGCGGTACGGAGCGGAGTTCCCCCTGGAGTGACTACTCGACTCGACGGGGGTTCCGTAATGATCGCATCGAGGTTCCAGAACCGCGCGTCTCGTTCGCCGCTCTCGGATACCCATGCCAGGAGCCGAAAGCCCTCCCGCACGGCGCGACGGAGATCGCGAACGAGCTGGGCCACCGCCAAGGGGCGAAAGGCCTTCCATTCGGCGGGTTTCTCCTCGGGAGTCGCGCGTGTCAGCCATCCGAAAAGAGCGCGGGCGACTTCATCGTCGAGGACGAGCGTCTCCAATCCCTCGAGGACAACGCCCTCCACGTCTGTCCGCGAGGAGGCCGCCCTCACGGCCGCATGTGCCGAATCCCGATCGACCACGCGCAGGCTCAGAAAAACTCGGAGGCGAGTCGTCGACTTGGGCGGTTCTGCGACGATCGCGGTGTCGGCCCCCATCGCGGCGGCATCCTCGAGAGTGGTGCCTCCGGGATCGAGACGGACCGCCCGCGTCTGCAAGAGGGACGAAGGCCCGCCGCACGCAGCGAGAAAAAGGAAGGAGAGGGCGGCGCGCATTGGGGAACCTGGTTTATTCTAGAATCACGGGTAGATCGGTCGGTTCGACCTTGGAGAAATCGATGTCCACGGTGCCGTCTTGACGGCTCGCCGGCGCGAGGAGCACGATCATCGCCACCTCCTGATGAAGACCCAGGGTAGACTATAACCGGATGAGGAAGAAACTTCGCTCGAAGTCGTCCGATGCCGCATCATCCCAGACGGAGAGTACGTTCACGCGCGCCGATCTTCTAGAATTCCTCCGCCACCATTCGCTGGCGGTGCAGGCGTCGGTTTCGCCGTCGCACGAGCCGCAGGCATCGGTCGTCGGCTTTATCGTTACGGACGATCTGGAGATCTTCTTCGACACCCTCAACACGACGCGGAAAGCGAAACACCTCCGGAAGAATCCCAAGATCGCTTTCGTCGTCGGCGGGCTCACGCCGGGCGATGAGCGCACCGTACAGTACGAGGGAGAAGCGGACCAGCCGCTCGGTGCCGAGCTCGACCGTCTGAAGGAGCTCTACTTCGAACGATTCCCCGACGGTCGCGATCGTCGGACATGGCGCGGGCTCATCTATGTACGCGTGCGCCCGTCGTGGATTCGGTACAGCAATTTCAATTCCGCCCCTCCGGAGATCGTCGAGTTTCGAGGACGGCACTTGAAGTGATCGGGGGAAACGGGTCGCCGCTTCTCCTCCCGGTTCGTCTTCGCGCTCTCCGTATCTCATTTCCCCTTGCGGCCCTCTTTCTCTTTGCTATGTTTTCGGTGGATGGGCGACCGCAAGAAGGACATCTCGCTCGACGTGCCCATCGTCCGCCAGGCGAATTGGTGCTCGTGCGGGATCGCGGCGATCAACATGGCCATGCGCCGCCATGGACTCGTCGTCAGCGAGAAGGCGATCGAGAAGAATCCCCTCGTCAAGCGGGACCTGCTCCAGAAGTTCGGATTCAATCCCGGCCGACTCGGCCGAATCGCGATCTCGTACGGCTTCGAGGTCACCATCATCGATCCCGACGCCGAGTATGTCGGCTCGAGATTCGTGGCCGAAGGAGGTCGCTGGGAGTCGCGCCCGCCCGTGGCCCAGGATCTTTATCGTTCGTTGGGCGAAGGCGTCCCACCCGTGGTCTGCATCCCGAACAAGCAGGAGGCCTTCGAAGGCTCGACGTCGAGCGGGAGCCACTGGGTCACGATCCATTCGTATCGCGCGAGCGAATTCCGCTTGCACGACCCGTCTCCCTGGAGGAAGGCGACCCAGTGCAAGCCGGGGTATTGGGCTCGGTGGGGATGCAGCGCCATCCTCATCAGCCCCCGTCGGTGAGGCTCCGCGCGATCACGGCGACGCTCACCTCCCTGGCCCCGCCTGCATACAGGGCGTCCGAACAGGCGCTGGCCGTCGCCCCCGTCGTCAACACGTCGTCGACGAGGAGCACGGAACGATCCGAGAGGGGACCTCGTGCGCGATAGGCGCCGCGCGGATTCTCCAGACGCCGGGCGAGGGCGAGTTCCATCTGCGGACGCGTGCGGCGGATCTTCCGCAGAGACGCGCGGCACGGTCGGCGAAGCTCGCGGGCCAAGGAATCCGCCAGAAGCTCCGCCGGGTTGTATCGACGTCCGGCCAAGACGCGCCACCGGGACATCGGCACGAACGTCACCCAATCGATGGAGAGGGAGTCCGCCCGAATTCGATCGGCCATCCGTCGAGCGAAGATCCTGGCCAAGGACCGGCCGGATCGGAACTTGAAGGCGAGAAGCGCGTCGCGAAGTCGACCCGAGTAGGCTCCCAGGGCCAGACCTCGTCGAAACCGCAGCTCCCGTCCAAGACAGGCCGTGCAAACCCTGCCCCGGATCTCCGCGCCGCAGGCCGGGCAGGCCTCTCCCGCGAACCAAACGATCCTCGAGGCGCACCCGCCGCAAAGGGCCTCCTCGGCACCGGCCCGACACAGCGCGCAAATCCGCGGATATAGAAGATCGAGTGTCCGAGCCCACCAGCTCATGTCTCGGATTATAGCTTCGCTCTGGACTCCGGACTCCGGCGTTCGGTATCATCCCACCGGCCATGGACGTCCCACGGATCGTCATCGGTGTCGTCGCCCTCGGCTTCTCGGTCATCTTCCACGAGATCGCCCACGGGTGGGTGGCCCTCAAGCTGGGGGACACGACCGCCCGCGATCGCGGCCGACTCACGTTCAATCCCCTCCCCCACATCAGTCTGTTCGACACCATCGTCCTTCCGATCGTCACGCTCGTCACGGTCGGAGTCCCGTTCGGCGGCGCGAAGCCGGTCCCGATCAACCCGATGAATTTTCGGAACCCGGGTTTCGGCATGGTCCTCACCTCCGCCGCGGGACCGATTTCGAATCTGCTTCTGGCCGCCGTCTCCTTCGGCCTCATGTTCGGCCTCTACAAGGCCGCGCCGGCGACGCTCTACGACGGCGGCGCCCGGGTGCTCACCTACAACGGTCTCTTCTTCGCGATCATGATTTTCATGAACGTGCTTCTCGCCTCCTTCAATTTGATCCCCATCCCCCCTCTCGACGGCTCCCGTGTCCTGCGCTACTTCCTCCCGGAACCCGGCCAACGAGTCCTCGACCGCGTGGAGCCGTTCGGACTCTTCATCATCATCGCCCTCATTTGGTTGGGGGCGATCTCGATTCTCCTCATCCCGTTCTACGTGGGCCTGAGCATTCTTATCGACGCCGCCTTCGGCCGCGATTTTCTCTCCATCATGATCCACGGTCTCCGAGGTTCCCGGCCATGACCCAGAAACGAATCCTTTCCGGAATGAGGCCCACAGGCTCCGTCCATTTGGGGAACTTCTTCGGCGCCGTGCAGAACTGGGTCGCCCTCCAGGAAGAGTACGAGTGCTTTTTCATGTCCGCCGACTTCCACGCCCTAACGAGCGAGTACCGGGAGTCGCGGAAGATCGCCCAATTCTCCCGAGAGAACATCGCCGACTGGATCGCCGCCGGTCTCGATCCGAATCGGGCGACGATCTTCATCCAATCGCACGTCCCGGAGCACGCGGAACTCCACGTCCTGCTCTCGTGCATCACTCCTCTCGGATGGCTGGAGCGAGTCCCCACGTACAAAGCCCAACTCAAGGAACTGGAATCCAAGGGCGTCGACAACTACGCCTTTCTCGGCTACCCGGTCCTCCAGGCGGCCGACATCTTCCTCTATAAGGGCGACGTCGTTCCGGTGGGCGAAGACCAAATCCCTCACCTCGAGCTCACCCGCGAGATCGCGCGCCGCTTCAATTCGATTTTCGGGAAGGCGATATTTCCGGAGCCGCAGCCGAAACTCACCAAGACCCCGCTCCTGCTCGGCCTCGACGCGCGGAAGATGAGCAAGAGTTACGGGAACTCGATCGAGCTCGGCGAGGAGCCTACGGCCGTCGAGAAGAAGGTGAAGTCGATGTTCACCGATCCCGCGCGGGTGAAGCGATCCGATCCGGGCCATCCCGAAGTCTGCAACGTGTGGACCTTCCACTCCCTGTTCAATACGACCGATCGGCACGGGCAAATCGGCGAGGAGTGCCGGACCGCGAGGAT
Organism: uncultured Planctomycetales bacterium; assembly: GCA_964526305.1. GTDB lineage: Bacteria > Planctomycetota > MHYJ01 > MHYJ01 > JACPRB01 > JACPRC01. Next base: position 13,199 of record CAZGKV010000092.1, on the reverse strand, counting down.
CGGATGCACGGATTGCAAGGGGGAGCTCGCAAAGAAACTGGCCGAGTGGCAAGGGCCCATCTTCGAGAGGCGGCGCGAGCTTCTCTCCCGTCCCGCACAGCTCGACGAGATCATCGCCGCGGGCACGGACCGCGCGAAAAAGATCGCCGCCGCAACGATGGCCGAGGTGCGGGAAGCGGTCTTCGGCGGCCGATGATACTGTAGAGACCAGGGGTCTAAATTGTTCCTAACAGACAGGAGAGACCCATGCGGAGGGACGGGCCATCGGACATTCCGTAGGAAGAATCCAGCATCTAGCATCGAATCCCGGTCGCTAAATGTTGTAGGGTAAGGGTTCATTCCTCCTTGTCGATTGGAGGCGGAGATTCGTTAGGAGCGGGGGAGCATGCCCGAAGTCGCCGATTGCAAGGTCCATCTCGAGAACTACTACGGCCCGCTGGACCTCCTGCTTCATCTCGTGAAGGAGGCGGAGGTCGACGTCACGCGCATCGCGCTCGCCCGAGCGGCCGACCAGTACATCGGATTCCTCGAGGCGATGCAGAAGCTGGACATCGACCTCGCGGGAGAGTTTCTCGCCCTCGGATCCCAGCTCCTCCTCATCAAGTCGAGAACGATCCTGCCGCCGCCCGAAGGCGAGGTCGAAGGAGAGGAAGAGCCGGAGGAGGAAGAGGTCTCCCTCGATCTCATCCGCAAGCTTCTCGAGTACAAGCGCTACAAGGATCGCGCTTTGGCGCTCGGGCAGCAGGCGCAGGAGCGCTCCCTCCGGCACAGCCGCCCCCATTTGCGGCTCGAGGGGGAGACCGAGGAGGAGCCCCTCCGCAATCTCGAACTCTGGGATCTCGTCCTCCTTTGGTCGAAGGTCTCGAAGTCGACGCGGCTCGAGGTCTCGATCTCGATCCTCTATCACGACGTTCCCCTCGAGGTGTTCGTCGAGCGGGTGCTCGCCGCGCTCCAGGAGAAATGCTCTCTCACGTTCCGCGAGCTGGTCGGACCGTCGTGGGAGCGCGGGCAGGTCGTGGGGACGTTTCTCGCGGTGCTTCAACTCTCGAAGGATCAGAAGGTGACGATCGACCAAGAAGGGGAGCGCGGGGAGATCGTGGTCCAGAGGGTATAGGAGCGCGCCGACCCCCGGCGCGCTCCTCGGAGAAGGCCGCTACTGGTACCGACTTCCGCGGATGTCCAAGTGAATGCCCGATGCGCCCTCGCGATGCTGGAGCCAGGTGGCCCACACCCTTCCGCTGGAGTCCGAAGCAACTTGTGGCAAGAGGATCAGACCCGTCGCACTGATCGACGTCGCGCCCATCCAGCCCGAATCCACGGTACCGCGGTTCGCGTAGACCGTCATGGCGCCCGAGCCATCCGAGTATGCCGTGTACACGGTGAAGACGGCCGTGGCGTTACCGAGAGAGTCCACGGCCACTTCAGGATCCGTAGGATCCGTCGCGTCCTCGACGGCAGGATCGATGACCGCCGCACCCAACCAAGCCCCGTCGACGAGTCGATTCGCGTGAATCCGAAACCCATCGGTACGGCTCGCATGCCAGACGGCCACGGCGTTCCCGTTCGAAGCGACCGCCAAGCGCACACGAGAGAGCGAGCCTCCGAGGCCGTCATTGATATTGATACCCACCCCCCAACTTCCCGACGTGTATCGATTGACATAGACGATGCTTCGGCTGGCCCCGCCGATCCATGCAGCCACTGCAGACCCGCTCGAATCGACTCCGATCTGCGGCTCCCAGATGTATCCGGAAAGACTGAGATCCAGAGCAATAGCCGAATCGAACGGAACCGTCGTCGAACTCGGCCTTCTCCTAACATAGAGTGCCTTGGCCGCCCCCAATTTGGCGTACTTCATGACATAGACTACCTGAGCGTTTCCATCCGGATCGACTGCGCATCTTGGGGATGTGAAGTTATTTGAGGAGGGAGAATTGACCATCTCCACGGGCCCCCACACGCCGCCGACATGTCGCCGACTCATGACATCGGTCCCGCCTGAGGAGCGGTTCTGAGTCCAAACTACCATCGTCGTGCCGCCCGAAGGATTCATCGAGACCCGCGGCGAGTAGACGTCGTTGGTGGTAATATCCAGGAGCTCCAAGTCTCCCCACCCCGAGCTTCTCGAGAAGCGACGGGCATAAATGTTGCTGATCGGGGCAAGAGCGATCGGCTTCCGAGCCCACACGACGCACGCATCTCCGGTCTCGGACATGGAAATTTCCGGGGAGTCCAACGGGATATCGGGGCCCGCGTCGATGTCCGTTGCGGACCAACTCCACGTTCCGAGTTTCAGACTCCAGACGCGCGCCTTGAGATAGAAACTCGATTCCGCGTACTCCACCCAGATTGCGATAGCGGTGCTTCCGTTCGCCGAAATGGAAACTCGATGCCACGCCGCTCCCCCGCCGCTGGACTTTACCCCGACTGGCTCGGACCATTCCTGTGCGGTGGCAATCCCAGCCGCAGACACTAGGGAGAGGCAAACCGAAAGGACCATGCCGACCGAACCGGTGTTGTTTTTCATCATCCGTTCCTCCAAGCAGGGATCCACCGGATCCTCTGCCGGGAGCCAGGGAGTCGGGTAGGGAGAAATACGGAGCGCAAGACAACCCTATCACACTGACAGGCAATAGGTTGCGACGATTCCGCAGGGGACCCTTCTGTGTCCCCCGTCTTCAGTGCCTCTCAGTGTGAAGCGAGGAGGCCCCTCAACCTCTCCAACTCTGGACCGATCTCGGACTCCTCCGAGACATAGTCCCGGATGCGCTCCGAAATGAGTCGGCGCATCTCGCGCCGGCAGTGCTTGAGATAGTTGGCGACGTCCGTGGCCTTCACCCCAAGCTCTTGGGCGATGACATCGTACGTGGGCGCCTCCGAATCGGCACGATCGAGTTCGTACTTCTGGAACGCCCGGAAATAGGCCCCCTTTCCTTCTCGTTCCAAGTCCTGCTGGAGATCGTCCATCGCGTGCTGGACCACATCCCGAGCCCATTGAATGTCGAAGGCCGCATCGGGCGCGGTTTCGGCGTCGGGGATGAGATCCTCCATCGAGCGGCACTCGCCGTCGTTCAGGGGAATCGCCACCCGATCTCCCCCGCGCTTGAGGCGGTGGGCATCGCGGTGCTCCTCCAGGACATAGAGCCGGACGGCTCCCCTGAGATAGGTCCGGAAACTGCCTCGTTCGGGAGAGTATCGCGCGAGCATCTCCCCCTCGACCAACTCGACGAAAAAGCCCTGCGTCAGATCCTTCGCTTCCTCCGGTGGAATTCGTCGCGCCACCCGGATGAATCCGTATACCGGTTTCCAGTACAAGCGGCAGAGGATATTCAGGGCTTCTCGCGATGGCCCGGAATCGCTCGCCCGAGCTTGACAGATGAGAGACCATCGAGTCGACGGAAATCCAGGACACGGAACGTTGAGGCTGCTCTCCATGGGACTCTCCCCAACTATATCCCACGAGGGCGGATATACTCCAAGCGAGCGCGCCACGAAGATGAGCGATCGTCCGATCTCCCCCAAAGAGGGCGGGCGCATCCTGAAGGATGTGTTCGCCGAGAATCAGGTCGACCTCTCGAATCCGGAGGATCGCGAGATCGTCCAGACTCTGGGACGAGGACGGTATCGTCTCGTCCGCCGGATCGGACGCGGGGGAATGGGAACGGTCTATGAGGCGGAAGACATCCAACTACGACGTACCGTCGCCATGAAGTTCATCTACGACGAGGACGCGACTCCCGACCTCGTCTCGAGACTCCACCGGGAAGCCGCGATCATGGCCCAACTCCGTCACCCGAATATCGTTCCCGTCCATGAAGTCGGGGTGGCCCGCGACGCCAACGGCCGTACTCTCCACTTCATCGTGATGGACTATATCCCCGGGCGAACCCTGCGAGAGACCCTCTCCGACCCTGCGGTGCCCCGAGACGACAAGATCCGGATGCTCGAGGAGGTCGCCCGAGCCGCGGCGTTCGCCCACGCGCAAGGGATTCTCCATCGCGACGTCAAGCCCAGCAACGTGCTCGTGGACCCGGAAGGCCGCGCGCTCCTGAGCGACTTCGGGCTCGCCAGAGCGGACCGATTCTCCACGCGCCTCTCTCAAACGGGAGCCGTGTTGGGGACGCCGGGATACATGGCCCCCGAGCAAGCAGAGGGGAAAAACGCGGGCTTGGATGCGCGCGCCGATGTGTACGCCCTGGGAGTGATTCTCCACGAAATCCTGACGAACCGCCTTCCCTCCGAATCGCCCCAATCTCAGCGCCCGGAGCCTTGGAATCCGAGAGCGACGAAGGATCTCGAAGCCGTCTGCTTCAAGGCCCTGGAGAAAGAGCCGGGGCGAAGATATGCGGGTGCTCTCGACTTCGCGGAAGATCTCGCTCGATTCCAGCGAGGGGAACCGGTCTTGGCACGGCCGCCCGGGGTTCTTCGATCGCTCGCGGACAGGGCGAGCCGCCGCCGAGGTCCCCTCTTCATTCTCCCCCTTCTCCTACTCGTCACGGTAGGATCTCTCCTCCTGTTCGGAACATTTCGGCAGGCAAGCGAGATCGAGGCGGGACTCCGAAGGGCGCAGTCCCTAGAGCAACAGGGACTGTTGGAGGAGGCGCGACTGGAGTACCGAAACGTTCTTCGACGGGACGAAAACCATGTCCTCGCAAAGGAGGGCGAGGCACGAATCGGGACGATTCTCGAGCGGCGCGCGGCTCGCGACCGCGCCCGAGGCGAGGCCGCAGCTTGGGTGGAAAAGGCGCGTCCCGCAATCGAAAGTGCGGAGAGGATTCTCTACGATCCCGCGACCGGTCAGGACGAGCTAGATCGGAGAGTGACTCTCGCACGCACGCTTCTCGATCGGGCCATCGCGACCGACCCCGAACTGGCCATGGCCCATTTTCTCCTGGGGCGATGCTGGGAATTCTCCGGGTGGTTGGACCGAGCGGAAGAAGACCTTCGTCGAGCCATCGCGCTCGATCCCCGAATGAGCCACGCTCGCTACCACCTGGGACGGCTCCTCCTGGATCGCGCCCACCTCGAGCTGCTCGGCGAATCGCCCGGGCGACAGTCGGCCCCGCTCGCCTCGGAGGCGGCCCTGGAATTCGAGCACGTTTTCCGCGAGGGCTTCCATCCCGACGAAGAGATGCAGAAGACGATCGTCCAGGCCAGCTTGGCGTGCGCCCGGCGGGAGACCGAAAGTCTCCGGGGGCTGCTCTCCCGCCGATTCGGACGCCGCCAAGGAGCGGAGTCGCTCTACGTGTTGGAGGCATCTCTTCTGGACGATCCGAGTCGAAAGGTGGAGGCTCTGACCGAGGCTTTGTCCATTCGTCCGAAGTTTCCTCTGGCCCTCCTCCTGCGCGGCGTCGTGCACCGAAAGCTGGGACGCACCCGGGACGCGATCGCCGACTATACTTCGGCGATTCTCTATCGCCCCCGGTTCGCCGAGGCGTTCTGCAATCGGGGCGTGGCAAGACTCATCGAGCAGGATACGGACGGAGCCATCGCCGATCTGAACCGCGCTCTCGAACTACGCCCCGGTCTTCCCGACGGCTACCACAATCGAGGACTCGCCCATCGACGGAAGAAGCTCTTCGATCAGGCCATCGCCGATCATTCCCGCGCCATCGAGCTCTCGCCCCGGTTCGTCCAAGCCTACCTCGGCCGCGGAATCGCCTACCGAGAGTCGGGCCGGCTGGATGCCGCAGAACGGGACCTTCTGGAAGCCTTGCGCCTGGATGCTCGGAACGCCTCCGCCCATTACGAGTTGGGCTGCGTCCGGCTGAAGTCTCGGAATTGGGCTTTGGCCGTTCAGGGGTACGGAGAGGCCATCCGGCTGAAGCCCGAATGGGGTTCCCCATACGTCGGACGCGCGCTCGCCTACGAGTCCGCGGGGGATCGGATCCGCTCGGCCGCCGACGCCCGGAGCGCCCTGGAGCGGGGGATCACGCCCCACGAGCGCGACCAGATGGAGAGGCTGCTTCGGCGATTGGAGGAAGGTCGGTAGGCTCTCCCGCCCGATCGCTCTTTTCGGTGCTACACTTCTTCCGATGGATCCGAACACCCAGATCGGCGGACCCCGCTCCTTCCCACCCACCCGCTGGTCGCTCCTCAAGGAGGCGTCCGCCTCGGACGGACGAGCCTCGCTCGACGAGCTTGCGCGCGTCTACTGGCGCCCCGTGTATCTCTACGTGCGCCGGAAGTGGCGGAAATCGAACGAAGAGGCCAAGGACATCACCCAGGACTTCTTCCTGGCGCTCGCCGATCCGGACATGCTCCAACGGCTCGCTCCCACTCAGGGTCGGTTCCGCTCCTACGTCATGGGCGCTCTCGACAACATGGTCCGCATGGAGTACCGGCGGATCTTCGCGCAAAAGCGCGGCGGCGGTGCCCTCCATTTCACCATCGATCCGAACATCGATTCGCCCCCGGATGATGGAGATACTCCGGAACGGGCCTTCCAACGCGAGTGGGCGACCTCGATCTTCCAGGAGGCCCTGCAGGGACTCGAACGAGAGCTCCGCGAGACGGGGGACACGACGGCCTGGGAGCTCTTCCTCGCCTACGACCTCGAACGCCCGCCGGACACCGAGGTCCGCTACGAGGATCTCGCGAATCGCTACGGACGAAGCGTCACCGACGTGCGCAATCAGCTCTATCGCGTCCGACGGCGGCTCCGCGAACTGGTGACCGAACGGGTCCGCGAAACCGTAACGGACGAGCTCGCGCTCGAGGAGGAGATGCGGGACCTCTTCGCGGATCTGCGCTAACGGATCCGGTCTTCCAGCTCCGCCTTGAGCGCTTCCGCCTCCGCATGAGGCCCCGCTTCGAGGAATTTTCGAACGTCCTCCGAAGCCTCGCGATACCGCTTCCGCTTCTCGCGAAGCCGCGCGCGAAAGTGGAGGGCCGGTCGAATCCCCCGGTCGATGGCGGAAGTGAAGTCCTGCTCCGCGCGATCGAAATCCGGACGGTGCATCCAGTACACGCCGCGCTCGAGGAAGGAGATCCCGTCGGCCGAATTCCGACCGAGTCGATCGTCGACGGCCTTGAGATGTTGGTTGAGCTTTTGATAGTCCTTCCCGATCCTCTCGCGCACGTCCTCCAGGGTCCGCCGCACCTCTCCGGCCTTCAGGAGGGCATCGAACCGGAGACCGACATAGAGGATCGCGTCCGGTTTGAGGCGGACCGCCTCGTCGGCATGGAGTAAGGCCTCCGCGTTCCGATCCTTGGCGAGAAGATATCGGGCCCGATAGTACTCGACCCATGCGGCCTTGGGTCCCCGCCGCAGCGCCCGCTCCGTGACGCGCCCGAGCTCGTCCACGTCCGACCGCGAGAGGCGATAGCACTGCTCCTCGATCTCGTACTCCTCCGAAGGCGTCATCGGCGCTTCTCGCGCGGGATCGTCCCGACGAGGTTCGCGTTTTTCCGGATCGGTCTTCTGGGTTCCCGAATCCTCCTTGCCGGAATCCTCTTTCTTCTCGGGGCTCTTCGGTTCCGGGCGGCCTGGGCTCGCCGGTGTCTCGCGCTTCTTCCTCGATTTCGAGATGGCCCACGCGGCCGCCGCCACCGCCAGAACCGCGACTACGCTCACCGCGACGACCACGGCGCGACGCGAAATCCTCGAGGGTGCGGGAAGAAGGAGAGGTTCGCCGCGGAGGTAGCGTCCCAGATCCTCTACGAGCGCGCGCAGGGTCGGATACCGCCCGCCCACCGCCGCTCCCACGAGGCGATCCGCTTCCGGATCGAGGGCCCGGTTCACCGACCCCGCGGGAGGGGGCGGATGGTCGTGGGTCTCCCCCGGCCCATAAGGCGGCACCCCGGTCGCCGCCTCGTATAGGATCTCCGCGTAGGCCCGGAGATCTCCGGAGGACGATCCCCCGACGCCGCCGAAGTCCTTGATTCGGACGCGCTCGCGATCCACGAAGAGATCGGAACTCCGAAGCGATCCGTGGAAGAACCCCCGGTCCTGCAGTTCGGCCAAGGTTCGACCCGCCTGTTCCGCCAAGGTCAGGGCTTCCCGGGGATTCAGCTTCTTGGCCCGCACCAGCTTCGAGAAGGGCTGGCCTTCCACGACCTCCATGACGACGAATCGGAATCCCTCCGATTCCCCGACCTCGAGCATCCGAACGATGCCGGGGTGAGGTTCCGTCAATCGCACGCTCAGCCCCTCGGGCGCGGATCCCGGGCGAAAGATCTTGAGCGCCACGTCGCCGTGCTTCGGATGCCAGCCGTGATAGACGCCGGAATGCGCGTCGCGGCGCATTTCCCACCGCACGTCGCACTCTCCCAATTTCGGAGGCACCTGAATGGGAGCGTGAATCGCCGACGGAGGGGCCGCGGCGACCGCGGAAGCGATGCGCTCGAACTCGGACGCCGTCAAGACGCCTTCCGAAACGACGATCTTCGAGATCTGATCCAGGAGGGGGCGGTCGGCCCGCGGATCCGGCCGAGCCGTCGACGACCGAAACGGTTCCAGGACGCTCTCCGCCGCGCCCAGTTCTCCCCGCATCACCTCTGCGAGCGGCTTGCGGATCGGCAGAGCGTTTTGTTTTCGGACCGCCTTCCGGAGATCGTCGAAGGGAAACCCCGCCTTGAGGGCCCGGAAGGCCAGCAGCACGTCCTCGCGGTCCATCGACATGGGCTGCCCTCATTATACGAATCCCTCGGAGAAGATCACATAACGAATACTTTTGCTTGACATCAGTAATTCTTATATGTAGGAACGCTCGCACCTTTGAAGGGGAAGCCATGACCGCGCTGATCACCGCGTTGCTCGCGTGGAGCGGAGGACCCGAGGACGAGCAAAAGCTCCGCGAGGAGATCCGAAAACTCAAACAGGACCTCCGGCTCGCGCTCGACCGCCTGGACGACCTCGAACGGAGAGTCTCGGCGCTTTCCCCTTCGAAGCAGGAGGAGAAGAAGAAAACCGAACCGCCCAAGCAGGATCCGCTCGAGGAGAATTCGAAGTGGAACGAACTCACCGTCGGCAAGGACGCGAAGTTCAGGCTGTACGGCTTTCTTCGCCTGGACGCCATCTTCGACGACTCGCGCCCCAACAACACCCAGGTGATCTCGTCGGTCCGCTCGGAGGATCCCGACGCCGCCTCGGCGATCCGCGCGGACGACAACGACTCCAGTCTCACGATCCACCCGCGACTGACTCGCCTGGGACTCGATTTCGACGGGCCGAGGATCGAGCCGCTCGGCGGCGCCAAGGTGGACGGCAAGTTGGAAATCGACTTCTACAACCTCCTTCCGAGCGGGATCACGTCCAATTCCCGCGAGTTCATCCGAATGCGCCATGCCTGGTTCAAGTTGGCGTGGGAGCGCTTCAGCCTTTTGGCCGGTCAGCGCGAGGACGTCATTTCGCCCATCTTCCCGATCGTCAACTCCGATCTCGTGATGTGGGGCGCGGGGAATCTCGGCGACCGGCGTCCCCAAGTCCGAGGCGAGTGGTCGAACGGCCTCTTCACCGCGACCGGGATGCTCGGTCTCACCGGATCGGACGACGGGCAGGACTTGGATACGGACAACCTCCTGGACGGAGAGGACTCGGCGCTGCCCACGCTTCAAGGCCGGTTCGCCGCCGCCGTGGACGGCTGGGTCGAGAAGCAGAAGATCGCGGGCGGCGTGTGGGGCCACTGGGCGCGCGAACGGACGAACTCGGCGGTCGGCGGCGAGAACTCCTGGGACAGCTGGGCGCTCGGCGCCGATCTGACTCTGCCGCTCCTGGTCAATCTCTGGCTCAAAGGCGAGATCTGGATCGGCCGGAATCTCGACGACGTGCGCGGCGGAATCTTCCAGGGAGTGAATCGAACGACGGGCGAGGAAATCCGATCGCGGGGCGGGTGGATCGAGCTGGGCTGGAAGCCTCTGGAGTGGTACGCCGTCACCGCGGGATTGGCCGCCGACGATCCCCACAAAGACGACCTCAACAGCGGTGTGACGAGCGACGTCTCCAAGGACCTGAACCGGATCTTCTACCTCGCCAACCGTTTCTCCTTCGGTCCCGTCGAGATCGGAGTCGACTACCTCCACTGGACCACGGAGTATGTGGACGTCGGCTCCGGCGTCGACAACCGATTCAATCTATTCGTCGCGGTCAAGTTCTAGACCCGCGAGCGCGCCCGCGGGTCGAGTGTGTTTCTACTTGTTCCGCGGATCGTCCTTCGGATCGACGTAGTGGAGCGCCCAGGGACCGATGGTGCTCAGCTGAACGACCGTTTCCTCCTTCACGAAGGCGAAGTGAGCGCTCTTCGGGGGGAACGAGAAGAACCCGCCGGCCGGGAGCGCGCGGGCCTTCGTGTCGTCGAACTTCTCTCCCAGACCCACATGGAAGGTTCCCGAAATGACCGTCACCCGCTCGTTCACCGGATGCCAATGCGGGGCGATCCGCTAGCCGGCGGGGAGCTTGAGCCGAAGGATGAAGATCCCTTCCTTCTTGGGGTCGCCGTCCAGGAGCGCCGCTTTCGCTCCCGGCGGAAGGACCGGAGGCGCATCGCCCCACTTGATATCGTCCGGAGTCAGGATGATGTGCTCCTGCTTCGCTTTCGAATCCTCTTGAGCCGACCCGACCACGACGGCCCCCAGCGCCATCGTCAACAGGAATGCCAAGGCCTTGGACATGGTTTTCCTCCCAGAATTGAGTCATCGCATTCCTACATCAAGGACCCGCCAGGGGCAAGACTTTCCACCACAGCTCGCGCCCGATCTTGGCACCGAATCCGATCCGGGTCCCGTCGGGACTGATCACCGGATCCCAGACGACCCATTCGCCAAGCTCGATCGTCCGCTCGCCCACCGCCAGGAATTTGGTCTTGCCCCGGGCCGCGAGATACACGACCCGCCCGTCGGATGCGAACGTCGGCCAGCCCACCCACTCGAAGGTCGTGCCCCGCCGGTCCGCGACGACGGCATATCCGTCCGGCCGCTCGACGACGTATCCCGCTCTCGATCCCGCGAAGACCGAGGAGATCGGTCCTTCCGCGGAGGCGGCGCGGTCGCCGACGACGAGGAACCACTCCTTCTCCTTCAGGGCTCCATAGACGGGCTGTCCATTCGCCAAGAATGCCGGCCGCGTGACCCGATCGAACGCCGGGCCCGGCTTGCCGTCGTACACGAGGAAGGCCGCCCCCCGATCTTCCGCCACATAGGCCATTCGACCGGAGCGATCGAGCACCACGTTTCCGACCCAGCCGTACTTCGGTCCCTCCACCCCCTCGCGCACCGCGAACCATCCTCGCCCGTCCGACGCGGCATAGGCGATGTGGTTTCCGTCGGCGCTCAAAACGGGATTCGACACCCAGCGGTAGGGCCGGCTCTTGTTCGCATCGCGCAGGACATACTGCCGATCCCCTTCGCGGGCGGAATACGCGACCACACCCCCGGCGCTGATCGCGAGGGGCCAGGACACGGCGTCGAAGGACTCTCCCACCTCGCCGTTGACGACCGCGACGTTCCTCCCGTCCACCCACGTGACAAACGCGACGCGTTTGCCGTCCGAACTCAAGGCCGGCCCTCAGACTCAGGGGAAGGGGCCGTATCGGCGACCCTCGAAACGGACATAGGCGAGCCGTTCGCGACGCTCCGCGTACGCGAAACCGGTCCCGCCCGGGGTGACCGTGACCCACCACTCGTCGACGCCCGCCGGAATCGTAGCGACCAGCCTCTCTTCGAACGGCACGGACGAACACGAGACGAGAGCCAAGACCAGGGCGACCGATCCCTTCATCGCTCCCGATCCTACCAAAACCCGGATCGGCCGTCTTCTTTCGTCCCCCCTCATCAATAAGGAAACATTTTGATTGCAATAAGCGTCTCTTATATATACGGTGTGACAACGATGCGGGTCGTCGGAACGCTGATCCTCCTATCGGCAGCCTTGGGCGGCTGCGAGCGGAAGGGGAATTCGGCCGCCGGGGCGGGGCCGAGCCCCAACGTCCTCCGTTTCGCCGCCATCCCGAACGAGAAGACCGTCGAGCTGCGCGAGCGCTTCGCTCCGTGGGAGAAGTACTTGTCCGAGAAGTTGGGCGTACGAGTCGAATACGTCCCGACCACCGACTACAACGCCTCCGTCGACGCTTTCGTCAACGGCGACGTGCAGCTCTGTTGGTTCGGCGGACTCACGGGGGTTCGGGCGAATCGCGCGATTCCCGGAGCGCGGGCGATCGCGCAAGGCGCCGTCGATCCGCAGTATCGATCGTATTTCATCGCGCATCGCGACACGGGTCTCGCCAGGAGCGACGAGTTCCCCATGGGCCTAGCCGGCCGGCGATTCACCTTCGGATCGGACAGCTCGACGTCCGGACGCCTCATGCCGGAGTACTTCATTCGCAAGCGGACCGGCAAGGCGCCGCGCGATTTCTTCGGCACCGAGATGAACTTCTCCGGGAGTCACGACAGGACGGCCGAGCTCGTCCAAGCCGGGACGTTCGAGGCGGGCGCGCTCGACTACAAGACGTACGATCGAATGGTGGCCGAGAAGAAGATCGACCCCGAACTCTGCAGAGTCGTGTGGGTCACTCCGCCCTATGCCGACTACCATTTCCTGTCCCATTCCCGGCTCGACGAGTGGTTCGGCGCCGGATTCACGGATCGTCTTCAGATGGCCATCGTCGAAGCGAAGGACCCGACTCTTCTTTCCGCGCTCAATCGGCCGGAAGGATTCATCTCCGCCAAGAACGAGGAGTGGGATGCTCTCCGATCCCTCGCCCGGGAACTCGGTCTCGTGCGCTGACCCCCCCGCCGGGTACCGGCTTCGGGGCGTGGAGTGGGCGTACAACGGCACCTTCTCGCTCCGCGACATCCATCTCGACCTCCGGGCCGGCGAGGCCGTCGCGCTCGTAGGACCGAGCGGCGCGGGAAAGACCACCCTTCTTCGCCTCATGAACGGGACGCTACGACCCCAGCGCGGCGAACTCCGCTTCGACGATCGAGATCTTCGGGAACTTCCGTCCCGCGAGCTTCGCGCGCGCGGATCGGCTTCGTCCATCAGGACCTCGATCTCGTGCCCAACCTGCGGGTATCCCAAAACGTCATGGCCGGGAGACTCGGCCGACTCTCCTTCCTCGGATCGCTGCGGGCGATGCTCTTCCCGGCCCGAAGGGATCTCGAGCGCGCCTACCGGATTTTGGAGCGCGTGGGAATCCCGGAGAAGCTCTTCGAGCGGACGGACACGCTGTCGGGCGGCCAGCAGCAGCGCGTGGCGATCGCGC
>CAZGKV010000091.1:0-20685 GCA_964526305.1 uncultured Planctomycetales bacterium | reverse complement strand
TGGGGGAGGAGCGCGAGCGCGAAGTAGAGATAAAGCATCATCCTCTCCACCTGAACCTCTCGTTAAACGCAAGAGACGCGGATTTGTTGTTGCCAAAACTGTTGACCGAGGATTGTTGTCGGCATAGAGTGCGCGCCAAAGAGACTGGAGGAAGCATGGCGGTTGCGCGAGTCACCGAAATCACGGCGTCGTCCACCAAGGGAATGGAAGATGCCATTCAGGCCGGCCTCAAGCGCGCCTCCAAGACGCTCCGGGGCATCACGGGGCTGGAGGTGGTGGCGATCAAGGCGAAAGTGGAGAGCGGAAGGGTCGCCGAGTACCGGGTGACGGTCAAGATCACGTTCGTGCTGGAGGACTAGCGGCGGCAAGACAGGCGGCACGGGAGGCCGTTCATGATGTCGGAAGCGTACCGTCGCCGTCGGCGGTTGGCCATCCTCATCGCCGTCCTGAGCGTGGCGTTTCTCGTTGTCGGCGGGTACTTCGGCTACTTCCTCGAGACCTATTCCCGTCCGAGCCTCGGTCCGGCAAGCGAAGGATGGATCTTGCTCCACTCCGCGCGGGCCGCGGGAGACGACGTAGAGCGCTCGACGGTGCTTCTACTTTCCCCGACCCTTCCGGCCCGCTCCAAACTTCGGCTCCTCGGGGAATGCCGAGGAGCGGTGCCCGAGGGCGAAGACCTGCTCCTGCTATACCCCAAACGTTATTCCGTCATCCGAGCCGGGCAATCCCTGAGAGGAGCGGACCTCGATCAGGCCTGGGAAGTGCGGTCGGCTTCGCGAGACGATCAGGGGGACGTCTGGCTCTTCGGCGTGCACGAGGGCCACATCGTGTACCGCCGGAAGAGCGGACGGCTCGTGAGCGAGACCCAGCGGGCGCTGGAGGTTCGAGGAGATTTAGAGGACCTCACGGCGACCGGGGGGGCAATCCACCTCGTATGGCGCGTTCGCGGGACAGGGCGGTTTCGCGCCGCCCGCTGGACGGGATCCCGCTTCGAACCGTTCGCGGAAGTTTCGGTCCCCGCGGGAGAACCCGCCGCCGCCACCGTCGTCGGCCGACGACTTGTGGCCGTGTCTCAGCGACGCGAAGACCGCGAGTTCCTGCGAGTCCACCTTCGACTAACCTGTTGCGCCGAGTGCGGTCTACCGCAGCCTCCGGGACGTTTGTCGTTCCGGGATCCCGTGCTCCTCCTGGGTCGAAAGGTCACCGGACTCGCGCTCGCGCCGCGCGGAGATGAGATCGGGATCGCCGTGACGCGAGCGACGACGGTGCAAGTGGGGAGGCTCTCCGCCGAGGGACTCCGTCCCCAGCACGGCCACTTGGTCTCGGTCTCCTCCGAACCGATGTGGCGCCGAACGGTCGCGGCCCTCTGGCCGGCCCTGATGCTCTTCTTCTCCTTCTCTCTCATCTTCCTCGGATTCACCCTGATGCGGGAGCGTCGGCGTTTCTTTCTGGAGCACCTCGCGGCCGAGGCTCGCCGAATGCCCGATGGGACTATGCCCGCGGAAATCCTCCAACGCGCCTTGGCCCACATCCTCGACTTTCTCGTCCTTCTCCCGGTTTTCTTCGTGTGCGTAGAACTTCTCTCGCTGGCACCCGAAACGCGCGAGATCGATTGGTCGGATCCGCTGGCGCTTGGAATGGTCGGCCTCTATGCCGGCCTGCAATTTCTGTATACGTTTTCCCTCGAGTGGGCCTTTGGACGCACGTTGGGAAAACGGGCGATCGGGATTCGGGTATGCCGAATCGACGGTTCCAGAGTGGGATTCCGCGGCGCCCTTCTCCGGAATCTGTTGCGGATCTTCGACGCGACGTTCGTCCTCGCCATCGTGGGCGTGGCGTTCATGGTTATCACGTCGCGGCGCCGCAGACTCGGCGACATCGTCGCCGGCACAATGGTCGTGGAGGACTCGGCGGAGGGTCGCCGCCCTTCCCCTCCCTCTTGACGAGTGGGTCCTCGTACTCCTGAGGTCCCGGGAATCTGTCTCCGAGAAACCTCCGATTCTCTCATGGGTCCTCCTCTTCATCGCAGATAGAGGAATACCGGAGCGAGTTCTCCGGGAGGAGGATCGAACATGCGAATGCTGGCCACCGCCATCGGAGTCTCGTTCCTGGCGGCCTCCGGGGGCTCGTGGGCGGAACTCGGGGGCTCCGCCTCAGGCGGCGGGATCGGCCGGGCCAACGGATTTTACACCCACTCCCTCGCCCTGGATTCCTCCAACCGGCCGGTTGTGGCCTGGGACGACGACAGCTCCGGCAACTCCGAGATTCTCGTCAAGGTCTGGGACGGCTCGAGTTGGATCGAGCGCGGCGGATCGGGAGGCGCGCAAGGAATCAGCTCCAATTCGGGAGCCTCCTACAATCCTTCCTTGAGACTAGACTCCTTCGACAATCCGGTCATCGCCTGGAACGATGGCACCTCCGGCAACTTCGAGATCTACCTAAAACGTTGGAGCGGGTCCGCCTGGATCGAGCTCGGTGCCTCCGCTACGGGCGGAGGCATCAGCGGGTTCGCTGCACCCTCGCTTCGCCCATCGTTGGCGCTCGACTCGACGGGCAATCCGGTCGTAGCCTGGGGCGAAAATGGCGAGATCTACCTCAAGCGGTGGAACGGCGCGGCGTGGGTCGATATCGGGGGATCGGCCGCCGACGGGGGCATCAGCGCGACGGCGGGGAGCTCCTTACATCCCTCCCTCGCGCTGGACTCGTCGGACCGTCCTGTGGTCGCCTGGAGGGAGACGACGGACGGAAACGACGAGGTTTATCTCAAGCGGTGGGATGGAGCGAATTGGGTCGCGCTCGGCGGCTCCGCCACCGGCGGCGGGATCAGCGCGAACTCCGGAAACTCCCGGACGCCCTCGTTGAGACTCGACGGGGCCCAGAACCCGTCCGTGGCTTGGTGGGACACCACGTCCGGATCGGGCAAGGTCTACTTCAAACGCTGGGACGGCGCAAATTGGATCGAGCTCGCCGGTTCCGCAAGCGGTACCGGCGTCAGCAATCCGAGCGCAACCTCCAATGACGCGTCTCTGGCTCTGGATCCGTACGGCAATCCCATGATCGCATGGACCGAGTACGCGCCGGGGAATGCGGAAGTCTATCTTAAGCGTTGGAACGGCGTGAACTGGATCGAAGTGGAAGGCTCCGCGACCGGAGCTGGGATCAGTGCGACCGCGGAAGACTCGATCGTGCCCTCCCTGGCGCTCGACAGCTCAGGCAACCCAGTGGTCACCTGGATCGAGACCGACTTCGCCGTGCAGACGAACCTCTACCTAAGGAGACTTCTCGCGAATGAGGCGGCTCGGGCGGAGGACGGCTCCGGCGGAGGCGACGGGGGAGGGGGAGGAGGCGGCGGGTGCGGCCTCCTCGGTCTCGAGGCGGCCCTCTTTTTCCTGCTGCTCGGAAGACGCCGAAGAATGGCTGGATGACGGTCGGCAGGATGGTCCGTGAGTATCCGTATCGACTACATCCCTTCCGTCCCCCTTACTGAATCTTCCTGATTCAATGCCGGCCCTGTTGTCGAAGTCGGCGTACGTTCTCCAGATTTCGAGCCGCCCCCACCGAGGGATCTGATCCCGAGTATGGGGCCATTCGCAGATAGGAGAATGGGCAAGGCTCAACGGTGTCCCTTCTGGGTAATCGTCAGGACTCTCCATTCGAGGAAGAAGACATGAGGAAAGCAAGAAAGCAGGAACGGAATTCACAGTGCAATCAATTTCCGTTTCCCATGTTGATGGCCCATTCATGGATTAGTGGTTTCCTTATCGATCGCTTCCGTGCCGGTGCGAGGAGCGTTCGCGGTGGTACACGGTGATGAACCATGCATGATTCCCATCCCCGCCCTGATCAATTCCGGCTATATACGCCCATTTCGATTCAACCTTTCGTCTTTCTGTTGCATGGGTAGATAGAATGATGCAAGATCCCTCCAAGTTCTTGTCGAACAAGAGCTTGGTGGGCAGGGCGGCAGGCTCTCTGGACCAGGGTTTGCCCCATATGGGTCGAGCGATCCCACGGCGCAGAACGGTGCGGCTACCCGCTCTTACTCTACCCTTCTTTCTCCTGGCGACCTCCATCGCCGGCGCCCAGGCAGAGAAATCCGCCGTCACCAGCGGCAATTGGGCCAGCGGCGGCACTTGGAACGGCGGTGCGGTGCCGGCCGCCGGCGACAACGTGACCATCGGCTCCGGCCTCACCGTGACCATGAACGCCAGTCCAACGGTAAACAACCTCACCATCGCGGGAAGCCTCAAACTGGGCGCGACCGGCACCACGGGCTATACGCTCACGATCAACGGCGTCGCCACGGTACAGGCGGGCGGGCTCCTCACGCACAAGAACGGGGGCAACAACCAACACTCCGTGAAATTCAAGGGCCATGTCGTCAACGACGGAACGATCGACTTCTTCGTCAACACCGTTCGCTACATCTCGATGGCCTTCGAGAACCCGTCCGACATCGCAATCACCGGCAGCGGAGCGTGGGACACGACCCTGGTGACGTTCAACTGCGGCTCCGCTTCCACCCTCGTCACGAACCAATCCACCAGCTTCTGGACCACCCAATCCTCGTGGGCCTCCGGAACTCCCGTCGTCTTCACCCGCGGAATCTATGTCCACGACAACAGCAGCACCTGGGACGTGACTCGGAATCTCGACACCGGCACGACGACCTCGATCACCGTCGGCGCCGAGTCGGGACTTCGCGCCAAGAACGGGACGATCTCCGTCTTCACTTCGATCGCCGGGAGCTATCTCCTCCTGGACGGCAAGCTCGAAGTCCAAGACTCCGGCACGATCACCGTGGGGGATGCCGTCGATGAGCGGATCACCTACGAATCGGGATCGCAGATCACCGTCTCCGGCGGCACCCTCAATGTCGCGGGGCGCATCTGGCCCTACACCATCGGCGACACGGTCGCTTGGAACCAGAGCGGCGGGACGGTCACGCTGGCCACCGCCGGATCGACCGATACGAGCTACGGCGCCCTGAGCCTCCTGGCCCCCGGTTCCTCCTTCACGTGGTCCTCGGGCACGATCGTCCTTCCACGCTCCACCAGCGGACCCACGGACGTCGATATTCGGGCCGGCACCCACCTCGTCACCGGCGGGACGCTGCAGTGCGGGAACTCCCTTACGCCGAGTTCCACGACCTTCCGGATCGCCAGCGCCGTTCCGCTGTTTCACCTGACGGTCAACGGAGACGCCTCAGTCGCCACCAAACCCACCGTCAAGCCGGCCAAAGTCCGACTCCATCTCAAAGGGGACGTGTCGATTGCGAGCGGGACGACGCTCGACAGCAACAACCTGGACCTTTTTGTCGGGGGAAATCTCTCGAACAACGGCACTTTCAACGGAGGAACCTCGCGGGTCACGTTCAACGGATCCTCTACTCTCGGCGGTTCGAGCACCACGGTGTTCCACCATCTAGCCGTGACCGGATCCTTGACCCTGCCTCCCGGGACAGCCCGGGTCGAGGGAGATCTCTCCGTGACGGGGACGATCACGCCGGGGAGCGGGACCCTCGCGATGACGGGTTCGTCCGCCGCTTTGATCAAGCGCGAATGGTGCGACACCTCCGCCGATGGGGCGAGATCGATCCCGGACAATGACCCCACCGGAGTCCTTTCGAACCTGGTTGTCTCAGGGCAAGGGACCGTCCTCAAAGTGGTGGTTACGATCTACCTGCTTCACTCGTGGGACGCGGACTTGGATCTCTCTCTCCTCCATCCGGACGGAAGCGAAATCGTGCTCAGCACGGATAACGGGGGGGGCGGCCAGAATTACATCGCAACGGTCTTCGACGATTCGGCTCCGACCTCCATCGCCGCGGGGACCGCCCCCTTCACGGGGACCTACCGGCCGCAAGGCTTGCTCTCCGGCCTGAACGGCAAGACGGCGAACGGTACGTGGAAGTTGAGCGCGAAGGACGACGATGTCCTCATCGCCGGAACACTTCTAGGGTGGAGCCTGGCGATCGCCACCGACACTTCGGGCGCCATCCAGCTCAATCACCTCACCGTGAATCCGTCCGCTTCGGTCGCGAAGACGATGGAGTGGCCTCTCGATATCGACGGCACGGTGACGATCTCGTCGGGGATCTTGGCCAGTTCTCCATCTCTCGCCCACACCGTGGCCGGGAATTGGATCAACACCGTCTCGGGCGGATTCAGCGCCTCGACGAGCGCGATCAAGTTCGACGGGACCAGCGGAACGCAGGTCATCGGAGGCGCCGCGGACACGTCTTTCTACGATCTCGAGCTCGCCAACTCGGCGACCCGGCAGTTCGGGAACGACGGATCGGCTCGGACCTTCACCGTCACCCATACGTTCGCGTGGACCGCCGGAAACGTGGGCGTAGGGCAGGACGGAATCGCGGATAGACTCTATCTCACCGGACCGACCACGGTGACGGTTCCCGCAGGGTACGCGCTCTCCACCTCCGGGAGCGGGATCGTGGATATCGGGGGAGCCTCCGCAACCGCCGCCGGAATCAAGATCGAACCCGGGAATTCTCTTGCGCTGTCCGGCTCCACGGCTTCCGTTTCGTGCTCTGGGAACTGGTCCAACGACGGCACGTTCACCGCCAACGGCGGGTCGGTCGTCTTTACCGGCTCTTCGGATTGGTCCGTCACGGGAAGCTCGCCGACGACCTTTTACGAGCTCCGCGTGAACAGCGCCGGGAGTATCGTCTCCCTCTCCGTCGATCTCGGAATCTCCCACCGGCTCGAGGTGAACGCGGGGACGCTCCTCGTGGGTCCCGGACGAACGGTCACGATCGCCTCCGGAGGATCCTTGGCCGTCGCCGGTGAGTTGCGCCTCCTCGGGTCATCCGGGTCGCTCGCCACGCTGACCTCTCCCGGCACGTACTCGATGACCGTTTCCGGGAGCTTGAACGCCCGCCGTTTCGCCGTGACGGGGGTGGACAATGCCGGAATCGTCTTCGGTGCCGCCGCGGAGATCGTCGAACTGAATGAGGGTACTCTGACCATCGCCGGCCCTGGACCCGCCCTCGACTTCTCGAACCTCACCGCGGGCGATCCCCGCCGCGTCCCCTACGCTTTCGTCGACGTCACTTTCTCGAAGACTTCTCCGTCTCCTGCCGACCGTAATGTCAAAACCTCCTCGGCCACTCCGACATTGTGGTTTCTCGGCAGCTCGGCGGACAACGGTCAACTGTGGGGGGCGGCGTACGAGGACGACGCCGCGGGGCGGATCACCTGGAGCTCCGACGCGGTGGAACGCATCCTCTACGATGTAGGCGCCGCCGGGGTGACCAGCGCCGGCAGCATGGTGACGGGGATTGGGACGGACTGGGCCTCGAACGTATCGACCGGAGACAGGTTCCGCGTGCGCGGGGAGACCGGCGAGTACACCGTCTCCAGCGTCGACTCAGATACCCAACTCACCCTGACTACGGCCTATCAGGGACCTACAGGAACGGCGAAGAGCTACGAAGTCTACTCGGCGACGAAGTGGGCGACGATTCATCGAGCGGTGAGCGCGGGTCCGAACGTCGCGCGCTACCGATGGAGGTCCACGATCCCGACCAGCGAATCGTTCGACGCGGAGTTTTCGAAGTCGTCCGCTACGCAGATCCTTCTGGAAAACGTGAAGTGGTATCGCCGGGGCGGAGAATGCGTGCGGGACTCCGACAGCGGCTCGGCGCGACGGATCGTGCTCCGCAATTGCACGGTGGGCCGGGGCGACCTCTCGAAGGCCGACCTGTACAACTGCACCCTCTTCCATTCCGGCGGGAGCGCCCCCACCCTGACCGACTGCGGAGCGATGAACTCGATCGTGCAGGGTTCTCCCTCCCTGGCGGATCTGAACGGCCCGGATCCGGACGCCAATCTCACCGGCGGCTCGGTCACCGCAAGCCTGTTCGTGAATCCGGATCATCTCGACTTCCATCTGAAGCCGACCGCCTCCGCGGCGATCGATCAGGGGCAGGTCCCTCCCGCTCCGAACCATTCGCGGGACATGGACGATCACCTGCGGCCGTACAACGGAATCTGGGACATCGGCGCGGACGAGTACCCGGGCTCCGCGGCGACTCCGCGCGCCCTCGCGGTGGCCGGCGGCGCGTCGGGAGCAAAATTGGGGAGCGTCTCCCGATTCCATTCCATCGGCGCTACGCGCGGCTCCTCGTCGGGGTATTCCTACGGGTACCTCACGACGGGCGGCGGGGGCATGGGGAACAACAACACCTTCCTCGTCGTTCGGTGGAATTCCGGCGTCTTCGAGATCGTCGCGAGCTACGCCGCGCCGGGCCCGATTCTCTACTTCGCCCACCGCGTGGACGTCACGTCCGGGAATTCCGCGTGGCGCGCCTGGATCTTCCTCGTGGTGGATGCGTACAGGGAGGACGGAAGCGCGGGGCAGGACGGCCACGGAGACTCGATCCTCTGCCTGGTGGATCGGGGAGATGCCGGCCTCTCCCATCCGACCGGTCCCGGTACCTCGAGCGACGTTACCGCCCGCCGCTTCGGCTCCATCGACTATTACGGCGACGGGACCGTGGTTCTCTACCGGCCCACGGCAAGCGGAGTGAACTACCGCTTCTCGCTCCTTACGGTTTCGGCGGTCCAGCCGGACGGGACGGCGGACGCCGATGGAAACGGGACGCTGGACGATCCTCCATTCAACAGCCCGCCGGGCACAAACCGGATGCGGTGGTCGCGCCTCTATCTTCTCGCCTTCAAACGGACGGCCACCACGGGGGGAGCGCTCCTGAAGATCAATGCGGACCCGTATGATTCGGACTCCACGGACGGACCCGACGGCGGAGATAACCAGGCGTTCGGAGAAACGATGTGGGCGATCGTCCCCAGCCTCGAGGACGCGATCACGAACGGGACGACCGCGGGCTGGTACAACTTCGCCACCGCGGGGGCGCCGGCGTTCACCTGGGCCTCGGGCTTCCAAGAGCTTTTTGTCCCGGTGAGTCAGGACCCGGGCACCGCGCGAACCCTCGTCGTTCGGGTTTCGCTCGCAGGGTTGACCGCGTCTCCCGTCAGCCGGAGCTGGCAGGCGGAGGAGTCCGACGAAAATGATTTCGGTGTCTGGCTCGACAATGGGAATGTCGGGGCCTCTCTGACGTACGGCGAGTCCGACGGGGCGACCGTCTACAATCGAAACGTGGAGTCGGCATCGGGGGGCGGCGGGCTCTGGTGGGCGACGAAACTGAGGAACGCGCAAGGAACCGCGGTGACCCTTTCCGTCCAACCTCTGCAGTACTGGGGAACTTCCTTCGTGGTGGCCGGCGGGGAAGGAGTCGTGGAGAAGTTCTGGAGCCCGAGGGGAACGCGAACGAATCTGATCGGAGCCACGGCGGGAGGCGAGGGGACGATCGCCGTGGACTCCACCTACGGATTCCCCGGCTCGGGCACTCTGTACATCGGCACGACGGCCATCCCGTATTCGGGGACGACCTCGACGACCTTTACCGGCTGCAGCGACGTGGGCACCCATCCGAGCGGTGCTCCGGTGTTCTCTTCGACGCTTCTGGGGACCGGAGCCCGGGCGGGGGACGGAAAGACCGGGCGGGCGGAAACCTCGGCCCCGGGGGACGAGTCGGCCGAAATCGCGGGGAAGAGGGACCCGGACTGGCCGTTCCCTTGCGTGGGAAAACCCGTGCGAAAAATCGTCATGAGCGGGACGAAGCTCTACGTGGGGACGGACCGCGGATACGTCTACGGGCGAATCTGGAACGACAACGGTTCCTCCTTCGTGGGGGGAGACGAGACCCTTCTCCCGGGTTTTCCCTACGTGATCCCCGGGCAAGAAATCACCTGGATCCTGATCCTGCCTGGAGGAGTCCTCATGATCGGCACGAATCTGGGGCTCTACAAATTCGGCCCCTAGCAGTTCGACACATCGATTTCTGCGGGCGGCTCGGCCCTCGTGCCTCGGACCTCCGCAACCCCCAAGATCCAGTACGACTCAAATGCTAGATGCTAGACGCTAAATGCTAGATGCTAGGCTAGGACGCCCCGCGGGAGGTGAGCACCGCCGGTATCGTCTTCAGCAGGATCTTGAAGTCCAGGAAGAGCGACCAGTTGTCGATGTACTCCAAATCCATCTCCATCCAGCGACGGAAGTTCACCGAATTCCGCCCGCTGACTTGCCAGATGCAGGTGATGCCCGGCCTCATCGAGAGCCTCCGTCGTTGCCACCGCTCGTACTTCTCGACCTCTCCCGGGACGGGGGGACGAGGACCGACGAGGGACATGTCCCCGCGGAGAACGTTGAAGAGTTGGGGCAACTCGTCGAGGGAAAGTTTCCGCAACCACTTCCCCAGCGGGGTCACGCGGGGATCGTCCTGAATCTTGAAGACGGGTCCATCCATCTCGTTGCGGGACGAGAGCTGCGATTTCAACGCCTCCGCTCCTTGGACCATCGTTCGGAACTTGTAGAGGGTGAACTCCCGGCCGTTCATCCCCATCCTCCTCTGGCGAAAGATCGCAGGTCCGCGCGAAGAGAGGCGGATCGAGAGCGCGGTCCCCAGCAGGATCGGGGACACCGCCAGCAGCGCCACCACGCTTACGGCCAGGTCGAAGACCCGCTTCAGGAGGAGGGCGGCCTCGTCGTGCGGCGCCGGAGAAAACGTGAGCAACGGAACCCCTTCGACCCGGTCCAAGTAGACTCGAGAGGTCCCCCCGCCGTAGGGTTCCAATACCAGTCGCGCCTTGACGCCGATCTCCTCGCAGATGCGCAGCACCGGATCGATCTTCTCGAGGGTGCGCCGGGAGGTCGCGAAGTGCACCTCGTCGACGACTCGGCTGCGAAGAACGGTTTCGATACGATCGATCGAACCGAGCACCGGCCGGCCCGCCACCTCTTCGAGTGCGATCCGGCTTTCGGCGACGAACCCGACCACTTCGATCCCCCACTCCGCGTGGCTGGCGAGGCGCGCGGCATGGTCCCGGGCGCGACGGCCGGTCCCCGCGACCAGGACGTAGCTGCGGTCGTACCCTCTCTGACGTGCGTGGCGACGAAGCGAAAGGGCGAGCAACCTGAGCGACAGGAGGGCGGCGAAGTCCAGCGCGAGGAAGAGGGCGAGAAAAGCCCGGCTGACGCCGAACTCCCGGACCACGAAGGTGAAGAGGATCAGAAAGGCTCCTCCCAACCCGACGACGGCCGACGCGCGTCCCACTTCCGTAACGGCCCGTTCCGTCCGCTCCGACCGGGACGCCCGGTAGCGTAAGAGAAGCGGCGGCCACAGAAGGAGGACCGCCGGAAGGATTCCCAGGACGGGCCCCTTTTGAAAGTCGATCCGCACGAGGTCGAATCGGATCCGCTCGCGGAGCCAGACGGCGAGGAGGAAAACTGCCGCGGTCACCACCGTTTCCAGGAGGGCCACGGCCAGCGATGCCAAGAGACGGCGGCGCTTCATTGCGGGGGGATTGTAGGAGTCCCGAGCGGGGGTTGCAAGGCGGTCAGCGCCGCGAGGTCTGCACCGCCCGGATGAGGCGGCGGAAGAGTCGGGCCGATTGATCGCGAGTCCGATGGAGTTCGCGCGTGGTGCGCTCCTGAGCCCGCTCCAGTCGCTCCAACCGGAAGTTCGTTTCGCGTTGAGCCAGGTGGTGTCTCGCGGATGTCTCTCGTACTTCCTTCGCCAGGTGCTGGACGCTCTCGGCGAGCGTCTTAATCGCATGGCCCATGTCGGAGAGGACTTCGGAATTCGCCCCCCACCGCCGCTCATTCTCCGCCCACCGGCGTTCGTTTTCTCTCCACCGGCGTTCGTTGGCGTCTCGATCTGCCCGGTATTCGACGAGAAACGCCTTGAACCATCCCGGGACCCCCTCCCCGTTGCTCCCGACGTTTTTCTTCTCGATCATTTCCCTGGACGATACATCCCCAGCCCGCGGAAGTCAAAGGCCCGCCTTCTCCCGCACGACGGCCTCCATTCGATCCCGAAAGCGCGTGCGGGAAAATCGTTCTCCGTTCCGACGACACTCGGCGGGATCGAATCGGATTTGGTTGCATCGCGCAACCATTTCGTTGATCGAGGCGACGGTTTGTTCCCGGAAGAAGAGCCCCGTGCGTCCGTCGAGCACCGAATCCAGAAGCCCGCCCTTTCCGTAGGCCACCACCGGCGCGCCGCAGAGCTGGGCTTCGACCGGGACGATCCCGAAGTCCTCCTCGCCCGCGAAGACGAGCGCCCGGCACCGGCGGTAGAGATCTCGAAGGACCTCGTCGGACTGCCAGCCCAGGAGCTCCACATTTCCCCCGGCAAGGGAACGGATCCGCTTCTCGTCCTGTCCCGCGCCGACGACCTTGAGCGGACGCCCGGACCTCCGAAACGCATCCATGACGAGATCGACGCGCTTGTAGGGAGCGAAGGCGGAAGCGCACAAGAACCACTCCTCGCGGGGCATCGAACCGGGGGTGTAGAAATCGGCGTCGGCGGGCGGATGGATCACTTCCGAATCCCGTCCGTAGATGCGTCGGATCCGCTCCGCGACGCAGGTGGAATTCGCGATGAAGGAATCCACGCGACCGGCGGTCCGCACGTCCCACGCGCGTAGAAAACGGATCAGAGGCTCCAGGATCGCCCGCCGGGCCCCGCCGAAGTACTCATCGACCATGTCCCATACGTACCGCATCGGCGTATGGCAGTAGCAAATGTGGCGGCCACGGGTGCGCACGGCTTTCGCCGCACAGTAGCTCGAGCTGACCACGAGATCGTATCGGTCGAGCGAGAACCCGGCCACGGCCAGCGGATAGAGCGGGAGAAACCACCGGTGGTTCCGATGCGCCCCGGGAAGCCGGTCGATGAAACTCGCGACGATGCGACGCTTCTCGATGCGCGGGTTGAGCGTTCCCGGGCGATAAAGGAGCGCGTACAGGTCGGCTTCGGGGAAGATCTCGCAGAGGACGTCCAGGACGCGCTCGGCGCCCCGCAGGGTGTAGAGAAAGTCGTGAACGAGCGCGACCCGCACGCCGTTAGGTGCCCTCTTCCCAGCCCTCGAGGTACCGCTTCTGTTCCTTCGTCAGATCGTCGATCGACAACCCCATCGTCTGGAGCTTGATCCGGGCGATCCACTGTTCCACTTCGCGCGGCACGGAAATCACCTCGACCCGGAGCGACGAGCGATTCTTCGCGCACCACTCCGCCATGAGCGCCTGCGTCGAGAAACTCATGTCCATGACCGCGGCCGGATGGCCCTCGGCCGCCGCCAGATTCACCAACCGCCCCTCGCCGACGAGGTAGACCGACCGTCCGTCCTTGAGGACGTACTGATCGACGTTGTCCCGCACCCCCTTCTTCCTTTGCTTGGCCAACGAGGCCAGCGCGTCGAGATCCAGTTCCACGTTGAAGTGGCCGCTGTTGGCGACGACGGCGCCGTCCTTCATCGATTGGAAATGTTCCTTGCGCACGACGTGCTTGTTGCCCGTCAGGGTAATCACCACGTCCGCGGTCTTCACCGCCTCCGCCATCGGAGCGACAGGAAAGCCGTCCATCGTCGCCTCCAGAGCGCGGATCGGCTCCACCTCGGTCACGGTGACTTTGGCTCCCATGCCTCGGGCCCGCGCCGCGACCCCCCGGCCGCACCAACCGTATCCGGCCACGACGACGTTGCGCCCCGCCAGAAGGAGGTTCGTCGCGCGCACGATCCCGTCGATCGTGGACTGCCCGGTCCCATAGCGATTGTCGAACATGAACTTCGTTTGGGCGTCGTTCACGCTGACCACGGGGATACGAAGAGCCCCGTCCTTGGCCATCGCCCGCAGCCGAAGGACGCCGGTCGTCGTCTCCTCCATGGAAGCCATGACGCCCTTGAGCAGTTCGGTCCGGCTCTTGTGCAGCACCGTCACGAGGTCCGCCCCGTCGTCGAGAGTCAGGGTCGGCTTGACGTCGAGAGCCTGATTCAGGTGGCGGTAGTACGTCTTCGAATCCTCGCCCCGGATCGCGAAAACCGGAATTCCATACTCCTGGACGAGGGCGGCCGCGTTGTCGTCTTGGGTCGAAAGCGGATTCGAGGCGCACAGCACCACCTCGGCCCCTCCCGCAACAAAGGTCCGCATCAGATTCGCCGTCTCGGTCGTCACGTGAAGACAGGCCGCGATGCGCTGTCCTTTGAGCGGCTTCTCCCTCTCGAAACGGGCCTGGATCTCTCGAAGGACGGGCATCTGGCCCTCCGCCCATTCGATCCTCGGCCTCCCCCTCGAGGCGAGGGCAAAATCCTTGACGTCGTTGGACGGAAGCTCTTTCGTTTTTTTCTCCATGACCGCAGGCATCGTCTCCCCCTATTTTCGGACCTTCGCGGGTCGAGTCTCCTTGATCCCGGCATCGCGCCGGAGGGCGTCCACTTTCTCGACTTTCTCCCAGGTCACCTCAGGACGGTCGACGCCGATGTGACCGTACCGGGCCGTCGACTTGTAAATGGGACGGCGGAGATTGTAATACCGAATCATGCCCCCCGGCGTGAAATCCCAATTCTTGGAGACGATTTCCGCCAGCCGCTCGTCGGGGACTTTCCCGGTACCGTAGGTCTCGACCCAGATCGAAAGCGGCTTCGCCACTCCGATGGCGTAGGAGAGCTGGATTTCGCAGCGTTCCGCGAGTCCGGCCGCGACGATGTTCTTCGCCGCGTGACGAGCCACGTAACTGGCGCTCCGATCCACCTTCGTGGGGTCCTTCCCGCTGAAACTCCCGCCGCCGTGATGCCCCATTCCGCCGTAGGTGTCGGCGATGATCTTGCGGCCCGTCATCCCGCAATCTCCTTGCGGCCCGCCGATCACGAACCGCCCCGAGGGATTGATGTGATAGATCGCGTTCTTGTCGAGCATCCCCGGAGGCATGATCGGCTTCACGATCTTCTCGATGACCTCGTTGCGGATCTGTTTCGGAGTCGCATTCGGATCGTGCTGGACCGAGACCACGACCGTGTGGACGCGAACGGGCCGACCGTCCTCGTACTCGATCGTGACCTGGGCCTTTCCGTCCGGACGGAGCCAGGGAACTTCGCCGCTCTGCCGAACCTCGGCCGCCCGCCAACAGATCTTCCGCGCGAGGTCGATGGGGAGCGGCATGTAGCTCTCGGTTTCGTTCGTCGCATAGCCGAACATGATCCCCTGGTCGCCCGCCCCCAGTTCCCTGCTCTCGTCGGAGCTCACCGCCGCGTCGATGTCCGCGGATTGCTGCGACACGGCGAGGAGAACGGCGCAGGTGTGATAGTCGAATCCGATCTCGGACGAGTCGTATCCGATTTCCTTCACGGTCTGACGAACGATTTCCGGGATCTCCACGTACGTCTTGGTCGTGATCTCTCCCGCCACGAGGACCATCCCCGTTTTCACGAGGGTTTCGCACGCGACCCGCGAGTCGGGGTCGTCCTTGATCATCGCGTCGAGAACGGCATCGGATATCTGGTCGGACATCTTGTCGGGATGTCCCATGCAGACGGCTTCCGAAGTGAACAGCCAGCGCCCGGTGCGTCCCATGTGAATCCTCCAACGTTTCGACGATACGGGAACGGGAGCGAGGCACTTTATATCACCCGGAAAACGGGGATGCAACGACATTCAGGGGAAGACGACCGCCGGCCCCGAAATCCTGAAGTCGGAACCCAGAACTCCCGCCAGCAGTTCCAGCGCCTCGCCCAGATTCCTGTCCCGCCATGCGACCGTGAGGCGAACATCGCTCTCCGAAACGACCTGCACGCCGGTCTTCGCGGTCAGCTCCCGGGCGACCTCCCGCATCGGCTTCTCGTCCAGAAGCACGCTGACCCTTTTCTCCTTGAGGGCGCGAAGGACGGATTCCCCTTCGGGCCCCAGGTCCGTTTGGCGCAAGTACGCGGCCGGTTCGTCCACGAACCAGCACCGATCCCCATGGGCCTCGAGGATGCGACGGCGCAGGCCTCCGAGGCGGTCCGCCGCCGCCGGTTCCATCGTTCGCTCCGCATGCCGCAATGGAATCAGCACGCCGGCGCCTTCGGCGACGAGGGCCTGGGAAGCCACGTCGTTCCCGGACGCGGCAAGATCGATCAGGTCGGAGAGCCTCGCGTGGCGATCCGCCTCCACCCAGAGCAGCGGCCCCTCCGGCGGAGACGTGCCGACGATGCGTCTCATCCGGTCTCTCGACGCAACCAGACAGCCGCGGACGACGGCATTCTGCAGCCCCATGCGCGACAGGTATCGAAGACATTGCTGGGCGGTCCGGCGATCGACCTTAACCTCCGTCCACCATTGCCTTGCACTCGCGTCGAAGACGAGGTCCAAGCCCGTCGCCTCCGCGATCAATCGGAGGGCCTTCCCGACATCCCGGTCGCGAAGGTCAAGCGCCCTTTCCCCGCCCGGGAGCGCGACCTCCGCGATCGGGGGATCGTAAAACCGTTTGAGCAGGTCCGCCGAGCGTCCGGCCACGTCGGCGTTCGGAGCGTCGAGTGCCTTCCAGAGGGCATCCTCGGCTCCCGGTACCAGGAGAGCTTCCTCGGCGGACTTCCGCCGCTCCGGGTCGGGACTCGCCAGTTCCGCGACCCGGTCCGCTACGTCCACGGGCTTTCCGTGCCCAAGTCGGAGTGGAATCCTCGCTGGAATCGCATGGTGCACCCGATCTTCCGTGGTCACGAAAATGCGGCCGTTCCAGTTCGGGACCGCCACGTATCCGAGCGGCTTCAACGTCTTGGTCAACACGGTCTCGAGCGTCTCGCGCTCCACCTCCAGCGAGGTCTTTCCGGCAACGCGGGCGTGGGGATCAACCTCGATCGGGACCCCCGAAAGCGATTCGATGAGTTCGAGAATCGAAGCGATGTCCGCTTCAGACATGCGCATCCCGGTCCATGGTTTGCGCAGGTGCGCGATCAACGACCGCGCCGTGGGGGGCCGGCGAATCTCCCGCTCCACCGCGCGGGCTTCCGGGGTTGCCTCCGTGACGAGGGCCGGCAGAGCGATGCGCCCATAGGCGGCGAGCGCCGCCGCGGCCACCGATTTCCGGATCGGGGAGCGGGAGTGGAGTTCCCGCACCATGCGATCCACGAACTCGGCCTGCGGGTCGGAGCGATCGTCCTCGACTTGAAGATCCCCCTTGTTCGGACCATCGCGGTAGACCCGCACGCCGACATCGCGGTACTCGCGCTCGAACTCCCAGTACGGGTCGTCGTCGTCCTCGGCGTGCAGACGGGGCGGATCGCGGCGGCGACTTGCGGACGTCAGATCCCAGACGCGCACGGAACGGTCCGCTCCCCCGACGAGAACGGAACTCCCGTCCGGGGTGAACGCCACATCGGGAATGAGCCCCGGAGCAAGCTTCTCGCTTCGCAGCCGTTTTCCGGAGATAACTTCCCAAAGCGTGAGAACCCACTCGCCATGGGTCAGCGAATCCTTCGAACACGCCGCGATCACGCGAGCGCCAGGGCTGAAACGGACCCGGTGCACGAAACCGCCGGGGACCATGCGGCGAAGCTCCGATCGCGAGGCGATGTCCCAGACCCGAATCGTGCCGTCCATGGACCCGGTCGCAGCCATGTTTCCATCGGTGGACAGGTCACCGACGTTGACATCACCGTCATGGCCGACCAGGATGCGTCTGGAGACGACGTCCATGCGGTCCTTCTCTCTGGGGTGCCAGATCACGGCGGTTCGTTCTCCAGATGACTTGGACCCGAACCCCAGAATTCTCCTTCCGTCGGCGCTCAGAAGGACATCGCGAGAAAGTACGACACCGCGAAGGTCCGCGATCGTCTCGCCGGTCCTGACGTTCCAGAGACGCCCCGTCTTCCGGAGGTCCAGCCCGATCTTGCCGTCCGAAGAAAACGAAACGTTTTCGACGTTCTTCACTTCGGCGACCTGGCGTCCCGAGTCGAGATTCCAAGTCCGCACCGTGTCGTCGATGGAACCGCTGACGAGCTCGCGCGGTCCGGCGAAGGCAAGGCTGATGATCCTCCCGGTGTGCCCTTCGAGTCGAACGGGGTCAGGGCCCGTGGAAAGGTCCCACACCGCAATCGTCCCGTCCATGCATCCCCCGGCCACGGTCCGGCCATCCGGTCCCACGACCAGTCGCCAGACCGGGCTCGTCAAGCCGGTCAAACGCCGCGTCTCGCTGCGGGGAGGAAGGCGCCACACGCGAATCGCCCCGTCCACCGTCGCGAGGAGGCGATCTCCGCTCCAGCCGAACCACGCTCCCCCTCCTCCGAGGAAGATCCCTTGAGTCTCGATGCGATGCAGCAGGCGTCCGGTCTCTACCTCCCAGACGCGGAGATCATGGCCTCCGCAACTGACGGCCAGAGTCCCGTCGGGGCTGACGGACAGCGCGCCGACGTATCCGGCCCCCGTCTCCCACCGATGTGTTTCGCGACCGGTTTCCGATTCCAGGACGGCGATGGCACCGTCCGAGCGACCCACCAGGAGCCTTGTCCCATGGGAGGCGAACGAAAGGCACCAAGAGAGTATTGGCCGTGTCGACGAGGTCCAGACTTCCCGGCCGGAGGCAAGTTCCCGCACGCGGAGCGTACCGTCCCGCCTCGCGGTGGCGACACGAGCCCCTGACTCATCGATCTGTGCCCTCAGGAAGCTCTCTCCTTCCCCCACCGTCTCTCCGGCCGACACGCCGGAGACGACGTCCCAGCCACGGACCGCGCCGTCCTGGAGGACGGCGAAGACCCGTCCGCCGTCTCGCGTGAGCAGGAGAGAAGACACCGGGGAGGGTGATTTCGCGAGGCGGCGAAGGGGTGCGCGGGAAGCGACATTCCAGAGCCAAATCTCCCCATCCCGGGTGGCCAGTGCGGCGACGGAACCGTCTCGGTTGAGAGAAACGACGGTGAACGATTTCGCTTCCCCGAGCAGCTGGCCTCGAGAGCGCCGCGTAGGTGCCTCCCACACCGATGCGGCCCCGGCTTGCTCGACGACGAGCAGCGTCCTTCCGTCGCCGCTCAACGCGCATTCGTCGCCGAATTGGAACCGCAGGGGGAACGTGCGCTCCACGTGAGGGCGGACGGAATCGAGAGATCGGTAGCGGATCCAGGCCTCTTCGGCCCATCCGGATTCCAGCAGGGCGACGGCGAAGTCGGGCGGTCGGCCTTCCCGCGGCGCGATCTCCAGCGCGCGCAACAGGCAGGCCGCAGCCGCCGAGTGTCGCCCCTGCTCGGACAGACCGAACGACCGCTCGTAGAGTGCCCGGCTCGCCTCGAGGCGGGAATCCCACTCCCGGTGTCGCGCCCGATTCTCGGCCTGGCGGGCTTCCTTTTCCCGTTCCCGGGCCTTCCCCTCCTCCTCGTTGGCCCGATCGCGCTGCACGGAGACTTCGCGGACTCGACGCTCCGATTCGGATTGCGCCCGACGCGCCTCCCTGGCCGCCCGAAGGAGTTGAGACGAACCGAAGGTCGCGCCGGCCGCGACCGCCGTCGCCAGCGCCGCCCCGAACGTCCACAGCAGCGGTTGCCGTCGAATCCTCTTGGCGAGGACGTATCCGATTGTCGCCCGCCGCGCGTGGCGCAGCGGCTCCCCCGCCGCCAGCGCTCGCAGGTCTTCCAGCATCTCCGACGCGCCCGTGTACCGCCGCTTCGGATCCTTTTCCAGCGCCTTCAGGACGATCGCCTCCAGGTCCGGCGCGATCCCCGGCGCCAGCGACCTCGGCCGGATCGGCTCCGCCGTCACCACCTGCGCCAGCACCTCTCCCGCCGTCTCGCCCACGAAGGGCGGTCGGCCCGTCGTCAGCTCGTACAAGATCGCGCCGATCGAGTACACGTCGCTTTGTGCCGTCGCGCGGCTCCGCGCCTGCTCCGGTGCCATGTAGTTCGGCGTCCCCAGCACCGCCTGCGTCGCCGTCACCGTCTCCCCGTCGACCCGCGTCTCTTTCGCGAGTCCGAAGTCCATCACGTACGCCTGCCCGTGCAGGTCCACCATCACGTTCGACGGCTTCAGGTCGCGATGGATGATCCCCTTCGAATGCGCGTACGCCACCGCCTCCGCAATCTTCCTCACGACCTCGAGGTTCGGCTTCGTCAGCGTCTCGCCTTCCACGAGCTGCATCGCGATGAAGGGCGCGCCTTCGTGCTCGCCCACCTCGTAGATCTTCGCGATGTTCGGATGCTCCAGCGCCGCCGCGAGCTGCGCCTCCCGCCGAAAGTACGCGCGCGCCGTCTCGTCCCCGATCGACTTCAGGAACTTCAGCGCCACCCACCGCCCGAGGTCCGCGTCCCACGCGCGGTACACCATCCCCATGCCGCCCTTGCCGAGGAGGGTTCCGAGATGGTAGCGCCCGACCTTCCGCCCGCTCGCCTCCGACGGGAGCGAGCGCACGAGCTCGCCGAGCGACCCCGCGACGATCGCGGACTCCACCGCACCACGGGAGAGGAGCCCGAGTTCTACGGCGCGCTTCGCGCGCGCAAAGTCGGCGTCGGACGAGGGGGCGGGAGAGGGATGGGTATCGGACATGACGGCTGTAGCATATCACGCGAGGCTGGAGTGCAAAGGCGTGGCGCAATCCTCATCGGTCACGGGTTCATGCCGGGCTACGATCTCCGGCTCCCTCCCCTCAGGAGGAAGATCGGCGCGGACCGGGCGGCGTCGAAGAGGCCTTCTCGGGTGCCGTGACGACGCTCCGGACGAGGGTAAGGGTCCGCTCCATCGCCCCCCGCCCGCGGTCCGCGACCGCGCGGGCGCGGGCGCCCATCGCGGGCGCGTATCGGAGCGCTCGGCGGAGCGCGTCGGCGAGCACCGCGGGCTCCGGCACGATCTCCA
>CAZGKV010000090.1:0-20931 GCA_964526305.1 uncultured Planctomycetales bacterium | reverse complement strand
GGAGGGGACGGGTCGACAAGCGTCGCATCGCGCCTGCGCCGCCGAAGCGGCGGCTACGGCGACGCGAAGGCGCGGTGTCGCTCGTCGTCGACAACCTCTTCAAGGTTAGGTCTCCTCCTCGCTCCTGGCGCTGCTCGCTTCTCAGCCCGCCGCGGCTCACGAGCCTACCGGGATGGGCTCTGAGCACGGATTTCGAAGATGAGGCCGGCCGCCTCTACTGGTTCGTCGCGGATCCGTAGGCGACGGATCTCGTTCCCCGAAGGAAGAGTTGTCTCCGAAGGATGGCGATCACCTGCGGCATCGTAAGCCGTCGCCGGCGGTGGAGGATCTGTCCGAGAAAGAGGGACATCCCATGCGCGTTGCGCCAGTCGCGCTGCTCCTCGAGGGCAAGGTCCACATCCGCCTGAGAGAGGAAGCCCTGCTCCAGTGCGATTTGTCCGAAGAGCGCACGCTGATCGCGGGTCGCGGCATTCATCGCCGACTCCTTCCTCGCGGCACGGTCAGTACGCGCGATCCGTCCCTCCGTGCGTGGGAAAAGCGCTGAAGGAGAGTGGCCGCGAGTGGCGAACGGGTCTATAGACCTAACCCAATAAGCCCCAGCCCCTAACAGCTTTCCCTTCCCCGTGGACAGCGAAAGAACAATGCGTACTGGTTCCAGACGAATGAAAGGAGCGGAAGCGATGAGGAGAACGGTGATATCGGTCGCGTTGTTTGCAGGCGCGATCCTCGGGTGCGGAGGAGGGAACGGACAGACCGCAATGGTCACCGATGTCCCTGCCCAACCATTCAAGCCCCATGGGGGTATTCTTGATCTTTCGCTGGGAGGAATTGGGTACCTCACCTCCGGCCGTTCTGGGGACGACGTGGCGTCGAGCTCTGCGGTCGACACGCAGGGAACCTTTACTTGGGGGGAAGTCTCTTGACGGCCAGCGGATCGAGAATGGCAATCTGGAAGTTCGCATCGGACGGAAGCGGAGATTCGACTTTCGGGAACCAGGGGATCGTTGTCGATGCGAGCACGGATCACGCCTCCTCCGAAGGAAACGCCATCGCCATCGATGAGCCTCGAGGGTTCCTCTTCGTCCTGGGTCAAGTGATTCGAGATGGCGTGCCGAAGGTTGCTCTCTGGAAATACGATCTGAACGGGACGTCGCTCATCTCTTCTGGAGTCCCAATGAGGGCGAACACTGCCGATACCATGCCCGAGGGCGGTTATTCGCTTTGCGTAAATCCGAACACAGGTGACCTCTATGCGACCGGGTTCCGCGGGACAGGCGCGGGGCTCTGGAAGCTGAATGGGAGTTACCTCTCCCATGTATGGACCGATTACTCGAGACGCGGCGAAGGCCGGGCGATTCTGGAGATGCCGGGTGTCGGTCTTCTCGTCGTCGGATTCGCCAGGGACTACAAAAACCCTGCATCCGACATGACGATGTGGCTGTTCTCCACTCCCGGTGAGCAACCCAAGGTCTACCAGAGCGGACTTTCCGGAGAAGACGCGGGGTGGGCCGCCACGCGAGATCCGCTGGGTCGAGTCCTTATTGCCGGGCATCATGACGGGAAAATGGTGGCATGGCGCTTCGCGAGTGATCTCGTTGCGGACGCCGCCTTCCACCAGGGGGCCGGCTTCGTCGAATTCGACGAATCGACCGTACTCGAAAGCCGCGGTGCAGCGATTGCCTGCGATGGCTCAGGCGAGCAGATCTACGTCGCCGGTTTTCTCCGGAGGAACGATGGGCAGATGAAGGACATGGCGCTCTGGCGTCTTGACTCTTTCGGCAATCTCGATCCGACGTTCGGGGAGGGCGGAGTGGTAACTCACCATAGCGCCGCGGCTGGAGCCTGGGACGACATCGGCCGTTCGCTAGCCTTCGACCTCCAAGGAAAGATCCTGATCGCCGGCGAGAGCACCGCTCCGTCGACCGACGGGATCGTTTCGCGGGACCTGGCGGTGTGGCGCTATCTTCCTTGACCGTTCGGGGGGCGGGAGGACGAGGGTTCTCCCGCCTCCCTGGACACCGATGCGGGGTACATGACGAATCCCGCCCTCCGGCGAGGCCTGGGTGATTACGGCATCCCGAGCTCGGCACACCAGCGAGTCAGAGGCAAGACGGTTACCTTTCCCGAGGCGAAGAACCGGTCGCCGCGATGGACCTGGTAACACCGCAGACTCGTCACCGATCGCTGGGGCGCAGATCGTGCTTCCGAAGTCGCCGCCAGAGAGTCGCGGAACCGACTCCGAGGATGCGCGCCGCCTCCGTGACGTTGCCGGCCGTCGCGGCCAGGACGCGGCGGATGTGCTCGAGCTCGACCTCCTCGAGGGACCGAAGGGCGTCCGTTCGCGAGACGGTCGGCGCCTCCTCGGCCTCGAGGGATTCCTCGCCGAGAGCGACGATGCGGCGTACGGCATTTTCGAGCTGCCGGACATTGCCGGGCCATTCTCGTTTCAAGAGTCGATCGACGAATCCGGGGCCGACCGGGGGCCTCGCGCCGCCCTGCTCCGTCGCGATTCGGTCCAGGAAATGGTCCACGAGGAGCGGAATATCCTCACGTCGCTCGCGCAAGGGCGGCACGTGGACGCGGAGGACGTTCAGGCGGTAGAAAAGATCCTCGCGGAATTCTCTCTCGCTTACCGCCTCGGAAAGATCGCGGTTCGTGGCGGCCACGACGCGCACGTTCACCTTTCGGTCCGTCTGATCTCCGACCCGGCGGATCTCCTTCTGCTGGAGGACTCGAAGAAGACGCTTCTGCGTCTCGGCCGAGGTCTCCCCGATCTCGTCGAGAAAGAGCGTCCCGCCCTCCGCCTGTTCGAATACGCCGGGCCGATCCGCGGCGGCCCCCGTGAACGCCCCCTTCACATGGCCGAAGAGTTCGCTGTCCAGGAGCGTCTCCGTGAGCGCGCCGCAGTTCACCGGAACGAACGGCCCCGCGGAACGGGAGCTCCGCTGGTGAATGGCCCGCGCCAGAAGCTCCTTGCCCGTTCCGCTCTCTCCGGTGATGAGCACCGTCTCCGCACTCGACTCGATCTTCGTGAGCTGCCGGTAGATCTCCTGCATCGCCGAACTCGACCCTACGAGCTGGTCGTACCGATCGCGGCCGGCGGACTTTACGCGTTCCAGTACTTCGGTTTGCGTTCGCACCCGCTGTTCGAGGACTCGATTCGACGCTCGAAGTCGGGCGTTGGCCTGCTCCAGGAGCTTTTGTTGGCGGAGGTTCTCTTCCAACAGCCGGACCTGCGTGAGGGCGACCGCCGCCTGCTCCGCGAGAGCCTGAAGCGTCTCCAGGTCCCCGCGACTGAAGGCGTCGGGCCGCTCGCGATGGTCCACGTACAGCGCTCCGAGGAGGCGGTCCGCCGCCCGCATGGGAACGCAGGCGATCGACTTCACCCGCAACTCCTCCAGACTTTTGTATTCGCGCAGGGAGGGCTCGCTGCCGGCGCGCCCGGTCAAGACCGCTTCGCCGTTCCGAGCCACCCAGTCCGCCAGTCCTCGACTGATATTGAACTGGGCGTCCCGAATCGTCTCTCGACTCACGTGACGGGCGGCTCCGATCTCGAATCCCTTCTCGGCCGCCAAAATGCAAAACCCTCGCTCCGCGGAGAGGAGTTCCACGGCGCCGTCCACGATGTCTCGAAGGAGGGCCGCAGGATCGTGGCGCGCGAGGATCGCGCGATTGATCTGCAGCATCCGGTCCAAGAGGACGCGGCTCTCTCCCGGTTGCACCCGCTGGCGCAGGGCCTCCGCGCGGGCGCGCAGGTTCTCGGGGATTTCCGAGCCCATGCCGTTCAGGACCGCCAGGGCTTCTCCCGCCCGTCCCAACCGCGAGAGAACCGACGCCTGTTCCAGGAGCAGCGCCGCTTCTCCCTCGCGATCCCCTGCGGATCGGAAGGCGGCGCGGGCGCGATCGAGATGATCTCCGGACTCTCCCGCCTCCAGCGCCGCGTGCGCCACGACCGCCTCCGCCCTCGCCCGCCGCGCCGAGTCCGGGTCGAGTTTGGCCGCGCGCCGGGCGTGCTCCAACGCCGACGTCGGCTCGCCCATCTCGCGGTAGAGGTTCGCCAAATTAAGGAGCGTGTTCCACGCCCCGCGGTCGTCCCCCGCCGATTCTTTGAGAGCCAAGCTCCGTTCGTACGACTCCAGGGCGCCGTTCTGATCTCCCCGCGCGTGGCGCACCGTGCCCAGCCGATTCAGAAGCCGCGCCTTCATCGCCCCGTCTCCCGCGAGCTCCGCGGCGCGGCCCAGCGCCTCGGCCGCCTCTTCCAACCGGTCCAGATCCTCGAGGAGCGTCGCGAGATCCGAGTTCCACCGCGCACGATCGGGCGCCGGGGCCTCTTCCAGAGAAGCCAAGGTTCGCAAACACCGAAGTCGATCCGTTCCCGAATAGGCCCCGACAGCCGCCTCCAAGGCCCGAGGAAGCTCTCCGACTTCGAGGCGTTCCTGAAGGATTTCGAGAAGGGAGATCGCCGGCATCGCTCCCGCGGCCTCGCGAACGACGGCGGCCAGATCGGCGCCGGGTTCACGGAGTCGCTCGGTCCAGCTCCCCATCCTCCCCAAGTGTAGCAGCGGAACTCGCGCCCCCCTTGTAGAATCTTCGAAGATGCTCTACCGAGACGAGGATCCGGGACGGCCTTCGCGGCTCGGCGAGTACCTCCTCGTCCGCGAGCTGGGACGCGGGGGAATGGGGATCGTCTACCTCGCCCGGCAGGAACGTCTGGATCGGTGCGTCGCCCTCAAGGTCCTCCCGTTGGTGGCCGCGCCCTCGCCGACGGCGGCCCAACGATTCCTTCAGGAAGCGTCGCTGGTCGCCAGGTTGCGGCACGAGAACATCGTTCAAGTCTACGCGTCCGGACAGGAGCAAGGGTGTCTCTACTACGCGATGGAATATGTGGAAGGAGAGTCGGTCCGGGGACGACTCCTCCGGCCCATGCCGCCTCTAGAAGCTGCGGGGATCGCCCGCGACATCGCCCGAGCCCTCGATCACGCGCATGCGAACGGAATCGTCCACCGCGACGTCAAGCCCGAGAACATCCTCCTCGATTCGGCAGGGCGGGCTCGATTGGCGGACTTCGGAATGGCGCGAGCCGAAGGTTCGGAGACGCTGACCCTTGCCGGATCGATCCTCGGAACTCCGATGTACATGAGCCCGGAACAGGCGACGAACTCTTCCACGCTCGGACCCTCCTCGGATCTCTACTCTCTCGGCGCGGTTCTCTACGAGTGCCTGGCCGGCCGGCCGCCGGTGGATCCGAAGTCGGACGTCGTCGAGCAACTCCGCGCCGTGCGAGAAGACGAACCGCGTCCCATTTCGGAATCGCCCCGCGACCTGGAGGCGATCGCCCGCCGTTGCCTGGCCAAGGAGCCGCGGTCGCGATATGCGTCGGCCAAACTGCTGGCCGACGATCTCGACCGTTTCCTCCGAGGGGAAGAGGTGTCGGCCCGTCTGCCCGGCACCGCCCACCGGACGGCCCGGTTCCTGCGGCGACACCGCAGAGGAGCCGGCATCGCGATCGCCGTAGGCGCGCTCGCCGTCGCCATCGGTTTCTGGTGGTATCGCCGGCCCGGTTATCTCACCCTCGAAGTCCAGCCTCACGATGCGATCGTCCGGATCGATGGGTCGGAGGAGAAGGACGTTCACCAGCGGCAATTGTCTCGCGGATCCCATCGCATCCGAGTCTCCCGCCACGGCTATGAGGAATCCCGGTTGACCGTCGAGATTGCGCGCGGCGAGAGTCGGACGCTGCACGTGGACCTTCGCAGACTCCGGCAACGTTTGTCGCTCGCGACCGAGCCGCCGGACGCTCACGTCACCCTTCGTCCCAAGGAAGGCCCCTCCCTGGTGCGAATCGCTCCGATCCGGGACGAACCCATCGACGCCGACGAATACGAAGTACTGGTGGAAAAGGAAGGGCGATACCGTCGGAGGCTTCAGATCGGCCTGATCGACGGACCGTTGGATCTTCGAGTGTACCTCCCCACGGCTCAACTCTGGAGGGTGCGAGGCCAGCAGCCCTCGCTGATCGTCGCCGCTCCCGGGGCCGTCGGGATGGCCGTGCAATCGGGCGAAATCGAGATTCTCTCCGCGAAGGACGGATCGCGACTCGGGAGAGCCGCCGCCCTTGGGGCCTTCCCCCACCCCAAGCTGATTCCGATCGACGACGCGCTCGCGCTCTGGGTTACGTCCGATGACGGGCGTTCGCGTCTCTTTCGATGGCCGGATGGCGGGCTCGTGTGGTCGTACGTGCCTCGCGTGGCCGATCGCCGCTCCCAATTCGTCTTTTGGCCGGCGACCGTGGAGTCCGGTCCCGAATGCTGGCTCGTGCGAGACTCCGAGATTGAGGCCGTGGATGCCCGAACGGGCTCGCTCCTGTCGTCGATTCCCTTCGACGGGGGAAGGATTCTCCCCATCGATGCGTCCCGGCGGTTCGTGCGGCAAGGCCGATCGCAATTGGGAGTCTATCGCGGGCCGGCCCATACTCTGGCGACGATCAACACCCCCTCGTTCGCCCGAGGTCAACTTTCTGCCGTCGATCTGGATGGAGACGGTCGGCGTGAAGTGATCGCTTCGTATGAGGACGGAACGGTGCGTGCCTATGGACTCGAGCCTTTGGCGGAACGCTGGAGGTCGGCTTCCTCGGGTTCGCATGCGCCGGCCTTCGCCGTCGCGTCGATTCTCTCTGCGGAATCTCCCTCCACCGTGCTCCTCCGGGGCGAACACCTCGAAACCCTGGATGCGGCCGGGCGAATGCGGTTTTCCGGCACGATCCCCGGGACGGTAACCGCTCCGCTCCTGATCGATCTCGACTCGGACGACGTGCGAGAACTCGTGGTCGCTTCGAACGAAACACTCTGGATCCTGAACCCGCTCACGGGGGAGATCCGCGGCGAGGTGCCCTTGCCCTCGCCTCCCTCGGCTTCTCCCGTGGCGAACGATCTCGACGGAGACGGTCTGCTGGACTTGATCCTCCCCCTCCGCGACGGAGTCGTGCTGGCGATCCCCGGCGCGAAAGTCGTTTGGGAGTCGGCCACGGGAGGAATGATCCGGCGTGCGCCCGCCTGGGCCGAGCCGGGCGGCCCGATCGTCTGCACGTCTCTGGACCGGCACGCCCATGCCTTCGATCCCGAGACGGGGAAACCCCTGTGGAAGGTTCCCCTGGAGAATCGGGCCGAGACGATACCGGCGCTCGTCGAGGGAGACTTTGTCGTAGCCGCCTGGGTAGGTCTGGTGACGCGCATTCGCGGACGCACCGGCGATACGGTGTGGAGCTATCGACCCGCCCGCGCCGCGAACTTCCAGGCCTCTCCCATGGTCCTGGACATCGATGGACACGGCCGGCGCGAGATCCTCCTGGGCGATTCGGAGGGAACGGTGCATTGCCTGGAGGCGACGACGGGCACGGTCCGATGGACGCGCGCGGTGGCAGGTCCGTTCGTAGCCGCGCCGGTCCTTTTGGCCACGGGGCAAATCCTCGTGGGAGACCAGTCGGGTGTCCTCGTGTGTCTCGACACTGCCGGTACGATCCTCTGGCGGGAGAAGCATGAGGGGAAGTTCTTGTCGGAAGCGAAACGCGCTCCGCAGGGAAGCATCGCGTGGCCGCTTTCGGGATCCGGGAAGATCCTGGAGATTCTCCCGACCGGCCGCGGTTCCCGAGTCCTGGATCTCGGTGGGCCGCGAGAGCACGTCCTCTGGCTTCGCGCCGGCGTCGTGTCCGCGAGCGACCGCACGGTATTCGGGCCAGGTTGGAAGTGGGATGCGGGCGACCGTATCGCCTCGATCTCCGCCGATCCGAACGAGGATGAGCTGATCGTGGCGGAGTGGGAAGGTCGTGTGACCTGCCTTTCCGGCCGGGGAGAACGGCGTTGGATCTTCGACGCTCGAATGACGCTCGAGGCGTCGCCCCTCCTCCGGGACAGAACGATCATGCTGGCGGGGGGAGACGGGCGCCTCATCCTCCTTCGCCGAAACGGACGCCCCTGGACGCGTCCCTGGAGCGAGCCCGGCGGAGATCGGTTCGGCACGAGGGCCGATTGAACAAACGAAAACCGATCCCCGGCGTAGGGTAATTCGTGAAGTACGCCGTCGCCTTGATCTTCTCCCTTCTTGCGGGCCGGTCCCGGCTGCAAGACGAGGCCCCGATTCTCATCCGCGTCGGCACGCTCATCGACGGAACCGGTGGCCCGGCACAGCGAGATCGCGCCATCCTGATCGAGCGCGGCGTCATTCGGAAGATCGGCGACGCTTCGATGAACGTCGCCGGGGCCAAGGTCATCGACCTGCCCGATGGGACGCTCCTGCCTGGGCTGATCGATTGCCACGTCCATCTCACCTATAACCCTGGGGGAGACTTTCTCCCGGGCGAGCGGGCCATCGACCTGAAGATCCGTTTGCGAAGTTGTCTAGCGGCGGGCGTAACCACCGTGCGAAGCCTGGGGGATGAACCCGAGTCTGTCCTTCCTCTCAGAGAGGGCGTGCCCCGAGTCTTCGCGGCCGGGGCCTATTTCAACAGCGACAATCCTGATCGGATCGGCCCTTGGATGGACCGTCAAGTTGCCCTGCGGGTCGACCTCATCAAGGTCTGGTCGACTGGACGATCTCGGCGTACGCTGACGGAGGTCATTCGTCAGGCGCATGCTCGCGGTCTCCGGTGTGTCGTCCATGTCGATCATCGGGAAGTCGCTCTCGCGGCGCTGGAGGATGGCGCGGACGGAATCGAGCA
Source organism: uncultured Planctomycetales bacterium (assembly GCA_964526305.1). Lineage (GTDB taxonomy): Bacteria > Planctomycetota > MHYJ01 > MHYJ01 > JACPRB01 > JACPRC01. The sequence goes on along the minus strand of CAZGKV010000090.1, from coordinate 12,218 downwards.
CTCGCCGCGCCTGATGGACGACGAGATCTTCCGGAAGCTGAAGGAGAAGAACGTGTTTTGGGTCCCGACGCTCGCGGTGAACTGGCACTACGCCGTCGGTTCCTCGGAAGTCGAGAAGTATCTCTCCCGAGCGGAGGTGCGACGTCTCGTACCCCGAGTCATCCACTTGAGCGCGCAGAGTACAACGCGGGTCGAAGCGCGCCGGCCGCCGGATGGCTCCGATCGGGAACGCAAGCGACTCGAAGCGGCTATGCGCTACGTCGCGAAGGGCTATCGGGAGGGGGTACGCATCGCGGCGGGAAGCGACGCGGGGATGCCGAACGTCTTCTGGGGGGCCGCCCTTCTCTTGGAACTCGAACTTCTGGTCCAGGCAGGACTGACCCCGGAGCAGGCGGTCCATTGCGCCACCGGGCGAGCCGCCGAGCACCTCGGTCGGGAGGACATCGGCACCATTCGCCCTGGGAGGCTCGCCGACCTCCTTTTGGTCCGGGGCGATCTGTCGAAAGGGATCCGCGGAATTTATTCCCCTCACACCGTCCTTTCCGGTGGGCGAATCGTGGCTCCCAAGGACTTCGCCGCCGAATATGAGCTTCCCGAACAGACCGACACGCCGAGATTCGGATCCCACACTCGAATCATGACGGATCAAGCTTGGGGAGGATCCTCGACGGCCCAAGTCGAGGGTACGGGCCCCTGGCGTTTCTCCGGAGAGGTCAGGCCAGGGAAGAAGCACTATGTCGTCCTCGGACTGGATGTGAGTGAACGAGGATTTCAAGCGATCGACGGAAAGGGACACACGGGGCTCCGGTTCCGTATCCGCGGAAAGGGTCCATCGCTTCACCTGCGGTTGGCTTCCCTTCCCCTCTCCGACTACGACTTTCCCTCGGCGGCCGTCCCATTTTCGGAGGAGGAGAAAGTCGTCTCTATTCCCTTCTCGACTCTTCAAGCCCAGGACAACCGATTCGATCCTTCCCGAATTCACCTGCTTCAATTCGTGGTTTCGGAACCGGGAACGTTCGAGTTTTGGATTCGAGACTTCGAACTTTACCGGTAAGGCTGCTACCCGCCGGCGGCTCTCTCTTTCCAGGACGTCGCTCCGCCACGGCTGGTGTACACTCTTCGGGTTCCAGGGACTGTACGCTAGGGAGGTAAGATCATGACCACCAAGAGTCGAGTTCTCTTGCTCGCCGGCTGCCTGCTCTCATCGATGGTGGGGGGAGCCGCAATCAGTTTTCTCCTCCGGCACGAGCGTCCCGCCCAAGCCGCGTCTGGCTCGCAGGAAGTGCAGGAACTCCTGAAGGCGAAGAAGGTCGCGATCTACGATGAGCAGGGCCGACCGCGCGCGGCGCTCGGGATGAGCGACGATCAGCCGATGATCGCGATGATGGACGCGGACGGGAAGCCCCGCATTTCGCTGGGGATCGGCTCGAAAGGACCAGGGATTTCCATCACCGACCCGAACCGGCGGGAGGTCCTCGTCCTCACGGCGAAGGACGATGGCGTCCTGGGGTTGGTTCTCGTCAACAAGGACGGGAAGGCCGTGGGCGCGCTGATGATCGAGAAGGACGGAAAATCGTATCTCCAAGTGACCAAAGTCATCGAAGGCCGGTGATCGGTCGATTACGTCCGTGGCCCCGGACGCACCAGGACCTCCATCTGCCGCCGCGCGTCGTGAAAGAGCGGCCAGCCGTCGCACGGGATGACGTGCGCCAGCCGCGGAAGGCTCAGAAACCTCTCGATCGACGCGACGGCGCGCGCCGAATCCTGGAGTCCTTGCTCCCGCGAGAGCATCATCAGCGATCCGGCTCGATGCGCGCGAATCAAGTCGCCCGTAATGAGGGTATCTTCTCCGAGAAGGAGCGCCAGCTCCCCTGGAGTCTTCGACCCCTGCATCTCGAAGGCGACCAGTCCGGGGAAGACGACGTCTCCTTCGCCCACCCAGCGCGAGCAGGCGACCGGGAAATCATCGCGCTCTGCACGGGGTCCGAGGATTATGGCGCCGAATTCGCGGGCGAGATCCACCGTCCCTCGGACATGGTCGGAATTGGTGAGCAGAATGTGGGCGGCCCCTCCCAGCTCTCGCAAATGCTTCCGATCGTGGTCGGACATCGGCAGCGGATCGATGAGGAGATTGCCCCCTTCGCGAATCCACGCCACTCCGTTGAAGTCGATGTTCAGCGGTTCCTGGAATTCGGACCAGCCATAGAGGTCCTTCCGATGCAGTCGTTTCATGTCAGAAGGGAAACAGGATACCCTTGTCCTTGAGTTTCTCGAATTTCTTCGCCGCGAATTCGAAGAGTTGCGCCGGCCTTCGGACGCCGCCGCGCCGCCACTCCTGAAGAGGACGGAGGATCCGGAGGAGCGCCATCTTCCGGCGGAAATTCCGCTTATCCAACTTCCTTCCCAAGATCGCCTCGTAGACCCGCTGAAGTTCCGTCAGCGTGAACTTCTTCGAGAGGAGTTGGAAGCCCACGGTGGTGTATTCGAGCTTGTTTCGGAGACGCAAGAGCGCGGTGTCCAGAATCTCCCGATGATCGAAGGCCAGCGCGGGGAGATCCCCGATCGGAAACCAGCCGACCTCCTCGGCGTCCGTTCCCGCGGCGATCGTCCGCTCCGGGGAAATGAGGGCGAAGTAGGCGACCGTCGTCACGCGCCCGCGAGGATCGCGGTTCGGAGTCCCGAAGGTATAGAGCTGTTCGAGATACACGTCCTTGACTCCGGTCTCTTCGACGAGTTCGCGTCTCGCCGCGGCCTCGAGCGATTCCTCCTCGTGCAGGAACCCTCCCGGAATCGCCCACGAGCCGCGAAACGGATCCGTTCCCCGGCGGACGAGGAGGACGTGGAGGGCTTCCTCTCGGATCGTGAAGATCACGATGTCGACGGTGACCCGCATCGTCGGCCTATCGTACCACGAGACGAGCCCGCTGCGATGCGGCCGCGATCTTCGCCACGGCGCCCGAGTTGAAGTCGAGGGCGTCCGATTCGATCCCGTCCGAAAACACCACGCCGCCCGAGGGCATCCGCGATTCGATCCGCAATTCCTCGCCCGGTTCGAGAAGCCCTGCGACGATTCCGATCCGGGAGTGGCGGCTCGCGAAGGGTTCGCGCACGACGAAGGCCAGCCGGGGATCCTTCCAAGCGAGACGCAGGGCCGTTCCGGGCCGGCCTCCCGTGAACGAAGCCACTCCGGCCGCCATGTTGAAGACGGAGGAGAGCCAGCCCGTCGAGCCCGCGCCGGTCGAGACGATGACCCCGCTCGACGAATGGGGCTCCACCGCCTTCCGATAGGCGATCTGATAGCGCGAGGAGACATGGGTTCGCGAGCCCAGATAGAAATCGTTGAACGCGAGGAGGCGCTGACCGTCGTTGAGGGAGACCGCCGCGAGCGTGACCTCGCTCGTGCGGGCCTTCCCTTCGAGCAGACGAGTCACGGCCCCGCGGACCTCCTCCGGCTTGAAGGGGAGGAGGATTCCGTCGAAGCGCTCCGGATCCGGGTTCGCCGCCACGATCGGCTGACCTCCCACGTACTTCGCGGTGTTGGCCACCACGCCGTCCTGCCCCGCCGTCACGACGATGTCCCCCTCGGTAAAGAGATACGTGGGGACGAGAAATCGCTCGAGGACTTGGATCTTGAGTCCCAGCTCGATTCCCCGGCGGATCGTTTCGAGAGATCTTCGATACGCGGCGTCTTCCCGCTCGTACTCCGCAAAGTCTCCTCCCGAATGTTCCAGATAGAACTTCGCCTGGCCACGCGTGCCGAACCGCTCGAGGAGTCCCTCGAGACGCGTCTTCCGCGTGACCAGGACGATCTTCTCGAACATCACTTCTTCTCCGGCTTCAGGAGAGAACTCAGGAGGTCGGGAGAGATGTTGAGTTCGCCGATTTTCTGCGCGTTTTCCGCGAGATCGCGAAAGGCGAGGGCGATCATCGCCTTGGGGTCGAGGCCGTTCAGGGCCAAGAGGGAGCGCCAATCGGTCGAGCGCAGCGGCTGGAGGGTCGCTTCGAGCGCGTAGGCCCGAGCATCCGCTTCCGTACGATCGTTCCGACTCTTTTGTTCCACGAACTGCGAGCGCTGTTCCTCGACGGCGATTTCCGCGCCCATCTGAGTCTCGCGGATTTGGCGGCGCTTCTCCTCGACGGTCAGTTCCGTCTTGAGTTCGTTTTCCTTGATGCGACGCTCCTGCTCGACGGCGGAGTTTCGGCGATCGTAGATGGCGGCGTCGGCCTGGCGTTGGAGAGCCTCGCGCGCCTCCGCTTCGAGCGCCTTGGCCATCTCGGGCGAAGGCTTGACGGAGAGGATCGCGACTCCCAGGATCTCGATCCCGAGCATCTCGACGGACTCCGTGGCGCGGAGTCCCGCCGCGACTCGAGGGGCGACGGCGTCCCCGCTCGTCAGGACCTTGCGGAGATCCATTCCGTGGATCGCGGCGCGGGTCTGGACCTGGGCCTCATGGACGAGGCGTTCCGCCACCGAGTCCGGATCTTCCGAGCGGAAGGAGCCGTCCGGGTGGATGCTGTAGTCGAGCAGCGCGGCGAGTCTCTTGGGCTCGGCGACGCGATAGGTGATCTGTCCCTGGAGGGTCACCGACTGGAAATCGGCCGTGGCCTCCTGAAAGGCGAAGGGAAGATCGGCGCTGGCGAGGGGGACGGCGACGACGGTGGACCCCGGCGCCCAGTAGAAGAAGGAAAGGCCGGCCCCCTCGCGCGCGAGCCTCCCCCCGCGGTAGTGGAGCGCGTACGTGGTGGGGGCGAGCTTCAGGTAGCGGATGCCGAACATCGGGAGCCTCCTTTCTCTTCTTACGTGTCTTAGACACACTTATATTAGTGTTTGTTACACACTTTGTTCAGGGGATGGCCCGCCGCCCCCGCCCGTGCTATACTTCGCCCAACCACGATGGCCACGAAACGGAAGCCGCGCGGGAATCCGCACGACCCGATCCGGATCGTCATGACCTGCCCGCGATGTCCGGACGAGCTCCACGCCGAGGAGTACGGCCCCGTCGCCGTCCGGCGCTGCATTCGGTGCGGCGGAACGTGGCTGGACGAGGGCGAGCTCCGCCGAATCCTGCTCTCCCCTCCCCGCCCCCTGGAGCCCCTCCCCCCCCTGCGTCCCACGGAGGCCGTGAAGCGTCCCGTTCGCTGTCCCAAGTGCGGCCGCGTCCTCGACCGATTCGAATACGGCGACTCCGGGATCTGTCTCGACCGGTGCACCGGCCATGGTACCTGGTTCGATCGGGGAGAGCTCGAGCACATCGAAAAATACGCGCGCAAGAAAGAGCAAGGCCGCAAGAGCAAGAAGGGCGGGGTACTGGGATTCCTTCGGAACTTGCTCGGCCGCGATCAGAAGGGGGAAGCATGACGTTGCGAAAAACCTGTCCTCGGTGCCGGACCCCGTTCGGTCCCGAGACGCCCTACGAGGGCGTTCCCATCGACCGGTGCGAGGGATGCGGCGGGATCTGGCTCGATGAGGGAGAGCTCCGATCGGTCCTCGAGGCCCGCTCCCGCAAGTTCAGCGCCGAGGAAGTGCGCGCGACGAAGAAGCGAGGGAACCCCGGCCTGGAGCCGTTGAAGCCCGATCTCCCGTGCGCGAAGTGCGGCGCCTTGATGACTCGCTTTCGATACTCGGGAACCTCGGAAATCGTATTGGACCAGTGCGCGGGACATGGACTCTGGTTCGATCCAGACGAGCTCGAGGCCATCCAGATGGCGGTGGAGGAGCGCGAAATCGCCGAGAAGCTCCGGGACGAACGGCCGACGACCATCTTCGACGTCGCGGAGAGCCTCTGGCAGTGACCCTCTCTTGTCCCCGGTGCCGCAAGCCTCTGGTCCCGGAGACGGTCGAGCGGGTTCCCGTCGATCGATGCCTCCGCTGCGACGGGATTTGGCTCGACGACGGGGAGCTGGAGACGATCCTTGCGACCGGCCCGCCGCCCGCCGCCATCTCGGGCGGGATCGACGCTCCCCCGAAAGCCGAGGCGATGGAATGGGAGCTCCCCTGTCCCAAGTGCGAGCAGATCATGCATCGCTTCCAATACGGAGCTACCTCGGGAATCGTCCTCGACAAGTGCGAGGGCCACGGGCTCTGGTTCGACTTCGAGGAGCTCGACCGGATGCGCCGGCACATAGAGGAACAGCGCCGCACGGTGGAGCCGAGGAAGCCGGACGGCGTCTGGCAGTCGCTCACGTGGTTTCTCACGGGAAGGCGGGAGTGAGCGATCGGTTGCATGACGCAACCATATTTCCCTCCACGGGGCGGGCCGCCCCGACGGCGGGCGGCCCGCGATGACGCGAGAGGCCGGGGTGTTATTCGGCGAATCCCTGGCCCCAGAGCCTCCAATCCCGGCCGTCGGCCGTGATGCGGCGGATGATCCCGGTTCCCCGGCTCAGCCACATCGTCTCATCGCCGATGGCGTACTTCACGCCATGGCCGACCCCTCTCACGTCGTCGGCGTACCGCACGATCTCCTCCTTGCCGCGAACGCATTCCAGCGACTGTACCTGCTTATCCACGCGGGTCCGGAACGTCCACTGCGCCTCGCCGCCCAGCCGAAGCACGGCCACGGGAACGATGTGCGGGCCGGGGCACTTGCATCCGCGGTACCGGTGCGCATAGACGATCACGGCGTCGCCCGTCTCGCGGATGTAGCACGCCTCCTCGAATCCCTGGAGCGGACGCGCGGTCACGTGGAGCTTCCCACCCGCTTCGAGATCGTCGACCTCGATTTCACCTGGAGCGCCGAGAGTGACCCTGACGGTCTTCTCCTCCACGCCTTCCTTATACACCTTGAATTCGTAGAAGAACTTCTTCCCGGGAAGAACGGGCCTCTTCTCCCCGTCCTGACGCGCGGCGACGCCGAGCGGGGCGAGCAGCAAGATCAGGTAACGCATTCGAATCTCCTTTCATTCCTTCGCTCCCGATGAGCAAGCCGCTTGCCAAGGCCGCGGGGCGCGGGATCCGCGAAGCCGTCGCTCATCGGGTCAGGAGGATCGATCAGATTGGCCGACTTCGCCCGTACAGATACTTTTTCAAATGCACCTGGGCCGGGGAACAGAGCTTGCGTCCCGACGGGGGACATGCGAATCGCGAGGGCGATCATGCGCGATGCACTGTGGATCGTGCTCGTGAGTTCGGTCTGTGCCTCGGGTGTCACTCCCGCACCGAAGGTCCCAGCGGCCGCCCAGGAAGACTGGGGCCCCAACGTCATGGACGAGGCGATGAAGCTCTTGCTCGTCGGCGGCTTCGAGAAGCGCTCGACCTCGAGGCGGAGTGCCTTGCACCCGGCCGCTTTCGTATTTCGAACTTCGAAGTCGTTGGGCTATAATCCCCGCCCATGTCGGCCCGGCGAAACGTGTGGGTAATGTCGGGGACGGTCCTCCTCACCCTGACCGCCGTCTTCGCGTGGAACCGCGTTCTCCCGAATCATCTTCGCCAGCTCGGCGCCGACGAAGCGCAAGTCGGACTCGCTTTCATGATCCTGGCTCTGGCCCATCGACTCCCCTCGGTTTTCGGCGGGCTGATCGCGGATCGACTTGGGCGCAAACGCATCCTCGTCCTGGCGACCTTTCTCATGGCGCCGATGTACCTCCTCGCCGGATTCATGCACAGCTGGACCGGGGTCCTCGCCGCGTTGACGGTGGCATGGTTCTTCAGCTCCTTCCAAGGCCCCGCCATCATCACCATCGTGGCCGAGGCGGTGCCGGAGGAGAAGAGAGGCCGAGCCATCGGGACCCTCGAGACCTTCATCATGGTGGCGGTGTGCTTGGGCCCATGGCTGGGCGCGCGGGTCATCGATCTCGCGGGCGGACTCCGCAACGCGATGATGATCCTGTTCGTGGCCACCTTCTTCATCTATCTCTTGGTCGGGACGATCCGGGGAATCGGCCTGGTCGAGACGCGCCACACGGTGGAGCGAGGAAGCTTTCGATGGGTAGGATGGACATCGTACGGCCTACTGGTCTTCGTCGGAGTCACCGTCTATGCGGTCTTCTTTCTTTCGACGGATGGACCGTTTTTTCCCATGTACGCGAAGGACGTCATCCGGCTTTCCGACAGCGGGGTGGCCGATACCGCATTCCTGGGCGGCCTGGCGGCCGTCGCCGCGGCGATGGTCGGAGGCTGGTTCACCGACCGCTTCGGTCCTCCGCGCGTGCTCCTGGGATGTTTCGTCGCGCTCTTTCTGACGTTGGTTCCGTTCGCGTGGTCCTGGTGGAAGGGCCTTCCGATCTCTCGATTCGCCCCGGGCCTCGATCTGGCGCTCTACGTCGTCTGGTTCGTACCCGGAGAGATCTTCACCGTCGCCTTCCACAAGCAGCTCACCTCGTCGGCTCCCAAGTCGCAGCGCGCGCTCTACGTCGGACTCATGGGAACCGCAACCGGAGTCTTCGCTTCCCTGGCGAATCTGATCGGCGGAAAGCTCTACTTGCATCAGGGGCCGGCGGCCCCGTTCGGACTCGGCGCCGCCTGTGCCGCCCTGGGAATCGGGATCGCCCTTCTTCTCTGGAAACGGACGCGCTCCGCGAAACCCGTCGCGGTTCCGGCTCCGGCCGAGTCGTGACGGCGCACGTCGTGGGGATCGACGAGGTCGGCTACGGTCCCTCTCTCGGCCCGATGATCGTCGCGGCGGTCGCGTTCGAGGTTCCGACTCCGGAAACGGATCTCTGGCGGACGATCGGGAACGCGGGCGGACCGGTGCGCGACTCCAAGAAGCTCTTCACGCAAGCTCGAGGGATCGCCTCGATCGAGCCCACGGCGTTGGCGTACGTCGGGAGACTTTGTACTCCGGCCTCGCATGCGGAACTTTGGGAGCGGCTCTCCCCGGATCCGCGCACCGCTCCTTGGTACGGAGATCTCGCCATCCCCTGCGCGGGCCCTCGTCCCGAGCCCGTCGCGCTTCCGGAGGGGGTCCGGATCGCCGGGGCTTGGGCGAGGATTCTGGAGGCCTCGGAGTTTAATCGACACGTCGGCACGAACAAGGCCGAATTGCTGTTCGAGTGCGCCGCAGACCTCATCCACCGAGCGTTGGAAGCGCTGCCCGGGCGGGTTGACTTCCACGTGGGGCGTCAAGGGGGGCGGAAATTCTACCTTCGACACCTCATCCGACACTTCGGAGCGGTCTTCGTTCGGGAAGAGCGGAGGGACACATCGACGTATGAGATCTCCCGAGGCCGGATTCGTTTCCTGACGGACGGCGAGGATCGGCACTTCCTGATCGCGCTCGCCTCCATCATCGGCAAGTACGTGCGGGAGCTCTCGATGCGCCTCTTCAACCAATTCTGGAGCGCCCGAATTCAGGGCCTCCGCGCGACGGCCGGTTACGGAACCGATGCCCAGCGATTCTGGCGTCAGATCGAGTCTCATCTGGCTTCCGCCCGACTGACGGCGGACGAAGTTCTCCGCCGTCGTTGAGAAGACCCCGGGGCCAAGCCGGAATCCTACGGATTCGAGGGCGCCGACTGCGCGCCGCTCGTGAGAATGGTCGCGCCGTTCTTGTTGTAGATGTCGTTGCCCGCCGTCACCGTGTCCGAGGTGCCCACCTGCGGCGGTGTATGGTCCCAGAAGTTGTTCTGGGCCTCGATGACGATGGCGGAGGTGATCGTCCAGAGATCGGCGCGGAGATTGCCCGCGATGACGTTTCCGCCCGCGCTGCCCGCGGTACCGCCGCCCAGGTCTCCGCCGGCGGAGTCGTATTCGACGCCGATTTCGTTGTCGACGATGACGTTGTTCTCGACCTTGCTCCCTACGCCCCCACCGATGAACCCGATCCCCAGTCCGCTCCATCCGTTCTTCATGTTCTCGATCCGGTTGCCCGCGATCAGGTGATTCTTGGAGCTGTTGTACACGAAGATCCCCTTCTTCGAGTCCCGGATTCGGTTGTTCCGGATGGTGACCCCGTCCGTTCGGACGGCCAGGACCATCGGAAAAGTCACCGTGGTGGTGGGATTCGTGAGCGTGAATCCGGCGACGACGGCAGCGGCCCCGAGATCCAACGTCGTGTGCTTGCCGTTGTTCGAGGCATAGGCGCCTCCGCTGACGACCGTGGGGGTGGTGCCGCCCCCTTTGTTCGGCTCATCCCCGATCAGGCTGACGCCCGCGGGAACGACGATGGGGAAGACCTCTCCCGTCGTCGCGCTGTAGGTTCCCGGGGCGACCTTGACCGACTGGCCGGACTGGGCCAGGGTCAGCGCGCGGGCGATCGTCTTCACCGGCGCCGATTGGGTGCCCGGGAGGGAATCGCTTCCCGTGGCGCCGTCGACGTACCAATCGTAGGGGACGGAAGGGGACGTCGCTGGTTCGGACGACGCCTCCTCCGACGACTCTACGGCCGCCCCTTCCTCGTCCCCCTCGCCCTTGTTTCCGTTGTGACAACCCGACACGGCCAGTCCGCCGAAGAGCAGAGCCGCCCCGATGTGCCGAAACCGATGGTCCATCTTCTCTCGATCCTCCGATTACCCATATGGGTAGAGTATGGGACGGCGATGGGTGCCCTCCCGTTACGCTCAATTGTGCATTTTCTTTCCGGGTTTCCGGGACGCACCTGAAGTACCCTGCGTCCGGAAGAGGCTCGAGGAGCCGTCCGTATCCGAGGCGGACCGGACCTGGCTGCTGGGACAGTTCTCGTCCGGCGAGAATCTGTGCGAGCTCGCCGGCCGACCGTTCGTGGTCGAGGACGCGCTGGCGGAAACGGCACAGCGGTTCCTGGTGTCCGAGGACCCGGACCGACGAGCCGGGGCGGCTGCGCTCCTCGGCGGACACAACACCCCTGCGACGATGAGCCGACTCCGTCCGATGGCCCACGGAGATCCGGAGGTGTCGGTCCGGGTCGCCGCCATCGGCTTGCTCGGGCGAATCGGAGATGCGGAGACGTTGGCGTTCCTGCGCGCCTATCCGCTTCCCGCGGAGGAGGCCCTTCGCGCCTGGCTTGAAGGGACCCTCAAGGAGGCGATCGCCCGGCTGGAAAGGAAGCTTCCGAAGTAAGGGGATTGTGCCCGAGGATCGGGGCCGCTACAATGTGCCCCAGATCGACACGCCAAGGAGAGAGGGATGACCAAGCGCGCCCGCGGGCGGCAGCTCTGCCGCGTCCTCAAACTCATCCGCATCTTCGAGCAGTCGCGGTTTGGACGCACGATCCCCGAGATCTGCCGCGAACTCGGCGTGACGCGCCGGACGGTGTATCGCGATCTCGAGGCGATCGAGGACGCGGGGTATCGGTTCGAAAAGGTCGCCGGCGATGGCGGCCTCCGGAAGTGGCGGTTCCCGCCCGGACTGCGCCGCGCGCCCGACCGGCCTTTCACGGAGCCGGAACTCCTGTCGCTCTACTTCTCGATGAACCTGCTCCTCCCGTTCCGGGGCACGCCCATCCGGGACGGCATCGAGTCGGTGCTCGGAAAGATCGAGACCTCCTTCTCCCCGGAAGAGCGCGAGTATTTCGGCGAGCTCGTGACGACGCACCTCGCGAAGATGCCCGGACTCAAGAGCTATCGCGGCCATGCCGAGACGGTCGCGGTGCTGTCCAAAGCCTGCCTGGCGCACCGAAAGGTCCAAGTCTCCTATCGGGCGGGAGCGTCGGAGGAGGCCAAAGTGTACCGCTTCCATCCCTACTGCCTGGCCTACTACGGCGGAGAGCTCTATTCGATCGGATTCAGCGAGCTCCGAGAATCCGTGCGCACGCTGCGGGTGGATCGGATCCGATCCATCCAGACGCTCTCGGACGGGTTCCAGCGTCCGCCCGAGTTCGACCCGGAGGATTACCTCGGCCGGAGCTTCGGCATGTACTCGGAAGGCGAGGTCACCCCCGTCAGGATCGAGTTTTCCCGAGAGGCGGCGCGCGCCGTGAACGGACGAGAGTGGCACCCCTCGCAGCGCTTGGAACAGCGCGAAGGCAAGGTGGTCCTCCGAATGAGCGTCCAGGGATTGCCGGAAGTGGCGCGGTGGGTTCTCTATCACGCGCCGAACGCGCGCGTCCTCGAACCGAAGGCCTTACGGGAGATGGTTGCCTCGTTCGCGTCGAAGACGGCGGCGGAACATCGATGACCCGGTCTTGACAGCTGCGCTGGGCCGGGGATATCATTCGAGTGTAGGCCTCTCGACAGGTGGCTGCTCGGTCATGAAGGGCTTCCCTGCTCCGGCAGACTCCACCTCCTGGCCTCGGCGGTGTCGGCTGTACTAGCCTGGATTTTTCGCGGTCATCGACACAAAGACGAGTTTGGGATGGACGGCG
>CAZGKV010000089.1:0-21199 GCA_964526305.1 uncultured Planctomycetales bacterium | reverse complement strand
GCGGTCCACCTTGCGGACGAGGCGGTCGCCTCGGACGCGGCGGACTTCCTCGGCCTCGTGAAGGAGACGGCGAAGCTCGTCCAGCTCACCGACGGGCTCCTCAACCGACCCGTCAACGAAGGATTCTCCGGAGGGGAGAAGAAACGCAACGAGATTCTCCAGATGGCGGTGCTCGATCCCGCGCTGGCCGTCCTGGACGAGACGGATTCGGGCCTCGATATCGACGCGCTCCGGATCGTCGCGACGGGAATCAACGCGCTTCGCCGGCCCGATCGGTCGATCGTCCTCATCACGCATTATCAAAGGCTGCTCAACTACGTCGTGCCCGACGTCGTCCACGTCCTCATCGACGGCAAGCTCGTGAAGTCCGGCCACCGGGAACTGGCGCTCCAGCTCGAGGCGAAGGGGTATGGCTGGTTGGAGGGGGCGAAGTGAGTCCGGTTGCGGAAATCAAGGATCTGTACCTTTCGGAATTCGAACGGCTGGAGAAGTCGCTGCCGGGTCTCCGGGACGTACGCCGTCGCGCCATCGAACGCTTCGCCCAGTCGGGCTTCCCCACCGGGCGCGAAGAGGCGTGGAGATTCACGGACCTGACTCCGGTGATCGAGACGCCCTTTCGCATCCCGGAATCGGAGGCGAATCTCTCGGAAGTGGAGTCCCTCGCGGGAGGACCGCTCTCGGCCGCGCAGCTCGTTTTCGTGGATGGAAGATTCATCCCGTCGCTCTCCACCTCGCCCGCGGGAATCGTCGCGGAAAGTCTGGCTCGGAGTCTCGAGACGTCGTCGTACGAAGCAGATCTGTCGCTCGAGGACGGGCACGTCTTCTCGGCCCTGAATGCCGCGTTCGCGGTCGACGGCGCGGTCGTGCGGATTCCTCGGGGGACTTCACTGGCGGCTCCGCTCCACCTCCTATTCCTCTCGACGACGCGCGAGGAACCCTTCGTCGTTTATCCCCGGATCCGCATGACGGCGGAAGAGGGCGCATCGGTCTCCGTCGTCGAAAGCTATGTCGGTGGGACGGGGCCGCACTTGACCGACGCGGTGGTGGAGGTCCGCCTCGGCGACGGAGCGTCGGTGCGGTGGTGCAAGCTCCAGCACGAGGGCGCGGAGGCGTACCATGTGGCGTCCATCGGCGTCCGCCTGGGACGGAACAGCACGTTCCTCTCCCATTCGATCTCGCTCGGGGCTGCGATCTCTCGGAACGACCTGAGCGTCAGACTCGCGGGAGAAGGGGCCGAGTGCTCGCTCGACGGACTCTATGAACTGACGGGCGGGCAGCTCTCCGATCATCACACCACGATCGACCACGCCGCGCCGCACGGAACCAGTCGGGAGCTCTACAAGGGGATTCTCGACGGTCGATCGCGCGGCGTTTTCGACGGACGCATCCTCGTCCGCCCGGAAGCGCAGAAGACGAATGCCGTTCAGACGAACAAGAATCTGCTCCTATCGGACGGAGCGCTCGTGAACACGAAGCCTCAGCTCGAGATCTTCGCGAACGACGTGAAGTGCAAGCACGGAGCGACGATCGGGAAGCTCGATCCCGACGTCCTGTTCTACCTCCGGTCGCGCGGAATCGGATCCGGAGAGGCGCGACGCCTTCTCATTCACGCCTTCGCCTGCGAGGTGCTGGACGGGATCCCGATCGGGGCCGTGCGAGAGCAGCTCGAAAGGTACGTCTTGGATCTGGTGGCAAGGAAGGGCGGATGACGGTGACCGCTCCCGTTCTGGACCCGACACGAATCCGACGCGCCTTCCCGATTCTCCGATCGACGGTTCGGGGAAAGCCCCTGATCTATCTCGACAACGCGGCCACGACCCAGAAACCCACGGAGGTGCTCGAGTCGATCCGTCGCTACTACGAAACGATGAACTCGAACATTCATCGCGGAGTCCATACGCTGAGCGAATGGGCGACGCGGGAGTACGAGGGAGCGCGCGTCAAGGTCCAGAGGTTTCTCAACGCCGCCGACTCGCGCGAGATCGTCTTCACGCGGGGGACCACGGAGTCGATCAATCTCGTCGCCTCTTCCTACGCCGATTCGAAGCTGAAGGAGGGAGACGAAGTCCTCATCACCGCCATGGAACACCACTCCAACATCGTTCCCTGGCAGATTCTCTGCGAACGACGTCGCGCGAAGCTCCGGGTCGTGCCGATCGACGATCGAGGAGACATCGACTCGGAGGAATTCGATAGGCTCCTGACGCCGCGGACGAAGATGGTGGCGGTGGTGCACGTCTCGAACGCCCTCGGGACCGTCAATCCGGTGAGGCGCATCGTTCGATCGGCGCATGCGCGGGGAATCGCGGTCCTGCTCGACGGCGCCCAGGCGGTGGCGCATTTGTCCGTGGACGTGCAGGATCTGGACTGCGATTTCTATGCGTTCTCGGGACACAAGATCTACGCTCCGACCGGAATCGGGGTGTTGTACGGGAAAGCGGCTCTGTTGGAGGAGATGCGTCCCTACCAGGGCGGGGGCGACATGATTCTCTCCGTGACCTTCGAGAAAACCGTGTACAACAAGATCCCGCACAAGTTCGAAGCGGGGACTCCCCACATCGAAGGCGTAATCGGATTGGGAGCGGCGCTCGACTACGTGCGATCCGTCGGCCTCGAGGCCATCGGGGCTCACGAGCGCGAGCTTTTGGACCGAGCGACGGCCGCGCTCCAGGGAACCAAGGGCGTGCGACTCGTCGGGACGGCGCGCGAGCGGGCGGGGGCCGTGTCGTTCGTCTTGGAGGGAATCCACCCGCACGATGTGGGGACGATTCTCGACCGGGAGGGGATCGCCATTCGGACGGGACACCACTGCGCTCAACCCGTGATGGAACGCTTCGGACTGTCGGCGACGGCGAGGGCCTCCTTCGCGATGTACAATACGCGCGAAGAGATCGACGCCCTCATCGAGGGCCTCCGGAAGGTGGAGGAAGTGTTTCGCCGATGAACGAATTGGGAGATCTCTATCAGGAGGTCATTCTCGACCACTATCGCAAGCCGCAGAACTTCGGCACGCTCCCCGACGCCAACCGGACGGCCCAAGGAGACAACCCTCTCTGCGGCGATCGGATCTCCCTCACGGTGCGCGTGAACGGGGACCGAATCGAGGATCTGCGCTTTCAGGGGTCGGGCTGCGCCATCTCGACCGCCTCCGCCTCGCTCATGACCGCCGGCGTCAAGGGCAAGACGAAGGCCGAGGCGGAGTCGTTGTTCGCGAGGTTTCACGAGATGGTCACGGGACACGGCCAGCGTGACGACCTGGGCAAGCTCGCGGTATTCGCCGGCGTGGCCGAATTCCCGGTCCGCGTGAAGTGCGCGACACTCTCGTGGCACACCCTCCGTGCGGCACTGGCGGGGAGCGGCGAGATCGTTTCCACGGAGTGATCATGGAACTCATCAAATTGACTCGCGAGGTCGAAGCCGTTCAGATTCCGTACGGACAGAAGATCGGTCTCCCGGGGGGGAGCGAGGTTTCGATCCATCAGGTGCTGGGGGGGAACTACACCGTCCAGACGGAGGACGGCCTTCTCGTCCGAATCGACGGCAGGGACGCGGACGCGCTCGGCTTCGAGCCGTCTAAGGGGGAGCCTGCGCCTGCTCCATCGGAAGATGCGACCTTGGATCTCGATCGCGTGGTCAAGGCCGTATGGGACCATCTCCGAACTTGCTATGACCCGGAGATTCCGGTGAACATCGTGGAACTCGGGCTCGTCTACGAGTGCCGAGTGGCCCCCGAGCCGTCGGGCGGATTCGGCGTCGACGTGAAGATGACCCTGACCGCGCCGGGCTGCGGCATGGGTCCGATCCTCCAGTCCGACGCGGAGCAGAAAATCCAAACGATTCCCGGGGTGAAGCGCGTGACCATCGAGCTCGTGCTCGACCCGCCCTGGGATCCCGGCCGCATGTCCGAGGCGGCGCGCCTCGAGCTGGGGATGATGTAGCCTACGGCGCCCGGGATTTCGCCTGTTCCCACCGCTTCTTCAGATCCGCGTCTCCGGGACGAAGCCGGAGCGCCTCATCGTAGGCCTCCGCGGCTTCCGGGAACCGTCCGGAGGCCTCGAGGATCTCGCCTTTCCGTACCCAGGCCGGCAGGCATTTCGGATCGAGACGGAGGACGTCCTCGAAATCGGTCAGCGCCTCCGGCCGGAGGGATGGAACGGCCATCTTGTACCGTGCAAGCCAATACCGAGTCGGGGGATGCCACCGGCGGATGCGAGCCACCTTGTCCTGATCCTCAACCGCGCCCGTTCCGTTTCCGGCGAGGAATCGCGCGCGGGCGCGAATCATCCGGAGGTCGCGAAACATCCAGAGCACCTCCGGAGCCCGGAGCGTTTCTCCCAGCTTGGGGTCGGCATCCCCCGGCGATTCGCTCGACAGGGCGCGCATGGAGTCGAAGATCAACTCGAACTCGTCCCGGGTGTCTTCGACCCACTGGGACCGAGTCCTGGCCTGGTCGACCAGATTCCGAATCGCGAATGCCTTCGTCGCGAAGGAACGATCGTCCAGCTCGGGCCGCTCGATGGAGTCGCAGAATCCGGCGAGCGCCTGCAACGCGAACGCGTACGGCTGGCGGGAGTCGAGGGCCGACGATTTCCGAAAGAGATCCTCGCCCTCGGTGGAGCGCAGGAGGCGCAGGCACGCCCAGCCCGCCAAGGCGTGCGAGGCCGATTGGGAGGACTCGTCCGCCGCGGTGTCCCGGAGGAACGCGCGGACGTGGTCCCACAACTCCACCGTCCTCGGATTCCGAGACGGACGGACATCGGACGCCGCTCCGTCCAGCTCCTCCAAGGTCTCGTGAATCCGTCCCCAGAGCACGTGGACTCGAGAGATCTTTCGGATCCGCTCCTCGCGATCCAGGCGATCGTCTTCTTCCTTGAGGAGACCCGCGAGCAGGGCCTCGATTCGCGCAAGAACGTCCCGAACCTTGGGGTTCTTTCCGTCCAGCTCTCGCGCCCGGTTGAGTTTCCCTCGCGCTTCCAACGCGAGATCCCGACGCTCGCGGAACGGGAGTCGGGACGAACGCTCGCATCGCTCCGCGGCCGCGAGAGCCTCGCGAACCGAAGCCGAAGCGTGGAGGGCGGACACCGTCAGGGCCGCCAGCACTCCGAGACCCAGGATGACGGCGACGGCCGTCGGCAGGAGAATCGCCCGGTGCTTTCGCACAGTGCGGCGCATCCTTTCGGAGGAAGAGAGCGGCCGCGCCAGAATCGGCTCATCGCGGAGATAGCGGTCGAGATCGTCGGCCAGTTCCCGCGCCGAGCGATATCGACGCGCGGGGTCCTTTTCCATGCACCGTGCCGCGACGACGCGGAGGTCTCGGTCCGCGGCCGAATTGAAACGCTCGATGGGGAGCGGGTCCTCCTCCACGACCTTCTTGAGCACCTCGAAGGCGCTCGCTCCCGTGAAGGGAGGGCGGTCGGCCAAGAGTTCGTAGAGCGTGGCGCCGAGAGAGTAGATGTCGGTCCGATGATCGAGCGTCGACGATCCGATCGCCTGCTCGGGACTCATGTAGGCCGGCGTTCCCGAGATGGCTCCGCTTTCCGAGAGGCCGCTCGCGACGGCCGTCGATTTCGCGAGTCCGAAGTCCAGGACATAGACGCGTCCCGCGGGTTCCACCATGATGTTCCCGGGCTTGACGTCCCGGTGGACGATCGTGTGTTGATGCGCGTATTGGAGGGCGAGGGCCGCGTCCCGCAGGATTTGCGCGATCTTCTTCGGAGCCTGCGGCTTCCCTGCGGGAAGTCCGCGACCTTCGACGAACTGCATCGCGATGAAGCTCTCTCCGGCTTCGTAGATCGACGCGATGTTCGGATGGGCGAGGCGCGCCGCCGTCTGCGCTTCCCGACGGAATCGCGCGATCTCGAGCGCGTCCTTGCTCTTGAGGAACTTGATGGCCACCCAGCGGGCGAGCTCCGTGTCCCACGCCTTCCACACCTCGCCCATGCCCCCTTCTCCCAGCTTGACCGTCCGAACGTATTTTCCGAAGCGCTCCACTCCGGGGGCTTGCGCCTCGGGTGGAAGCTCCCCGTTCGGAGGCGGTTCCGCCGGCTTGGCCTCGACCCGAAGCGTTCGTTCCCACGTGTCGAGCCGCAGATAGCCCTTTTGGGCGAGCAGATGGGCCAGGCGCGGAAGCGGGGTCACCCCGGCGCCGGCCATCTCGCGGATCTGGTCGAGGCACTCCTGCACCTGTTCGGGGCGGGCGAGGCCCTTCTCGATGGCGAGCTGTCCGAACAGGGCCTCGGGATCGACTTCCACGGCGGCGGATTCTACATCATCGCGGAATCCGGATCTCCTATTTGCTTGGCGGCCCGCGGAGTCGCGTGCTAGAACACTGGCCCATGCCCGCCCTGCTCGCCCTTCTCCTCGTCGCGTCGGACACGAAGAATCCCTCGACATTGGAGATGCGGGCCGACCGTCCGGTTCTGATGCGGGGGGTTCCCTTTCGCCTGACCATCCGGTCGGACGCCGGGTTCCAAGGGACGGTCCATCTCGAAGGAGTACGCGGCTTGCGGACGGTCGATCTCAAGAACGGCGTCTGCATCCTCGAAAGGGCCGTGGCGGACGGCCCCATCTCGGCGAGGGCGGGGAATCGGGTCGCCAAGCTCGATCGGCGGGTCTTGCCCCCTTGGCTCTGTTTCTTGCCGCCGATCGTCGCGATCGCGCTGGCCCTCTTGACGCGCCAAGTCGTCGTTTCCCTTTTCATGGGAGTCTGGACGGGCGCGCTTCTCCTGGCCGAATTCGAGGCTTTCTCCCTGGCTCGATCGTTGGCCTACTCTCTGGACCTCGTGGTCGTGGAAGCGGCGGATCCTCCGCACGGCATCCTTCTGCTCACCCTCCTTCTCATGGGCGGATGGATCGGGATCCTCGCTCACGGCGGCACCCTCAAGGGGCTGGGCGACCGATTTGCGCCGCTGATTCGGACCCGCCGAGCCAGCATGGTGTCGACCTGGGCCATGTGCCTGGTCCTTTTCTTCGACGACTACGCGAATTCGCTCATCGCCGGCACGACGATGCGGCCGATCACCGATCGGTTCCGCGTGTCGAGAGAGAAGCTGGCCTATCTCGTGGATTCGACCGCCGGTCCGATCACGGCCTTGGGCCTCGTTTCCACGTGGGCGCTGCTCGAGGAGCGGATGCTGCACACCGCCTTTGGAGGAGGCGTGGGAGCGGTCGTGCTGCACCTTCTCCCCTACAGCTTCTACACCCTCTTCTGTCTCCTTCTGGTATTCCTCGTCGCGTGGAGCGGTCGCGACTTCGGGCCGATGTACGCCGCGGAGATGCGGGCGATCACCACCGGGCAAGTCTTGGATCTTCGCGCCCGGCCGTTGATCGATCGCGAATTGGCCGACGCGATGCAAGTGGAGGACATGAAGGAGCGTTGGCCCACGGCTGCGATTTCGATCGGAGCGCTCTTCGTCCTGACGCTCGCCGCCCTGGTGATCACGGGCCATCGCAACCCGCAGCGTCCCGCCGGCGCGGACGGTCTCCTCCAGATCCTGGAGTTCGCGAAACCGTTCCGTTCCTTTCTGTACGGCGCGTTCGGCGCCACTGCGGTGGCGGTCGCGGCTTGCGTGGCCCGTAGGTATCTCGGTCTCGCTCAAGTCGTCGAGGCCTGGTTTCGGGGGATGAAGGCGATGCTCGTCGCCGTGGTGATCCTCGTGCTCGCGTGGGCGATGGGACAGACCTGCCGGGATCTTTCCGTGGGTTCGTTCGTGGCCCAAGGACTGGAGGGATGGTCCGCCTATTCCTGGTTGCCGGCGATGGCTTTCATTCTGTGTGCGGGCATCAGTCTGTCTACGGGCTCGGCCTTGGCGTCGCTGGTTCTCCTGCTTCCGATCCTGGTGCCGATCGCCCGACAGCATCCCGAGGTCGGGATCCAGTACGGGACCCTGGCGGCCGTTCTGTCGGGAGCGTTGTTCGGGGACCATCTCTCTCCCATTTCGGACACCACCGTCGTTTCTTCGCTGGGGGCCGCTTCCGACCATATCGATCACGTCAAGACGCAATTCCCCTACGCCATTCTCGTCGGGATCGTGGCCCTCGGGTGCGGATTCATTCCCGCCGGCAAGGGCCTGTCGGTGTGGATCTGCCTCGCGGCGGGCGCGGCCGTTCTTGCGGCCGTCGTGTTCGCGTTCGGGAAGAAGCTCCCGACCGTCCAGGAAGAGGAGGCTTAGTCATGCCGCCCGCCGCTCCTCCCGTTCTTCGCTTTCAGACCCGGGGTCTGGCTCCGAATACCCTCTGGGTCTCGGAATTCGTGGGACAGGAACGGATCTCGGCGCCGTATCGATTCGAACTGACTCTCGGTTCTCGCGACCCCGATCTCGATCTTGCGGCGGTCCTCCGGAGTCCCGCGAGCATCGAGATCGATCAGGGGAGAAACGTGGGCCAGGGAGAAATCCATCGAGGCCTCCCGCGCATCGTACACGGAAGACTCGCCTCCTTCGAAACCTGCGAGCGCGAGAGGGAAGGGGGGCGGTACCGCGCGGTGCTCGTCCCGCGATTCTGGCGACTCTCCCTCAGCCATCGAAGTCGCATCTTTCTCGATCGGACGATTCCGCAAATCCTCGAGGAGGTCCTTCAGGGGGCGGGGTTCGCTCCGGAGGAGTACGAACTTCGCTTGACGGCGCGCGACCGCGGACCGTATCCGGTTCGGGAGTACGTGGTCCAGTACGAAGAGTCGGATCTCGACTTCGTTTCGCGCTGGCTCGAACACGAGGGGATTTTCTACTTCTTCGAACAATCGGAAGGAGGGGAGAAGGTCGTCTTCGCGGACTCGGTGGAGGCGTATCGCCCCATCCGCTCCGAGGCGTCCCTTCGATTCGACCCGGCCGCCCAGAAATCCGGAGAGTGGTTTCGAGAGGAACGCGTCTTTTCCTTCACCGGCAGCATGGGGGCGGTTCCCCGGACGGTGATGCTGAAGGACTACAACTACCGGAAGCCCGACGCGAATCTCCTGTGCTCCGCGGAGGTGAGCGTCGAGGGAGAGGGAATCGTCTACGAGTACAACAATCACTATCGCACGAAGGAAGAGGGGGAGGCGCTGGCTCGAATTCGGGCGGAGGAGATTCGGTGCCGGGAAAAGGTCCGCCGGGGAAAGACCGACTGCCGTGCCATGCGCGCGGGCGCGACGTGGGATCTTTGGGATCACTTCCGGAGCGATTGCAACGGGAAACACTTGATCGTGGAAGTGCGGCATCGGGCGGTTCAGCGGGGGAATGAGGAGGCGTCGCCCTCCGTGGAGGCGAGCTATGAGAACGAGATCCTGTGCCTCTCCCCGGAGCTGACGTACCGGCCGCCGCGGACCACCCCCTGGCCCGCGATCCGAGGGGTGATGCATGCTCGGATCGACGGGGAGGGAGCGGACTATGCCGAGCCCGACGCCGACGGATGCTACAAGGTCCGACTCCCGCTCGACCTCTCGGATCGGGGCCCGGGCCAGGCGTCCCGCGCCGTCCGGATGGCGACCCCGTACGCGGGGACCGACCACGGGATTCACTTCCCGCTGCACCAGGGAACGGAGGTGCTGCTCACCCACATCGACGGAGATCCGGACCGACCCATCATCTCCGGGGCGGTGCCGAACGCTGCGACCGGCACCGTCGTGCACGATCAAAACAATACGAACGCCGGAATCAAGACCGCGGGAGGGAATCAGATCGCGATGGTGGACACGAAGGGCCACGAGCGGATCCTGATCCGGTCCGGCTCGGGAAAGTCTCACCTCGTCGTGGGAGCGGGTTCGGCGGAGCGGGCGGACCTGACGAGCACCTTCACGTCGGGCTGGGGACACGCGATGTATATGTTCGGCTCCACGGGTTGGACGACCGGCTTGGGCGCGATGAAGATCGATTTCACCGCCGGCTATCCGTTGGTGCAGGCCGCCGTGGGGATGCTGAAGCTCGGATGCGAGGCGGGAGGCGCGCTCCTCGGAAAGCAGGCGAAGGACGAGGGCTGGCCCGCCGCGGCGGCCATGATCGTCCCGCCGCTGGTGGGACTCGGGGGATCGGTCATCCTCACCAAGCTCTTCTCCAAGCTGGTGAAGTCGAAAATTCAGTCCGCGGTCGTGAAGAAGATCAAGACGTTCCCGGAGGACAACACTCCCTGGTACAAGATCCACCAGCACGTCTACAAGTTGGTCAAGGGCCAGTGGGACTACATGATGGGCCACAGCACCACCGGCCTGGGCGCCTACCTGATCCGAGGGGAGGGGGGCACGCGACTCCAACTGACGCGGGGGGGAGAAAGCATTCTCGTGGGCACCGAGAAAGGACAACTCATCCTGTACGGAGGCCAAAACGTCTGGATCACCTCTCCCGAAGGCGTGCAGATGAACGCGGACTTCTTTCTGAACTTCTCCACGAACAAAGGCAGCATCTCGTTGACGGAGCTGGGCCTGGCTCTGAATTTCGGGAAACATGCCTTCCTGTTGGAGGAGGAGAAAGTCACCCTGCAATCGAACAAGAAGGTGTTGGTCGGCGCGGGCACGGGAGAGGTCGGGACGAAGGGGCCCGGGAAGGAGGCGTATGTCCGCATCATCGACGACGGACTCCTCCAAGAGGTGCGGGTGAGCGCTCGGGAGCAGATCGAGCTGCACACCTCGAAGGGCACGGTGAAATGCACGGAGGACAAGATCGAGCTGGCCTATGGGGACGACACGACCATCACTCTCAAGAAGGGAGAGATCGAACTCAAGGCCAAGAAGGTGAGCCTGATCGCGGAGGATCTCCTTCTGGGGGACGCGGCGAAGTCCGACGTGATCGCGGCGGGGAAATCGATCGCCCTGAGTTCCAAAGGGACGGCGACGATCCGGGGGCAGGGCGGCGTCACGGTCAACCAACAACAGTTCGCTCCATGACCTACGAAGAAATCGCCGCTCGCTGGGAGGCAGGGATGATCCGGCGATTGCTCGACGCGGGCATCTCCCCGTCCGCCATCTTCGGCAGGCCGGAACCCGACGAAGATGCTGCTGTCGTCGAGCGCAAGATCCGCGCGTTGGAGGAGGAGGCCGTTCGGTCCGAGCGGGAACTCGGAGAGAAGATGCGGGAGTTGGGATTGGATCCCGATGCCCTTCGCACGCAACTTGCGGGTGAGCCTTCGCAGACCGTCGCCCCCGTTCCGGAAGATCCCCAGGAGGCGATCCGCGCGATGGAGGCCGACCAAGCTCGCATCGAAACGGAATTGGAACGGAAGCTTCGCGAGTTGGGACTAGACCCCGAGCAGTTGCGGATCCAAAATCCTCCGGAGGAGTTGCCCGCGATCGTACCCGGACCCGAGGATACCGGCGAGGTCCTGCGCAGGATGCAGGAAGAGGTCGGTAGGTCCGAATCCGAGTTCCTCCAGAAACTCCGGGAGCTGGGGCTGGACCCCGAGGAGCTCCGAAAGCTCCCTACGGACCGATGAGTACCTTCCCCTGGCTAGGCGCCACCTGAGCCCCCGAGGGGAAATTAGGATTGGCGCCGTTGTGGGCCGTCACCGAGGTGAGCGTAGCGACGTCGTTGCCCTCGATCTTCACCTTCGCGATCCCCGTCTTGTAGGCGACCTGGTCCATATTCTTCCCGGAGACGACGCCGCCGAGTGTTCCCGCTTCGTCGCCGCTCGAACGGGCGATTACGGTCATCGCGGTGCACACGGCCTTGTTCTGAAATCTCACTTTGGAGGAGCAAGTGTTGGTCTTGGCATCGGTTGGCATCCCGATGTTGGGCATCGGCACCGGGACCTGGGCGGGGCCCATCTGGACCTTGCACACGTCCGGAAAAGCGAAACATTGACCGCCGCCGTTCGTCGTCGCGGGAAACATGCTTCCCCCTATCCGAGGTGAATCTGCGCGCCGTCGATCTTCACGTCCTTCGCGGCCGTCTCGACGATCCGTTCGGCGCGCACGGTGCAGGGGCCTTCCACCACGGTCCTCGCGCGTCCGGCGCGGACGTGGATCGTCTCTTTGATCCAGCGATAGGCGTTCACGCAACGTTCGAAGACCGAGCGGGCCGCGATTTCCACGCGATCCGCCCTTAGAGCGAATTCGGGGGCGGCAAGCTCCAGTCCCCGCTCCCCCGAAATGACCACCTTCCCTCCCGCGGAGAGCTCCAAATCTCCCGGACTTGTCAGGCGAATCCTTCCGTGACCTTGGAGGATGCCGATGACGTACACCTCATCCTCTCCGATCGCCAGCACCCGATCCCCGGGTTCGAGCCGGCAGGGTGCCGAAAGAGCGAGCTGGGCCCAGAACGTTTCGGAGTCGCGCCGAAGTCTCACGCGATTGCCCTCCACCTCGAGAACGGTGCCGGGTCCGAGCCGAGTTCCGAGTGCGGTGATCATCGTGCCTCCTAATCCGGAGTCCAAGATTCGGCCTGGAGCAG
This sequence comes from uncultured Planctomycetales bacterium, assembly GCA_964526305.1. GTDB lineage: Bacteria > Planctomycetota > MHYJ01 > MHYJ01 > JACPRB01 > JACPRC01. Next base: position 8,846 of record CAZGKV010000089.1, on the reverse strand, counting down.
CTTGGGATCGGTTCGACGTACGTGGCGGAGCTTCGCCGAAGTCCAAACAGCGCCGGCTTCCGTGACGGCGTGGAGATCGGCCCGCTCCAGATCGGCCTCGCGGAAGTCCGCGCCGGCGAGATCGGCATGCGCAAAGTCCACGTAGGAGAGTCTCGTCCGGAGAAACTGGGCCCGGACGAATTTCCCGCCGGCACATCGGGCGAACGAGAGGTCGGCTTCCGAGAATACGGCTCCGGTGGCGTCCGCCTCTTCGAAGCATGCCCGCGGCAACCGAGCTTGAAGAAAGTTCGCTCCCACGAGAGCGGATCGAGTGAAGTTCGTGCTCGCACCTCGGAGCCCGGCGAGCGACGCTTCCTGGAGCTTCGCGTCGGCGAATTCGGTCCGCTCCGCGGCGACGTTTCGGAAGACGGCCCCGGTGAGATCGGCTTTGGAAAAGTCGGAGTCCGTGAGATCGCAGTCGGAGAACTCCGCTTTCGCGAACCGAATCCCCGTCGCGCCGACCCGGTGCAGGCTCGTGCCCGGGAATCGAGCGTGGGACAAGTCGCAATCCCGGATCAGGCAGGATTCGAAGGAAGCGCGTCCGAGGTCGATCCCTTCGAGCAGGCAATCCGCGATCCAGCCTCCTTGCACGCGCACTCCGGTCCACCGCGCCGATCGAAGATCGCACTTGGAGAGACCGGCGTCCGCCATCGAGGCCCCGGAGAATACGCTCGCTCTCAGGTCGGAGCTTTCGAAGGAGGGTCCTTCCAGCCTCGAATCGGTGAAACGCGCTTCTCGCAGATCGCATCGATCGAAAGAAACCCCGGACAGGGTCGAGGTCTCGAAGTCGGCACCGGTCAAGTCGCATCGGAGAAACGTCGCTCTCGGAAGGGAAAGGCCGCGAAGGTCGACCCCGCGCAGGTCCAGTTGTTCCAGCGGCCCTTCCCCGAGCCGCTTCAGGAGTTCATCTCGATTCAAGTTTCGTCCCCGTGAGATTCGCGGCCTCGAGTCGCGTCTCCTTGGTCGACGCGTTCCAAAGCTCGGCTTCGAAGAAATTCGTTGCGAGACATCGAGCTCCATCGAGGCAGGCACCCTCCAGGTCGGCGCGGAAGAGGTTCGCTTTCGAGAAATCGGCGCCCTCGAGGTGCGCTTCGGACAGCCGGGCGTTTCGCAGGTCTGCGCGGGAGAAGGTGCACCCCCTGGCGCGGACCTCGGAGAAGTTCGCCCCGGGGAGCACCGCGCGCGAGAAATCGGCTCCCTCGAGATTGGCCTGCTCCCATACGGACTTGTTTCCGCGTACTTCCCGAAGGCGGGAGCGCGAGAAGTCGGCCCCTAGAACGGCCTGAAATCCGGCGAGGTCGGCTCCGTCGAGAGTCGCCTCCGAGGCGCGGACTTTCGCGGCCAGAGCTCCTCGGAGCGTCGCACCGGCCAGATCGGCCTTCTCCAGGTTCGCCTCCTGGAGGTCCGCGCCGCTCAGATCGGCCCTGGAGAGATCGGCTCCCGACAAATTCGTGCGATGGAAGGCGGCCTGCATGGCGAGGGCGCCTGAGAATCGGGCGCCGGCGGCCTCCGCATCGGTGAGATCCGCGCCTTCGAGCGTCGCCCCTTCCAGATTGGCGCCGGTAAGTCGAGCCCCCGTCAGATCCGCCTCTCGCACGAGGGCTTTCTCCAGCACGGCCCCGGTCAGATTCGCTCCCGTCAGCACGGCGCCCGTGCAGTCGCTCGAAGCGAGGCGGGCATGGTGCAAATCGGCCCCGGTGAAGACGGCGCCCGCGAGCCGAAGTCCGCTCAAGTCCAGTCCGGAGAGGTCTTGCTCCGAGAAATCGCCGTCTTCTTCGGCGTGCGCTTGAACCGTCTCACGCGTCCAGACGGGCCTGGGTGCGCTCCAAGGAAAGGTCGGAGGAGGTCCGATCCGAGCCGCGAGTTCCGGGACCTTCTCCTGGAGGACGGCATACGCCGCCGTCAATCGATCCGCGATCGGCGAGGGGACGATCGCTTCGGACGGAGATGCGGCCGGTGGCGTCGAGGGTGCCTCGACTGGGGAAACTCGCGCGTACGACTCCGCCGGACGCGGGGTCTCCGAGAGGGATTCTGCGACCACATGATGTTCGGAGATCTCGCGCATCTTGCGATGGCGAATCTCCGTCGTTCCGCGCCAGAGGAGGACGAGCTCCTCGGTGTCCATGTCGATCCACAGCGTGTCGAGACGGAGGGGGACCTCGCGAAGTCGGCCGGTATCGCGGAGGAACCAACGGAGGCGAAGGCCGGGGAGTCGGGACGTATAGAGGGGGATCCGCGGATGGAGATTCTCGAGGAGGATTCGCTCGTCCCCTCGCAGATAGTTCGGGAGCTGCTGATCGGGGGGGGCGGCGTTGAAGAGACTCCAGTCGCAGTCTTGAGGGAAGCCGGGCCACCGAGTCTTCAGCCAGTTTCTGTTATAGGTCCCCGACTTGTGCAGTCGTTGGGGAGTCGTAAGCGAGAGGGGTCCGAAGCCGGCCGGGTCGGGGCGACTGTCCGGATCGATGCAGAGTCGATCGATCGGGTACACATTGGGGAGCGGCCATATCCTGGTCCCGTCCGGGAGTTCTTCCTCCGTGTACCCGCGACCGGCGGGGTTCTTCGGATAGCCGGTTCCCCCGAAGCTCCGGCGATACGAGAGTGGCTGGGTGCGGAAGGGCAGCGGTTCCGAAGGGGCCCAGAAGAAGAAGAACCGAGGAGCCCGGAATCGATCGCCTACGACGGCCAATCGCTTGAACCATGATCCGACCTGGAACGTGACGAAGCAGGCCGTCGTGGGGTGTCCGCCGGGTGCGTGGCAGGTGCCGACCAGCATCAGGTCCGCACGGGGCTTGAACCAGGCGAAGTCGCCGGCATAGTGGAGGGGCGGAGACGGCGATCCCTCTTGGTGGAGGTCTCCCGTAAGTCCCTTTTGGGTCGGGGCGCGCTCCGCGGTTCCCTCGTGTCGAAGGAGAAACGTCCCCTTCACGATCAGGGTGGCCGAGAGAGGGTGCGGGGGCACCATGCCGACGCACCAACCGACCGAGAGACCGCTTTCGTTCCGGAGCACGGCGGCATTATAGGGGGCGAGATGGGGGGCGTCGATGGAATCGGATTCCGCGAAACCTCCCTTCCGGAGAAGAGTTGAACTAATCGTTGACGGTCGGATCGGGGGAGTGCCAGAATCGGCCCCCTCGTCGGGCCGAACACTATTCCTGTGGGAGGGAAACGTATGAAAAAAACCGTCGCCGCTTGGTTGTTCGCCTCCATTGGGCTCGCGTCCGTTCCGGCCTTGGCCTCGGCACAGCAGTGGGAGAAGCTGGGAAGCCGGCGGGTGAATCCTCGCGCGGAGAAAGACACCATCGAGGTTACCGCGAAGGAAGGGACCTTCAACGCGATCCGCCTCGACGTCGAGGGCGGCGACATCGTCCTATACAACATCAAAGTCGTGTTCGAAAACGGGGAGCCGTTCTCCCCGGAGACGCGCGTCCACTTCAAGGAAGGCTCCCTGAGCCGCGTGATCGATCTCCCCGGCCAGGCTCGACTCATCCGGAAAGTCGAATTCGCCTATGAAGGAATCCGCGAAGGCAAGGGCCGGGCGCACATTCATCTCTTCGGTCGCCACGCGGGCGGCGGTGGTAGCGCTCCCCCCCGGAAGGATCCGAAGGACCGGTTCCCGGGGTGGGAGCATCTGGGCTCGCGCGTCGTAGACTTTGGTGCCGACAAGGACGTGATCAGCTGCGCCGGAGAAGGCTCGTTCAAGTCGTTCCGGATCTACGTCGAAGAGGGAGACGTCGTGATGTTCGAAATCACCGTGACGCTCGGCAACGGCGATACGGTCCAGCCCAAGGCGAAGTGGGAATTCGAGGGAGGGACCCGATCTCGCGACATGGATCTTCCCGGTAAGGAGCGAAACATCCGGAAGATCGAGTTCAAGTACAAGAGTCGCGTGAAGGAAGGAAAGGCCACGATCCACGTCTTCGGCAAGAGGTAGAGATCGATCGCGATTACGGGGCCGGTGCCATGCCGGCCCCGTTTTTTTGTACCTGTTCAGAGGAGGGATGCCCCGCCGGCCGCACCGATTTCGCGGAAGCGCGTCGTGAACGGCCCGTGGACGCGCCTCCAGATTGCGCAGAACGACGTGCACGGGGACGGTCCCGGAGGCGACATCGGTGCCAGTCTACGGAGTCCCGGATACGTTTATTTTCCGCCGGCTCCCGTTTCGAGATAGTATGTATGGGGGTATCAGTCAGGAGATGGGACGATGGCCGACAGCTTGCCTAAGAGAAGCGACTACGACCAATGGATCGGACCCCTGCGCGAATTCGTAAAGTACGAAAAGGAGAATGGGAAAATTCAAACCGTGATGAAGTACCGACCGTTGTCCGACGCCGCGATGTCGATGAATTTCGATATTCCAAGCCAGTATGGGTTGGTCGATGTCGACTGGATGTGTTGCGTCGCGTGGGCCGCGTACTTCAAACCGATCGGATATGCGGCGTTCTATGCCCTGAAGGAAGCGTGGAATATCACCGATCCGCGGGGAGGCTTCGACTGGAGCAGTCCGATGGCGAGCCTGAAGAGGCGGTTTTACAACAAGGCTTCATTCACGAATGAGGCCAATCGAAACGCCCCGAAGGTGGCCAACATCTGGATCGGCGGAGATCAAACCCTGGAGCACATCTTTGCCCCCGCGCTCCATCTCAATTATGCGGCGGGTGTTTGCGAGTAGTCACGGGGCGGTGAGGGAGCGATTCCCCTCCAGCTCGGCGATGGCTTGGACGAGTTCCCGGGGAAGGGGAAGGGCTTTCGCCTGCTCGTAGTCGACCCAAACGCAGACGGAAGAGCCATCCGCTACGACCGCGTCGTCTGCTCGGTCGCAGAGACGGTACGAGAGTGTGAACGATTTCCCCGAGACGGCGGTGACGTTGGCCGAGACGGAGACGGTGGCGGGGTAGTGGAGTTGGCGGCGGAAATTCAGATTGGCCGCCACGAGGCCGGGCCCTTCGCGCGGGGATTGCCGGAAACGATCCAGGCGAATCGCTTCGAAATAGGCGATCCGGGCGGACTCGCAGAACTGGAAGAAGACGGTGTTGTTCACATGTCCGATCGCGTCCATGTCGCCCCATCGGACCGGGATCTCGCAGGTGATGCCGCGGGGGGCTTCCGTCATGGGCGATACGGTAGCGTGGGCCGAGGAGCGTGTCCAGGGTCTGCGTTCTTCTACGACACATCGCCGCACCGTGCGCGGAGGATGCGGAACTCCCCGCCGGAAAGCGCCCTCTTGAGCAATTCACCTGAACTTCCCGTATCCGCCGGCAGTACCACGCCTAGATAAGAGGTTGCTCTGCAATCTGGGCCGGGCGGCTTTTGGCCGAGAATCCCCCGAGTTCAGCGAGGACTCTTTCTTGCCCCAAACCTTGGGGGTCGGAAGGGGAACAGTATGAAACGCCCTGATGAGGAAGGCGCGAGGAGATGAAATGAGCAGTCATGGCCCGGCGACACGCATGGTTCTCTTCCTCGGATTCCTACAGTTTGCAGGTTGTGGGGAGGAGTCGGAGTGGAACAGATGGAGAAATGGACTCTCAGTAAAGCTGTCGCCCGGAAGGACCTGCCCGAAGCGGCGCGCGTTGTTGAGGCGATCTTCGAAGCCCAAACGGCGCGGGATGCGGTTCCGAAGCCCATTCGAGAAGTCGTCGTTCTCCTTCCCCACCCGGAGTACGAGGCGGCCCTGTACGACTGGAAGTGCGCCAGAGAGCAGAATGGGTACCGTGTCGTCCTTCACGACCTGACGAAGGTCGTGGGTCCGGCTCCTTTCTCCCCGCACGACGTTCGGCGATTCCTGGCGTCCCGCGATCTCGACGGCCGCGTTCGATATCTCCTCATCGTGGGCGAGCACGGCCGGATCCCGATGCTGGCCGCTTATTCGGTACCCTACCCTGGAGCCGAAGAGTCCACCTACACGGACTACTACTACGGAGACCTCGAAGGGAGTTGGGATTCGAACGGCAACGGCGTGTTCGGGGAGGCGGGAGACGAGGTCGACTACTCCCCAGAGTTTCTGGTCGGGCGGATCCCGGCCTTTATCTCGGGCGAACTCCGCTCGGTCCTGAACCGACAACTCGCGTGCGAGCGTCGAACCGCCCCCGTCGTAGATCGTGTGCTCCTCCTTGCGGGGCAGATCGAGATCCCCGGAGACGCCGCGCTGGTGCAGGAAGGGGTCTCCCTCCTTCTGGCCGGCCGGGGGATTTCATCGACGAGGATGTACGACACGGGCATGTTCGTGTACGACTCGTACTCCGTAGCCCTCCATCCGAACTACCTGATCGGTCAGACTTCGGTTCCGAAAGTCTGGGAAGAGGGGGACTATCGAATCGTGTACGCCTTGTCTCACGGCAACGAGCGAGGATTGTATCGAACAAAGAGCACCGGCAGTCGCTTCCTGGGGATTCCCGACGTGGGGGAGCTCGACTTGTCGCCCCCGGGGGGGTCTTCTTCGCGGCGGCTTGCTCGATCGCGGGGCCCCAGCCCGCCGACATCTTCCCCACCCCTAAGGAGGCAGACCCCCATCGAGGGATAACCCTTTGATGGCCTGGCCCTGGACCGCCCGCAGGCGGCATCGCCGCGACGAAGACGCGGCGATGGAGAGGGGGAAACAGTTCCGCGGCTGGGCGTGCGGAGGCTCCGACGGAGTTGGAGCGCGCGGGGTCCCAGCCGCGTCGGTCGTCGGCGCGGCCCGTAACAGTTCGCGCGGCGAACTGTGACGGGACGCGCTCCAGCAAATAGAGCCCGCCAATCCCGTTAAATCGGCAGTTTCGTAAAATCGAATGGATTGACGGGCCAAGAAATCTTATCTCCCGCTGTACTCCGTCGGCCGTCTCTACGGCCTGCGGAGCCGTTTCACATAGTACCGGCGATCGTCGATGATCGCGCGCGGTGGACACGCGCTGCTCGCATCCGCTCCCGGCGGCTCTGCGGGCTCAAGCCTTCCGCAGCTTCTACTGCGGCGGCACGTCCCGTCCGAGCAAGACTCCCTGCGCTTGCTCGCGCACGTACCTCGCTGGCTGGGGAAGACCTCCTCCTGAGATTCCCCGGCCGGGGAAGAGGTCTCGAACATCGTTCGAGTCTCGGGGACGCTCGCCTACTCGTGCCGGGTGGCGGGCGATAAGGATGTGGAAATCGACACGGTGCCGCCCCGCGTCGCGGGGACGCGGCCATCCTTCGGGAGCCGCGTTCGCAAGACGGCACGGACTTCGCTCACCACCGATTGAGCCAAAGGAGTTTCGCCGCTTCATTGGAGGGATGCTTCAAGGTTTCACTTCGATACCGAAAGCCGCGAGGATCGCGTCGGCGAGGGCATCAAGGGAGTCGTTGGAAAGCTTCCCGAAGCGACGACGCAACCGCGTGCGGTCAAGCGCGCGGGCCTGGAACGCGAGCGCGATAGAGTCGGCGTCAAGGCCGCCATCGCCGGCCGGGATGAAGCAAGTACCGGTGAGGCCACGGCGGGAGAGGTTCGTCGTGGTCGGTACGGCAAGGAAGGTGCTCGTAAATACGGCGACGACGGGATTCTGGAAGATGATTACGGTGCGCCGGCCAGCCAGACCTCGCCCGTGGCGGGTATCGGAGGTCGGGTCATCGACGATCCTCCTGATCGAGCCGGTCGATCCAGTCGCGGAGCCCTGCGTCCGCGAGGGCGCGTTGTTCGCGGCGGGGAATGGGGATGGGTTTCTCGAGGAGACTGCCAATGGATACTCCCAGAATCTCGGCGAGGCGGCGGAGAGTCTTCATGGAAGGAAGGTGGGTCCCGCGTTCGATGCGGGTGATGTTTGGCCTGGCGATGCCGGTCCTCTTGGCGAGATCCTCCTGCAGAAGGCCGAGTCGGAGGCGGAGTTCGCGGACGCGCTGCCCGATGGCGTATGCTTGGAGTACGTCTACTACCGCTGCACCGGCTGGAAGAATGGCGGCTCCGTCTGCGCCGACACGTACATCCGCGAGGAGGATCTCGTCGAGCAGCTCGGGCTCGCGCTCAAGGAGCTGAAGCTCGATCCGCAGACGTTCGCCGACCTTCAGTTCGCGCTCAAGAAGAGCTACGCGGCCGAGAAGGAGTTCGCCGGCAAGCGTACGGGCGTCCTGCGTGCCGAAGAGTCGCGCCTCAAGAACCGGATCGACCAGGCGTACAACGACAAGCTCGACGGCCTCATCACGGCCGAGCACTACGCCGAGAAGGTTGCGCTCTGGCGCGAGCAGCTCGCGAAGGCCCGCGCGGAACTTGCGGGGCTGGAGGTCGCGCACGATCTCTACCTGAACGAAGCCTCGCGCATTCTCGACCTCGCACAGCGCGCGTTCGACCTCTACATGGCGCAGACGGACAACTTCGAGCGGCCCGTGCGAGCGGACCCTGCGGGACTAAATCGCGCTCTCGCTCTGAGCGCGCAGTGTAGCGGGGAGTACGCCTGCCTTGACGATCTTAGAACTGCCGTCCGAGATTCGATCCGGAAACCGGCAGTCGCCGACTCCAATAGCCGATAGCCATTCCCTGCTGCCCCGGGCCCACCCGGGTCCGGGGCAGCACCCCTCCCTCGCGGGCTGGGGCGCGTGCGGGGTCCCACAAAGTGGGCGTGCGCGACGGGACCCAGCCCGCCGTCGTCCTCCCCCAACCCCAAGGAGACAGGACCCCCATCGAGGGATTCCCTTTCGGTGGCCTGGCCCTGGACCGCCCGCAGGCGGCATCGCCGCGGCGAAGACGCTGCGATGGAGGGGGGGAACAGTCACGCGGCTGGACGTGCGGAGGCTCCGACGGAGTTGGAGCGCGCGAGGTCCCAGCCGCGTCGGTCGTCGGCGCGGCCCGTAACAGTTCGCGCGGCGAACTG
>CAZGKV010000088.1:0-21242 GCA_964526305.1 uncultured Planctomycetales bacterium | reverse complement strand
GAGGGTGACTTGTTCATCCGGGCGGCGGAGCCCGGATGAACAAGTCAGGCTAACGAACTCGGGCCACCGCGGCTTTCCAGCCCTGGTACAGCCCCTCCCGGGTCTTGCGCTTCATCCGGGGTTCGAAAACCCGGTCGACGGCGCCCAGCTTCTCCAGATCCGACGAAGACCACAACCCCGCGCCGACTCCCGCGAGGAAGGCCGCTCCGAGCGAAGTGGTCTCTACGTTGCGAGGCCGCACGACGCGGCAGCCCAAGAGATCGGCCTGGAATTGCATGAGGAGCGCGTTGACCGTCGCTCCTCCGTCCACCCGCAACTCTCGAAGGCTCACGCCGGTATCCTCGCGCATCGCCTCTACGACGTCCCGGGTTTGATAGGCGATCGACTCCAAGGCGGCGCGCGCGATCTCGCCTCGTCCCGACCCGCGCGTGAGTCCGAGAATCGCCCCACGCGCGGACATGTCCCAATAGGGCGCTCCCAGCCCGACGAACGCCGGGACAACATACACCCCCTGAGAGGAGGAGACGGAGCAGGCCAGATCCTCGACCTCGGACGAGGTTCCGATGATGCGGAGGGAGTCTCGCAACCATTGGACCACGGCGCCGGCGACGAATACGGAGCCCTCCAGGGCATAGACCGACTCTCCGCGCGGCCCACACGCCAGCGTCGAGACGAGGCCGTTCCTGGAGGAAATGCGCCGGGTTCCCGTATTGGCGAGAAGGAAACACCCCGTACCGTAGGTGTTCTTCATCTGCCCGCGGGAGACGCAACCCTGTCCGTACAAAGCGGCCTGTTGGTCCCCGGCGATTCCCCGAATCCCGGCGCCGAAATCGGAAGTCGAAGGTCGGACTTCCGGCAACATCGAACGGGGCACTCGGAGAAGCTCGCACAGCTCTTCGTCCCAGATCTTTTTCTCGATGTCAAAGAGAAGCGTCCTCGATGCGTTGGTCGGATCGGTCGCGTGAACCCGCCCACCGGTCCGTTTCCACACCAACCAGGAATCGATGGTGCCGAAGGCGAGCCGGCCGGCCTTGGCCGCAGCCCGAGCCCCGGGGACGTGATCGAGAAGCCAGGCGATCTTCGTCCCCGAGAAGTAGGCGTCGAGGACGAGTCCCGTCTTTCTTCGGAAGACCCTCTCGTGAGGTCGAAGCCTCTCGCACATCGGCGCCGTGCGCCGGCACTGCCAAACGATGGCATTGTGGATCGGCTTCCCAGTCTCTCGATTCCAAACGACGGTCGTTTCGCGTTGATTGGTGATCCCGATTGCGGCCGCCTTCGTGCCGATCTCGGAAATCAAACGCTCGGTGACCCGCCAGATTTCCTCGGGGTCATGCTCGACCCAACCGGGCTGTGGATAGACTTGGGGGAACTCGCTCTCGACCTGCCGGACCACTCGGGCCTGGTCGTCGTAGAGGGTGACCGTGATCCCGGTCGTCCCCGCATCGATAGAAAGGACGGCGGACATGGCGCACGATTATAGCCACGCCCGCCGTCCCGGCAAGATCGGACTACTTGTCTTTATCGCGCTCCCCACCATCCTTATCCTTGGGTTGCTCGCCGCGGGGTTTCTGCATCTGAAGCTCCCCCACCACCTTCATCTCGTTCGGGTCTACTTTGTAGAGCGTAGGCCCTTGGAGAATGAAAATGTAGTCCTTGCACACCACCATGCTCGAGGAAGGCGGCGGCCCCATCATCCGCTCCCGCCGACGCTCGCCTTCGCGATTTTGAGGTGGCTGGTCGTCCTGCGCCATGGATCCCGCGATTCCTGCGGCGGCCATGCCCAGGATCATCGTGAACAGAGCTGCGCGTACCATAAGAGTCCTCCTTTTCACTCTATGATACAACGGGATCGTGGATCCGTTATTGTCTGTCGCCGACGGGTGCGGCCGTTCGCGCGCTCGGTCGAGGAAGCTCGACCGTCGAGGACTTCTCCCTTCGTGAGGCCCAGTAGAGAAGGGAAAGCGTGCCCACGATGGTGATCACGAATCCCACATTCAAGGCCGTTTGGAGAGGGGACCCCATCAGATCAACCGCCGTACCGCGGTGGTAGTCGGAGAAGGATCCCACTTTGCCGTATCGACCCCAGACTGCCACGAGGAGGGCGAGGTTCAACGCCCCTACGCCGACGAAGGCGATCCACGGCCTCCGGCGCGGGACCAGTACGAACCCGAGAGCGAAGAACGCGTAGTAGGCCGCGAAGATTCCGACCACGGCCCAGACGGGCACCTTGGAGGATTCGACTACGTACCCCCACATCCAATCGGGGAAGCGAACATAGCAGTAGGCCGGGACGCCGACTCCAAAGAGCGAGGTGGCCACGAATCCGGCGACCATCGATCGCCGGCGGTTCCGAAGTGCGGCCAGCCCGAAAAGAACCCCAAAGAGCATCATATAGGCGGGGTCAATGGGAATGATGGCCAGCGACATGCGATTCCTCCAGAAGAGTTCGGCCCATGCCCTCCAGGATCTTGCGAGCGCAATGGGTGGCAAAGACCATGATGGAAAGTTGAGGATTGGAAACGGGCGAGACCGGCATCGAGCTGGCGTCCGCCACGTACAAGCCGCGGACTCCCCACACCTGTCCGTCCGGATCGGCGACCCCCTTCTCCGGGGAATCGGCCCACCGCGCGGAGCCCTGGGGATGGTTGGCCATCAGCTCGAGATCTCCCGGACCGAGTTTCACCCGTCGGAGACGCTCGACGTCCCGGGGTTCCATCTCCTCGAATCCGTGAACGCCGGTGTAGACCTTCCGCGCTCCCGCGGCAAAGTAGATGTCCGAAGCCACGAGAACGGCCTGCCGGACCTTCTCGATATCGTTCGGCTTGAGCCAATACCAGATGATCGGCCAGCTTCCGAACGGATTCCGCAACACCGTCCCTTCGGTCTCGCTCTCGATGATGCGGCACGCGACGACCGCAAGATGGTTGAAGTCTTGGATGGCCGTGAAGTCCGGAAGTTGGGAGCTCATGATCGCCGGATGGAGGGTGATGGCCTCCAGAGAGACGCCCTGATCCATGAACTGGTCGATATGGAAACCCTGAGGCACCCCCTCCGTGATGCGGACCTCCTGATCGAAGTGCGCGATGACCTTGGTCCCGGGGTGCATCACGAAATGGCGCCCGGCCCTCCGCAGAAGAAGCGGAGAGAAGCAGGCCCCCGCGGCTACGACGACGATCGGAGCTCGGAACTGGGCTCGAGACGTGGCCACTCCCACCGTTCGGCCCTTCTCGATCAACACTTTTCTCGCCTTGGCGCGCGTATAGAGAACCGCCCCGCGTCGAAGCGCGTCCGGGACATACGAAACATTCATGGCCTGTTTCGCATCGTTGGGGCACCCCAGATAGCACCGACCGGCTCCCCGGCAGTCGCGCTCGTTTCGAGTAATCACGGACCCCCGGTACCCCATTCGGTCGGCACCGAGCCGAAACAACTCGTTGGCGCGACTCAACTTAGGGACCGGTTTCACTCCGAGAAACCGCTCCACTCGGACCGCGTATTCTTCCAACCGATCAGTCAACTCTCGAAGGCCGAAGTCGTCCCGCCAACGGAGTACCGTACTCTCGAGCGGACGCAGAGCCGTGCCCGAATTGATGACGGTGGAGCCCCCGACGGCACACCCTTGGGGGAGAAGCACGGGGACGTTTCCCATGGTCGCGGTGAATCCGTTCTTTCGATACAGCATGCGAACCGATTCGAGGGGCGTCTTGGGTCCGTAGTCGCGGCCGGTGTGATAGCCCCCCTCCTCGAGGACTCGAACTCGGAGTCCGGCCGCCGCCAACTCCCGAGCCACCACCGCTCCGCCGGCTCCCGTCCCCACGACGACGGCGTCCGATTCGAAAACCGATCCGCGAGGCACTCCCTCTCGCGGCACGACGTTGTCGAGAAAGTCGAGTTTCAGCATGGGCGAATCCAACGAGCACTGACCCTAGGATCGTCGTAGTAGACCGTCACGACCAGCATTCGGAGAAGGTAGAAGACCTGACGCATCGCCGAGACCTTATGGTGCATCCAGAACCGGACATAGCGGCTCTTTCCACGCGGGGAAAGGAGGCAGAAATGTTCCACGCTCCCCGCGGTCCGGAAGAGGAACGTGCCCCACTCGAAGAGGAGAAGCGCGAATCGGAAGAACCACCGAACGATTCCCTCGCTTCGGGAGAGCCACACGCGAGCTCGATCCGCCAAGTCCGGGGGAATCTGCTCTCCCGGCAACACCGCCTCCGCCAGCCGGAGGAAGATGATACGTTCGCGTCCGATCATGGATTGCCTCGCATGAATTTCGTGAGCCCCTCCATCAGGAGAGGATCGCTGTATCGCAAAAGTTTGACCGTTACGGAGGCGGCTCGGTCGGCATCACCCCGACCGACGGCGCGAGTCACCAACCGATGGAATCGACGGGTCGTATCGATCGTGCCGGGGATGCTGAAAAAGAGCGCCCCCCAGCGCTCATGAACCGCTCGAATCGAATTCAAGAGAAACGTAAAGACGATGTTGTGGGCGGCCCTCGCCAGGGACTGAGAGAAACTCCAATCCAAGGCGCGAAAGCCCGCGGGATCCTTCTCCGCATCCTCGAGCGAGAGAACCGTCTCCATCCCGGCCAAGTCATCTTCTGTACGCCTTAATGCGGCCAGTCTGGACATTTCGCTTTGGACCAACACCCGGAATTCTTGGATGTTCTTCAGCGTTTCCGAGCTCTGTCCGACGGTGGAGAAGAGGTACGCTTCCAAGACGCTCACGTTGGCCTCGGTCAGGAAATCGCGGACATACGCCCCATCTCCCTGTCGAATGCGAAGGAGCCCCTGAGCTTCCAGCGTCTTCAGAGCTTCTCGAAGTGAAGCCCGATGGACACGTAGTTGTTGGGCCAAGTCCCGCTCCGGCGGCAGCCGGTCGCCGGGAAGATACTGCCTGGAGAAGATAGCCTGCCTGAGCCTATCCGCGATGTCGTCAGGCAAGTGTCTCGGTTGGATGGATTCGATCGAAGCTAACTGGTTCATCGTTTCTCCGGTACACTGGTACGACCATCACACCACTCAGCTCGGTACAATGGTCCGACCGCAGGAGAGTAGAGACTAAATCAGGAGCTGTCAACCAAAATGTCCATCATTTTTCCACCCAGCACTCCACGAGCGGAGTAGCATGGAGGAATGAAGCTGTTCCTTCATCAGGACGCGGATTCCTTCTTGGCCGCTGCCGGTTCTTTCTGGGAATCACGCGAGTCCGAGAACAACTTGATTCTCGGACTGGCCTCCGAGATCCGTCGCGGACGCTATCCGGACTATCTCTTGATCACGATCGGCGATCCGATTTGCGGGGCCGCGCTCTGCACCCCACCCCACAAGCTGATCCTCACCCGCATGGACCCGCAAGCCCGGGAGGCCCTCTCCGCTCATTCGCTTCCCGTTCCCGGCGTGGTCGGCCCCACCGAGACGGCCACCGACTTCGCCGCTCGAAAAGGCGGGTATCGCGTAAAGATGAGCCAGTGGATCTATGAATGCGAGCACGTGCGGCCTCCGACATGGAGCCCAGGACGGATGTGCTCGGTGTCCGACGAATCCCTGGTATATCGCTGGCGCCGCGAATTCTCCAAGGAGACGGGGATCGAAGAGAACGAGGAGCGAGCCCGGGCACGCTCCCGGGAGATGCTGGAAGATCGACGCGTGTGGGTCTGGGAAGACGGGGAGCCGGTTGCGATCGCCGCGGCCGTGGCTCCAACCCCGCACGGCGTTCGGGTGGGAATGGTCTATACCCCACCGCGCCTGCGTCGGCGAGGATACGCCAGTTCGCTTGTCGCCGCCCTCACCCAGCGGGAGCTCGACTCGGGTCGTCGATTCTGCTTTCTCTATACCGACGCCACCAACGCGACCTCCAACGGGATTTACCAGAAACTGGGATACCGCAAGGTGTGCGAGAGCTGCGAGTTGGAATTCGTCTAGGGCTTCCCGAGAGACTCGATCAGAAACCACGGATAGTTCTTGCCGATGGTCTTTTCCCGCGCGAGCCCGAGGAACTTTCGGAACTCGTCCGACTTCCCTTCCGCCTTGGCCAGGATCGCGAGGAACAGATAGTGGTCGTTCTGCCCCCGACGAGGCAATCCTTCGACAAACTTCAAGTAGGCGGTCGAGTCCGCCCGCCCCACGACCAGCAACAGAGCTTCTATCGTCTCCCGCAGAGAGGCTACCACCCCGTACTTGTTGTATCCGCTCAAGTGCTGCAGCACCGCCCGAGCGGCGGTGGAGGCCTCCGCTCTCTCCCCTCGAAGGAGCATCGCCTCCACGAACAGAAATCCGACATCGGAGAAGAACGATCTCCGCTCGGGGGCCTGCGACCGCTTCATCACTTCGTCCGCCATCTTGAGAGCATCCGCGAATCGCCCCATCTCCAGGAGAATCTGCGTCTTGAGCCGCGCGACCTCGAACCAGAATTTTCCCGGGCGGAGCGCTTCGTCGAGCCGCCCCAAGGATCGAGCCAATTCGCCCTTTTCCCGCAAGACCTGAACCTCGAGGTAGGCCGCGGCAAAGGCGCGATCTTCCGCGGGAATTTTCTCGGGAAGTTTCCGGGAGCGCTCCTCGACTTCCGCGATTCTCCCCCGGAGAAGGACCGCGCGAGACCACCGGAGAATCGCCCCGAGGTGGGCTTCATTTTTCTGGAGCAGTCCCAGGTACACCCCGATCGCATCGTCGAGTCGATCCATGTCCGCAAGAACATCCCCCCACGCCAGCGCGGCGCGCTCGGAAGGGGAGCGCTTCTGGACCTCTTCCAAGATCCGCGCCGCCTCCGCTCGCTCTCCCAACGCCGCAAGAGACTCGCCGAAAGCCAACAGGACTTTCGCGTCCTCGGGAGCCCACTCGGAGAGTTGCCTCAAGTGAGGCAGCGCCTGTTCGTGGCAGCCCCAAGATTGGTAGATTCCCGCGAGGGCCCACCGGGCATCGAAGGCGCGAGGGTCCCTCGCCACCGCCTTCTCGAGCTTGAGCCGCGCTCCTTCGGAATCCCCCTTTTGCAGAAGCTCCCGTGCTTCCTCGTACAGGGTCCGTGCCTGGGGAGGAGGCGGCGCCGTGGAGGTATCCGGCTTCCGCGACACCCACCAGTACGTCAGGAGAGCGGCGCCCAAGGCCACCCCTCCGGTGACGGCCAGCGCCCAGGTGCGGCGGCGAGAACCGCCCGGAATGGCGTGCTGGGCATCGCAGGAAGGGCATCGGAGGAATCCCCCTTCCGTCTTTTCCCCGAGGGAGAGGGTCCGACCGCAGACGCATGGGATCTCGGACACACTCCGAGTATACCCTCGTCGTGCCCACCCTTCCGCAATTGCCGGGCGCGGGGATACACTCCTCCAGGAGGACTCCGCATGACGCCAGAGACGATCGTCAACCACGTTCGCTCGCAATCGACCGGAATCCCTGGACGGTGCATCGCCACGGCCAGGACAAACCACGTCGTGATCGACGCCCCGGCCTTCCACGGCGGGCCCAACGAGGCGATGGTTCCGGCCGAGGCCTTCCTCGCGGGAATCGCTTCCTGCGGCGTCCTCCTCGTCGAACACTTCGCGACGGAAGAAAGCCTCGCCCTCACCCATGTTGCCGCGTCGATAGAGGGAATCCGGTCACGGTCGGACCCCGCGAACTTCCGCGAAGTCCTCCTCGAAATCGAGATCGCCGGGACCGACTTGAGCCGAGCGGAATCCCTGGTGGAGAAATTCAAGGCGCGCTGACCGCTCTATCGCGCGGTCGCGGTCGCGACCCAGGTACGAGTGACGGTCGCGGTGCGAGGCTGAGCCTATCGGCGCCGACGTCCGAAACGGCCGGGCCAGGCGAGTCCCTTGGGCTTTTCCCCTCCCACGAGACTTCCGTCCCGACGCACGACTATCGAGGGCACCTCGTAGGGAAAGTCCGGAAGAGTCACGCGGGGAAGCGAGCGCCCCAGCTTCGCTTCGATCCGGCTGAGCTCGCGCTCTTCCTGGGGCGACGCAAGGGTGAAGGCGTCCCCTTCGGCCTCCGCGCGAGCGGTCCGACCGATCCGATGCACATAGTCGTCGGGAGTCTGCGGGACGTCGTAGTTGACGACGTGCGAGATATCCTCGATGTCCAATCCTCGGGCCGCGATATCCGTGGCGACGAGGATCGGGACGCGCCCCTCCCTGAAGCGCTGGAGCGCCGCCGTCCGTTCCCGCTGACTCCGGTCCCCATGGAGTACCTCGGCCCGATAGCCTGCGGTCGTGAGCTCTTGGAAGAGCGAATCCGCCCGCTGTTTCGTCTCCGTGAAGATCAGCACCGACGGCATCGACGTCCGGCGCAGAATCTCGAGGAGCAGCCGGGTCTTCTGACCGCGATTCACGGGATAGACCGCATGAGTGATGGCCAGCGGCGTCGCGGATTGCGGATTGGCGCTGATGCGGACCGCCTCCCGCATGCACTCCCGGCTGAGCTCCAGGATCGGATTGGGCATCGTGGCCGAAAAGAGAAGCGTCTGTCGATGGCGAGGAAGCTTCCGCAGGATCCGCCGCAGATCGGGGAGGAAGCCCATGTCGAGCATTCGGTCCGCCTCGTCCAGGATCAAGACTTGGAGGCGACCGAAATCGGCGTGTCCCCTCTCCATGTGATCGAGCAGACGTCCCGGGGTGGCGACGATGACATCCGCCCCTCCGCGGAGAGCCTTCGTTTGGGCTCCGAAGCCGACGCCGCCGTACACCGTTCCCGAGCGGAGTCGAGTATGTCGGGCCAATTCGCGGATGTCGTCCTCCACTTGCTGCGCCAACTCGCGAGTGGGGCAGAGAACGAGCACGCGAGTTTTCCCATGCGGATGTTCCAGGAGTCGATGCATCACCGGGAGCACGAACGCCGCCGTCTTTCCCGTGCCGGTCTGCGCCGTCGCGACCAGGTCGCGCCCCGATAGGACGACGGGAATCGCCTGCTCCTGAATCGGCGTGGGTCGCTGGAATCCGAGGTCGCCCACGGCGCGGAGGAGCGACTCGTGGAGTCCCAACGAGGCGAAGGCTTCCGGATGCGTCAAGGGCGAGAGGATAGCACGACGCACGTCCGGGCGCAACCGCGGCGGTTAATCGACCACGCTGAGACGGAACTCCTCGCTGTTCCCTCCGATCTGCGGATGGTACATGTTGTAGACCACGGCAGGCAGGATCGAGTACGTTCCCGGCGTCTCCGCGCGCATCGTGTAGGTCACCACATTATCGTGATTCGTCCATAGCTGCGTCATCGCCACGGCCACCCGCTCGTCGCGGAACTCCTTGTGGCTGTACCAGTAGTTCCAATACCAACCGTAGTGGCCGTAGTATTCCCGCACCGCTTCGAAGCCGGACGGCATCGGCACCTCGAGCATCAGCCACTCGTAGTTTCGATCCCCGCGGACTCGGGCGGTCACCTCGATCTCTTCCCCGCTCTTCACCGTGTCGCCGCTCTTGAGCGCTTCGGCTACCCGCTTGCCCCCTTCGTACTTGATTCGCGAGTAGCTCCGCTCGACTACGATTCCGCCCTTGGAGGCCGAGAACCAGTCTTCCTTGGCATAGTACCGGAGGAAGATCGAGTACACCGGCGTACCCGTGCCCGTCTTCTCGATCGCGATCTCGTTCTCGCCCTCGTTGAACTGCTTCGCCTTGAACGTGCGCGTGCCGTTGAATTTCTGCCAATTCTCTTTCGTCACTCGCTCGGAGAACACCCGATCGCCGTTGAGCGAGAGACTCACGGTCATGTCGGGATTGAGATCTCCCGTGATCGCGAGATAATCGGTCATCGCGAATACGACCATCGCCGTTTGCTTCGTGGAGGCCCAGTAGTTCCCGGTGCGGACCGAGGCGAGCCAGTTGACGATCTTGGCGACGATCGGGGCCTTCGGATCGGCCGCGAGGAAGGCCTTCATCGCAACCGCGGTGGTCTCGACGGAGTGGTCCAACCACCCGCCGCCGGCGCGCCCCTCCCAATAAGCGGTCGAACCGGTCTCCTTCACCGATTCGGTGAGGTATCCGAGATGGCGCTGCGCCTCTTCCTTCTTCCCGGCATGATGGGAGACGAGCGCCGCGAGCGCGCGGCCGTACGCGGTCTTCGGCTCCAACTTCATCTCATCCTTCTGCCCCGCGGACTGAAGGGCCCAAAGAAGATAGGCACGGACGTCGTCGTCCTGGGTCGAGGCGAGATGTCCGCGCGCCGCGGCGATCCCGCGCTGAAAGACGTTTTCATCCACGACATAGTCCGCCTGCCGCGCAAGAGCCAGGCCGAAGAGCACGTAGGCCGTCGTCCATGCGTTGGACTTGTCGTTCTGCCACCACCCCCACCCTCCGTCCTGCTGCTGGAAGTTGTAGAGGCGCTGAAGCCCCGCGGCCACCATCTTGGGCAATTCCTCCTTGAGCCCGGGCTTCTCGATCCCTAGTTTCTGGAGCGTCTGACCGACGACGACCGTCGGAAGGAACCGCGACATCGTCTGCTCGACGCAGCCGTAGGGATACCCGGCCAGGTAGTCGAGGGCATCCAGCACCGTCGAAGCGTGCGTGGGAGAAACCACGACGATGAGCTCGCTCGACTGCGCGATCGCCTCCTTCGGCAAGCGGATCTTCTCGACGACCTTGTTCTCGACGAATCCGGCCTTCGACTCCCATTTGACGCTTCCGTGCGGCAGAATCGGCACGACCAATTCCATGGCGTCGGAGGACTCGTCGGTGAGCGCCTTGACCGTGACCTTGACGAGCCCCGCTCCGTCCACCTTCGTCTTCCAGTCGAATCGCTTCTGGCCTTCCGGAGCCACCTTCACCAAATGCTCGCGATCGCCCTGAACCTGGAGTCCTTCGATCTCCAGGACGATCTTCATTTCCTTCTCCGACTTCAGGTAGTTGTGCGCCACGACCGAGATGAGGGTCTCATCACCCTGCGTGAAGAAACGGGGAAGTTCAAGCCGCACGATCACGTCCTTCCGGGCGACGACGGAGCTGGCTTCCTGGCCGAACCGATTGTCTTTGGTCACCGCTCGCGCGGTGGCCTTCCAGGTCGTGAGATTGTCCGGCACCGGCACCGCGATCTCGGCCCGACCGTTCGCATCCGTGACGAGATCGGCCACCCAATGCATCGTGTCGGCAAAGTTCGAGCGAATCTCGGTGGCGGCGTATTCCTTCCCTCCGCCCCCGCCCTGGCCTTTGGCCGCGTCCGATTCCTTGGCCAGGGAATCCAACCGAGGTCCATTTCGCGCCCCCGTGGAGCTTGGCGTCGAGCGCGACTCCTCATTCTTCGCCTCTCCGCCGCGGCCCCAGTCCCAGTAGTAAAGCGAGCTCGATGTGGCAACCTCGTACGACCGCTTGTGCACGAGGAACTTTCGGATGTCCGCCGCGAACTCTTCCTGGAGCGCATAGATTGACTCGTCCACGATTCCGAGGGAGACCTCGCACGAAACGGGTTTCCCATCGGCCCCGGTCGTCTCGATCCGGTAGAGCGCCTTTTCGCGAGGACGGTACTCGCGCTTGTCGGGGGTGATCTTGACGTTCACGAAGCGCTTCGCCGGATTCACGATGAGCGACTTGTACTTCTGAACCATCTGGTTTTCCTTGATCGCCGAGACGCTCACGAAAAAATTCGGCGCGAGATCGGGATGGTCGAGCTTCACTTCAACCAACTTCGCGTGCCCCTTCACCTGTACCACTCGATGCTCGTACACCTCTTTGCCCTCGAGCGTGAGGAGCACCGTGACGTTCTTGTGCTGGCTCGTGATGAGGATCTTGGCGGTCTCCCCGGGTTCGTACGTTTTCTTGTCCGGGATGAGGTCGAATCCGTTGAAGTTGTTCCAGTCTCCCCACCACGATTCGCCGCAGACCCACACCCACGCTTGCGTGGTCACGCGGTTTCCGAATCGATCGGCGGTCTCCGCTTCCACTCTGATGTAGCCGCCCGTGACCTCGGGCGTGAAGTTGACGTCCGCGACGCCGTGCTCGTCGGTGACGGTGTCCCCCTGATAGAGCTTGTTCTCCACGTTCTTGTTGTTGTGATACTCGACGTTGAACGCGCGGACTTGGATCTTCTGGTTGCGCACGGGCTTCTCGTCGGGAGTGGTTGCGCGAACGCGCACGTTTACTTTTTCGCCGGGTTTGTAGACCCATCGCCCAAGACTCGCGGCGAGGCCGAATTCCGCGCGCGTCGCCTTCACCGTACTGCCGCCGTCCACGGTCCGGCGAGAAAGATCGGTCACTTGGGCCACGAGGGTGTAGACGCAGTCGTAGTCCCGTTTGTCGGGGGTAAACCGCACGGTCAGTTTTCCCTGCGCGTCGGTCGTTCCCGTCCCCGTCGTGACGGGTTCGTCGTACTGACGGTGGCGCCAATTCGCCTGCCAATCGTCGTCGTCCGCATACCAGTCGTAGTACCAATCCCAGCAGCCCCACCAGTACCAGTAGGCGCGGCGCGAGAGCTTCCACTGAACCTGCGCGTGGGCGACCGGGCTTCCGAAGTAGTAGTTCGCCTGGACCGTCGCCTCGACCGTCTCGCCTTGAATGACGGAGGGCTTGGAATAGGTGACGTCGACTTTGTATTCGGGCTTGCGGTACTCGTCCACCCGGAACGTCCCGTGATTCGTCCCGTAGATCCCCCACTCGTAGTCGTCCTCCGCTCGCTTCTGGTCGTCGAAACGCACGAGGACGGTGTAGTGGCCGAGCGCGGGTTCGTCGCCCAGGGTGAACTTTCCCCACGCGGTCCCGAATTCGTTCAGCGAGTGCTTCGCTTTGTACACCGAGTTGCGCTTCGTGTCCCGGATCTCGATCCAGACGGGGGCTCCCGGCTGGAAACTCATCTTGCTCCCCGTTTCATTCCGATGGACGACTTTGAAATGCACCGCCTGATTCGGCCGGTAGATCGGGCGATCCGTGGTTACGTAGACCAGCGACTGTCCCTGACCGCGATCGTAATACCACGGATCCGTGGTGACGAGTTCGCCCTCCTTGATCCCGACCACGGTGCCGCCGGCGAAAGCGGTGGAAACGAAAAGGCCTTCCTCGTCGGTCTCCCCGGCCAGCGGCTTCTCTTTGTGCAAGACCTTGATTTGCATCTTCGCCACCGGCTTCGACGTCGCGCGATCCTGCGCGAACACGAGGAGCTTCCCGGCGGCGGACTTCGTGATGATGCCGTACTTCGTCACGAAGACGGTCACGGTCATCGTGATCCGGTCGTGGGTCCCTTCGAGAATGTAGATGCCCGAATCCGTCGAGGGCATCTCGATCGTCTTCGTCTCCTCCTTTTGGGCCGGAATGTTGTGGTGTTCGATCCACTTCTTGAGCTCCTCGCGCCCCTCTTTCCCGACCTTGGCGATGGCGTCGCCGAGATTGTTTCGATCGCCTCCCTTGAGGTGTTCGAGGACGCGGTCATACTTCACCCGGACGATCCGATACTCGACCTTGTCCACGTTCCTGAGATTGACGTGGACCACCGCCTTCTGTCCCGTCGTGAAGGTTCCGCTCACATAGGGATAGAACTGCTTTCCCTTGAGATTCCAGATCTGGTGAATGGCGCTGGTCCGATAGTTGACGTCGTCGCAATCCTGGAAGATCTTCTCGTACACCTCGATGGCCTTCGGCGTCAGTCCCTGGGATTGATAGGTCTGCCCGATCGCGAAGCGCGCGTGCCAGTAGTATTGGCCCTTCGGGAATTTCTCCGCGAGTTGCTCGAAGGCCTTCCTCGACTCTTCGAACCGGTGAGAGTAATAGAGGTGGAGGTAGCCCAAATAATAGTAGGCGAGCTCGATGTTTTGCCCCTTGGGAAAGGACTGGATGTACTGCCGGAAACCGCGATCCCCTTCCTGCCATTGTCCCTGGTTGTACCGATCGAGGGCGTATCGCCACAGACCCTCTTCGTCTTTGGGAAGTTCCTGCCGGTCCTGACGAACGGCCGCGCCGGCGGCCAGAGCCAGGAAGGAACCGACGACAACCAGACACCAGAGGCGGGTGCGGAAGTGCATGGCACGCTCCTCGAACATGTGGTCTACTACATTGGGACGCTGATTCGATCGATATCTTAGACGCCGGGGATTCTAGCAGGGTTCGCATGTTCGTAGTCCATTTCGATGGTCTGTGTCAGCCCAAGAATCCGGGAGGGGTGGCGACCTACGGGTTCGTCGTAGAACGAGACGGCCGGAGAATCCATGAGGGTCGGGGCCTCGCAGGAACGCCGTACGCGCCGGACACTACGAACAACGTCGCCGAATACACCGGCCTCGTCCGGGCTCTGGAGTACTTCCTCCAGCAGAAACTCACCGATGAGTCCGTCGTCGTGCGGGGCGATTCCGAGCTTGTCATCAAGCAACTCAACGGGGAGTACAAGGTCAAGTCGCCCAATCTCGCTCCCCTCCATGCGAAAGTCCGGGAGCTCTTCTTCCGCTTCCGTGACCTCCGGTTCGAATGGGTCCCCCGCCAGAAAAACCGCGAGGCGGACGCCCTCACCAACCTTGCGTACGCGGAGTTCCTGAGCCGAAATCGCGCGTAGATTTCCCCAAACTCTCCTCCCGCCTTTCCCAAGGGAGAAAGGAGCCGTGCCGGAACGGTGCGTTTTCACATCCTTCCGACCTGGGGGTGCGGCTCCACCACTTCGGATTCGGGAATTGGTGGGAGAACGAGATGGCGAACGCACTACGAGGATCCGTCGCTCTGTTCACGCTGTGGATTGTCGCCGGGACCGCTCGCCTTGGGAAGGAGACTCCGAACGAGCCTCGACCTCCCGCGCCGGTCCGGTCCTCGATCATCGCTCCCCTCTCCGGCTTTCGCGAGGGTGAGGGTGCCGTAGGGTACAAGACCTCGAGATACGGCGCGACCTTCTCCTCCGACGGGATGCAGTTCGCCCTCCCCGCGTGCTTGGAAAAGCTCGGAACGCCTTGGCTCAAGTACGAGCTCTTGAGCGTTCGGGTCGACGGGAGGGAGTTGATCGGGCCGGACGCCTCCTCACCTCAACGGCAGGCGCAAGCGATTACGTACGGTCGGGGCGGACTCGAGGAGCGGTTCCTTCCTCAGGAAGGAGGAGTCGAACACACCCTGCTCCTGGCCGAGAAACCCGGAACAGGCGAGATCACCGTGCAAGTCCGCGTGACCACGCCCCTCCACGCTGTTCAGCGGTCCGACCGCATCCTCTATCAATGGAATGAAGAGGACATCCTGGCCATCTCGGATGCCGTGGCGGTGGATTCCGCGGGACGCCGTCTTCCCCTGGAGCTTTCCTTCGCCGGCGACACCCTGAGCTACACGGTCCCGGCCGAATGGTCGGACCACGCCCGCTACCCGGTTCTCTTGGATCCCTTCGTTGGGCCGGCCTTCACCGTGGACTCAGGATTGAACGGAATCTGGCTGCGAGATGTCGACGTCGCCTACAACTCGATCGCGAACGAGTTTCTTGTCGTCTGGAACGAGATCTTCGGTGGCTCGACCTTCAACAGTGACGTGTGGGGTCAGCGCTTGAATGCGAGCGGAGATCCCGTCGGCGGAGTCATCCCCATCGGTGCGACGACCGCCGCGGAGAAGGAATGCGCGGTTTCCTACGCCGTGAACTCCGACCGGTACCTCGTTGTCTGGGGGCACGATCCGGCCAACGATGGACTCCAAACGGATTGGGAGATCCGAGGCCGAATCGTCCAGGGCGACGGAACCCCACTCGGAACGGCGGTCACGATCTCGGACAATACCGTTTCGGACATGGACCCAGACGTAGCCTCCGACGGAACCGGGTGGTATGTGGTATGGGCCCAAGGCGCCCCGAACTACGATATCCGCGGTGCCCTGCTCAATTCCGCCGGCGCCATCACGTGGCTCGTTGATCCGGACGTCCAAAACGATCTGGCCGCCGGACCGGCCGTTGCGTACGCGAACGGGCGGTACATGATCGTGTGGGAAAAGGGTCCCGGCCCTGGCGGTCCTACCTCGGTTACTCACACGAACCACTCCGGCGCCTCGAACCTGTCCATCGTCGGACAGATTCGCACAGTCGCCGGCATCGACGAGACGGGCATCTTCCCGATCAACACGACCACGCCGGACAATCACGGCTATCCCGACGTTGCAGGAGGAGGAGCGAACTTTTTCGTCGTCTGGAACCGCCAATGGACGAACGACGACCGCGACATCCACGGCCGGATCGTCGGGTCGAGCGGAGCCTTCCAGACGGATCCCATCCTGATTCAGAACAACTGGCACGACGGGCTCCACCCGAAGGTCGCGTGGTCTTCGACGAATTCGGAATGGCTCGCCGTGTGGGAGGAGCGGATCAACGGGACCGGCGACATCTACGGAAAGAGGATCGCCGCCTCCGGCGCTTTCGTGGAGACGATCCAGGTTTCCACCGACACTTCCAACGAGGGGTGGCCGGCTCTCGCCTGGAGTTCCTCCTCCAACGAGATGCTCATCGCCTGGAATTGGCTCGGGGGACCCTTCGAGGTTCGGGCTCGCCGCTTTCACATGGGTGCCGCGAGCTCGCCGATCCTGTCCGTCTCTCCGACCGTCTTGAGTTTCACCGCGGGCGTCGGAGGATCGAATCCTGCGTCCCAAACCGTTACGGTCTCGAACTCGGGTTCGGGGACACTGAACTGGTCCGCGACGACCACGTCGGCTTGGGTATCTCTGACCCCGCCCTCGGGAACCCTCGCCGCAGGACAATCCGGAAGTTTCACCGTCTCCGCCGACGTCACAGGTCTGGCCGCCGGCACGTACTCCGCGACGGTCATCGTGAGCGACTCCGCCGCGGGCGGTTCGCCCCAATCGATTGCCGTGACGCTCACGCTGACCGCCACTGCGCCGACGGTCACCGGTCCGACCACTTTGATGAACGGAACCGTGGGGGTTCCCTTCGGTCCGACCACTTTCACCGCTTCGGGGACGACCCCGATCTCCTGGAGCGTATCGGCCGGGTCTCTCCCCCCGGGGCTGACGCTGAGTCCCGCGGGACTCTACGACGGGACTCCCTCCACGGCCGGTTCCTACGCCTTTACCGTCACCGCCGTCAATTCCGCCGGGTCGGATTCCAAGTCCTACACGCATACGATTGCCGCGCCCATCGCGACGATCGCTCTGAGTCCGACGACGTTGACCTATTCCGCGGCCGTTGGAGGGCCGAATCCGGCCACTCAAGCGATCGTGGTATCGAATGCGGGCACCGCGACGCTGAATTGGATCGCCTCCGATACCGCCGCGTGGCTGAGCACGAGTCCGTCCGGGGCATCCACGGCTCCGGGCGGGAGCTCCTCCGTGGCGGTCGCCGTCAACACCGCCGGTCTTGCCACGGGGGCCTATCTCGCGACGATATCCGTCACTGACCCCAATGCCTCCAACTCCCCTCAGACAATCTCGGTGTCGCTCACGGTCAACTCTCCTCCCCAGGCCCCCGCCTCCCTGGGTCAATTCAAGACCGACGGAACGACGGCGGTATTGGCGGGAGGATCCACCAACGAAGGCGCGGTCATCCTGAAGGGCGGAGCCGCAGATCCGGATGCGGGTCAGTCCGTCCATCTGGAAATCGAACTCAAGCCCATCGGCGTCGCCTTCGACGGCACCGGGACGAAGACCTCCGTTCCCCAGACTTCGAGCGCCCAAGTCGCGTCCGTCACGATCCCGGGCTTGTTCAACGGTACCGCTTATCATTGGCGCGCCCGGGCCGTGGATGCCTTGGGCGCCGTCTCCTCGTGGGTACCGTTCGGAGAGAACTCGGATCCTCTGGGAGTCGATTTCTCCGTTTCTCTCTCGCCGGGAAACCAGGCGCCCGACTTGCCGACCGATCTACAGCAGTACAAGGCGAGTGGTAGCACGACGATTCCGATCGGATCCGCCACGGACGAAACCGTCATCCTGTTCCGCGGAGTGCTTCACGATGCCGATGGATACCCGGTGCGACTGACGATCGCGGTAGCGCCCACTTCCGATCTCAATTTCGATTCTCCTTGGACGGGCGAGAGCGGATTCGTGCCGAGCGGATCGGCCGCGTCCGTCTCGATCTCCGGCCTCTCCGACGGGGCGTATCATTGGAGAGCGCGCGCGACCGACTCGCAAGGGGCGACGTCCGGGCAGGCCCCCTTCGGCGCCAACGGGGAATCGGCCGGGGACTTCGTCGTCTCGACCTCCGGAAACGTCGCTCCGAGTGCGCCGACCGGCCCGGGTCAGTTCCGGGTGAACGGGACGACACCGATCGCGCCGGGTCAGGCGACGACGGAAATCGGAGTCATGCTCAAAGCGGTGGTCGGAGACCCGAATCCTGGCCAGTCGGTCAAGCTGCAGGTAGAGGTCCAGCCTCTCGGGATCGAATTCACTTCCGCGCCCACCGCAGAGAGCATGTACGTCGCACCAGGATCCACCGCCTCGATTGCGCTTCTGGGACTTCCCGACGGCGGCTACCGCTGGCGGTATCGAGCCCTGGACGCGGCGGGGGCCACTTCGGCGTGGAGTGGATTCGGCCCCGGGGGAGGCGACCCTGACTTCGTGGTCGCGACGGCCGGGAACACGCCCCCGAATGTGCCCTCCGGCCTAGGTCAATTCAAGAGCGATGCCGCCACGCCGATTCCCGTCGGGGGAACGACGAACGAAACGACGGTCCGACTCCACGCCTTCCTCAGCGACCCGGATGGAGAGATGGTGAAGCTCCAGCTCGAAGTAAGGCCGACGGGAGAGTCCTTTGCGAATACGCCGAACGTGGAAAGCGGCTTCGTCGCGAGCGGCACAACCGCCACGATCGCCGTCGCCGGCGGCCCGGCAGGGACGTATCGATGGCAGGCCCGCAGTATCGATGGGAACGGGGCCGCATCCTCGTGGACGGTTTTCGATTCCGCCCCAACCCACTTCGGAATCGACCCGAGCTTGAATCAAACGCCGGCCCTACCGGAAACGCCGGCACAGACTCGAACCGACGGCGTACCCATCGCTCCGGGCGGGAGCACGAACGAATCCACGGTGCAGATCCGAGCTGGGGCGAGCGACCCCGACGTCGGAGGGACGCTTCGACTTCAGGTGGAACTGCGTCTCGCCGGCACTCCGTTCGTCGGTGCACCGACGCATACGAGCGCGCCGTCGGCGAACGGATCTACGATCGCGGTGTCGGTGGGCGATCTCGTCACGGGCAGCTCCTATCATTGGCAGGTCCGGACCGTCGACGCGAACGACGCCGCTTCGCCCTGGGCTGCCTATGGAACTTCCGGTCTCGATTTTACCAAGGTGGCGAATTCGGCGCCCTCGGAGCCCACCGGCCTGGCTCAGCTCTTCGCCGACGGATCGCCGATTCCCACCGGCGGCGTGACCACGGAATCGACTCTCTTTTTCCAAAGCCCGACCTTCGATGTGGACGGAGATGCCGTCCGCCTCCAGATCGAGATTCGTCCTGTGGGCGAAGACTTCACGGGTGCGGTCACGGCCGAAAGTGCCGCCGTTCCCTCCGGGACCCAGGCTCAACTTGCCTTCGGCGGCGTCTCCGTCGGCGGACCGTATCATTGGCGAGCGCGCCTGGTCGACTCTTCCGGCGCCCCATCGTCGTGGATCCCCTATGGCGAAAACGCGGAGTGGGAAACCGACTTCCGGATCGCCGCTCTTCCGCCTCAAGGCTCCGTCGAACAGGGAGAAGGCGGCTCCAGCCGGGGAGGCGGATGCGGAGGAAGCGTGTCCGGGAGCGGCTTCGGTGGTAGCGCATGGTGGCTGCTGGTCCTGCTTGCGGGGGTGGCTCTCCGTCGTAGGACGGTCTCTTGAACTCCCCGATTTCGTCCGCTAGACTTCCCATACTTAGGGAGGTCCATGATGGAAAGAAAACCGGGCGTGACGGGGATCGATATCATCCTGATCCAGGTTTCGGATTTGAAACGGTCCCTCGCATTCTGGAAGGATGGACTCGGCATTCCCTTCCGGGGAACGGGGTATGAGGACGATTCGGTCGAGGCCAAAGTGGGAGAAGTCACCCTGATTCTCCATCCCGATTTCACTCCGGCGATGAAGAAGGCCAAGCGCGGCGTCGGGATCGCCATCCACCTCAAAGTGGAAGATGCCGACGCGTACTATTCGGAACTCGTCGAACGAGGAGTCGCTCCTCAGGAGAGGCCGGAGGACAAACCGTGGGGACGGGAGTTCTCGGTCGTAGACCCCGACGGCTATCCGATCGAAATCCTCGAACCGGTCAAGGGCGAGCATCGAACTCGCGGATGAAGCCACGAGCCTTCCTCATCTTGCCGCTCTTTCTTTCGGCGTGCGGCTTCGGGCGGTACGAGCGAATCCCGGCCGGCAAGGGGAGGATCGTCGTGCATCTACAAGACGTTCCTCATCACGGCCGCGAGACGGTAACGGCCGTCCTCTCTCGAGTCCCGCGAACCGGGGGAAGCGGTGAGAAGAGAGAAGTGGTGGTGGCTCTTCCCGGAAATGTGGAGCTCTGGAATCTGGGAGAGGCGAAATACTACCTGTGGCTGGAGTCGCTTCCGGAGTTTCACCGAGTCTTCCCCCGGGAGCACGAGATCTCGCTCAAGCTCCGCGAGCACCGACGCGTACCGTTTTCATTTCAGGAGGCGGCCGGGATTGACTTCCGGTCCAGGGCGCTCGGCGAAGGGGGATGGTCCGGTGCGATCGTTCTTCCCGAAAAAGAAGAGGGATTCTTCCAAGAATTGCCCCCCAAGCATCCTCCCTGCCTGGTACCGGTGGAGGCACGTGTAGTCCTGATCTACTGCGGCCCATCGCTTTCTCAATGGCTCCGATCCCACTCCGATCCCTTCGCCCGGGTCTTTTCTCTCTTCAGCCTATTCGGGGGCGGGCGCGAGACCGAGCCGATCTTCGTCGCAACGGTGGGTCCGCTCTCCCCAAGGCAAACGGTCTCACTCTACGCGACACCCAGGCCTGAGATCGAAAATGAGCGAGTCCTTTTGAGCGGACGGGTGCTGAGCACCAAGGGAGAGGCGATGCCCTGGTCCGTTCTCCTGGCCATCCCAACGACCGGAGTCGGCTCCGGCCTGTACGTGCGCACCGATTCCAGGGGAGGCTACGAAATCCGTGGGCTGGTACCGGGAGATTATAGCATCGTCGCGACCGATTCCTTTTCGGCGCTCTTTGGGGGACAGATCGGAACCGCCGCGACATTCCGCATCACCGTTCCGGCGACGCCGGAGACTCGGGACCTCACGGTGCCCTGAGCAGGGATCCGGTTTGTTGCAAATCGCACAGGGGACCTATACACTTCACCACGCATGCGCAGATCCCTCGGCACGACGCTCGTCCTTGCCGGGGCGGTGAGTCTCTGTCTCTTATACACATCTGACGCTGCCGACGATCTTACGCGTGTAGA
>CAZGKV010000087.1:20570-21287 GCA_964526305.1 uncultured Planctomycetales bacterium | reverse complement strand
GTACGGTACTTCAGTAAACCGACAGGCGGGAGCACCTCATTCGGGGTGCTCCCGCTCACCCTGCGCCGCCCCCGGTCCCCGATGTGTTACACTTCCCTCCGTCATGCGTGGAGGAGGGAAATCCATGATCCGGTTCTCGATCGGACTCTTCAGCCTCTCTCTCGTGGGATGCTCGTCGCTCCTCGTCAAGATCCCCGCCTCGGAGTTGCCCAACGTCAACGGCCACCATCACCTCGAGCGCAATCGGATGGTGTATTACACCCGACATCAGGTCCGAACGATCGAGGGAAAGCCTCACACCCTCCTCTGCGGCGGGATTTGGATCGCCGAAATCGTCTTTCACGACGGCCGGCGACTGGACTTCTGCTACCCCATCGTCGCGCGATACGAGGACGACACGCTGACCGTAGAGGGAGGAAATCGGGAACCCGCGAGCTTTCCCGGAAGCGAGATCAAGCTCGTGGAGCTGCATCAGAAGGAGTGTCAATGTCCGAGCAAGTATGTCGTCTATTACTTCCGCATCACGCCCGCCGGCGCCACCATCGAGGAATGGGGACACGCCCCGACTGCGGCCGGGTACAGATTCATCTTCGGCCGGCGGAGGAACTTCTTCATTCCGGTGCGAATCTCCAAGACCGGCTACAAGACCATCGAGACGTTCCTCACGTTCGACAAGGTCTACGAATCCGGAGACGAGGCCGAGGCCAACCCCAAGAC
>CAZGKV010000087.1:0-20560 GCA_964526305.1 uncultured Planctomycetales bacterium | reverse complement strand
AACGAGAATAGGGCTCGGCGCTATCTCTGAACCGCCCCGGTGGGCAGAAGCGTAATCTCCTTCTCGTCCGTGGGCGACTTGATCTTGATCCGGAGCGCTTGGGCGTGCTTCCGCGGATCCAATCTTCCTTCCGAGTCGAAGTGGATGACGAATTCCTTCGCGTCGCGCGCCAGATAGCCGTGAGGGAGCTCGAAGGCCGCCTGCCCCGCAAGGACGTACTTCTCCCTAGGGAGGACGATCCCCACGCGGAATTCGTCCAAAAGGCCCACGCAGTTATGTTTCGTCGCTCCCAGCCCGATCCTCTGCGTCTTGTTCCATCGTATCTTCCCGGGCTTCGTCGCGAGCAGGGTATCGTTCACCCACAAGCACGCCTCGCGCCCGTCGTACACGAGCAGGATTCGATACCATCGATCTCGGTGCTTGAGGAGCACGTCGCCGGTGTTGAGCGCCATCTCGCCGATCGTCGCCGTCAACCGGCCGTTCGGCTCCACGCCGATCTCCACCTGCGATCCCACGGTGCAGAGCGTCTGACGAGGAGGAAGACCGCCGGCAGAAACGTCCGCCGGGAAATACCAGAAGTCGATCGTGATTCCTTGGTCCTCGGCTTGGATCGGCCACTCGCCGCAATCCACCGTCGTCCTGCCGAGAAACTCCAGGGCGAGCCCCACGCGTCCCGGCACCAGACGGGCCTGGGCGTTGGTGACGCGACCGTCCTTTCCGAAGGCGCCGGGCGTCCTCGCCCCGCCCGGTTCCGCCACGAGCGTCTCGAAGTGCCACTCCCCCACCGTCTCGCGCGAAACCCCGTACACCGATCGATCGCCGACGTGAATCACCACCCACGAGGGATTCCGCGACGCGCGGGATTGTTCATGGGCCGCCCGCAGCAAGGCGACGAGATGATGCGAGGAGGCACGGACCCCGAGATCTCGGTTCGCGCTTCGGAAGAGAGCGACGGAGAGACCCAGGAGAATCGAAAGGAGGACGATGACGACCACGATCTCGATGAGCGTAACGCCGCGGGTCCTGCGGAACTTCACCGGTCACCACGCGCTCAGAACTGTCGGATATCGTCCTCGGTCCCCGGCACTCCGTCGGGTCCCGGCGAGATCAGTTGATACTTGTCGGGCATCGCCCAGGAATTCCCGGCCCCTCGGAGCGGCTTGAACGTTTTTTCTTCTCCCCCGGACTTCATCAGCACCGTCGTCACGGCCGGGCCGCCGCGCGTGTAGTCGTTGTGATGAAGATAAATCAGGGGATTCCCGAAGAAATCCGAGTACTCCAGGAGCGGATAACTTCCGGCGTCGCTGAGGTAGGAACCCGTGGGATTCTTGGGCAGCTCATCC
This sequence comes from uncultured Planctomycetales bacterium, assembly GCA_964526305.1. GTDB lineage: Bacteria > Planctomycetota > MHYJ01 > MHYJ01 > JACPRB01 > JACPRC01. The sequence continues at coordinate 19,217 of CAZGKV010000087.1, read as the reverse complement.
TGATCCATGTTGACGTACATGTCTTGGGCCGGCGGCTGGTATAGAATCCCGCCCTTCTGGTTGCTCGAGAGGCTCGCCACCAGCGATTCCACGCCGTTGTTGGTATTGTTCGGTACCTTGACGCGATAGTCCGCGATCGTCGACGGAGGATAGTCGCGCCATCTCGTCTTGTAGCTTTCCATTCCCCCTTGGATCGTGGAGATCATCGCCTGGGTGTTCGAGATCTTCGAAGTCTTGATCGCGTACGTGACGCCCACAAGGGTTATCGAGGCGAGGATGCCGATGATGACGACGACGATGAGAATCTCCAGGAGCGTAAATCCGCCGCGGCTCGTTCTCACGGTTTCCTTCTCTCGTAGATCTTAACATCATCGAGCGCCAGGGTGAATGCCGGCCTCTTTTCTCCGCGGGCCCACACGGAAACCTTCAGTCCCCGACCCTGTCCCGCGGGCTGGAACGACCAGACCTCTTCGAAGACCTTGTCGTACGCGCCCTTCGCCGAATCGTAGAGCTGAATCTCCAAGGTCGACTGATTTCCCTTCGAGACGCGCTCCAAGCGCAATCGAATCTCGGACGATCCCTGCCATCGTTTCGTGGGCATCGGCCAGTCGGAGTCGGTCATCTCCCGCCGCTCCGCGGTGAATCGCCCCTCGTCCAACCGCGCGATGCGAAGCCATCGCGACCGGTCGAAGGCGACGTGGAAGCCGAGCCGCGGGGAGTTCTCCTGCACTTTGGGTCCGTAGACGGAAACCCCGAACTCGAAGGTGGCGGCGGACGGATAAAAGGTCGCTTCCATCCGAAGAAACTTGTCTACCGCGAGGTTGTCGCGCTCCAGCCGCGAGGGCATCCATTCGACCCGCGGCTCTCCGGTGAAGAGACATCGGCCGGATCGGACGACGATGGGCACGCCTCCGCGAAGATCGTCCTCCACCCACGAGCCTCGCCCGGCACCGGTGACCCGCTCCGAGTCGTCCCGATTGAAGCCCTCATCCACGACCAGGGCCGTCGAACTCCATTCCCGGATCTTCTTCATCGCGGCGGCCCCTTCCTGGATGAAGCGGGTCGAACCCGCATCCGGATACTCCTGAGCTTCGGCCGCCGCCTTGAAATACGGTTGCGCCGCCTCGAGCCGGTGCCCCGCATCCTCGGATCCGAAGTGGTACGCGAGGTAGCCGAACGCGTACTCGACGATCGGGTCCGACCGGAGGCCGGCGTCTCTCACCAGGGACTTGGCTCGATCCAGTCGGGAGCGCGCTCCTTCCGGCCGTCGCTGGAGGAGTTCCACGCACGCCATCGCAATTTGGAGATTCGCGCGTCCCGGGTCGAGGTCGGCCAGCGCGCCGAAGAGAACCCCCGCGCGCGTTACGCTTTCCCGTGCGGCTGCCCTTCCCGCCTCCGGAGCCGATCGCCATTGAAGGCGAACCACCTCCGCCCAACCGTGTCCCAGCACGGAGGCCGTTCGGTCCGCGGCCTCGAGGAGAGAGGCCAGCCCCGCCGCGTACGCCGCTTCCCCCTCCGCCGTCCGAAGGCAGGACGACCCCGCGGTGTAATAGAGGGGTAGAAACCCGGGCTCCTCTCGGAGCGCGGAGCGGGACGACGCCGATCCCGACGCCAGATCTCCCCGACGAAGGGCCAGTTCGCTTTCGAGGTACTTCGCGTAGACAAATCCAGGATGAAGAGCCAGAGCGACCGCCACCCGCTGCGCGGCCCCCTCTTCGTTTCCCCCCTGGAGGGCCGCGACCGCTTGGCAGGCAGGCACGGTGGGCCCGACCGGGTCCCGCACCATCGCCTTCCCCAGGAGAGCCTCCGCGTCGCCGGGCTTCCCCGCCAGAAGGTAGATACACGCCAAATCCGTCCAGGCCTCGAGCTGATACTGATCCTCGCGCAGGGCCGCCGCAAACGAAGCCGCCGCCTCCTTCCACCTTCCCTCGAACGCCTGGCATGCCCCGAGCGCCGTCCACGCCTCCGCCGACTTCGCCTTTGCCGCCGTCTCGAGGTCCGCCATCGCAGCGGCATATTCTCCCAGGTTCAGTCGCGCCCGCCCTCTTGCGAGATGTGCCTGCGTCCTAAGTTCCGCGGTGAAGTTCACCGTATCGTTCCGGTTCTTTTCGAAGAGATCGTTCACCGCCTCTACGGCCTCGGCAGGTCGCCCCACTTCGACCATCGCTCGAGCCTGAGAGACCTTTCCCCGAGCGGAAAGGGGCGAGACGATGCTCTTCCCGTACGCCTCCAGCGCCGCCTCGTGAAGTTCCAGACGACGCAGGCACTCTCCCACGCGCCACCAGAGCCACTCTCGGAGATTCGAAGCGCTTTCCGCGGAGAGCTGATAGTGGGCGATCGCGCCGTCGATATTCCCTTGGTCTTCGAGCAATTGACCCAGGAGTTGGATGGCTTTGGCATGGTCCCGCCGGGTTTCCAGAGATTTCTCGAGCTCCTTCCGCGCCGAGTCGAGCATCCCGCGTTCTTGGCACCAGAGGGCCAATTCCACCCGAGCATCCGGATCCCGACCGAGTTTCTTCGATCGGAACTCGTATTGCTCGACGTTCCGCCAAGAGTGCCGCATCTCTCGGATCTTCTCCCGCGGCCAGTCCTCGATGGTGTTGCTGTCCGGACGCTTGATGCGGACCTTGTCCCGCGCCTCCTCGGATCGTCCGCAACCGGCTCCCCCCCCGACGCACGTCCCCTTTCGTGGGGTTTGGTCCCCCACGAAAAAGTACTCGCACAACTCGCGTTCCCGATCCTCGCTCGCGTCGTGGAACGGTTTCGACGGAGGCTCCTCGATCTTCTTCAGCTCGTCCAACCCCTCCGGAGGCGGAAGGTCCGTCTCCGGCACGAGGGGTTTGGCCTGGATGGCGGGGTACTTCATCTTCGCGGTCCGGTTGTATACGTCGAGGGAAGGGCTCGGACGGAAGAGGGGGACCGCGAGATTCTCCGGGCGCGGCATCGGAGCGACGATCGCCGGAATGGGGAGGGAGGAGGCGCTCTCCGTCAGGAACAGGTTGCGACCGCTCCAGTATTTCTCGAATTCGGGGTCCAGGGGACGCGAGTGCACCAACGGCACGGTTCGGCGTTCTCTCGCGCTCGCCTCCGGAAACGGCTCCGATGCTCCCGGAGGCCCTCCTCCCAGGAGTCCCGCGAGGAGCAGGATCGATGCGAGACCTACGCCAGCCGCGCTCGTAACTTGGTCCCGATTCCAAGAGAGGAGCCACTCTTTCATTCGGGACTCCTCGCCGCCACGATCGGCTTTGCAGGATCTACGAGGAGACCGGCGACCAGAATCTCTGCCTCGAAAGCCTCCTGAGCCGATCCGGAGATCGAGAGAGATCGAACGCACAGGAACGGCTCCCGCTGGTACTCGTGGACGATCCGAAACAAACTCTTGAGCGCCCCGGCCACGCGGAGGCGCACCGGAGCGCGCCGGAGAAAGACGTCCCCTTCCTCTCCCGGAGGACCCGAGATGTCGATCTGGACGAACCGGTCTCCCGCCTTCATCGCCGCAATGGCGATTCGTACCGCGGCGTCCGCTACGCCCAGACGCAGGAGCGCTTCCTTCGCCGGTTCTTCCCCGTCGATCGTCAGCGATTCGAACCCCAAGCTTTGCGGGAATTCGCCGAGACCGGCCTGACCGTTCTTCTGGGCCAAATCGTCCCGCACGTCGAGCTTGATGGCATCGAACTGTTCGCGATAGCTGGCATAGCCTCCCTTTCCGGTGAACTTCTCCGGGAGCGCGACTTGGAGTCTCCGCGCCTGCGCATCGAGGCGCTTGCGCAGCTCCCGCAGCTCCGCCTCGGCTCGCTCGACGTCGGACGCGCTCGGCACTCCGGCCGCAGTACCCGCGCGATGGGCCCGGATGAGATCGAGCCTTGCCTTTCCTTCCCGTTCCGCGCCGCTCCCGATCGGCCACAGCACGAAGAGATAGTAGAGAAGGGTGGCCAGCGCGATGGCGCCGACCGAGATCAGAAACTTCTTGTTCTCTTTGAGCCAATAATCCATGTCACTCGTACCTCGGTGCGCACCGAACGACGAGGTCGTACCGGCGCCACCCCGCCCGGTCCGCATCCTTCGGATCCAAGGCGGTGGCCGTCTGACCGTGCTGAGGCTTCGTGAGTCTTCGGAGGACCTCCTGAACGATGCGGTGAGCCCTCTCCGGAGCGTCGGCGCTCACCTCGACCGTGATGAGCACCGCCCGCAAGTCGGCCTCCCACTCGAGGAGGGACCCGCATTCTCCAAGGGGGAACGCCCGCGATTCCGGCTGAGCCGGATGGTCCATTCGAACTCGGATCGCGTCTTCCGTACGGCTCTCGATCTGCCCGAGAACGATCGGAAACTCGGAATGGGTAAAGAGGCAACGCTTCGCCCCCTTGGGTTGATCGGTCGCCGGCTCCACGATCCGGATTTCCCTGATGCTGATCCCTTCCTCTTTCAGCGCAAACTCGCGGATCTCGGAATGAACGTCCAGAAGGACGTGCGCCGCGAGCGTCGTCGTGACGAGCTGGTCCATCTTCGCCGCCACCGCGCGCTGCTCCGCCTCGGCGGCCTCCAAACGACCGATACGCGCCAACTGTGCCGCGGACTCTTCGGCGCGCTTCTTCCGGTCGGCAAAGATCGACGAGCCCCGCGCCATGCCGACGCCCGTGAGGATGACGAGCGCGACCAGCAGGGCGGCGGCTCCCGTGCCGAGGTGCGTCCAGGTTCGGAGAAGATTCCTACGCCGCTTGACGTCGTCCGGAAGAATCGAAAGGGTCCCCCTCCCGCCGGGCAGGAGCGCGAGTCGCGCCAGCCCGATCGGGACGGCCAGGTCCGTGGGCAGCGAGCGCACCTCTTCCACCCCCAGCGCCTCCACGGCGGAGGTGTCCAGACGTTGGAAGGGGTCGAAAGGCTGCACGTCGATCTTGAGAGCGCTCTGGAGATACTCCGGGAATCCGCGCATCCGCGAGCCGCCTCCGGAGACGTAGATCCGGTCGACGACCAGCTCCCGGTCCCCGAATTCGATCTTCGCGTGGTTGACGCTCGCTTGGATGAACCCCGCGAGTTGACCCGCCGCGGTTCGGATCGCCGGGCGGATCTCCTCCTCCTTCGGATCGGCGTTGTCGGCCGGAGGCAGGAGGCTCCCGTATCGGATCTTGAGCCACTCCGCCTCGTCCGGACCGACGTCGGACATCCCGGCGATATTCGAGTCGAAGAGGCGCGCGCCGGAGGAAATGTTCCGGGCGTAGATCAGCTTCCCGCCGCGGATGAGCGCCATGTCCATCGCATCGGCCCCGATGTCGAGGACGAGGGTGGTTCCCCCTTCCGGGGCGTACGAGCCGGAATAGGCGGCAAAGAGGGCGAACGCGTTCGGCACGGCGTCGCGGGGATCCAACCCGGAGCGCCTCACGATCTCGAGACGTTCGTCGACGTACGGCCGCTTCCCCACGCCCACCATCGCGAGATACTGATGGTAGTAGGCGTCGGGTTGGCGAAGGGTGCAGTAGTCGGCATAGAGCTGCTCGTCCCCGGCCCGGCGCTGGTCCAGCTCGTATCCCATCATCGCGCGATAGTTCACGGGCTTCATCGCAGGCTGCTGCACGACCTGAAGATTGATGTCGCGTCCGGAGAGACCCACGACGGCCGGGCTCCTCCCCCCTCGCCCACCGAGGGATTCGAAGAGGAGCTTCATCAGCGCGGGCTTGCGCTCCTCCGGCTTGACGCTCCTCGGGACGCGCCGGCGAATCGCGCCGACGAGGGCGATCCCGCGCAGGCGGCGCTGGAGCACCGCCACCTTCAGGGTTCCGTTCCCGAGATCGACTCCGAAGGCCATCAGCTACCCGACCTCAATTGCGCGAGGAGGTTTCGCGCCTTTTCGCCGGCCTCGCTCTTCGAATACGCCGCGGCCACTCCCACCAGAATCCACTCCCCCAAGGACCGGCGGCCCTCCTCCAAATGCTTCTGCGCCAGTTCGATCAGGCGCGTGGCTCGATCGGGCCCGCTCTTCTCTTGGACCAACGAGGCGAGTCGACTCCGCCACGCCTTGGACTTCGCGGAATACGGTTCCCCGGCCCATCGACCCTCGTATCGATCCAGTTCTCCGGTCGCCGCCTCGAGGAGCGCCGTCGTCCCCACCAGTTCGGCCGCCAGGGCCCCGGCCTCCGCCGTCCGCCACTCCTCGACTTCTCTCGCTTCCAGTTTCTGAATCATGGCCGCCAGATTCCGCATCGTCGTCTCGTCCACCGAGGAATCTCCCTGGGCCGCGCGGAGGATTTCCAGAGAGCGGGAGGGACGCTCCGCCTCCGCCTCGCGCGCCGCCTCCAAGGGATCCTTGCGCGCACGGTTCGAAGTCCTGTTCCTCAGACGGAGCGCCGCCGTGACTTTTCCCTCGGAGTCTCCGGCGGGAAAGACCAACGCGATTCGGGTCCCTTCCCTGAGCTCGGTCTGGACGGTGCGTCCGAGGTATCCAAATTGGTAGGCCTCCCCCGACTCGAAATCCAGTTGGGTCGCGGCGGCCTCCGCCGATCGAATCTTCGCTCCGGGAAGCGCCGCGAGCAGCACCAGACGTTTGACCCGGGCCACGTCGCTCCCCTTGAACTCGTAGCCGATTCCCAGTTCGTCCTGGGTCGCCGTATAGATCGAGATCTCGTACGGGATCGATCCGCCATGGACCGGATGCGCGACGCTCCCGGTCAACACCACTCGCCCCTCCTCGCGCGCGGCCTTGGCCGGTTGAACCAGTTGGGTGGACGCTCCCTCCAAGTCGTTCTCCAGTCGAAAATGAAGCCCCGAAACGATCACGCGATTCCCGCGCAGGACCGAGATCGCGCCCGATCGAGAGAGCACGAGATCGAAGCCGGCCGCGCCGATGCTCTCTCGAGCCTCTCCTCCGAGCTTCGCCGCCACTCGGACATCGTCGAAGTGGACCGTCCCTCCGCGACCCAACGCGAGCATCCCGACGCGGAATTCTCGCGCACCGGACGGCGGCGTGAAGACGTCTTTCAGGTTCGTCCATTCGCCGCTCTTGCCTACCGGGACCGAGCACTCCTCGAGGAGGGGGACGCCCTCCCGAAGCCAAGCCACTCTCAGGGCCACGGCTCCCGTGAAGTCTCCCCACCTCGTCCACGCCGAGACCTCGAAGGAACGATGAAGTCCCACGGGAATCTTCTCGCGGTACTCGGCCTCCACGATGGAGTCTGAAACTTCGGAGCTCTTCAGGAGCGAGAGCGCCCTCTTGCCGCTCCGAGCCGCCGAATCGCCCACCAGGAGGGACGACTTTCCTGCCGGCCGGAGAGTCCAATCCCCGGGCTTGCCCGGGGCCGCCTCTTCGAAAGTGCCCGCTCCGCGCAGGAGATTGTCCCGGTCCTCCTCCGGAGCCGTCGCCCCTCGGGGGAAAAACTTCACGACGGCCGCGAGGAGGAGAACGATGCCGAGGATCGCGGCCAGGGGAAGGAGGATCCGCGCGTTGAACCCGCTCCGGGTCCATGCCGCGTAGTCCTTGACAAGGCTGGCCGCCGTCTTCCGGACGTCCGTCTTCTTCGACGGTGCGGCCGGGGTCGAACCGGAGGGAGGCTTCGGGGGCGATGTCTTCCTCTGCGTCTTGGGCTCGGACGGCTGGGGATCGGTCTTTTTCACCTCGAACCATAGGACGGATTGACCGATCTGAATCTTGTCCCCCGGTTCGAGTTTCCGCTCCCACACGCGCGTCCCGTTCAGGAGCGTGCCGTTCATGCTCCCCTTGTCGACGAGGGTGGCCTCGGCTCCCGACACCACGATCTCGCAATGCTCTCGCGAGATGTTGGTGTCGTTGACGGGAACTTGGTTCTTCGAAGATCGGCCGACGACGTTGGCCCCGTCCTGGAGTTCGACGGTCCGATCTCCGTCTGGCTGCTGGATGATGAGCTTCGGCATGCTGGGCCGAGATCCCTACCGCCCGCTCCTCCGGTTCCGCTACCATAAGAGGACCGGCGCTCACCGTCAAGGAAAATGGCGGCGAATCCGCTTGACATAAACCATACATCTACTAGAATCGCCTCCAGACGTACCCCGGTCCCCTTCCGCATGATTCACAGGTGCGGCGGAAGGTTTAGATAGATTGCGGTTCGTGAATTCAGGCCAGCGGAATCGAAAGATCAGCCCCCGGGATGGGGATGCGGAGACGTGGGAGAACGTGATCGAATCTCGGAGACTCTTCTCTTGATCGCGCGACTCTAGTAGCTCGACCGCATCGCTTTCCGCACTTGAATTCACTTGGCGCATTCCGGATCGGCGCGACGTCGGCACTAGGGGAGATGCACCATGACGACCGTATGGATCGCGGTGGTCGGCATCGGAGCTCTCCTCCTCGGATTCCTGTCCTGTTATCTCTGGTTCCGGAAGATCCAGAAGGGCGCGATCAAGCAGTCCGACCTGATCCTGGCGGAGACGAAAGGACGGGCGGACAAGCTGATCCTGGACGCGAAGGCCGAGGCGGGGAGAGCCAAGGACGACGCCGAAAAAGAGCTGCGCGAGCAGCGGACCGAACTGAAGCAATTTGAGGCCCGACTTCTCAAGAAGGAAGACCTCATCGAACGGCGGATGGACTCCATCCAGGGGAAGGAGCGATTCCTGGAGCAGAAGTCCAAGGAGATCGAGCGGAAGGAAAAGGAAGCCCTGGAAAAGGAAGCCGAGATCTCTCGGACCCTGGCCGAGGAGAAGGAAACCCTTCACCGGATCGCCGGACTTTCCCGGGAAGAGGCGGTCTCCCTCCTATTGGGCAAACTCGAGCCCGAGCTGGAGCGGGAGAAGGCGGACCTGATCCGCAAGCGGCTCGACGAGGCCAAGGACACCGCGGAAACCGAAGCGAAACGCGTCATCACCATGGCCATTCACCGGTTCGCCGCGGAGCATACGGCGGACTCGGTCGTCACCGTCGTGGATCTTCCCAACGAGGAGATGAAGGGACGGGTGATCGGACGCGAAGGGCGGAACATCCGAGCCTTCGAGCGCGCCACCGGGGTCGACGTGATCGTGGACGACACCCCGGGGGTGATCGTGCTTTCCGCGTTCGACGGCGTGCGCCGCGAGATGGCCCGCCGGGCGATGGAAAAACTCCTCTTCGACGGCCGGATCCATCCCACGCGAATCGAGGAAGTCACGGAGCAGACCAAACGCGAGATGGAGCAGCACATCGAGAAGGTCGGAAAGGAGTTCCTCGAGGAGCAGGACGTGCGGAACGTCCATCCGAAGCTCGTCACCCTTCTCGGCCGTCTTAAGTACCGCACGAGCTACGGCCAAAACGTCCTCCAACATGTTCGGGAAGTCGCCCATTTGTGTTCGGTCATGGCTTCGGAAATGCGGATGGACCCGAAACTCGCGCGGCGGTGCGGGATCTTCCACGACATCGGCAAGGCGGTGGATCAGGAGTTCGAAGGATCCCACCCGGTGATCGGAGGCGAGCTCCTCAAGCGGTTCGACGAGCCGAAGGAGGTGGTCGATGCCGCCGCCAATCACCACAACGATCCCGACGCCCATTACCAGTACACGATCATCGCGGCGGCGGCGGACGCGATATCCGCCTCCCGCCCCGGCGCCCGCGGAGAGTCGCTCGATCGGTACGTGAAGCGCCTCGAACAGCTCGAAGCGATCGCGAAGGGGATGGGCGGGGTGACGGGGGCCTACGCGATCCAAGCGGGACGGGAGGTTCGAGTCCTCGTCGATGCCGAAAAGATCAACGACAATCAGGCGATGATCGTGGCCCGCGACATCGCCAAGAAGATCGAGCAGGAGATGACGTATCCGGGCGAGATCAAGGTGACGGTGCTGCGCGAAACGCGCGTGGTCGAGTACGCGCGATGAAGCTGCAGATCCTGGCCATCGGGGACGTCGTCGGAAAGCCCGGCCGGGAGTTCGTTCGGAGACGGCTGCCGGACTTCTGCAGGACCGAGCACATCGATTTCGTCGTGGCCAACGGCGAAAACCTCACGGACGGCGCGGGCATCACTCCCGCGGAGGCGGAGGATCTCTTCGGCGCCGGCGTCCACGTCATCACGGGGGGCGACCACATCTGGAATCGCAAGGAGATCATCCCGTACATCTCCCAGGAGTCGCGACTGCTGCGTCCCGCGAACTACCCTCAAGAACAGCCGGGCGCCGGCACTACCGTCGTCGAGTTGCCGATCGGAATCCGCGTGGCCGTGCTCCACGTCCAGGGCCGGGTGTTCATGAACACCCCGGCGGCCTGCCCGTTCCAAACGGCCAAGGATTGCGTGGATCGCCTGCGACAGGATACTTCGATCATCGCCGTGGACATGCACTGCGAGGCGACCAGCGAGAAAATCGCGATGGGATGGTGGCTGGACGGACGCGTCAGCTTCGTCTTCGGGACCCACACGCACATCCAGACGGCGGACGATCGGGTCCTCCCTCAAGGCACGGCCTACATCACGGACTGCGGAATGACGGGCCCCTACGAGAGCGTCATCGGCCGCCGGGTGGACCGCGTCCTCCACCGATTCACGACCGGGATGCCCGCAAGGTTCGAGGTCGCGACCGGGGACGTACGGCTCTGCGGGGCGGTGGCGACGGTGGAGTAGTCGACGGGGCGAGCGGAGTCGATTCGTCGGGTCGAGCTCCGTTAGTCCCACTTCGCCAGCACCTTCGCCGCGTTCGCCTTCACTCCTTCCGCCCGATCCTTCACGAAGCGTAGCTTTCGGGACTCGAAGAGACCCGCCACGAGGATCATCAGGAGCCCCAAGCCCATGCCCCACTGCGCGAGCGATAGATCCATCCGGACCAGCAGCTCCGCCGTCTTCGCGACCACTTCGAAAGCGAAGCCCCCCGTCGCGCCGAACACGAAGATCCGACGCCGCAATACCATTCCCGCCAACACCCCGAGGAAGGCGAGCACCAATGCGGCGAGCGTGTGACCGGCTCCGTTGGGGAGGAACGACGCGACCGCCGAGGGAGCGAAGTAGGCGCCCAACGCCACGCCCTCCAGGATCCTCCGGCGGACGTCTTCGCGACCGACGAACAGGCTCCAAACGGCCAGCGACACTCCGATGGGAACGGTGTAGAACTCCAGCGTCGTAATGCCGTACTTGTGGAGCGTGAGGTAGTAGGCTCCGAGGAGATGTCCTGCCGCGAGATAGTAGAGCCAGGAGATACCGCGAATCCTCCCGGCCACTCCGTAGACGAGCGCCGCCATCATCATTCCCCAAATCGCCCACCGGATCTCGGTCGTCGTATAGGCGCGATGATTCCAGAAACCGAATACCAGCACGCCGCCGGCCACCACGAGCCCCGTAAGGAAGATCGGCGTCGAGTAGGCTCGGAAGCGCTCGCCCGCCGCCTTGGTGCAGACCACTTGGATGAGCGCCAGGGTGAGAAGCTGGACCGCCGTGATCGTCGGCGGCACCCCGAACCGCGAGAGAACCGCGACGTCCAACGCGACAAACGACACCGAGGCCAGATAGAGGTATACGGGTTGTCGATAGGCGTAGGCGAGGACGGCGAACAGTGCGGTGTCCGCAAGCAGGAACGCAATTCGGTCCAGCGGTTGACCCAATGCGGAGACCGTCGAAGCGAGCGCCGTTCCGATCGTGAGAGCCAGAAGTGGTACCGCCCCCATCTCCCCAAGTCGCTCTCGTACGAAGAGCATGCTGCCCAGGAAGGCCGCCAGCGGGAGCAGCAGCCAGAGCTCGACTCGCGGCTCCGCCCAATGTTCGAGAAGGAAGCGAGCGACTCCGATCGCCGCCAACGACACGGCCACCGTCACCCACGAGGCCTTCCGCCGCCACAGCGCGACACCCAAATACGCCGCGAACATCGCTCCGAGCACCAGAGCGCAGGCATCGGGATGTCGCCACGTCGTCACCACGGCCGTCGCGCAGGGAAGGAAGGAGAGTTCCGGGCGACGGAACGGAAGGAGGACGAGGGCCATCCCGAGGAGGGCCGCTCCGGCCCATGGATCGTGGAATCGCCTCGCCCCGAAGAGAAGGCACGCGGCCAGGAGGAGAATTCCCCCCGCCTCCATCAGGCCGCGCCGCCGCACCCAGAGCGTGATCGGAATCGCGGCAAACACGATCGCCCCGGCCCAAGAAGTCCGCGGGTCCAAGAAATAGAGGAGGGATAGTCCCATGGCCAGGACCAGGACCGAGGAACTCCACTCGAACTCGACTCGGCGGAAGATCCGCTCGATCGCGACATGAAGACCGAGCGCCGCGGCGTAGACGGCCAGATAGGCGGGCGCCGAAGCCGTTCCCCTCGCATGTCCGATGACGGCCGCCACCACGGTAACGGCGATGCCGACCCACAGGAGCGGAACCGACCGTCGGGGTTCCTTACGGAACAACCACGCCGCGCCCGTCAGGAGGAACGCCATCGCCAATACCCACACTCCTCCCCACGGCGTTCCGGTGGACATCCACGTCAGGAACAACAGGTAGGCGACCGTGGCGGCCAAGCCCATCACTCCGCTCGGCACGCGGAGATCCAACCGCTCGGGCTTGGCGAAGGCGAAATAGCCCGCGAGCAGAGCGACGGCACCCGAAATCGCGATCGTCCACGGCAGATTCCCGCGATGGTACATGTCGGGATGCAGATACGCGAAAGCCCCCACGCCCGCCAGAATGGCCACTCCGGCCAGTCCGAGTTGGAGTTCCCCCCGCCGGTGGGCGACGAGAAGGGTCGCCGCGGCAAGCGGAAAGACGATCGCGACGTGCTGAGCATAGTTCAGCCGGAATCCGTCCGCCGCGCAGAGCGTCGCCGCGACCGCGACATAGGCTCCGACGTGGAGCACCCACCGATGCGTCGTCTTCCACCCCACCGCGAGGAAGAAGGCGGACACCATCGCAAGAGTGGTCGCCGCGGGCGCGTGCTTGGAAGCGACCAACCACTGCACTATCGCCAGGGCCGAACAGCCGATCGCCGCCGCCACGCCCGTGACGAGCGTCGGACGGAGGAGGCGGAGCCGCGCTTGAAGCACGAACATCGCCATGGCGAAGAACGCCACCGCCACTCCCAACCACTGGGGAGGCATCTGGAGGAGGCGCAAAGCGTAGACGTAGGCGAAACCGAGAGATCCATACGCCAGATCCGCGACGAGTCGGAACTTCGTTCGCCACGCGCTCAGCCCGAAGGCCACCGCGCACGCGGCGCAGATGATCGCGCCGAGAGCGTGTCGATCCTCGTAATACCGAAGACAGAGGAGCGCCACCCCGAACATGGCCGCCCCGGCGACGAAGATCGAGACGTGAATCGCGGCCTCCCGGAACCACGCGCGCGCGGCCACGGCCAGCAGGACCGCGTATCCCGCCAGGAAGAGCGGTTGGATCTCGATCGCCAGAGACCATGTCTGGATGCCGGGAACGATTCCCAGTCCGACAAGAAGGAAGGAAACGATCGCGAGGGCACCGGAGCGAACCCAGGCCGCGACGGCGAAGGCGACGAGACCGTTCCCCATGAGGAGGATCGCCAGCGCGGTCCAGTCTCGGTGCCACGCCGCCGCGGTCGCGGTCAGCGCGGAGACCAGGACCGAGAGCGCCACGAAGGGAATCGAGTGGGCGCTTCCGCGGTCCGTCCAAATCCAGCGAACCGAGATCAGGAGCCCGGCTCCGAAGGCTCCCGAGAGCACCATCTCCCGGCGCGCCTCCCAGGGGACGTGATCGATCAGGACCCACAGCATGCCTCCGAGGGCGACGGCAGCGATCGCGCTGGTCGCGGGCTTTCGCAGGAAAACCGCCAGCGCCACTGCGGAGGCAAGGGCTACCTCCATCGGGACCATCGCCACCCCGAGGCGGCCCAGCCAGAAGACTCCGGAGAAAACGACGGAACCATAGAGGAGGGGAAGCGCCGCAAGCCACGCGGGCGTGCGGAAATCGACCGGGAGCCGGCCACGCACCGCCGCGATCGCGAGGAGGAACGGCGCAGACCACGCCGGGACCTGGACCCACGGGATTCCTGCCGTGGCCAGGCCGAAGGCGATCACCGACATCGCCGCCGCGACCGCGAGCCAAGGGAAGACCGGGGAACGATAGACGCGCGCCAGGAGGACGTAGAGTCCGACACAAGCCGCGGAAGAGAAGAATCCCACGAGGGGAGATGCCGGAATCAGTTTGAACTGGACCGCTCCCAAAACGTCGATCGGAAGCGCGATCGCCCCGAGCACGATCAGCGCCATGCCGGTTTCGCGCAGGAGCGTTCGGCGCAATACGTGGCCCAACCCGATGGCCGCTCCGGTCGAGAGGACGAGGATCCCGCTCTTGACCACGGGAGCCATGCCCGTCCACTGACTGTGGATGAAAAGCGCCAGCGCGACCGAGAAGGTGAAAATCCCGAGATTGAGGATCCACCGGATATTCCGCTCAGTGAAGAGATCTCGCCAGGCAAACTGTTTTCGAACCGGAGGCTCCGGCCTTGGCCGAACCGGGACCGGGGGACGAACCGGCCGAGGAGGCGGCGGCTCTACGATTTCGGCGTCCAGGATCTCGACGGGTTCCGGTGACGTCGAGAGGATCTTGATCCCTTCGTCCGCCCCGGTCGGGACCGGAACCGGCGCGCGCGTCGCGACGGGAACGGGCTTGAGTCTTTGGATCAGGGCGTCGCGCTGGGCGAAGTACTCCTGGCGCAATTCCACGGCCTTCGTGGGAAGAATCTTGCCCTGCTCCTCCCACTTCGAGATTTGCGCCAAGACGAATCGAACGCCGAACAGCGTCCGGTGGACGGACTCCTGGAGGAGGGACCCGCACGTCGGGCAGCTCTTCCTCTCGACCGGCGTCGATTCCTGGCAGACTTCGCACCGCATTCGGTTTCCTGTGGCAAATTATAGGCCATCCTGGGTATGCGCGGCGACTCGGAGTCTTACACGACTTCTTGAGCTGACGCCCTCTTCGGGAGAGAATGGGGCCCATGCCGGCAGAAGAGGCGCTCGCCACTCGGACCCTCCTCACGGTTGCGGAACTCTCCCGGAAGATCAAGAGCACCCTCGAAGACGCGCTCCGATACGTATGGGTCTGCGGCCAGGTCTCGAAAGTGACCTATGCGCAAAGCGGACATCTGTATTTCGATCTCAAAGACGAGGTGGATCCCGCGGCCGTCATCACCTGCACGATGTGGCGCCCTCGAGTGATGCGGCTGAAGTTCCGCGTAGAGACGGGAATGAGCGTGCTGGTGCACGGGCTGGTGACGGCCTATCCGGCGCAGGGGAAGTACCAGATCTCGGCCGAGGAAATCGAGCCCAAGGGGGTCGGCGCGCTTCATCTCAAATTCGAGCAGCTCAAGGAAAAACTCTCCCGCGAAGGACTGTTCGAGGCCGGCCGCAAGCGCCCGCTCCCGTTCCTGCCCTCCACGATCGCGCTCGTCACCTCGCCCATCGGCGCGGCCGTTCAGGACATGATTCGGACGATCCTCGCGCGATTCCCGCTGGTTCGGATTCTCGTTTATCCCGTCCGCGTCCAAGGAGAAGGTGCGGCTCCGGAAATCGCGGCGGCCTTGGGACATCTGAATCTGGCGCGGCCCGACGTGGACGTCATCATCGCCGGCCGCGGCGGCGGCTCGCTGGAGGACCTCTGGGCGTTCAACGAAGAGATCGTGGCCCGGGCGATCTTCGCCTCGCGGATTCCCGTCATCAGCGCCGTCGGCCATGAGACGGACACCACCATCGCCGACTTTGTCGCGGACGTCCGCGCACGGACGCCGACCGACGCCGGCAATCGCGTCGTCCCCAGATGGGAAGATCTTCAAGCCGCCCTCGCGGACGACGGAGCGAAGCTCCGGCGCGCCCTCCGCGTGCACGCGGAGATGGCGCGCGCCCGACTCGACGGCTTCCGCGATTCCCGCGCCCTTCGGAGACCCGAGGACCTCGTCGCGCAGCATCGCCAGCGCTCGGATGAACTCGCGGAGCGTTTACGAGTCGGCCTGCAATCCGCGTCGCCCGATCTGGCGCGACGCCTCCATGACTTCCGCCAGCGCTTGATCGCGACCCTCCCGCGCGCCCTGGCTGCTTCCGCCGATCGCGGCCGCGCTCTCGAGCCGCGCTTGCATGCGGCGATGAACCGCGCGTGCGACTCGGCCCGAGCTCGCGCGGACTCGCTCCGCGCAGGTCTGACCGCGCTCGATCCGAAGGCGGTGCTCGGCCGTGGATACTCCATCACCCGCCGAGAGGACGGCGCGATCGTGCGCGACGCCTCGGCCGTCCGACCGGGGGAGATCCTCACCACGGACCTCGCCGAAGGCCGAATCCGCTCGCGGGTGGAGTGACGCTCCCTGGACCGATTCTAACTCGTCGCTCCGCCCTCTTCCCCCACCATCCCCGACGAGGGCCAGGCGCCGCTTTCTTCCGACACCTTCTTCAACAGCCGAAGGCGCTCGGTCCAGTCACCCTCGGCGGATACCTCGACTCGAGTCCCTCGAGGCCCGACTCGGAGACGGAATTCCGCGCCGGCGAAACGGAAGCGCACGTACGGCTCCCGCAGTTCCGGCTCGGCGTCCCCGGCCGAGTCCCACCACTTCTTCCGTTCCGACGCGAGCGTGAGACACTCCCACACCCGAACAGGTGACGTGCGAATCTCGACCTGCCATTGGCCCATCTCGACGTCCATGATATCATTCGAACGAAGATGCGTCGCCTTCTCCCTCTCCTTGCCCTGTTCGCCCTCACCGGCTCTTGCGGCAGGAACTACCGCTCGCGCTTTCGAGTCGAGAGGCTCCCGGAGGCGTGGAACACCGCCGGGATCACGGCCGTAGGCGGCGTGGTCTATGCGTGCAACGCTCGCGGGGGGATCCTCGCGATCGATCCCGAGACGCTTTCCTCTACGAAGCCGCGAGGATCGGAGAGGCATCCCTCGGCCCATCGAATCGACGTGGATGCGGACGGGCTCTGGGCCGACGAGCGTCTCGACCAGGAACTCGCCGAAGCGCCGGTCCTGGACGACGAACATCGCCTGACTCTCACCTGCTCTCTCTGTTCGGCGGCGTGGACGAAGGACTACGCCGCGGTCTGGTGTACGCGACACGGGATGCGGTTTCTCCCTAAGAGAACTCCATCGCCCCACCCCCCTCCACTCGAAGTATCCGAGGAGAGGCGGGTCCTCGGAGTCGATCACGGACGCAATCGGGTTTGGGGGGTACACGCGGGGTCTCTGATCATCGCCGATCCCTCCCGCGCCGCGTGGCATCGGGGCACGATCGAGTACCGACTCCGCGACATGCCGAGCGAGGAGCTTCGTCTCGAGGAGATTTCGATCCTTGTTTTCGGCCGGACCCAATTCGCCTTCCTCCGTCGCGACACCGTCTACATCGGGACGCCTGAAAACGAGCGACTCGCGGTTAAGGCGGCGATGGCTCAGCCGGAGCCCCTGACGAAGATCGAATTCAACGCCCTCGACCAGGATCTTCTTCTGGGTCGCGCGGCCGAGACGATCTGGGCGTGGGACCTGGAGTCCGGAGATACCGTCCGATTCGCCGGCCGCTGGCCCTTCGTGTATGTACACATGAGAGGCAAGCGCATCCTCGGTTTCGACGGCCCGCGGGTCTTTTCGGCCTCGCCCGATGGAGCGGATCTCCGCGAGCGGGACTTGAGTCCCTAGCCTTCGGGAACCCCCCGGCCAAATCCGGAGGCCGGCTGGGATTGACAGTGTAGCCTCATGAGGCTACATTGCTCCTGTGGTGAGAACCATCAACATCCGGGCCCTCAAAGACAAGCTCAGCAGCACTCTTCGCGACGTCCAGCGCGGGGAGGTCGTTCTCGTGTCCGATCGCGGGCGCGTGGTCGCGGAAATTCGCAAGCCGACCTTTACCGAAGCGGCGCTCTCGCGCGTCGAGGAGCGGATCGCGAGGTGGGTGGAGCAAGGCCACCTGCGGCGCGGTCTCCCCAACCGGCCGCAGGCCTATGCCCCCTCCACGCTCCGTCTTGCGTCGGCAACCGTGGACCGCGCCCTGACCGAGATGCGGGCCGAAGGGTGAGCACCCTCTACGCGGAATCCAGCGCGATCCTCCGTTGGCTCCTGGGGACGTCCGAGGCTCCGGTCATCCGGAAACTTCTCTCCGGCGCCCGGCTGGTCGTCTCCACCGCGCTCACGGCCGTCGAGGTGGCTCGGACCCTGCGGCGATTGACGGCCGGCGGCTCGATATCCGCGGACGCCCGCGAGGCCGCATGGGTCCGGTACTGCGTGGCAGCAGGACACTGGAATCTGGTCGGCGTCACCGACCAGATCCTGACCCGCGCCGGGGAGGCCTTTCCTCTCGAACCCGTGCGAACGCTCGACGCGGTACATCTCGCGACGGCCGCGCTATACCACCGCGAAGTGGAGCCCCTGGCGATGCTCTCGGTCGACGCTCGCGTCCGAGCCAACGCGGAGGCGATGGGGATCGAAGTGCTTCCGGTGAATCAGACAGTGGGGGACAGCCCTCCGTAAAGCTCGCCAACCAGGAAACCCTGAGGCTGCCCGCAGGGTGCCGTATTCATCCGGGCGGCGTAGCCCGGATGAATAAGGCAGGCTAGCGCCTTCGCGGGTTATACTGGGAGCATGAACCTGCATTCTCTTCCCTGCTGTCTTGCTCTGCTCGCGACGATTGCGTGCGCCCCCGCTTCGCCTCCCCCCGCGCCGACCGCTGCGCGCTCGACCGGCGCCCAGGATGTACCGCGCGTCGAGAAACTCTGCACCGCGAAGGCAGGAGGCGAACTCAAGCTCGCCAACGGCGCCTGCCTCAAGGTCCCTCCCGGCGCGGTACGGGAGGACACGCGATTCTCGATGGAGGGAAGCTCCCAGACGGATTTCAAGATGACGCGACATCGCGCCGTCGGTCCGCGCTACATGCTCAAGGCGGGAAACCTGGACCACTGCGTCTTCGCTACTCCCCTCCAGCTCGACCTTCCCTACGACCCGGCGTGGCTCGCCCGGAAATCCGGGCGCGGATTGGCGATCTCCGTGAAGATCGGGAAGACCTGGGCTCTTCTGCACGACTACAAGGTGGACGCCGCGACGAAAACGATCCGAGTGGCGATCGACCACTTCTCCGATGTCCAAACCTCCGAAACCACCGATGCCGAGGGCGGCGATCTCAACGAGGAGACGCCCTCCAACTCCGATACCTTTCAAGCATGGATGAAGGCCCCTCTCCCCGGAGGTGTCTACGCCGGTGCCGTCCTGATCGGACTCGAGATGCAGTACGCGCGCGAGCCGATCCAGATGACGATCGAGTATCTCGATCTCGGCGTCACCCACTTTCTGACCTTCACGCCGCCCCCACCCGCCGAGACCGTCGAACTCCTC
>CAZGKV010000086.1:0-21340 GCA_964526305.1 uncultured Planctomycetales bacterium | reverse complement strand
CTGCACCCTCGGCGCCGCCACCGCGGCCACGATCCTACCGGGATGAGCTCTAAGCTGCTGGTCCACGACGAGCGGATCCGAGCCCTCGAAGATCGCTGTCCGCCCCCGGTCGTCCCTTCGGGGCAATGAAGAAACTCCTGCCTTTCCTCACTCTGGGATTTCCCTCCAAGCGCGGCTGTAGCGAACTCCTGGACGCGTGCGCCGCGGGTGGAGCGGATGCGATCGAACTCGGGATCCCCTTCAGCGATCCGCTTGCGGACGGGCCGGTCATCCAGGCGGCCTCCCAGCGGGCTCTCGAACGGGGCGCCACGATGGACGACGCGATGGAGATCGCCGCCTCCTTCCGCGCCGCGCCGCTGTACTTCATGACCTACCTCAACCCCGTCCTTCAGTACATTCCTCCGCGGTTTTTCTCTCGGGCGGGACGCGCCGGGCTCGCCGGCGCCATCATCCCGGACCTCCCCCCGGAAGAGGCGGAAGAGATTCTCGCAACCTCGCGGATGGCCGGAGTTCCGCTCGTCTTCCTTTGCTCCCCGACGTGCACGGACGAGCGCATCGTCCTCCTCGAGCGGAAGAGTCGCGCGTGGATCTACCTCGTCTCGCTGAAAGGCGTGACCGGCGCCCGATCGCAGCTTCCCCCCCAAGTCGCCGCTTTCGTCCGGCGCGTTCGGCGGCGGACTTCCAAACCGCTCTATGTCGGGTTCGGAATCTCGACTCCGGAGCAGGCGGCGCGAGTCGCGGAAGTCGCGGACGGCGTCATCGTCGGAAGCGCGATCCTTCGCCGCGTCCAGGAAGGCGCGAAGCCCCACGAGATCGAGCGGTTCGTCGCCTCGTTCCGCCGGGCGATCGATTAGACGAAGCAATCCCCCGGCTTCGGCTTGTATCCGTTCACGAACTCCTCCGCCGTCATCCGCCTCTTGTTCTCCGGCTGAAGCTCCAGGATCGTGATTTCCCCGTCGCTGCAGGCGACCTTGATGCCGTCCTTGTCCGCCGAGAGAACCGCGCCGGCCCGCTGGGAGGGACGCTGGGGCAGGCGCTGCGGCTTTACGCGATAGAGGGTGATCCGCGTCTTGTTGAGCGAGGTGAACGCGCAGGGGAACGGTTGGAGCGCTCGGACGAAGTTGTGGATCTTGAGCGCGGGCTTTCTCCAGTCGATTTTTCCGTCGTTCTTCTCGAACTTGCGCGCGAACGTGGCCTCGCGATCGTCCTGGGGGAGTTCGATATGCCGCCGATCTTGGATGGACTGGAGCACTTCGAGCAGAAGATCCCCGCCGATGTCCGCGAGCTTCGCCTCCAAGTCCGGAGTGCTCGCATCGAAGGGGACTTCGACGCGCGTGACGCCGAGGATGGGTCCCGCGTCCATCTTCTCCGTGACCTGGACGACACACACTCCCGTGTAGGTGTCGCCGTTCAGGATCGCGCGGGCCACGGGCGCCGCTCCGCGATACTTCGGCAGGAGCGACGGATGGATGTTGAGGCAGTAGAAGCGCGGCATCTCGAGGATCTCCTGGCCGAGCTTCTGCCCGTACGCGACGACCACGATGACGTCCGGGGAAAGCGCCCGCAATTCGCGGACGAATTCGTAATCGTTGATCTCTTCCGGCTGGTAGAGAAACGCTCCCTTCGCCGCCGCGACTTCCTTCACCGGCGTGGGCTTCATTTCCTGACCGCGCCCCTTGGGGCGATCGGGTTGCGTCGCCACCGCCAGCACTTTGTGCGGAGAGGCGACGAGTTTCTCGAGCGCCGGCACCGCAAACTTGGAGGTTCCGATGAAAACGATGTTCATAGGACGTGCGTCTCGCGAATCAATCTCCCCTCCTGGAACCGCGCCAGGCCCAGGGGCGAAATGTCGAGGGACTTCGCCTTCCCGTCCAGGAGCACCTCCGCCATGAGGAGCCCCGTCGCCGGCGCGTGCATCACGCCGTGGCCGCTGAATCCGGCCGCCAGATACCACCCCGGACGTTCCGGGATCTCCCCCAAGATCGGATGGTGATCCGGCGTCACTTCGTACAGGCCCGCCCAGCTCGTCCGGATCGTGGCGCGCTCGAGGAGGGGTACGCGATCGATCACGAGCTCCGCGAGACGCTCGACGAATCCGTAGTCCACGCTCTCGTTGAATCCGACCGGCTCCTGCACGTTGGCCCGGCCGACCAAGACCCCTCCCGATTCGCTGTGGAGATAGACTCCCGTTCCGTAGTCGATCGTCATCGGGATCGGATGCGTCATTCCCTCGCGAATGGGCTCGGTGACGAAGAGCTGGCGGCGGATCGGCACGACCGGGATCTCGACGCCGATCATCCGAGCGAGAAGACCCGTCCAGGCGCCCGTCGCGAGGACGTACTTCGATCCGCGAAAGGTTCCCTGACCGGTCACGAGCTCGCCGTCCCGTACGCCGGTCACCTCGCATCCGAGGAAGAACTGGACGCCCATCTCCTTCGCGCGCTTGTGGTAGCCCAGGACGTAATCGGCCGGAGGGGCATAGCCGTCTCGATCGTGGAAGGTCCCGCCGAGGACGTCGTCGATCCGGACGTACGGCGCGAGCTTCGCCACCTCCTCGCGAGAAACGAGTTGGACATCGAGGCCGTGGCGTCGTTGCGTTTCCACCTTGCCTCGGAAGAGCTGAAGGTGCTCCGGCGTCGTGGCAATCCAAAGATAGCCCGCTTGTTGGAAGAGGACGTCCACGCCCATCTCTCGCGGAAACCTCTCGAACACCGGAATGGAGAGTCGCGAAAACTCGACGTTGATCTCGCTCCCGAATTGGGCGCGGATCCCCCCGGCCGCCTTCGAGGTCGATCCCATCCCCGGATTGATTTCGCGTTCGAGGACGGCGACGCGCCCGGCCCCTCGGCGCGCGAGGTGATAGGCGATCGAGGTGCCGACGATGCCGGCGCCCACGATCACGATGTCGAACGTTCTGTCGGCCATGCGGATTGGCGCCATTGTACGGGGGGAAGAATCGGGTGCAACTGGAATCCGAGACCGGAAACCGATACCATTTCTCGCCGTGCCGAAACGGACGATCGCGACCGACCGCGCCCCCAAAGCGATCGGCCCCTACTCGCAGGCCGTGGATCTCGGCGACTTCGTTTTCGTTTCCGGTCAGATCCCGCTGGATCCGACGACGCAGCAACTCGCCCTAGGGGACATCAAGATCCAGACCGAGCGCGTGCTTCGCAATGTTCAAGGGATCGTGGAATCCGCCGGCCTTTCTCTCGCGAACGTTGTACGGACTACCGTGTTCCTGACCGACCTCGACGAATTCCCCGCGATGAACGAAGTGTATTCGGGGTTTTTCCCCACGGATCCTCCGGCGCGCTCGACCGTCCAAGTCGCCGCGTTGCCGAAGGGAGTGAAAATCGAAATCGACGCCATCGCGCGGAGGTAGCGATGCGCCTGGCCGTGCTTGCTTCCCTCGACGATCGAGGGTTAGTCGCTCAGGACCTTTCGCAGCTCGGGCTCGATCTCCTCGGTCGTCGAGACGTATTCCCGAATGCGCTCGCGGAGGATCCGTCGGAAGAGGCTTCGCACGTATTCCAGCCGGTGGCGGACGTCGCTTTCGGTCAGCCCGAGGTTCAGCCCGACCTCCCGATAGGTCCCCCCGTCGCCTTCCAAGCAGTACCGTCGAAAGACGGCGAAGTACGGCTCCTTTTTCTCGCCCGTCAGTCTGTCCTTCAGGGTCTGGGTCGCCGACTCGAGGAGTTCCTGGAACCACTCGCGGTCGTAGGCCGCTTCCGGAGACTCTTCCTGAGATATCGGGCCAAGCCCGGCCCACTCCTCCGGTCGAGCTTCCAAATGGAGAAGGAACCCCTTCGGACGTCGAATGGCGGCATGCTCCTCGGCGTTGATCAGAAAATGCCGGAGCGCGGTCTTGAGGTATCCCCGAAAGCTCCCGCACTCGGGGCGGACCCGATGGACGTATCCCTTTTCCATCATCTGGGCGAAAAAGGCCTGCGTCAAGTCCTTGGCATCCTCGTTCGACTTGCGCCAGGCGGTTCGAATGTAGACGTACACCGGCTTCCAGTAGGTCTGAGCCAAATGATCGAACCGGGCTCGGCGGTCGGACTCGTTCGAATCCAAGAGCTCCGACCAAAGCGTGCTCGGAAAGGCCGCCTGCGGTCCGCCCATGGAGGTGTCGAACTGTCGCATCATGGCGTCACCAGAATTGAGGTTTCTCGAACGAAGTCTCGGGATTGGGTCCTTCCGCTCTTCAACTCCCCGACGGCTCGTTCGATCGACCGCCGGAAGGATCCTTTCGTGGGGGTCAAGGAGAGAGCGGTTTCATAGTCCGCCAGGGCCTCGGCGGTTTTTCCTTGTCGCTTAAACAGATTCCCCCGGCGGAGATACGCGCCGGGATGAGGATCGAGTCGAATCGACGCCGTACAATCCTGTACCGCCTCGTCGATCTTCCCCGCCCTCTCCAGGATCTCGGATCGAAGGAAATAGGACGCGACGGAATACGGGTGAGTCCGCACCAGTTCGTTCGCGTCCGAGAGGGCGCCCGCGAGATCGCCTTGCGCTTCCAGAACGCGCGCCCGACCCGTTCTGGCCTCCGCCATCAGTGGACTGAGCAGGAGAGCGGAGGAGAAGTCCGCGAAGGCCGCCTTCCATTCGCGACGCTTCGAGCGGATCTTCCCGCGCTCCAGAAAAGCCTGGGAGAGCGACGAATCCAATTGAATCGACCGATCCAGCTCCGGGACCGCTCGGTCCGGGTCGTTCCGCAGTGCGTACGCTCGTCCGAGATGGAGATGGGCCGCGGCCAAGTGCGGCGCCTTTCGGACGGCGCTCTCGAGAAAGTGGAGCGCCTGCTGAAGGAGGGACGACGCCGTCTGGGAATCGAACCGCTTTCCCGGCTGTCGAATCGACTGTTCCAAGAAAGTACGCGCCTCCTCGATTTCCTGCAAGGCCTCCTGCTCAAGCCGGATCCGGACCCGCTTCTGCTGCTCCCGTTGCGAAAGATGCGTCTCCATTCGCGTCAAGCCCTGTGCCGCGACGGCGTGGGTCGGTTCCAGCGCCAGAACGGATCGATACGCATCCCGAGCCCTCTCGAAGTCTCCCTTCGTTTCTCCGACTCGCGCTCGCGTAAGATGCTCCTGGAGTCGTTGAGCTCGTTCCGCCCGAACGTGGAGGATCCACCCCGTAAAGGCGGCGCAGGCGATCACCGCCACCCCCACGGGAATCGCGATCGCGCGGCGACGGACGATCTTCCTCGAGAGATAGAGCAGAGGCGAGAGCGGACGGGCGGCGATCGGCTCCCCCCGGCGGAAGCGCGCGAGGTCCTCCGCCATCTCCAGGGCGGAACCGTAACGGAATTCCGGACTCCGATCGATCGCCTTCAAGCAGATCACCTCGAGCTCGCGCGGGACGGATCGATCGAGTCGCGAGGGGGTCTGCGGCTCCTCCCCCGGATTCGGACGGTCGAGGTCGAACGGTCGCTTGCCGGCCAGAATTTCGTAGAGGACGATTCCCAGCGCATAGACGTCCGCCCGAGCATCGACGTCTCGCGCTTTCCCTTCGATCTGCTCCGGCGCCATGTAGCCCAGCGTTCCGAGGACGGCGTGCGAACGCGTGATCTCCGCGCTGAATTCGGCGCCTCGCGCAAGTCCGAAATCGGCCAGAAGCGCGCGACCGCTCTTATCGATGAGGATGTTCGCGGGCTTGATATCGCGGTGAACGACCCCCTTCTCGTGGGCGTAGGCGGCGGCGCGAGCGACCTCCTCCAACCATCCGAGAAGCCGCTCGCGGGAGACCGACTTCCCTTGGAGGACCGTCGCCAAGGTGTCGCCTTCGATGAGGTCCATCGCGATGTAGTGGAGGGCGTCCTTTCCTTCCCCCCGAACCAACCCGATCTCATGAATTCCCACGATGTGAGGATGGCGTAGTTGAGCCGCGATGGCCGCCTCTCGGTGGAATCGGGTGACGAGGTCAGGACGGTCCGCGGAGGAGTGCATCACCTTGAGCGCGACGCTCCGATGGAGCTGAGGGTCCTTCGCCTCGTAGACCGTGGCCATGCCCCCACGAGCGATCTCACGAAGGATCCGGTACTTGCCCACGATCCCCCCCCCCTCCGCTTGGGGTGGGGTCAGAAAACGGCGGAGGCGTCGCGTGGCATCGAGGAGGCCATTCCACCGATCCATGGAATATGTAAGAACCGAATTCCAGGATCGGTGTCGCGATCGCATTCCTTTCGCCGAGTCCCACGAGCGAGCAACCGTCCGGAACCCCCTCTTGGGCGTTGATCCCGAACGCGCTCATCTTCACGCACCTCGTGTAGGTCCTGTTTCTGGTGCACTTTGAGATTCTCCTGCGGTGGCCACGCCGCGGGGGAGCGCTTCACGTGCCCATCTCGCCGCAGGATGAAAGAATAGGATGCCCGGGAGGAGGAACGCGACCGACACCCAGGCCCACCCGGCGATGGGCACGCCGGCCGAGAGGGAGCAGAGGATGTCGATCAGCCCCGGCAGACTGTCGAGAATGCACAGCGCACCGGACAAGATCGCGAGCCGTCGGGACGCCAGGTAGGCTCCGCCCCCGAGGGCGTGCACGACTCCGGCAGCGAGAAAGATCCAGGCGACCAGGAGGCTGAAGTCACGGCTGCACATCCAGGAACACGTGGCGCAATCGTGCTGACTGGCCGGTGGCAGGGCGATAAACCGCCCGACAGAAAGAATCATCAGCGCGATGCCTCCGGTAACCAACAGTGCGGCTGCGATTGTGGCGGCGATCCGAATCGGGCGTGCTGAAGTCATGGATGAGAGCGGCCGCCGCCATCACAAAGCGAAGCAGGCCCGGCAGTCATGGGAGGATCCAGAGGGGATACTGCATGAGCCGGCACCAGAAGGAGAATACCCCGAATTGTTCGGCGAAACCGAACAATTCGGGGGCCGGAGGCTCACCGGCAGACTTTGGGCACTGCTCGGTCGATCCGGGCAAGCGCGCGAAAGAAGGCCATCGAAAGTCGCATGTTAGTCCGCCGAAGCAAGGAAGGCAAGCGCTACTCCGAGCAGGACACTATTCATAGCCACAGCTCCGACCACAATGGCAACCATCTCACCGCGGCCGTGATCTTGCCACCTTGGATCCTGTGTAGTTCAGAGCAATTCAGTGTGCTCATGGCTCTCTCCTTCATTATTCGTCCGGCCACAAGATGTATTGCAGAGCAAGAATCGCCAGAGCCACCCTGATCGCCGCGAGCACCCATCCACCTTGGATTCCTGCTAGGGTCTCCATCTTGAGTTCGTTCATTGCTTGCATTGAGTATTTCCTCCGGCCTTCGCTAGGGTTGGTGCACCGATGGCGACGAAGGCACTACACCTCGGCGCTACAAGAACCCACACTGCAAGGTAGCGTTGTCGTACTGAATTCCTCCTCCTGTCGAATCTCATCGCCCCGAGTGGAAGAGACGCGCCCCAAGACGAGTCATGGAAGGGAGACCTCCGCCCAAGGCGAAGGTCTCCCGTTGTCGGGCCAGGACGCAGAGTCGTGTCTGATCGATGGGGGGAGACTAATGGGTGAGCGCCCATACGGCTGCTCCGATTACCCCCACCCCGCCAAGGAGCAGCAGGGCTTCTCCCACCCCTATGATAACCACGAATCCTCCCTCCACCCCCTCCATCGCTCCTCTGTCCAAACACGCCATCTTCGTACCCATCTTGAGACCTCACTATCCCTTCCCAAGAAATCCGCTCCGCCCGGGCGGGAAGGGCAATCCCCGGGGGGTGCGCAGAGCCATGAGAGCGGCACACCTCACGACATGATCACGACACCGCACCGATCAAGAGGCCGGCTCCCACAACGACCGCGCCCGCGAGGACGATGGCGAGAACCACAAAAGCGGGAATCGCCCCTCCATCGGCCGCCGTCATTTCGGATTGCGTCAGAGTGGACATCGCCTTCACGCCTTTCCCGGCTCAGAAGAGTCGATTGAGGATCTGATAGTCGAGCCGATCGGCCAGAGACTCGGCCCACTCGTCCCGGTGATCCGCCAGGCCATCCGCGTTCGCCGACAATCCGCCCTCGACACGCGTCATCGGAACCATTTCGAGTTCCATGGCTGCTACCTCGGCCACGGGTCAGAGCCCGGCCTGATCTTGATGCAGCCGAAATCCGGCAGCGTCGGCACATCCCAATCGACCTGTACTCCTCCCTCGATCTTGTGCCACTCGGCGATTTCCTTCAGCTGTTCCACGGCAAAACTCCTTTCGTTCGTACCCATTCCTGTCCAGAAGGCGAGCCGGGGTACGAGCACGGCTCTCCTCCGCCCTTCGTCGGATCGGGCGGTTCACAACCAGGCATGACCGGCGAACTTGAGGGCATACACCACAAAGTCGCTCACGGACATGCTCATCTGCCCTCCCTCGATCTTCCGCCACTCGACGATTCCCTTCAGCTGTTCCACGGCAAAACTCCTTTTCATTCGGGAGACAAGCCGGGGTAGGGACGATGCTCACCTGGACAGCGCCTCCACCCAATCGGCGAAGGTCCATGCGAACCGATTCAGGATGTGCGGGGGGAATCCGTCCATCCCTCCTCCAGAGACTTCTCCCAACTCTCCGCGTCGCAACGCTATAAACATAGATCTTCCACTCCTTCGTGCCTCTAACTCCTGGAAAGCTCAGCATGGCACATTCGTCTGAACCTTCGAATTCTCAACCATCAACCCAGACTGATCCCCTTGCGAATCTTCTTCACCAAAAGGGACAAGAGCGAATCCTGCCCCGTTCGGATCTCTGCGATTCCCGTCATTCCAAGCTGGATCGGCCGCCCCGGGCCCAGATCGCTTCGATCGAGCGCGAGGCGGACCTTGTAGACCACCGTCCCCTCGACCGCCTGCGAATCGGGCGAGATGAAGAGGATCCGCCCCGTCACCGTTCCGTACTTCTGGTGGTCGTACGCTTCCATCCGGATCCGCGCCTCCATCCCTTCACGCAACTCTCCGATTTCGCTCGCGAGGACGGGGATCTCCAAGACGGGGTTCGATTGGGGAGCGATCGATACCACGAGGGTACCCGCCTCGAGGAGATCCCCGATTTTCGGTTCGCCCGCGATCGCCACGCCGTCCGCCGGCGACGAAAGGACCGACTCGGCCCGTTCGAGCTCGAGATTGGCCAGCGTCTTCTCCGACGCCGCGATCTCCGCGACCTTGCGCGCCCTCCGGTCGAGGAGCTTCGCGCGATGGAGCTCATACTCGCGCTCCACCAGTTCCACCGCTTTTTTCAGGATCGCGATACCGCCGTCGTCGAGAGGGATCCGCGCCCGAGCCAACCGCTCCCGCGCCACCTCGAGCTTGGAGGCGGATTGTTTCCACTCCGCCTCCGACACGATCCCCTGCTTCGCCAAGGAGGCCAGCCTCTTCTCTTCTTCCTGCGCATCCGCAAGTTCGATCTGCGCTTGACGGATCTCCGAGGCGCGCTTCTCTGCCGCTTCCCGCGCTTGCACTTTCGCTCGCGAGAGCTCCGCTTGCGCCTTGTCCTTCGCCGCCTCTCCTTGGTCCAGGGTCAGTTTCTCCTCCGTCTCGAGCTGTCGGATCTCCTCCCCCGCCGCCTCCCTCTCCTTCCGGAGCTTCGCGATGTCGTTCCGGAGCCGCTCCGTATCCAACACCGCCAGGGTCCCCCCTTTCTTCACCGCTTCCCCCATCCGGAAATGGACCTCCGAAACCCTTCCGCGCCGCGGCGCCACCACTTTGTACTCCACCCCCTCGGCCGGGCGAACTCGCCCCGGGGCCCGGACCACCAGGTCCGCTTTCGTCCATCCCGCCCACGCCAGGGCCGAGGCCAGCAGAGAACAAAGAAGGATTTGCGTCCCCAAGATCGCCTTCGGGGGGCGCGTCTCCACCGTCTGGCGGAACTCGCTCGCCCGACTCAAGTCGCCGATCACGATCATCTTCATGCCACTTCCTCCCGAAGCGATTCGGCCCCTTCCACCAGCACGAACGGCAACTCTTCCGTTTGCGCACGCCAAAGCGACGCGTACCAGCCGTCCTGCCTCAGGAGGTCTTGGTGGTCTCCCTCCTCCACGATCCGGCCCGACCGCATCACGTAGATCCAATCCGCCTCCCGAATCGTGCTCAGCCGATGGGCGATGAGAAGCACGGTCTTCCCCTCGAAGGCCGACCGCAGACTCCCTTGGATCGCCCTTTCCGTCGCCGTATCCAGATGGCTCGTCGCCTCGTCGAAGATCAAGAGTTCGGGCTTCCGCAGAAGCGCCCGGGCGATGGCGAGCCGCTGCCGCTGGCCGCCCGAGAGATTCGCCCCCCGCTCCCCGATCACCGTCTCGAACCGCTCGGGCAGCGAGGCGACGAACTCGATGAGTCCGGCCGCCCGCGCCGCCTCGACGATCTCTTCCACCGACGCCTGGGGGCTCCCCAAGGCGATGTTCTCCCGAATCGTCCCCGTGAAGAGGAACGGATCTTGCGAAACGAGCCCGATCCTCGACCGCAACGACTCGACCGAGAAATCCCTCAAGTCCACCCCATCGACCTGAATGCCCCCTTCCGTGGGGTCGTAAAACCGCATCAGGAGTTTTCCCAGCGTCGACTTTCCCGACCCGCTCTCCCCCACGATCGCAACCGTCTTCCCCGCCGGAAGCCGGAGGTTGACCTTCTCCAGGACATGGGCGCGGCATCCGTAGCGGAAGGAGAGGTCCTTCAGCTCCAGGGCCTCGCGGATTCCGGAGAATGCGGCTTTCTTGGCGGAGGCGGCCTCCTCCTCTTCCAGGTCCAGGACTTGGAACAGCCGATCGACGGCCACCAGGGCCTCTTGCATCCTGAGGTTGATGGAGGCGAGGCGCTCCAAGGGTCCCAAGAGGTATCCCAAGAGCGTGTAGAAGAACATGAGCTGGCCGATCGTGAGCGCCCCGTCGGCCACGCGGTATCCTCCGTACCAGAGGATGACGATGCCGGCCACGGCGGTAACGAATAGACCGGCGCTCGACATCGAGAGGCCGAGCTTCTGGAGGGAGAAGAGGGATTGGACGAAGCGGACGAGACGCGATTCGCCCTCTTCCGCACGGGGGCGCTCGAGACCGAAGGCCTTCACGGTCTCGACTCCCGAAACGTCCTCCACCAAGTGAGCCGACAACTGGCCGCCCTGTTCCATCGCCTCCCGCGAGCGCTTCTTCGAGGCGGGGTGGTGCGCGGCGACGCCGACCAACAGGAGAGGCACGAACGCGGTCGCCACCAAGGCGAGGGGAACGTCGTAGAGCCAGAGGACCACGGTGGAGAGGATCACGAGGGTCCCATCCACCACGGCCGTGAGGGTGGTGCCGCCGATCGCCTCGCGGATCTTGGCGGCGTCGTTGACGCGAGAGAGGATTTCGCCGACGCGGCGCATCTCGAAGAAGCGCATCGGCAGTTTTAGAATGTGGCGGGCGTATCCCGAGAGGAGCGAAAGATCCACGACCCTTCCGATGTGGGCGAGCAAGTAGCCTCGAAAGACCCCGAACAAGGTGCGAAAGATCGCCACGGCGATCATGCCGATGGCCAGAGCGTTGAGGAGTCGGTGCTCGCCGCGCACCAAGACGGAATCGACCAAGTGTTGGACGAAGTAGGAGGTGGAGATCCCGAGGATCGTCATGAAGAGGGCGCACAGGGAGTGCCTGGAAGAGGATCCCCGTATGGGCGCCCAAAAGGGAGAGGAATCTCCGGCCCGGGGATAGACCTTGGCCCGAGCGGCGGACGACCTTCTCGGGAACGACCAGGAGCAGATATCCGGTCCAGCGATTGGAGAATTCCTCTTTCGAGTATTTCAAGATCCCGCGGGCAGGGTCGGCGACCACGACCCCCTTCTTTCCCACCTTGTGGAGGACGACGAAGTGGCCGAGCCCTTCCTCGGTGCGGGTATGGGCGATGGCGGGGAGGGGGACGGTGGAGAGCCCCTCATAAGGCCCTTGGACGCCTTTGGCGGAGAAGCCGAGCTTCTCGGCCGCTTGGGCCAGTCCGAGGAGATTCGTCCCGATGCGATCGGTGCCGGCCAGATCGCGCATCTCCTGGACGCCGATGGGAAGCTTATGGTGAAGCGCGATCGTCGCCAGCGCCGCCGCGCCGCAGTCGCTTTGGTCGTCCTGTCGAATCCATGCGTATCTTTGAAACGTAGATCCCCCTTATCGATCGACGGAGTACTCGCCATTCCTCTCTCTCCGACGGATCGTTTGGACGTCGATCGTACGCCCAATTGCAGCCGCGCCCGAAAAACCTCCGGGCAAATTTGAATCCGACAATTTCGGCGGGGAAGGGAAGTTATACGCCTACCGATGACGACAGACGACACGTCGATGGGGGGCGCCCGCGCGGAGTTTCCGAGCACGCTCTGGTCGGACCTCTTGGTAGCCGCAGACCCTGCGGCGCCCGAACAGCGCGCGAAACTCGATCAGCTCCTCCGGGTCTATTGGAGGCCGGTGTACGCCTACATCCGCATGGCGTGGCGGAAACCGATCGAGGACGCGAAGGACCTCACGCAGGCTTTCTTCTCCCACATGTTGGAGAAGGGGTATTTCGCTCGGGTGCGGCAGGAGCGCGGCAGTTTCCGGGGATACCTCAAGACCGCTCTGCGCCATTTCCTCATCAATGCGGAGGACCACGCCTCCGTTCGCCGCCCCAAGGGCCCCCTCCTCTATCTGGACGACCGTCCCGAGGATTGGGGAAACCTCGGTCCGGTTTCTCGGGAAGAATCTCCCGAAGCGGCCTACGACCGCGAGTGGTTCCAGAGCTTGATGGAAGGAGCCACGCGAGAATTGGAAGCGGTCCTGGCGCGCGAAAAGAAGGACGACTATTTCGAGATCTTCCGGCGCTACTGTCTGGAGGGGAACGGCCGGACCTACCACGAAGTCGGCGAGGCGGCGGGGCTGAAAGAGGCCGACGTCCGGCACCGGTTGGAATACGTGCGGAGCGCGATGAAGCGGATCCTCCGCCGGAAGATCCGCGAGTACGTCTCCTCGGAGGAGGAGATCGAACCGGAATTGCTCGAGGCCCTGAAGGAATAAGCGGGGAGATTCCGCGCCTCGGGTCCCATCCGGCGGTTCTCGCCGCTATCGTACCCGGCTAATTGCGCCGGGGCTTGTGACCGTTCGCTTCGCCGCTTGCGCGATCATCGTAGAAAGCGCGGCCTTTGGACGTCCAGACTCCGTACGTCCTCGTGACCAAGCGGCTCCTTCGCGTGCCATGGGTTCGCCTTCCGCCGGAGCATGGGCAGGCCGCGGGCGTCCTCCCGATAAACGATCTCGCTCACGAGATCCTCGCGATTCGCGCAGATCTTGCGTACAGAGACTCCTATTCCAACGCCGCCGCCACATTTCGGCGGACGCGAGAGGGGGAGTCTCTGCACCGATTCATGTGGTGGCGATAGGAAGTCGGAAGTTGCTCGGCTCTTGAGGAGGGGACTCCCATGTCTACGCGATCGTTCCTACTTCTCTCCGGCGCGTTCCCGCTCCTGGTCACGTGCGGCGGTGGCGGCGGGGCCGGTACTGCCGACACGCAAGAGAGCGCCTCCCTTTCCGGCACCGTCGAGTCGTCCTTCGCCATCGACATCAACGGCCAAAGCCATCGCGGACAGGCCATCGCCCTCCAAAACGGAAAGGTGATCGTGTGCGGGCAGGTGCAGACGTTGACCGGTACCGACTCGTTCGTCCTTCGGCTCGATTCCGAGTACGCCTTGGATCAGAGTTTTGGGACGAATGGGATCACGGTCTTCAGCGCTTCCAGCAAGAATGACGGCGTCTTGGCGGTCTCGGAGGACGGCGATGCGCGGCTTGTCGTAGCGGGCTTCGCCGATGACGAGGGGGGCAATCGAAAGGTCATGCTCGGGAGACTCACTCCCGATGGGGTCCTGGACACCACTTTCGGCACCGGGGGAATCCTCACGATGCAGATCGGAGAGACGACGAAGGACACGAACATGAACAGGGAGATCGCATTCTATGGCCTCGCACTCCCTGAGGGCGACGATAGGATCGTGGCCGCGGGAGCGGCCATCTCCGGGAGCCAACCCACGATGTTCGTGGCGCAGTTTCTGGAGGCGTCCTTGGATCCGTCCTTCGGTGAAGACGGGATCGTTTGGGCGCAATTCGAATCCGGTGCGAAGTCGGGAGTGAAGACTCTCGCGATCGCATCCAGCGGCGAAATCGTGGCCGCCGGCTGGGCGGTGTTGCCGTCGCAGGTGTCCGCGGTAGGAACCGAAGCGGTCTTCTGGGTGCTGGAGCCCGACGGCCAGGAGAAGGTCCTCCTCTCCTTCGACTTCGGGAACGGGGGCTGGGACGACATTTACGGTGCCGCCTGTGACAAGGACGGAAAAGTCATCGTGGTCGGCAGCAGTAGCGATCCCGGCGGCTCCCTCCGCTACTACGCAGGCGCCCGTCTGACCTTGCAGGGAGAGTTTGACTCCTCCTTCGGTACGGGGGGAAAGGCGGTATTCGACCACGATTCCGAGAAGCGCGAGGAGTGGAAGTCCGTAGCGGTGGGGTCGGAAGGAGAGTACTACGCGGTCGGGACGTCGAGGATCAGCGGTGAGGAGTCCTATATCAGCGTGGCCTGTCTCGACGTCGATGGAACGCTCCGGACGTCCTTCGGCTCCAGCGGTCTCGTGAACATCTCGATCGGAGCTCGTCCAAGCGCCGGCTACGGCTGTCGACTAGAGGCTGGGAAACTGTACGTGGTAGGGACGGTTGGCCAAGAGACTTCAAATCCGGACATCGGAGTCGCGGTTGTGCGCTAGGAGATTGGAATGTCTCAGAGATCGTTTCGCATGACACCTCTACTGCTCTCCGCGTTGGTCATGTGCGGCGACGGGGGCGGTGGAGGCAGTACCGAGACGGGGGAAACCGTGGAGGTCGCCCTCCTCGGGGGGATCCTGGACGCCTCTTTCGGCACCGGAGGAACCCAATCGACCGACGTCGCCGGGCTGAGCGACCGCGGCCAGGGCGTCGCCCTCCAATCGGATGGGAAGATCGTAGTATGTGGGTTGACGAAGACCGGCACCTACTCCGACCTGCTCGTCCTCCGGTACGACTCCGACGGAATCTTGGACCCTACCTTCGGGGGGACGGGGATCGTGATCACTCCCATTTCTTCCGAGGATGATGCCGGTTTCGGCATCCAGGTGGACGGGATGGGACGGATCTTCGTGGCGGGATTCGCGAAGGTGAACGACGTCGGCAAGATCGCGCTCGTGCGATATCAGGCCGACGGGAAGCTTGATGCGACTTTCGGCGACCAAGGAATCAGCATCCTGGATGTCGGCGATTCGGACAAGGAAGCCGGTGTCTACTCCCTCGAACTTCAGGACGGGAAGGCGGTAGCCGTGGGAGCGGCCTACTTCGGCGGAAAATCCAGGATCACCGCGATTCGGTGCACCGAGAACGGATCGCTCGATACTTCCTTCGGGGACGGGAGCGGGGTCGCCTCGGCGGTGTTCGGGCCTGCGAGCGTCCCTTGGAGTTCGGGAGGGAAAACGCTTCACGTCGATGAGCAAGGACGAATCGTGGCAGGCGGTTGGGTGGTGCCGTCCGGGACCGATCAAGGAGCAGACTTCGCCCTGGTCAGGTTCGACGCCGGCGGCAAGCTCGATAGCTCCTTCAATTCGAACGGCACCGCCTACCTCGACATGGGGAACGGCACCGACGACCATGTCTATGACATCGCTTCTCACGAGGGGAAACTGGTGGCGGTCGGGAACACGGACAATGGGACCGACCGAGATTTCGCGATCGTCCGTTTGAACGAGGACGGGACTCTCGACTGGAAGGTGACCCTGGATTATTCCCAGTCGAGCGACGAGCTCCGGGCCGCGGTCGTGGGGAGCGAGGGCGAGATCTATTTGGGAGGTACGGTGATCACGTCTACTCCGATGTCCTACTTCACCCTGGCCTGTCTCAACGGGGATGGAACCCTCCGCACTTCCTTCGGCACAAGCGGATACCTTCTGACGACAATCTCGCAGCTCCGGAGCAGCGCCTACTCCATGGTCCGGCAAGCGGATGGGAAGCTCATCCAGGTAGGGTCGATAGGCTCGGACGCCACTTCGGACGTGGGGATCGCGCGATACCAGTAGGGGCGCTCCGGTGTGGAGTCGGAGATGCCAAGGATACGCTCCACACCGGATCGCGCTTCTTGCCGATCTACTGGCTTAGTCCTTGAATCCGTAGCCGCCGAAGATCTTCTCCCACTTGTCCATAGTCTTCATCCCTCCGGCTTTGGCGTTCGTCTTGACTTTCCTGGTTTTCTCCTTTCGTAACGTTCAGAGGATGGATGTGCGCCGGCCGACACAGATTTCGCGGAAGCGCGTCGTGAACGGCCCGTGAGGCGCGATGGGCCCGCGGACGCGCCCCCAGATTGCGGAGAACGACGTGCACGGAGACGGCATCGGTACCCATCTACGGAGTCCCGGATACCTTTCGTCTTGATCCTGGCGCTACGGCGTCCTCCTCCGCCATTCCTCCAGCAGCGATCGATGCTCCTGGAGAATCTTGGAGTGCGCCGCTCCGGCCGCCAGATTCTTCGCCTCACAAGGATCCGCTTGGAGGTCGTAGAGGAGCTCGCTGTTCTTCGTCACGTTCTTCACGTACTTGAATCGGGAGCTCCGGACCATCTGCCAATACCCCTCGCCAAGCTTCGTCGCGTCCACTTCCGAGTAGGCGATCTTTCGGAGGGGAGCCTGACCGGCCAGCGCGGGAAGGAAGGAGCTCCCCTCCCGCTTCTCCGGAATCGACGCTCCGGCGATGTCGCAGAAGGTCGCCAGGAGATCGACGCTCACGACGGGCGATTTCACGACGGTCCCCGACTTGATTCTCGAAGGCCACCGGGCGATGGCGGGAACCCGCGCCGACTCTTCGTACCACACCCACTTGTCCCGGAACCCCAACCGGCCCATCATGTGGCCGTTGTCTCCCACGACGAGGACGAGCGTTCGGTCGAGGATTTGCGACTTTTCCAACGACTTGAGGATACGGCCGACCTCGAAGTCGAGCTTGCCGATCGTGGAGTAGTAGGCGGCCCAGTCTTGCCTCGTCAGCGCCTCTCCCTTGGGCCAAAGAGGCGGCGGTCGGATCTCTTTCGAATCGTAGGGGTGATCTCGGCTCATCTCCCAGGGAGTGTGGGGCGCGGTCGTCGCGCACCACAGGAACCATCGGTCCTTCTTGTGCCTTTCGATCCACTCGATGGCGGAACTCGCGATGATCTCGGTGATGTGTCCCGGGACGACCTTTTCGATCCCATCGACCATCAGTCGAGGGTTCTCGTTCCTCCGGACCTGTCCTTGGGGCAGCCAGAGAGGACATTCTTGGAAACTCCACTTTCGGGGATCGCCTCCCATGTGGGCCTTTCCCACGAAGCCCGTGAAATAGCCGGACTTTCGAAGCAGCGAAGCGATCGTGATCGACTCGCTCGGCAGTTCCGGGTTTCGAAAGTTCTCGGTGACCCCCGATTGATGGGGGTACAGACCGCTCAAGATCGCCGCGCGACTGGGGCAGCAGAGCGGGGAAGCGACGTAGAAGGCGTCGAAGCGGGCTCCCTCTCGTGCGATCCGGTCGAAGTTGGGCGTCTGGAGTGAGGAATTCCCGTAGCACCCCATCCCATCGGGCCGGTGATCGTCGGTCAGGAGGAAGAGGATGTTGGGCGGCTCTTCCTGCGTCGCGGCGAGGATCCAAAGACCGACGGCCAGGCACGGGGCCATTCTTACCTGATGCAGAAAAACACGAGCATCGTCCGGACGAATCTCGGCGCCGCCTGCATTGATAGTAGCCGATTCTGGGGGATTCGACATGATCGATTTCCTGCTTCTGATCTTCCAGCAGGAGTCCGGTGAGGTACTCCGCGATGTCGAGTACGCGAAGAACTTGGCCCTGGACATCCACCTTCCTCCCGGCCGCGAGGAAAAGTGGCCGGTGGTCCTCTACCTCCACGGCGGCGGCTGGGGAAAAGGAGACAAGAAGGAGGACCGGAATTTTCGCTTCCTTCCGCCGAAAGGGATCGCCGTCGCCAGCATCAACTACCGACTGAGCCGCGAGGCAAGATACCCTGCGGCCGTCGAGGATTGCCGCGCGGCCATCCGGTGGGTCCGCGAAAAGGGATCCCAATATAAACTGGATCCCAAGCGAATCGGGATCTTCGGGATTTCCGCCGGCGGCCATCTCGCCCTCCTGACGGGACTCCTGGGCGAGGATTCGAGCCGCACGACCTCCTCGCGGGTCTCCGCAATCTGTTCCTGGTATGGCCCGGCCGACTTCACGAAGGGACACGGCCGCGACGGAGGATTCCTGAACTTCATCGGAGGAACGATCGATCAGGTTCCGGAGAAATACAGAGAAGCCTCGCCGGTCACCCATGCCTCGAAGGACGATCCGCCTACGTTGATGATGTACGGGGAAACGGACGAAGTGGTTCCCCTGTGGCACGGCCACCGCCTACAAAAGGCGCTCCGAGCGGCCGGAGCGCACGTCGAGCTCGTCACCGTCAAGAACGGCGGACACGGTTCCAACGGAAAGAACATGCAGCCCTCGATGAAAGAGATCATGGAGAAGACGATCGCCTTCTTCCAAGAGCATCTACGAGGCGAGGAGAAGCAACGATGAAAGGAGTCTCTCCCTTCCTTCTCGCCGTGTGGCTACCGTCGACTTCGTTCGGTCAAGAGAGCCTTTCGAAGGGCATCCCCTCGGACGCCGGCTCCCCGGACGCCCCCGTCCTCTTTT
The DNA here is from genome assembly GCA_964526305.1 of uncultured Planctomycetales bacterium. Lineage (GTDB taxonomy): Bacteria > Planctomycetota > MHYJ01 > MHYJ01 > JACPRB01 > JACPRC01. The sequence continues at coordinate 2,668 of CAZGKV010000086.1, read as the reverse complement.
GCATCGGGATGCACATCGAGCCCCACGGCGGCGGAATGAGCAAGCTGGTGAAAAGCGGGATCCAGGGGAACGGGCCGGGCGCTCGGGGAGGCAAGGGATACAAGGACGTCGCTTTCTTCCGGCGCCATGCGGCCGACATCCGGACCGTCGCGGAAATCGTGGAAGCCCACCAGGGAAAACTGACGATCCAGGCCCAGACCCCCTTCACGCAGACGGCGGCGGAGTTGAAGGAGATGATCCTGGGCGAAATGGAGAAACGGGGACACGAAATCGCGCTCCACTTCCACGAGGACGCGCACATGGGCCGTACCGTCAACGATCTCACGGTCGAAACGTGGACCGCGGTCTTGAAGGAGGAGATCGAGTGGATCCGAAAGGCGGGGGGGCAGAAGATCCGGTACTGGAGCGGAGGAAATCTCTATCCGGGGGTCCTGGAGGCGGCCGTGGGGGCGAAACTGAACGTCATGGGCGACTACAAGAATCCCAAAAGCCAGGAGTCCGATCCGAAGCTCCTGACCGTATTCCCCTGGCGTCCTTCCAAGGGTCCCAAGGATAACGACGTCGGCGAATTCGCCAAGCACTCTGCGGCGGGCAAAGTGATTTACCTCCCGAGCGGCCTCTTCGGAAAGACGAACTACGGCGGAAGGCGCCGAAGCGAGGAGGCGGGAGGCGATGCGAAATACTTCGATTTCCTGACCGAGGGATTGGAAGCGTCGCTTCGCGCCGCACGGAAGGATCGGGTCAACGTCTTCCACATCACGGTACACGCGGGCGAATTCAAGGGAAGGGGAGGCAAGCCCTTCGCGGTCATTTCGGAATGGCTGACCAAGGTCATTGACCCCCTGGTGAGGGATCGGAAGGCTCGATGGGCGACCTTCACGGAAATGGCCGACGAATTCCTCCAATGGGAAAAGGGGCACCCCAACGTCGATCCCCGCGAGACCGGAATGGCCCCGCGCCCCCATGCCGAAACGGCGAGAAGACGACCGAATCTCTCGGACGACGTCCCCGAATCGCCTGCACGGGAAATCGGGGCGGGACCCTTCCCACTTTCGGAGGATCCGGTATGAAGTGGTTCTGTTTGGGAGTTCTCCCTTGGATCGCGGCGGGGTGGGCACAGGAGGAAGGACCGAAGAAGAACGGCGAGCGACCCGGTCCGTTCGGCCTGCCATCGGTCGGGACCCTGAAGAAGGAACTCAAGCTCACGCCGAAGCAGGTGCCGCAAGTCGCCAAGATCTACCAGGAGTACCAGCCCAAGCGCGAAGGCGGAGGGCCGGGAGGAGATGGGTCCGGCGGCGGCGCCGGGCAGAAACCCTCCAAGCTTGGCGAGGGCGGCGGCAAGATGCAAGAGCTTCGCGCCGAAGCGATCGCCAAGATCACGGCGATCTTGACCGAGGAGCAGAAGACCCTATTCCTGAAGCTCCTGGAGAAAACCACCAAGGGACAGAAGAAAGGGCCGGGGGCCGGTCCGAAGTGATTCGAAACCTTCCCGGCCCGCGCGCAGGATGCGGGCCGGGATTCCTACCATCTCTCATCGCTCGTCGCCGCGAAGATCCGTGGTGCTCGTTCACGTGTTCCTGAAACACGGGAGCCAGGAACGGAACTCGTGACGTAATCCATGGCCGTTCCACGGCGGAATCCACGGTTTCTCCCCGCCCCCCAGCGGCAACCTAATTCGGGACAAGCTCCCTGAGCTTTCCCTTCGCCTCGTTCGGGTTGAAGCCGCGTGGCCCCGGTGCCCCCTTGTAGGCGATCTTCCCCGATTTGTCGACGACATAGATCCGATCGGGACGGGCGGTATAGGCCTCGTTCGCGCCGTTCTTCATGTCGTCGATCAGAAAGGGGATGGTCACTTTCATCGCTCGGAGGCAATCCTTGGCCACGTCGATCCGCTCCTCAAGCGACTTGGGTTCGTTGGGAGCGTACGGCACCGGCCAGTCCGAGTCTTTCGGGTGCGCTTCGCGAATGTAGACGATGTAGAAAACCGCCTTGCCCTTGAATTCCTGATACCACTTCTCCAGAGTCGCACCCTGCGACTTGAACGCGGGTCAGGTGTAACTTCCGAAGATGAAGACGACCGGCTTCCTTTCCTTCTCCAGAACCTTCTTCCATTCGACCCGCTCCTTCGTCTCCAGCAAGGTGGCGGTGAAACCGGGTGCGACGTCTCCGACCTTGAGTTTCCCCTCCTGGCCGCCGTAGTCGCCCTTCTGGGCCATCGCCGGGAGTGCGGCGGAGAAGAGTACGGCAGCCGTTACCATGCTTCGCATCGTGACTCTTCCTCCAGGAATCCCCGGAATCAGGTGCAGCGGCACCGAGACTTCGTCCGAGGGAATCTATCCCCGCAGGTGTCGGACCAGCGGTTCGAGAATGCATCGGAGCTCCGCTTGGTGCTCGGGGGTTCCGGGCTCCAAACCCTTGGTTATCCTGACGTAGGCGGACCCGTAGATCTGCCACAGGATGACCGCATGGAGCCAGTCGGATCGGTCCGACCGTGGGCCCAAGCGGCGCAACGCCCCTTCCAGAATCTCGCGAGAGAGCGATTCATCCGCCATTCGCGCCGACTGTGTCCGCATTCCTGAGCCGCCGCACACGCCGCACCGGGGGGTTCCTGGATAGAGGATCCGGCAGTGATAGCACTCGAGGAGTACGCATTGTTCCACGCGAGTAC
>CAZGKV010000085.1:0-21659 GCA_964526305.1 uncultured Planctomycetales bacterium | reverse complement strand
ACATCTCCTGGAACGAATCCTCGTCCAGGAGCTGCGCGATGCGCTGGAGCGGCGGGAGGGGGAAATGGTACGCGCATTGCGGACACACCATGAGGCGCTCCTCGACCTCCTTCTTGTAGATGGTGTTCGCGCAGTCGGGGCATTTGAGCCAGAGACCGCCGGGGAGTTCTTTCTTCCGGCCGAGGAATTTCTTGATTTGTTCGAACGCCATGGGGCCTCAGAATATCGAATTCACTTTTGCGACGCCAGTGCCTTGTCGCGCAGCTCCCGGATCACCGCGGCCGCGTCGGGCTGCCGGAAGACCGCCGTTCCGGCCACGATCACGTTCGCCCCCGCCGCCGCCGCCCGCTCCACCGTGGAGGGACTCAATCCGCCGTCGACCTCGATGTCGCACGTGGAACGCGCACGAAGCTCCGCGACTTTCGACACGCACGATTCGACGAACTTCTGCCCTCCGAATCCCGGCCACACGGTCATCACGAGGACGAGGTCCACGCGGTCGAGGAAATCGATCACGCTTGCGGGTGTGTCGGGATTGATCGCGATGCCGACTTTCTTTCCCGCGGTCCGGATCTTCTCCATCGTCACGTCCAGACGCTTTCGATCGTACGCGACCCGAACCATCGCGAATCCGCGCTCCCGCCGCTCCCGCTCCGTCGCTACGGCCTCCGCATGAAACGTGATCGAGTCCGCGCCCGCGTCGGAAAAATCTCCCGCGTACTTCTCCGGTTCCTCGATCATGAGATGGCAATCGATGGGGAGCTTCGTCGCCTTGCGGACCCACTCGACGACCACCGGCCCGATGGTAAGATTGGGAACGAAATGGCCGTCCATCACGTCGAGATGGAGCCAGTCCGCGCCGCCGGCTTCTACGCGTTGGATCTCGTCCCTCAGCCGCGCGAAATCGGCCGCGAGGAGGGAGGGGGCGATTCGGATTTCCTTCATCGGAGAACGCGAAATCCTTCGAATTCGAAATCCGGGTCGAACGCGAAAACGTCCCGCTGATGCTCCTTCCGTAGGAGGAGGAACGAGGAGCAATCGACGAGACTCAGCCGGCGCTTGCCGGTCTTGAGAAGCAGGGCCAAGGCCCCCTCATGGAGAGGGGGATCGATCCAGAGGACTTCGAGGTGCGGGAGAAAGTGGTGAAGAAAGGCGCGGACGGCGGAAATCCCTCTCCGATTGTGCAGGATGGAAACGTGCTCCACTACGACATAGGAGGAAGTCCAAAGCGACGCCTTCGACTCCGCGAGCTCTTGAAGGACGTCCACCGCCCGGGCGTGATGGTCGTCCCGTTCCATCGCCAGCGCTACGAGCGCGGACGTGTCCAAGAACACCCGCGGCATCACCTACCCCAGGCGTAGCGATCATGGTGAAGAGCCGTGTCGCGAGGGCCGCCCTTGATGCAGGCGAGGTAGGGCCTCATTTTGAAAAGGACGGCCTTGGGGGAGGCCGGCCGACCCCCGTTCCGGAACTGCCTCAGGACCTCCCGGAGAACCTCGGACAACGTGACTCGGCGGCGAAAGGCCTCCGCGCGCAACCACTCATACTGGTCGAGGTCTACGTACACCTGGGTACGAACGGTTTTCCTCATGACAACATCATACCATCGTGGTGCCGTGACATCAAAAACGAATCCCACGTCCCCGAGGGACTCAGGCCTCCGTCAGACAGGCCACTCCGGGGAGCTCTTTCCCCTCGAGGAATTCCAGGGAGGCGCCGCCTCCCGTGGACACGTGCGTCATCTTGTCGGCGACGCCGAACTTCGCCACGGCCGCCGCGCTGTCTCCGCCCCCGACGATCGAAAGGGCGTTCGAAGCGGCCAAGGCCTCGGCGATCGCTTTCGTCCCCCCCGCGAACTTCTCCATCTCGAAGACGCCGACCGGGCCGTTCCAGAGGACGGTCTTCGCCGTTCGGATCTCGGCGACGAAGGCCTCGAGGGTCTTGGGCCCGATGTCGAGCCCCAACCATCCGTCCGGAACTTCGGCGGCGACGCGAACGTTTGCACCCGCGTCGAACCTGTCCGCGACCACGTGGTCCATCGGGAGTCGGACCTTCGGACCCGCGAGCGCGCGCGCCGTCTCGATTCGATCGGACTCCACTTTCGACGCGCCGATCTTCGCTCCCCGCGCGGCCAGAAAGGTGTACGCCATGCCGCCGCCGATCAGGAGGAGATCCACCTTCCGCAGCAGGGCCTCGATCACGAGGATCTTGTCCGACACCTTGGATCCCCCGAGGATCGCGACGAAGGGGCGTTCCGGTTTCTCCAGAGCCCCGCCGAGATATCGAAGCTCTTTCTCCATCAAGAAGCCGGCGGCCGATCTCGGGAAGTGCTTCGCCACCCCCGCCGTCGACGCGTGCGCTCGATGGGCGGTTCCGAAGGCGTCGTTTACGTAGAGTTCCGCGTGCATCGCGAGCTTGCGGGCGAACGTCGGGTCGTTCGCCTCCTCTTCGGCGTAGAAGCGCACGTTTTCCAGGAGAACGATCGGAGTACCTTCGGTCGCCTTCCCGAGGCAGTCGTCCACGAACGCCACGGGCCGGCCGACCAGCCGCTCGAACTCCTTCGCGACGGGAGCGAGGGAGTACCTCGAGTCGCGCTTGCCGTCGGGGCGGCCCAAATGCGAGACGAGAATGGCTCGGCCTCCGTGCTCGACGATGTGCCGGACCGTAGGCACGCTCGCCCTCAGGCGCGTGGCATCGGTGACCGTTCCGTCCTTCACGGGGACGTTGAAATCCACGCGAACGAGGACGCGCTTGCCGCGGAGATCGAGCTGCCCGAGCGAGAGCTTGTTCATTACGGGAGGGTCTTGAGGACGTCCGCGCAGCGGTTCGAGTATCCCCACTCGTTGTCGTACCAGGAGACGATCTTCGCGAAATTGTCGCCCATCACCATCGTCGACTTCCCGTCGAAGAGAGAGGAGCAGGTCGTGCCGACCACGTCGCTCGACACGATGGGGTCCTCCGTGTACTCCAGCACGCCTTTCATCGGTCCGTTCGCGGCTTCCCGGATGGCCGAGTTGATCGCCTCCTTCGTCGCTTTCTGGCGGAGCTCGACCGTGAGATCGACGACGGATCCGTCGGGGACGGGGACGCGCATCGCCGTGCCGTCGAGTTTGCCGGCCAGTTCGGGGATGACGAGACCGATGGCCTTGGCCGCGCCGGTCGACGTCGGGATGATGTTTTGCGCCGCCGCGCGGGCGCGCCGGAGATCCTTGTGCACCTGGTCGGCGGTCCGCTGGTCGTTCGTGTACGCGTGGATCGTCGTCATGAATCCGCGCGCAATGCCGAACTTGTCGTTCAGCACCTTGGCCACCGGCGCGAGGCAGTTCGTGGTGCAGGAGGCGTTGGAAATCAGCTTGTGCTCGGGCTTGACAGCGCCGGCGTTGACGCCCAGGACGACGGTGACGTCCACGTCGTTCTTGTCCTTCGCGGGCGCGGAGAGGAGAACGCGCTTCGCCCCCGCCGCGAGGTGCTTCTCGAGATCCGCGCGGGCACTGAAGACGCCGGTCGACTCGATCACCCAAGCGACGTCCAGGGACTTCCAGGGGAGTTTCGCAGGGTCCCTTTCGCAGAGGACTTGGACCCGCTTACCGTCGACGACGAGGAAGTTGTCCTTCACCTCGACGCTTCCCGGATAGCGGCCGAAGACGGTGTCGTACTTCAGGAGATGCGCGTTCGTCTGGGCGTCCGCGACGTCGTTGATGGCCACGACGTCGAAGGCGGAATCGCGAATCATGACGCGGAAGACGAGGCGGCCGATCCGGCCGAACCCGTTTACGGCGACGCGAATGGCCATAGAAGTCTCCTGAGGATGGGGCCCGTATTCTAGGGAGCCACGAGGGCATGTCAAGGATCGAACTTCCAGCCGTTGCTCTCTTGCACCACCGGAAAGTAGTAGGAGTAGATGTTTCCATCCCACTCGATTCGATTGTAGACGGGATTCCACCGGCCGGGATACGCCCAATAGATGACCGTCTTGCCGCCCTGCTCGCCCGTCTGGACGAACTGCATGTACTGGGGGTTGAAGCCGTTTTGGTTGTAGGGGAAATACTGCTTCTTCATGTTGGATACGAACGTCGGAAAGTCCGTGCGATTCCGGTAGCGGTCGCAGTGCAACCCATACAGCGGCTCCAGCTGTTGCTGACCGATGAGCAATCGCGCTTTCTCGAAGAGCTCCGCGGGATTCGAGGCGCCGGGGACGGGAGGGGGCGTCCCGCCGCCTCCTCCTCCCGGCGACGGTTTGTTGTCCCGATTCGCGATGAGAACGATCGCGACGACGAGGAGGATGAGGAAGAGCAGCCCCCCGCCCGCAGCTCCGGCGATGATCAGGGTTTTCTTCTGGTCTTGGCTCTGACGTGCGCGGGCACTTTGGAGGCGAGCGTTCACGTCCGCCCGAAGTTGCGGATGGTCCGGAACCAGGAGGGTCAGCGCCTTCTGCCAGCAGTCGACGGCCTCCTTCGCCCTGCCGGCGGCCATGGCCTGTTCCCCCTTGGCGATCCACGCGTCGCGCTCTGTCGACCGCTTCAGAATCTCGGCTTTCGGGAGTTCGGCCTTGGCCACCGGATCGTCCGGCCTCCACTTCAACGCTTCCGTCCAGGCCGACACGGCGCCGGCGAAGTCCCGGGTGGCCGTGGCTTGCGTGGCGCGTCGATTCGCCTCGAGGTATTTCGCCGCAGCCACCTTTTCGCGGGCCTCCTCCATTTGGGCTCGGTACGGGGCGGGATCGGCGACGAGTTCCGTCGCGCGTTGCCAGGCGGCGAGCGCCTCCTCGAACTTTCCGGAGGCGTGTGCCGTCTCCGCCTCGTGGAGCGCTTGATCTCGCGTCGCGATCTTTCGCTGCGCCTCTCCGATGGCCTCCTTCACGTAGGAAAGCGCGGGGGGCAACTTCTTCCACTGGGCGACGGCCGACTCGAAGTCCTTACGGTCGTAGTGCTCCTGCCCGATCGTGAACTTGGCGTCGAGCTTTTCCTTCGCATCGAGTACTCGGCGCTTCAGGTCTTGCGCCTTGGCTTTGAGCTCCTCGAGTTCCGGTCCCTCGGCGGCCAGGATGGTCTCCAGCTCCGAAAGCGCCTCGGGGAGTCGATGTTCCTTTTCGAGCCCGGCCGCAGTCCCGAGCTTGGTCTTGAGGTTTTCGCGGATCTGCGTGAGGACCTGGCCGATGTTCGTGCCGCACGCGTCGCAAAACTTCGCTCCCGCGCGGATGCTCTTCCGGCATTTCGGACAGGACTCGATGAGGGTCTTGCCGCAATTGAGACAGAACTTCGCGTCCGCGCGATTCTCGGACTGGCACTGCGGGCAGGGAAGGGTGGAAGGCGGCGCCGGTGTCGAGGCGGCCGCCTCCGTCGGCCGAGGGACGGAGGCACCCGCGAGGGGAGACAGCGCGGAGGCCATTTCCTGGGCGCCGGCGAATCGGTCCTTCGGGTTGGGCTTGAGCGCGCGCACGACGACGGCGTCCAGTCTCGGGTCCGCCTCGGGGTTCACCCGGCTGGGCGGTTCGAACGCCCCGAGGGGGATCTGACCCGTGAGCATTTCGTAGAGGACGACGCCGAGGGCGTAGAGATCCGCGCGAGCGTCCACCTGCCGCGCGTCCGTACGCTGCTCGGGAGCCATGTAGTTCACGGTTCCCATGGCGGCGCCGGCCACCGTGAGGCCGAACGACGTCTCCGGGTTGCCCGCGAGGTGCGCGATCCCGAAATCGGTCACCTTCACAGTGCCGTTCCGGTCGATCATGATGTTCCCGGGTTTGATGTCGCGGTGGATCACCCCGCGCTTGTGCGCGTAGTCGAGGGCCGCGCACACCTGCGCGGCGATGCGTACGGACTCGGGAGGAGAAGGGCGGCCTTGCGACAGGACCGCCTGGAGGTCGGTTCCGTCCACGAACTCCATCACGAAAAAGTAGATCTCCCCTTCGACGCCGCGGTCGATGATGTTGATGATGTTGGGATGATTGAGCGCCGCCAGTGCGCCGGCCTCCCGGTTGAACCGCGCGACGAAGGCGGGATTCTGCGCGAGCGTCCGAGGAAGGACCTTGAGCGCTACCGGCCGATGGAGCGAGAGTTGGGTCGCCTTGTAGACCGCCGCCATGCCCCCGCGACCGAGAAGACCCTCGATCCGATAGCCGGAGAGGACGCGACCCGTCGCGAGAAGATCGTCCGGAGGAGCCGTCTCCGCGCGGACATCGGCGATGGTGCGCATCGACGCGAGATCCACGGAGGAGCCGCAGCGTCCGCACGCGGCGGTGAGCGCTCGGGGATCCGCGGGGAGCGCGACCGAGCTGCCGCATTTCGCGCAGGTCAGCATGGCGGGGATGATGGTAGATCCTCGGCGTGGATTTCGCCAGCGAAGACGGGATACATTTTTGTCATGACGGCCCGGGTCGGGATGGCGTATCGTTCCGTTCATGGGCGACCCCCTCGGAGCCTGCCGCAGGGTGCTGGAGGCCTCGCACTCCTTCGCGCGTCCCATCGAACTTCTGCCCGAGCGGTTGAACCGCTCCGTGACGTGCGCCTATGTGCTCTGCCGAGTCGCCGACACCATCGAAGACGATCCAAAGTCGGCGCCGGAAACGAAGCGCGATCGCTTCGACGCCTTCCTCGGAGCGCTGGAGGACGGGGAGGGCGTAGAGGCGGTGAAAGACCCGCGCTTCCCCGCAGCCTTGGAGCTTCTGGTCACGCTTCCCGCCAGTCATCGCGCGGTCTGCGTTCGATGGGTCTCCGAACTGGCGCGGGGGATGGCGATCTACTGTCTTCGGTCGCCGGGGACGGATGGAATCGTCGCGCCCACGACGCTCGCGGATCTCGAGCGGTATTGCCATTTCGCGGCGGGGACGGTCGGACTCCTCCTGAGCGATCTCTTCCTCGAGGAGATGCCCGGATTGCCGGACGAGAACCGCTTCCGCGAATCGGGAGAGACCTACGGAATCGCGCTCCAATTCGTGAATACGCTCCGGGATTTGCCCAAGGACATCGAGGAGAAGCGGTGCTTCGTGCCCCGCACGTTTTGCCCCTACCTCCCGGGCTTGATCGCACCCGAGAACCGCGCGGCCGCGCACCAGGCGCTGGCGCCGCTCTATCGGAGGGCGAGGGAACTGTTGGAACGGGCGCTTGCGTTCGGGCTTTCCGTCCCGCCCTCTCCCGTTCGGCTCGCGTGCCTGATTCCTCTCTGGCTGGCCGTGCCCACCTTGCGCCGCCACGAAGGCAACGACGAGGCGCTCGTCCCGGGTCGATCCCTCCGGTTGAGTCGGGAAAAAGCGGAGGATCTGATGCTGGACCTGTCGGGGCGAGTGGCGGACGACGAGGCACTCCGGCAGGGGTTCCGGCGGTTGATGGAGCTGCCGGTCACTTCACATCCTGGAGTTTGAGCGCGAGCGCCGTGACGCCGCCGTAGACCGCCGTCCAAATTACGTTCAGGAACCAGTCGCCGAGGATGGCGGCTCCTCCGCTTCCGGCGATCTCCTGCATCGCGTCGAAGCCCCAATGCGCCACCATGAACCAGCTCAGAAAGGCGGTGATACCCTCGAGCTTCTCTCCGGAAAGTCCGCCGGAGAAGATGATCTGCGGGATGACGACGATGATCAGGAGCCCGATCGCTTTCTCCTGCGAACTTACGATGGAGGAGATGATCAGTCCCAACCCGGCGCTGGCGATCGCGGTTCCGAGGAGGGAGAAGTAGTGGAGGAGGAAATTCCCTTTGATGTCTTCGAAGATGCAGACGCTCGTCAGGAGGAGAAAACATTCGAGGACGAAAAACCCGGAGAGGAGCACCATTTTCGAAAGGACGTAGGGCAGAAGCTGAAGGTTGACCATCCTCTCGCGTTTGTAGATCGCCTTTTCCTTCACGATCTCGCGGAACGAATTGAACGTCCCGCAGAAGACCGCCGTCACCGTCATGAAGAGGAGAAGATTCCGATGGTGGATGTCCCCCTTCGGTCCGGGCGCGGAGGCGTCGAAGGGGAGGGTCATCAGGAAACCGATCAGCGGTCCCGGCAGGAGCAGGAAGAGGAGATTCTTCCGGTCGCCGATGAGCGTTTTCCAGTAGCGCAGGAGGAGGTAAAGGAATTGCGCATGGGGCATCGGCTGTCTCTGTTCGGGGGGAATGCCTCGCGCCGTGCCCGCCGCGCGCGAAGCGGCCTGCCGGTCCCGAACGTACGTCTTGTACAGCGGAGAAGCTTCGAATTGGGTCGCCCACTCCTCGGGTCTCTTGGACTCCAGCTTTTCGTAGATCTTGGTGATCTTGGGGATGTCGAAGTAGGCGAGGGCGTCCTTCGGCGGCCCGAAGAAGGCGAGGCGGCCCTTCACGAGGACCACGATGAGATCGAGGAGCTCGACGTTCTCCATGACGTGCGTCGTGAGGACGACCGTCCGGCCGCCCTTCGCGAGTCGCCGGAAGAGGTGCATGATCTTCTCTTCCGTGCCCGGGTCGAGCCCCGAGGTCGGCTCGTCGAGGAAGAGGAGCGGCGGCTTCGTGATGAGTTCGACTCCCACGCTCACCCGCTTGCGCTGACCTCCGCTCAACGCGGAGATCCTCGTGTGCTTTCGCTCCTGGAGCTCGATGTGCGCGACCACCTCCTCCAGCAGGTGGTTCACCTCGTCCTCGCTGGTGTCCTCGGGGAGCCGGAGCTTCGCGGTGTAATAGAGCGCGTCCCAGACGGTGAGATCCCGATGGATGATGTCGTCTTGCGGGACGTAGCCGATGTTCGCCTTGAAGCTCTGAAAGACGGAGTACAAGTCTTCCCCGTTCACGAACACCTGTCCGCTCGTCGCGGGGCGGAAGCCGTTCAGGGTGTCCATGAAGGTAGACTTGCCCGCACCGCTCGGGCCCAGGAGACCCACGAATTCGTTCGGGTGGATGACGACCGAGACGTCCTTCAAGATGTCGAGCGTGCCGGCGCGTTTTCCGATGCGGGACGCCTCGAGCGTGATCCGTCCTTGTTGGTCTTCTTGTGCGAGTTCGGTCCCGTCGAAGGTGAGGACGAAGGGACCGATCCTGATCCGGTCGCCTTTCGCGAGGGTGTGCCGCCGCACGAGTCGGCCGTTGACGAAGAGGCCGTTGGCGCTCCCGAGATCTTCCAGGACGAGAGCGGAGTTCTGCTTCGAGATCGCCGCGTGTTTGCGCGAGATCATGGGGCTCGCCAAGACGACGTCGCATTCGCCTCCTCGCCCGAAGAGGATGCGGTCCTTCGAGAGCGCGACGCGGGGGACGGAGGAAGGGGCGGATGGCGCGGCGGCGACGACCTGCACCTCGACCCTGGGGGCCTCGATCATCCGGAGGAGATACTGGAAGGTCGTGTCGCCGGCGGCGATCGTGTCGAGCGGCGAGAGCTTCACCTCGGCCACGCGCTTGCCGTTCACGAGGGTCCCGGAGGAGCTGCCGAGGTCCTTGAGATACCACGAGTCCGCGCGCCGTTCGATCTGAAAGTGCTTCCTCGACAGGCGGAGGTCGTTGACCACGAGCCCCGCTTCCGCGGAGCGACCGACCGAGAGGGGACCGGCGAGGGGCACCTCCTCATTGCGGCCTCCCGCATAGGTGACGAGGAGCAGATGGGCGACCCGTCTCTGGTCTTGGGCGACCAGAGTGGGCGCAAAGTCCGAGGTCGGGTCCCAGGAATGGGCGCAGCCCGGGCAAACCGGGCGGACTCCCGGGGCGCCCTCGAAGGCGCGGCCGCATTCGGGGCAGACGATGGTCATGCGAATCCGGAATCGGAGGCTAGGCTCTGTCTGACGAATCCTCGTGAGCCGCGGCGCGCCGAGAACCGAGCCAGCCCAGGAACGAGGAGGAGACCTAACCTTGAAGAGGTTGTCGACGACGAGTGACGCCGGATGGCGACGGTTATCGGCGCGTCCCCTCCTTGGGACCGGCGTGGCGGAGCAACCCAGTTGCCGATCCACCTCTTGGCCGAATGCCGGGGTGAGACAGGACGATCTGCAGAGCCATTCAGAGGCGAAGAGCCTTTCCTCGTCCTCCCAAGAGGTGGATCGGCGATTCGATCGCTCCGCCACGCCGTCCACAAGGGGGGATGGCGGCGGCGAGGGCGCATCTGCGGCGTTGCTCCTCCTCGACAGCCCTCTGCGAGGCTCGTCTCGTCGTCGCGCCTTGCATCTGCACCCTCGGCGCCGCCACCGCGGCCACGATGATTCGTCAGACAGAGCCTAGCACGGTCAATCGGGATTCGGAAGCAATTCGTTCGTCTTGTATCGGGTTCGCGTCGTCTATATAATGGGCCGAACTTCCACGGGCGGTCCCGAGTCCAAAGGGCGGAGAGACTTATGCCCGACGCGCACGAACAGGCCCTCCTGCGGCGGTGCCAGACCGGAGAGGAGAGGGCCTTCCGCGAGCTGGTCGAACGGTACCAGCGGCGCACGTGTTGGATCGCCCACAACCTTCTCAACAGCTACGAACTCGCCCAGGACGTTTCCCAAGAGGCGTTTCTCCGCGTCTTCCGCCATTTGGGAAACTTCGATTTGCGGAAGAACTTCTACACCTGGCTGTATCAAATCGTCGTCAATCTCTGCATCGATCGGCTTCGAAAGTTGGCTCGAAGCCGCGCGGTCGATCTGGAGGAACTGGGCGGCGCCGCGGATCCGGGAGGCGGGCCCGTGGAACGCGGGGAGCGCGTGGAAATCCGCGCCCGCGTCCATCGAACGCTCGATCGGCTTCCTCCGAAGTACAAGGCCGTCCTGGCGCTCCGGGACATCCAAGGCTTTTCGTGCGAGGAGATCGCCGAGATCGTCGGGTGCACGAACGCGACGGTCCGGTGGCGTCTCCACCGCGCGCGAAGACTGTTCAAGTCGCTCTGGGAAGGGCATGTCCTGGAAGTCGGTGGAGACGAAGACACGGCCGCGGCGGGATAGCCTCTCCCCGGTCAGCCCCGCACCCAAATCGAACTCTCCGCGGTTCGACCGAAGCGGTCTCGGACGATCACGTGGAGGAGACGCTCTCCGCCGGGGATGTGCAGGACCTTGAGCACAGCCACGGGCGAGAGGGGACGGGATTCTTCCCTTCGGGGGGGAAGAGGGCAGCCGGGAAGGAACAAGGAGGGCGATCCCGAGCAGGAAGAGGGAGGGCGATTCGGACTAGCCACTTCGGACCGTTCATGCTTATCGAACCCATGGATGACTCCTCTATTCCCCAATCGTGTGACGGAGTTCCGGGGAAACCGAGGGAGGGGCCCAGGTCTAACACCGCATCCCTCGCCGGCGTATACATACCTGGAGGAATGAGAGCGTGAACTGCGACGATTTCCGCGAGATCCTCGCCCTCTACGTGGGGGGCGAGTGCGACGAGGACGAACGCATCGTGGTCGAGGCGCACTTGGCCGTCTGCTCGGAATGCTCGCGAGAGGTCGAGGAACACCGAGAAGCGCGAGCCGCCCTTCTGCAGCTGAGGGAGGAGTCTCCGAGAACGGAGACGGTCTGGAAGGGCGTCCGGCATCGACTGTTCCCGATCCGGACCCTCGGAACAGACTGGTTGGTTCGAGCCGCGGCCGTTCTCGTCGTCGGCGTGGCCATCGGATTCCTCGGCGTCATGATCGCCCATCGCGATCCCGCGCCGGCGGCGGCGTCCGGAGCCCGCCCGCTGATCGGCCGGGGCGCGGGAGTCTCGACGCCGGGAAACGCCCCTCGATCCCGCTTCGTGGATTCGAGCCAGGACTCGGAATTCCCCTACGAGCACGAGCGACGGAAGACGACATCGCCCCGGCGGGACGGAGGCTTCTACCTGCCGCGAGCGGAATCGGCAGGCTCGGGAGTCGATCGGGATTTCTAGTCGTGAAGTTGCTTCTCTGGATCCTGCTCATCCCCATCCAAGACGAAGGGCTGCTCGAAAAACTCGAGCGGGAAATTTCCGCCGTCGTCCGGAAAGTGCGACCGTCCGTCGTGTCTCTGGAAATCCGAACCTCGGAATCGGGGCGCACGATCCAGCTTTCGGGGGTCGTCTATCGACGGGAGGGATTCCTCCTTACGGACGCGGGAGCGGTGTCCGGGGCCCAATCCATTCGGGTGACCCTCGGTGACGGCCGCACCCTGGAATCGAAGGTGATCGGCGCGGATGCGAAGACCGGCGTGGCCGTTCTCCGGGTCGGCGCTGCCGATCTCGTTCCCGCGACCCTCGGGCGCTCTGCCGATCTCCCGTCCGGGGCGTTTACGATCGCCGTCGGGAATTCTTATGGGCTTCGGGGCTCCTCATCGCCGGGGACCCTCGCGGGGATCGATCGCAGCGTCCGCGTTCTGGGACGGAGATTCGACCGCATGCTGCAGCTCACCACGCCGGCGCATCCGGGGGACTGCGGAGCGTTCGTCGCCGATTCTCGAGGACGGCTCATCGGACTGGTCCACTCCTCGATGGGAACCGAAGAGGAGTCCGAAGAGGCCGATGTTCTTCGCGATTGGTTCGGTCACCGCTCACCGCGAGGGGGGACGATCACCTTCGCCGTCCCGATCGAGACGATCCAATTCGTGGCCGACCGGATCATCAAGCACGGCCGGATGGTGCGAGGATGGATCGGCGTCTCGGCTCGAACCTCCGATTCCGGGGTGGAACTGCTCCGGGTAGAATTCGGAGGACCGGCGAAACGTGCGGGTCTGGCCCGCGGGGACGTCATCGTCGCATGGGGCGGAGATCCCGTGCGGGACGTAGGAGCCCTGCAGTCGAAGGTCGAGCGCGTCGAAGAAGCCTGCCGAGTCAAGATCGTCGTGCTCCGAGAATCCCGGCGGAGCGAAGTGGATCTCCGCGTGGAACTGGAGCCGGAGGGAAAGTGACGTGAAGGAAGGGACCAAGCTCGTTCTTCTCATCATGGTGTTGGCCGTCGGGATCGCCGGGGGAGTGGCGGCGGGAAAGTACGCGGAGCGCCGCGCCGAGGCCGCGAAAGTCTCTTCGGGACCCACGGCGTGGGAACTCCAAGACTCCTTCGCCGCGTCCGCCGAAGTCGCGATGAGATCCGTCGTCCATATCACCTCCAGCCGGCGCGAGAATTCCGATCTCTTCGGGGCGGGGGACAGCGTCGGCTCGGGCGTCATCGTCTCCGCGGAGGGCCACATCCTCACGAACCATCACGTCGTCGAGAACTCGCGCGTGTTGTGGGTCCGATTCGCCGACGGGCGGGAGTTCGAGGCCCGCGTCGTCGGCACGGATCCGGAAAGCGATTTGGCGCTGGTCAAGATCGAGGCGGCCGGGCTCGTCCCCGCCGTGCTCGGGGATTCGGACGCGATGCGCGTAGGAGACTGGGTGCTCGCGATCGGGAGTCCCTTCGGATACAACCACACGGTGACGGCGGGCATCGTGAGCGCGAAACATCGCCGCGCCCAGTTGAACCTTCCGTACCAGGACTTCATCCAAACCGATGCGGCGATCAACCCCGGGAATTCCGGGGGCGCCCTCGTCAATCTGAAGGGAGAAGTCGTCGGGATCAATACGGCGATCGTATCCGAGTCGCGACGGAGCGAGGGAGTGGGACTCGCCATCGCGAGCAATCTCGCGAAATGGGTAACGGACCGCCTGCAGAAACAAGGTCGCGTACGGCGCGGGTTCCTCGGAATCGTGCCTCACGACATCAACCGGGAACTCGTTTCGGTCCTGCGCGATCGCGGGATCACTTCGCTCGAACAACTTCTGGATGAACTCGGGCTCAAGGAAGCCGTGGGGGTCTTCGTGTCGGAGGTTCCCGAGAATACGCCGGCGGCCCGGGCCGGGCTCCAGCCCGACGACGTCATCGTGGAGTTCAACGGCCGAAGAATCTCCGGACAGAGCGACGTGTTCTTCCGGGTCGCGGAGATCGAGCCGGGAACCACGGTTGCGATGAGGGTTCTCCGCGGCAAGCGAGATCGGGAGTTCAAGGTCGAACTCGCCGAGCGGCCGCCGCGAGATCTCTACGGACGCCGGAAGCGGTAGAGCTACTTCTGCTCTTCCTTGGGGTCGCGGTCTCCGACGGGTCTTCCGTCGTCGGGGATGTAGTCGTCGTCTCCGCCGAATCGGACTTTCACTTCTCGGGACTCGTCGTGCGGGCGCCGGTCGGGATCGGTCATCCTAGGCTCCTTTTCTCGATCTTCCCTCGGATTGCCCTGCGAGGGAGAACTATTCGAAGAATCGACCGCGCCTTCCAGAGCGGATAGAATTCCCCTCGCATGATCGAACCCATTGTCGTGAATTCTCGGGTCACCATCCCGGTCGCGGCCATCGAGATTCGAGCGGTGCGATCCTCGGGACCCGGCGGCCAGAACGTGAACAAGACCGCCTCCAAGATCCAGATGCGAATCGATCTCTGGATGTTGGCGGGACTCGTGGGGGACGAGTCCCATCGGATCCGCACGTTCCTCCGATCGCGGCTGGACGGGGAGGGGAGGCTCCTGGTGTCGAGCCAGCGTACTCGGGAGCAGGCGCGCAACATCGCGGACGCTTCGGATCGCGTGGCCGAGCTTCTTCGCGCCGCGCTCATCCCTCCGAAGGTGCGACGGCCGACGCGCCCGACGCGGGCCTCCAAGGATCGGCGACGGGAGGAGAAGCGGTTCCGCGCGGGCCGGCTTCAGGATCGGAGAATCGAGGACTAGGACTTCCTCTTCGACCGGACCTTCTTGATGACCGATTCGTAGTGCGCGATGTAGTCCTTCGCCGGGACGCGGGAGATGGCCTTTCCGATCACCTCGAGCGCCAAGTCTTCGAGTCTCTTGAATCCGATGCAGGACTTGCCCATGTCGAGTTTCTTGCCTGTGGTCGCCCACTCCTTGCTGAACCATTTGGCCTGCTCGGAGTCGCCATAGAGGCACATCAGGTACAGCGACATGTGGTTTTTCTGCGAGGCGAGGCCGGCGAAAGGCAAGGGTTGCTTGGGATCGCAATGGTAGCCGGGGGGGTAGACCCGATGCGGAACGTAGTACCCGATCATCCCGTACTGCATTCCCTCTTCGTATCCCTTGTCGAGATTCTTGAGGATGACCTCTCGGACCGCTTGGATCGCGCTCCGACGATCCGGGGGAAGTTCCGCGAGGTACTCCTTCACGGTCTTGGATGCACTCCGTGCCATCTCTGTCCTCCTTAATCCTCTCCTCTATTGTATCTCTCGAAGGCGATTTCCGAAAGAATCGGTTTGCGCATGCCGGGGACCCCCTGCGCGGATCCGCTCAGAGTTTGGCATTGACGATCCCCGCTCTGTTTGACACAATCCCGCCCCTTGTGATGCCGGAGGGAATTCTGATGCGGACGTTGGGGAGTATCGCTCTGGTCGTGGCCGGTCTCTCTGGCTGTGGCCAGGGATTCGATTTGCTTTCCCCCTCGAATGGCGCCGTAGGGATCGGACCGACGCCTACTCTGAAATGGGAAGACGTGGGGTCGGAGACCGGGTACCTCTTGGAGATCGATGCCGAGGCCACCTTTCAAACTCCTCTCGTGTACGTCAAAGCTCTATCCTCCAACCAGACCTCCGCCATGGTTCCCTCTGGGATCCTGCAGACCGGCAAGACGTACTTTTGGCGCGTGACCGCGACCAACAGTACGAATCAGCTGAGGGCGACCAATGGCCCGTTTTCATTCACTCCGGGAAATCCATCGGTCCCACCATGGTCGGTGCGCATCGGATCGGTCGGCCCCGGATCCCGGAGCGACAAGCTCTCCGCCGTGCGCGCTACGGGGGATGGAGGAGTCCTCATCGCAGGCTGGTCGGATTCCGGCGGGCCGACCGGACTCTGGGTCCTCAAGCTCGACAAGCTCGGGTCGCTTCTCTGGCAGCGGCGATTCCCGGGCCTGGATCAGCCGTCCGAGGCGGGCATGGAGGTCGTGGAGGATGGCGGGTGCATCGTCGTCTCCAGCGTCGTCGCGGGAGATGGATCGGTTCTGCGACTGGGTCCGACCGGAGAGGTGCTCTGGCACCGCACCTACGGAGGATCGGGTAGCGATTCCTTCCAGGCCGTCCATCGAATGCAGGACGGCGGATGGCTCGTGGGCGGGAGGACCGGATCGTTCGGGGCGCAGATGAACGACGCCTGGCTCCTGCGACTGACGACCACCGGCGGAATCCTATGGCAGAAGCGCTTCGGAGGATCGAAAAACGATTCCGTCCGAGCCGTGCGAGCGACCGGCGACGGCGGATGCATCGTCGCGGCCGATACGGAGTCGCTGGGAAGCGGATCGGGAGAGATCTGGCTTCTCAAGTTCGCAGGGTCCGGGGCGATTCAGTGGCAGAAAACCTATGGGGGAGTCCACTGGCCCAGGAAGTACTCGGACGAACGGGTCGTCGGAGTGGAGGAGATCCCGGGAAAGGGATACCTCGTTGCGGGAAACGTCAGTGGAAGCGTCGGATGGGACGAGTACTTCTCGACCTCGAGCGATCTTCTCCTCTTCCGCGTGGACTTGTCGGGAGCCGTGGTATGGAAAAAGACCCTGGGGGGCGATGAGGAAGATTCTCTCCGCTCCGCGAGAGCGACCGCCGATGGGGGATTCATCGTCTCCGGAACGACCCATTCCTTCAGCCCCGACTCCTCCGCGGAGTTCTTCTCCCTAAAGCTCGACTCCGCCGGCTCGGTCCTTTGGCGCCGAACGTACGCGGGAAGCGCGTTTGCCGGCGCCTCGATTCGCCCTGCGGCGGACGGAGGGTACTTCCTGGGCGGGGACGTTGTCGCATCCGGGGCGTCGTGGTTGGATTGGCGAATCATGCGACTGGCGCCGGATGGAACCCTCGGCGGGATCTCAGGCAACGTGGGCGGCGAGATGGAGGAACCGACCTTGAAGGTCAAGTCGTCCGGGGTAACCCCGAAGACGAGTGCGGCCGCGCCGGTTTCCGTCCCGCTGGCCGGCAGTGTCGCGGCGCTCCAGATCGCTTCGGAGACTCCCTAGAGACCGTCTCGGGGATCCGCTCTTCTACACCTCTCGAGAAGGTCGGACGGACCGGTGCTGTAGAGGGGCATCATGCGGTCGTCGCGACTCTCCGTTAGGCGCACTGCCCCGGGTACTCCCCTCGTCAAGTTGCATCAACTTCGGATCCTCGATATGATCCCGATCCGGTGAGACACCTCAGATCTCTTTTCGAGGGACCGATATCGGTAATCGGTTCCTGGGTCACTCTGGGTATATTCGTTTTCATGGGAACCCTCTATCGTTCCCGTGATGTCGAATACTGGATTCAGGAGTGGCGTCGTGGGGAGACGGACTACCACGCGTTCGTAAGGCATTGCCGGCGCGTCGTGCCCGAGGACGCGATCCTCTGGATTGTTCGTGAGCCTCCGCCCGATGTCGACACCAACTTCGTTCTCTTCAGTCGACTCTACCCCAGACAGTCGCGGGAGTGTCGACTCGAAGATCTTCCGTCAATCCGGAAGCGAGACCCCAGTGCTTGGATGATCTTCATTACGGATCCTTTCGATTCCAAGACTGCCTACGTGGGCAGGGTGGCCCATTTTCGCTAGCTTCGTTCTTCTGCTGGTCAGTGCAACTCTTGGGGGAGCGGGACTGACGGCTGCTTGTCTCGGTCGTCGGCGACCGCTGGGACGTGCCGAGTTCCTCGGTCTGGGGTACACGATCGGGCTCGGAACACTCGGACTCGTGAGCCTACTGGCGATGATAGGAGGGGGCTCGGCTCTAACGATATTCATCCCGGTCGCGTTCGGGGGACTTGGACTCTTCCTGCTCCTTCGATCTCGTCCCTCCTTCCGTCCATGCTCGAGAATTGGGCTGCCGTCCTGGGTGGGAATCTGCCTAACGGGTCTGGTGAGTCTGGCCTTCCTGTTCCGGTCGTTGACCCAGGAGGGGCTGGGTCTCGACGGCGAAACAATCTGGACGATGAAGGCGAAATCCATCGAGCGTTACGGGACCTTTTGGAATCCCGACTTCATGGAGCCCGTTCGTCCCCACGTGCATCCCCAATACCCACTCCTGATGCCCTGTGTCTATGCCTGGGTATTTCGGGTGACGAGTCCTTCGGAAGAGATATACGTTCGATTGGCGATGTTTCTGTTTTTCCTGGCCTCCCTTGCGGTCGTACACGGGACACTCAGCGAGCGAATGGGGATGTCGGTCGCAAGCTGGTGTACCGCAGGATACTCTCTTCTTCCCACATTGGGAAACAGCCTCGACGGAGTCCTCACGGCGTATTGTGACTATCCACTTGCCGTCTTCGCGATGATCGGCGCCGTTCGCGCGTGCTCCTGGCTCGAAGGACACCGGGGAGCCGGCGCTCTCTCCGCCCTTGCGTGCTGCGCGGCAATGACGAAGGACGAAGGGGGCGCCATCGTGGGGCTGTCCGCTCTGGTCCTCGCAGTCATGGCACTCCGAATCGGGTCCTGGCGCAAGGCGGCCGGTGGAATTGCGATCCTGCTGCCGGGGTTGGCCCTGTTCGTGCTTTGGACCATCACCAAGCGGGGTCTTCTCCAGGAGGGACCGATTGTGCGGTTTGGTTCCTCTGTAGACGTAGGACACTGCTTCAAGGTGCTCTTGAGACTGACCTCCGAACTGTGCCACACCCGTCGATGGAACGTGCTCTGGATGGCCATTGCGGTATTGTTGGTAACGCGGCATCCTCGATTGAAGGATCCTTCGTCATTCCTTCCCCTCCTTGGGCTCTGCATGCTGGGCGTGTATCTGGTCGTTTGGACCGGAACAACGGATCGGCGGTGGATGGAAGGGAACGAACATCGCTTGCTTCTTCATCTGGGGCCCCTGTGCTTTGTCTGGATGGCATGGCGATTGGGACAGCATCTGGATGGACTCTCTTCCACGAAAGAGGGTTCCCCTAGCTCGGGCGAACAATAGATGTCCTGCTGCGCTGCCTAGTCCGGACGGAGGGCTACCGACTCGGCAGGCCGGCCAGGAAACCGCTCACTTCAATTCCGTCGATCGGAAACTGCCCGCCCAAATGTTCCGCTTGCCCGACTGATTCGAAACCCATGCGGTCCAATACACCCCCTCGCCCGTACGAATCACCTTCGGAGAGTAGTCCTCGCCCGCATAGGAAGTGATCCGATACAACTTGGACCTCTTGCCTTTGGACATCCAGAGTCCGACCGTGTCTCCAAAGGGATCGGTGGCGCTGGACGTCCAGAAAACAGAGAGATCTCCTCGCGGTTCGTTGACGAGAGATGGGAGAAGATCCACTGTCGCGTTCTCCGTGAGGCGAATCGGTTTCGACCAGGAGGAACCGTCTTCCGATTCGACCAGATAGATTTCGGCGGAATCGTTGCCGAGGCTGATGATCTCCTCTCCTCGGTAGGTATAGGCGCAGTAGGCCATCCGCACTCCCTTCGGTCCGTAGGGAACAAGAGACGGGAAGTCCTCACTCAACTCCGAGTGAAGCACGCCGCGCGGTTGAGACCATTGCTTGCGGTCGATCGAGCGAGTCACCCAAATGTCCTTGTTCTTGCCCTTGGATTCGCTCGCCCCCCAGGCGATCCAGAGGGTTCCATCGCCCGCCTGAACCAACGAAGGGCACCAGTCGTGCCCGAGGTTGTTGGTGATTCGTATGGGATCGGACCATTCTTTCCCACTTGCGGACTCCGAGAACCAGATCTCCCCGTTCCCGGTTCGTCCCGACCACCACGCCAGACATAGCGTTCCGTCCGCGGCCTGGATCATGGAGGGATACCAGTTGTCCCCTTCTGGGTTTCTCGTCACTTGGATCGGATCGCTCCAGGTCTTGCCGTCCCGAGAATTCTTGCACCAAAGATGACACTTCCCCGCCTGGTCCCGATCGAACCATGCGATCCAGATGCGTCCGTCGGCGGTCTTCAGGATGGACGGATCTTCCGCGCCGCCCGCACCGGTGCTGCGGGTGATTTGTTGGGAGTTCAGCCGAACGGTTGGTGGGGCGGCATCCCGTTCCTGCCGCTCCTCGCCGCAAGCAAGGGAATAGGCCAATCCCAGGAACGCCACGCAGGCAGTGCTTCGGGCCCCTTCTCTCAGGTGGGGCTTCCGTGTTCGATTCCGATGCGGCATGTGCCCTCGCCCTTGTGAGACCAATGTGTCGAAGTGTTCGTTCACGCGTTCTTCAAACACGACACTCCTTGCACCTCGTGCCTCCCTATGATCTCTGTAGGGATCTGCCGGAGGGTCCTCTATCCAAATCGTTGGGAAGTACACGAAGTCGCCCGTCCGCAAACGCTTGCAAATGGTGCACTGGTGAGGCCATGATGCCCTCCGGCACTCTGTCATCGCAGGAACAGATGATGCGCTTCCATACCACGGCAATCGCTACTGGAGCCACTCTCCTATTCGCGCTCGAGTGCGCGGCGGCGCAGCACTTGTGGTGGGAAACAGACAAGCTGGAGGAGGCCACCTGCCTGTATGGGGAGATCACGGTCTTGGCCACCCATCACGGGATCTACTACTGCGGAGCGAATTGGCATCCCGGTGAACCCGCGGGAGGGTACTGCGGAATCCAGCACAACGGGCCGAAGGAGCGCCGCACGATCTTTTCCATCTGGGATACCGCGCCCAAGCTTCGTCCGAGCGTACCGGAGGCCGATCCGAAGACGATCTTCAATCGCTTCGGGGGCGAGGGGGAGGGGGCTCACACCCACATGTTGTGGGACTGGCAAGTGGGGGAGACCTTCCAGTTCTTCGTCCAAAAACACCCCGGTCCCGCGAAGGGCGCCACGGACACCCGTTACTATGTCTACGACCGTAGGTCGAGGGCCTGGCGGCATAGCGCCACCATCCGGAATCCCAACGGCGACCAGAAGAGCGAACGGAGCGTCATGACCATCGGCGGTGGAGGACTCGTATCCTTCTTGGAGAACTTCGTCGGAAAGGACGGAACCGTCCCGAAGCTCGCTCTATACCGCCTTTGGCTTGGGACGCAGGTGAACGCGATGACCTGCCTTAGCCGGGCGCGTGGGGACGGCGTTTGGGGTCAACTCCACGACTCGTATTTTCTCGCAGAAGGAGAGAGAAAGGAGTTGGGCAAGCTCTTCGTAGCGCTGGAAAAGCGGTACGGCAAGCCGACGCTCGGCCAAGAAGGGACGAAGCTCACCCCGGTCTCGGATCGACCCTTGCCGGCGGGGTTGGTGAAGCAACTCCAGGCCCTGCCGCAGCCGCGGAGCGTTCAGGCAAAGTAGCCCGTCCCATCTCCTACCCGATCCTTTTGATCGACTCAGAATGGCCAAGATCTCATCTCTCCTAGGTCCATCCGCGAGAAGAACTCATGGCAGGGCGCTTGCTCACTCAGGGTGTATACCGAACTGTGAAAGGATTGGACGGATGAAAACGACGGCACGCGCTGCCATGGGATCTCTGATCGCCCTACTCGCCTCCGCCGTGTCGAATCCTGCCGACGCTGGTTCGGCCTCCCCTGTAATCGCTCAGTCGGGCACGCTACATCCGGGTAAGTCGTTTTCCTTCAAGATCGATTTCGACGCGCGAACTTCCTTCGGGTTTGACTTCCTCGCCCCGGGAGGATTCCAGCTCGAAGCCCGAGATGCCCGGGGCAGGATCTTCCTCGGCAATCCGTCGGTGGGGTCCTGGGTGCAAGTCGGGTGCTGGAAAGGAACGGTTACGTTCACCGTGACCAACCGCACGCGCTTCCAGGGAAAGTTCATCGTGAAGTTGCGCCAATGAACTTCGACCCGATCCGCTGGCGCGCCTTCCTCCGTGTGGGCGACGAGGAGAAGGCGCGCCGATTGCTCGACCGACTCCCTGTCGTTTCCCGCGCTTGTTGATATGGCGATTCTCACGCACGTTGCGTGAGAACT
>CAZGKV010000084.1:0-21689 GCA_964526305.1 uncultured Planctomycetales bacterium | reverse complement strand
CTGAGAGGCTGTGAAAATCGGGCCGGAGGCCCGATTATTTCACAGCCTCTCAGTCTTGCGATCGAGAACGCTCGATATCAAAATCTCGGACCGCAAAACGGTATCTCAATTCCATGGACATTCCATCATACTTCTCTCGCTGGTCCGGGGAGAGTTCCGCTCGGATCCAGTCTCGGTATCGGTCGCGCACCTCGCCGAGCTTCCGCTCCACTTCGGCTTCGTCGGCAGAGTGGTTCGACCAAAGTGCCTTTTCGTCCTCGAAGCGGGCCAGGAGCTCTTCCATCCGTGCCTTTTGAGCCGGGGAGAGCCCCAGTACTCGCTCGAGGCTCTTCAGATTCCACTGCGAATACTCAAGCCACATAGACCTGGCGAACGCGAGACTCTCTTCGGCCATCTCGGTGCGTGCGTCCGCCATCCGCATCCGATACCTTGCCAGGATCGCCCGAGCTTCCGTTTTTTCCGTGACTTCCGCCCCCTGGGCTGGTTCGGTTCGCCGCTCCTCGGAAGCAGGAGTGAGGACGGGCACGCGAATCTCTTCGGCAACGACAAGACCCGGCCGCTCTCGGTGTCTCTTGGACGCCCCCCAAGTCCGTGTGGTGGCCGCGAAGGCGACGGCGAGGAGAACGAGCGAGCCGACCAGTACCGGCCAGTGTTTCGCGATGGATCGTCCCATCCCACGCATCCCGAGAATGATACCCCCGGCGACCGCTATCCCTCCCGGTAAATCATCGTCCCGCAGCCGGTATCGGTGAAGACCTCCGTGAGCACGCTCGAAGGCTTCATGCCGTTGATGATGTGGACGCTCCGGACCCCGTCCTTCAGCGCGTCCAGGATCCCCTGAGCCTTCGGGATCATCCCCCCCTTGATCACTCCTTCCTTGATGAAGGCCTGGACCTCGGCGACCGTCGCGCGCGAGACCAGCGAGCCGTCCCCCCGCAGAATACCGTCGACGTCGCTGGCCAAGATCAGCTTCTGGCAGGCGAGCGCGCCGGCGATCTTGGAGGCGACGGTGTCCGCGTTGATGTTGAGGACGTTTCCCTCGTCGTCCGCCCCGAGCGACGCGATCACCGGGATGAAATCCGCATCGAGGAGCGTCTTCAGGAGTTTGACGTCGACGCCGACGATGTCGCCGACGTGGCCGAAATCCACGAGCTCTTTCTTCCCCGTCTGGTCGTTGAGGACCTTCGTGGGGGGCCGCTTCACCGCATCCAGGATTCCCCCGTCCACGCCCGAGAGGCCCACCGCCTCGACGCCGGCTTTACGGAGGGACGAGAGAATCTCCGTGTTGATCTTCCCTGCGAAGACCATCTTGACGACGTCGAGAGCGCGGTCGTCCGTCACGCGGCGGCCCGAGACGATCTTGGCTTCGATCCCGAGCCGTTCCGAAAGGTCCGTCGCCTGCTTTCCTCCGCCGTGAACCATGACGACGCGAATTCCGACCTGCGCCAGGAGCGCCACCTCCTCCGTGAACGAATTCAGGTTCGCCGGCTCCTCCGCGATGTCGCCGCCGATCTTCACCACGAAGGTCTTATTCTTGAACTTGTTGATGTAGGGCAACGCCTGCCGGAGAAGATCGACGTGTTCGGGCTTCACGACATCACCTCCGCCAGAATCGCCTTTTGGACGTGGAGCCGATTCTCCGCCTCGTCGTAGATCGCCGAGGAGTCGAGAACCGCGTCGGCCACCTCGACGTTTCGGCGCACCGGCAGGCAATGCAGAAAGGTCGAGCCCTTCGGGATCTCCGTCACTTGCCAGTGCTTGTACCCGTCTCGGATCTTCTTTTCCTCCTCCCACCGGCCGTAGTACCTCGATCCGCCCCACGACTTTCCATAGACCACGTCGGCGGCGACGTTCGGGTCGTGCACGATTCGGAGCGGGCGTCCCAGATTCCGTTCCACGTCGGCGAGCAGGCGATCCTCGAGGGGAAACTCCTTCGGCCAAGCCAAGGTCAGATCGTATCCGAACCGACTCGCGATCAGAGCGAACGAATTGGGCACCGCCATCGGAAGAGCCTTCGGATGGTAGGCCCACCGGAGGCAGACGCTCTTCGCCCGGAGTTCCTGCATCGTCAAGAGATCGGCCATCCCCTGGCACGGATGAAAGAGCGCGGACTCCATGCTGATGACGGGGACTTCCGCGTGCTTCCGAAACGCCTCGATCACGCCGTCGGCCATGTCCTCGTCGTACGATTTCATCGCCGGGAAACTCCGGACGCAGATCGCATCGACGTACCGCGAAAGTACCCGCGCCGCGTCCTGGATGTGTTCGGTCTTGTCCGCATCCATGACGGCGCCTTCCCGGTACTCGAGGGACCAAGATTCCGTGCCCACGGACATCGTGACCGCGTGCCCGCCGAGTTGGTGGATCGCCACCTCGAAAGAGACGCGGGTTCGAAGGGACGGGTTGAAGAACACCATCGCAACCGATTTTCCCGCGAGAGGCTTAGACGCCTCGCCGACTTTGAATCTCCGCGCTCGATCCAAGACGCGCTCGAGGTCTGCTCGAGACCACTCTTGCGTGTTAACGAAGTGTTTCATCCAGCGCTCGCACGAATTCATCCACATGGGGCTTCCGTAGCGTCAGGGGCGGAAGGAGTCGGAGGACGCCCGGCTCATCGGCCGTACCGACGACGATACTCCGGGCCAAGAGCGCGTCGCGCACCTTCGCGGCATCCCGGGCAATCTTCAGTCCGACGAGGAATCCGAGACCCCGGACTTCGCCGAAGGGCCGGAGCTTCTCCGCAAGATACACCCCCGTTTCGACGACATTCGGGAGCAGCGCCTCGACGACGCCGATCGTCGCGCGGAGGGCGGCCATCGCGATCGGGCCGGCGCCGAACGTGTGACCGAAGTCTCCGTATTTGACCGTCTCCGAGATCGCCGCCTTCACGAGTACCGCGGAGAGGGGAATCCCGCTCGCGATTCCCTTCGCGAGGGTCACCAAGTCCGCGTGGACGCCGTACCGGCCGCTGAAGAACATCGTTCCCGTGCGGCCGATCCCGGTTTGAACCTCGTCGTAGACGAGGAGGGCGCCGGCGCGGTCGCACGCCTCGCGAAGCCCCCGATAATACTCCGCCCTCGCCATCTTGACTCCGGCCATGGATTGGATCGGCTCGAGGATCACCGCCGCGGTCTTCGTCGAGATCTCCGGCACCTCTCCGAAGGGGACGAATCGCACCCCCGGCACCTGCGGTCCGACGCGATACTTCTCGATGCCGGTGACGCTCACCGCTCCCGCCGTCCGGCCGTGAAATCCTCCGATCATCGCGACGATTTCCTCTCGCCCCGTGAATTTGCGCGCGAGCTTGAGCGCGTCCTCGTTCGCTTCCGCGCCGGAATTGGCGAAGAGCGCGTGATAGCCCCGCGGACAAAGTCGGGCGGCCGCCTCTTCGCGAAGGCGAAGTCCGGCGACGTTCGAGTAGAAGATGAGCTTCGCCGCCTGATCTTGAATCGCCTGGACTACCTCCGGATGGCAATGGCCGGTGGAACAGACCGCATGGCCGGCATAGAGGTCGAGATACCGGCGTCCGGACGTATCCCACACGTGCACGTCCTGGCCGTGGGAGAGGTCAAGGGGAAGGGAGGCGTAAGTCTTAACTAGCATCTAGCATCTAGGATCCACGGCGGACGGCGTCGGTAAAACTCCGCAACATCCGGCCCACTTCATCGGCAGACGAATCTAGCAATTCGCCCTCTTCGGCCACGGAACCCAATTCCCGCGCCAGAATCACGTAGTACCTCAATTCCTCCAGTGAGCTCTGGCCGATGTAATAGACCCGCGCCTTGTCCGGGGCGCTGCGACGACCATATCCTTCTGCGATGTTCGCCGGAACGGAAACGGCGGCTCTGCGCATTTGACTGGCCAAGCCGTACCGCTCGTCCTCCGGAAACGTTTTCGTGACTCGGTATACCTCCAACGCAAGCCTGTGCGCTTTCTTCCAAACCTCTAGCTGGGTGAAACTTGTGGTTCCCATATTCGCTTCTTCATGCTCGACGCTTCATGCTAGATGCTTCCCCTTATGGATTCCCCGGCGCCTGCATCAGCCCCGTCCCCTCGTCGAACCCGAACATCAGGTTGAAGCACTGAACCGCTTGTCCCGCTCCGCCTTTCACCAGATTGTCGATCGCCGCCCAGACGATCGCCCAGGTTCCGTCGGCGCCGACGCCGATGTCGATGAAGTTCGAGTAGGCCACGTTTCGGACGTTCGGGGTCGATCGGGAAACCCGCACGAATCGCTCGCCCGGGTAGAAGCCTCGGAAGAGCGCGAGGATTTCTTCGTCCGTCATCGCCCTCCGGAGGGGGACGTAACTCGTCGTGAAGACGCCTCGAACCATGGGCGCCGAATGCGGTTGGAAGAGCACCCTCAGGCCCGACTCCTGCTCGATCTCGGGCGTGTGCCGATGATGGAAGGATTCGTACGCGAAGAAACTCCCGGCCCGGAAAGGATGGTGGGTCTTTTCGCCGGGTCGGTTCCCCGATCCGGACGAGCCGGTCTTTCCGTCGACGATCGCCTGACCCGAGGCCAAGTCCCGGAGAGGACGGAGGGACAGAATCGCGGCGGTCGCGAAACAGCCCCCCGCCGCCACCCTCGAGGCTTCCCGGATCCGACCTCGATGGAGTTCCGGGATCCCGTAGACGAAATCCTTCCGCGACTCCCACGCCGTGTGGGGCATCTTGTAGAACCTCTCGAACGCCGCCCGATCCTGAAGACGGAAGGCGCCGGAGAGATCGATGACCTTGCCCGAGAGAGCCGGCGCGAGTTTCATCGACTCCTCGTGGGGGAGCGAAAGGAAGGTCGCGTCCGCGGGAGCGGGCTCCTTCGCAAACACGAGATCGGTAAATCCCCGGAGGTTGGGCTGGACCTCGTCCACCCGTTTCCCCACCTGTTCGTGGGCGCAGACGCTCGCGATCTCGACGTGCGGGTGTCCGAGGAGGAGCCGCACCACCTCGCCCCCGATATAGCCGGAGGCGCCCAAGACGCTGACCTTTACCGTCATATCGCGACCGCCGGCGCCAGGATTTCCATCAGCTTGGCTGGTTCGGTGAGGGCGTTCGCCGCGGGGAGTCCGATCACGCCCTCGATGTAGGTCGTCCCTGCCACGCTGTCCGTCGCCGGTCCGGAGACGCACGTAACTTGAATCCCCTTCGATTCGAGGATCTGCTTCCCGCCCCACGCCGCCACGAGATCGCCCGCGCAGAACACTACCGCATCCACGTTCGCCATGAAGCCCGCGTCCTCGAGCACGCTGTCCACGTGATAGTAGCCGAGGATTCCGTCCCCCAGCTCCATCACGATCACATCCGAGTCGGCGAGATTCGCGACGAGCGTTTTCGCGATCGTCGAGACGTCGGCGTCGACCGTCGAAGGCACGCCGCAATCGAGGAACGAAAGCGTCTTGGCCGACCCCGCCGCCTCGAACTTTCGGAGGTCCCGAAGACAGGCGACTCCCGAGATTTTCGCCGCTCCGACTCGGTGACCCGCCTTGGCCAGGAGTCGCACGATCTCCGTCGCCGCGGCCGTCTTTCCGACGTTCATGCACGAGCCCATGACCAGGATGATCGGCTTCGACTCGCCGAGCACCTCGACCTCAGGCAAGGCCGCCTCTTTGATATTCAAGAGCTTCTGGCCTCGAACCGCGCAGCCGAGGAACTCCACCTCGATCGCGTCGCCCAAATCCTTGTGGCCCCCGATGCACCGGCCGATCACGCCCCCGAGGTTCAGAAGATGGAGCGTCTCGCCCGCCCGCACTCGATAGGGCGCGTAGCCGACGAACCCTCGAAGCGCCTGCCGCCCGCCGAGAACGCCGGCGATGACGTCGCCGGCCCGGATGTGCGAGTAGGATCCGTCCGCGAGTTCGAGGTCCGGATAGAACGGGTTCTCCGTCTTCGCCCGGACCACGACGACTTGACCCGCCTCCGGCATCGCCTCGGGGACCACCTCGAGCGATTCCGGCAGCGCGAGCTTGGAGGTCGAGGACGCGAACTTGTCGATCCGGATCATGACTTCAACGCACTCCCTTCCACGTTCTCGGGGGCCGTGCCCCCCCAGGACTTTCTGCCGGCGACCGAGGCGGCCGGAGAAAAAAGCGAAACGGCGTCTTTTCCGAACGCCGGATGAGCGGCCTTGAGCTGCGACGCTCTCGGCTTGCCGCCCTTCCAGTTTTTCATCAACTTCGCGACCGCCGAATGCGCCTCCCGGAAGGGGACCCCTTTCGCCGTGAGATACTCCGCCAGATCCGTCGCAAGCATGGGGAATTCGATCGCCCCCATCGCCCGCGCCGCGTTCACCTTCATCCCGTCGACGGCGATCCGAATGGCCTGAAGCGACGCCCGGACGGTATCCGCCGCGGCGAACATCGGCGGTTTCGTCTCCTGCAGATCTCGGTTGTATCCCACGGGCAGCCCCTTGAGCGTCGTGAGGAGATTCACCAGATGGCCGGCGACGCTCCCCGCTTTTCCTCGGACGAGTTCGATCATGTCGGGGTTCTTCTTTTGCGGCAGGATCGACGAGGTCGTGCAGAGCGCGTCGGGAAGCTCGACGTACCCGAACTCGGGAGTCGTCCAGAGGATCAACATCTCCGCCATCTGCGAGAGATGGGTCATCGTCATCGAGCAGTCGAAGACGAATTCCGCCGCGAAGTCCCGGTCGCTCACCGCGTCGATCGAGTTCACGAAGAGGTCTCGGAAGCCGAGTTCCTTCGCGGTCATGCGGGGATCGACCGGGAGCGACGTACCCGCCAAGGCGCCGGCTCCCAGCGGCGAGACGTCCGCCCGAACGAAGCAGTCCCGCAGCCGCGTTCCGTCCCGGGCGAGCGCGACCGACCACGCGTGGAGGAGGTGGCCGAAGACGACCGGCTGCGCGTGCTGGAGATGGGTCGTCCCGGGGAAAAGCGTCCGCGCGTGCTCGATCGCCCGCACGCCGAGCGACTTCCGCAGAGCCGCGATCTCCTCGAGAATCCTCCGAATGGCGCCTTTCAGCCAGAGCCGAAGGTCCAGCGCGACCTGGTCGTTCCGGCTTCGCCCGGCATGGAGCTTCGCTCCGACCGGCCCCAGCGCGTGCTCCACGTTCATGTGGACATCCTCCAGCGCGGGATCGAGCGTGAGGCCGTTCCGGAGGAGTTTCTCGAGCCCGGCCACGAGATCCGCGGAGTCCTTCTCCGAGAGGAGCCCGACCTGTCCCAGCATCCTCGCATGGGCGATCGACCCTCGGATGTCGAACGGCACGAGCCGCTCGTCGTCCCGAACGGACGCGACGAACGCGGCCGCGAATTCGTTCGCCGGCTCGGAAAATCGGTCTCGCAACATCAGTCCGCCCACCTCAGGCTCTTGTTCAGGGTGAGCCGGAGCCCGTTCATCCGAATGAAGCCTTCCGCGTCCTTGGAGTTGTACGTCGCGAAGGTGTCGAACCCCGCGAGCTCGGGACTGTAGAGCGAGTTCGCCGACTTCCGGCCGACGAGCGAGGCGGAGCCCTTGTACAATTTGATTCGCGCGACGCCGTTCACTCCCTTCTGGGTGGCGTCGAGGAAGGCTCGGAGCGCCTTCATCTCGGGCGAGTACCAGAAGCCGTTGTAGATGAGCTCCGCGAACTTCGGCATGAGCTGGTCCCGGAGGTGCATCACTTCGCGGTCCATCGTGAGCGACTCGACGCCGCGGTGGGCGATCTGAAGAACGGTCGCCCCCGGCGTCTCGTAGACGCCCCTCGATTTCATCCCGATGAATCGATTCTCGACGACGTCGACGCGGCCGACGCCGTGCTTCCCGGCACCGGTGTTGAGGGCGGCCAGGAGCTTCGCGGGCGTGAGACGCTCGCCGTTCAGAGCCACGGGCGCTCCTTCCGCGAACTCGATCTCGACGACCTCCGGCGAATCGGGAGCCTCGGTGGGATCCTTCGTCATCTGGAACATCTCTTTCGGAGCCTCGGCCCACGGATCCTCGAGGATCCCTCCTTCGTAGCTCACGTGCATCAGATTCGCGTCCATCGAGTACGGCTTGTCCTTCGTCACGGGAAGCGGGATGCCGTGTTTCTCCGCGTAGGCGAAGAGGTCGGTCCGGCCCCGGAAGTCCCAGGTTCGCCAAGGCGCGATGATCTCGAGCTCGGGTGCGAGGGCCTTGGCCGTGAGCTCGAACCGGACCTGGTCGTTGCCCTTTCCGGTGGCTCCGTGGGCGATCGCATCGGCCCCCTCCGATTGCGCGATCTTGACCTGAACCTTCGCGATGAGCGGCCTCGCGATCGAGGTGCCCAGGAGATAGGCGCCCTCGTAGACCGCATTCGCCTTGAGCGCGGGAAAGACGAAGTCCTTGACGAACTCTTCCTTGAGATCGGCCACGTGGACCTTGTCCGCGCCCGTCTTGGTCGCTTTCCGCGAGACGGCGCCGACGTCCTCGCCCTGGCCGATGTCGGCGATGAACGCGATCACCGGGCAGCGGTAGGTTTCCTTGAGCCACTTCAGAATGACCGAGGTATCCAGTCCCCCGGAGTACGCCAGGACGATCTTCTTGGGCATCTATCTCTCCCGAAGTTCGAGAATCTTCTTTGCCACGCGCGCGGCGGGATGGCCTTCCCGCACCACGACGAGAAGGGTGTCGTCCCCGGCCACGGTTCCCAGCACCTCCGGCCACGAGAGCTTGTCGATCGCCAGGCTCACCATCTGGGCGTTGCCGGGTCCCGTTTGGACCACGATCAAGTTCCCCGACTTCTCCGCCGACTTCACCAGCCGACCGGCCAGCTTCGTCGGAGCCGCGGGCGTCGCGGATTCCACCGGCGCGTACTTGAAGCCGGCTTCCGTGGAGATGCGGACGAGGCCGAGCTCCCGGATATCCCGGGAAAGCGTCCCCTGGTCCACCTCGACGCCCTCGCCGGCGAGGATCTCCTTGAGCTCGGTCTGAGTCGCGACTTCCCGTTCCCGGACCCGCTCGAGGATCCGCTTCTGGCGGTCGGCCTTGCGCACTGCGGTTCTCATAAATATGCGCGTACTATACATTATTATGCGACTGGGTCAAACGAAAAGCGTTACGCCGATTTCCTCAGATTCCGGAGGACGGACGCAAAACAGTGCTTCCGATGAAGCAGTGCACGACCTGCGAACAGCCGTACACCGGCCCTCAGTGCGGCCGCTGCGGACCTCGGAGGCGAGTGCATCCGGAATTCGCCGATCTCATCCCCGGCTACACGCTCCACGAACGTCTCGGCAAAGGCGGAATGGGAACGGTGTACAAGGCGCGCCAGAAGAGCATGGATCGCTGGGTGGCGATCAAAATCCTCAAGCCCGAGCTGGCGAAAAACAATCCCGGCTATATCCAACGCTTTCTCTCCGAAGCGCGCACGGCGGGCCGACTTCGCCACGACAATCTTGTCGCCGGCTTGGACTGCGGCGAGTCCCGGGGACACCACTTCCTGGTCATGGAGTATGTGGAAGGACGATCCCTCGACGTGGTTCTCAAGGAGCGGGGGTCCTTCCCGGAACCCGAGGCCCTGGCCGTAGGGCGTCAGGTCGCCGAAGCTCTTCAGCACGCCTGGGACCAGGGAATCATCCACCGCGACATCAAGCCGCAGAATCTGATGGTCACGCCCTCCGGTTCCGTAAAGGTCTGCGACCTGGGGCTGGCCCGGAGCGCGGACGACGACGTCCATCTCACGTTGACCGGCCATGTCCACTGCAGCGCCACCTACGCCTCGCCGGAGCAGGTCCGTGGCCGGAAGGATCTCGACACCCGATCGGATCTGTATTCGCTCGGAGTCGTGCTCTACCATCTCCTCACGGGGGCGCCTCCGTTCACCGGCGAAGCCTCGGGCGATCTCTTCGTCAAACACGCGACGGAGAAACCCGTTTCCCCGGTTCAGCGAAACCCGAAGATCTCCCCCGCGACCAACCGCCTCGTCCTCTCTCTGCTGGAGAAGGACCGCGAAAAGCGACCCGCGACACCGGCCGAGCTCTCCGCGCGAATCCGGGAGATCCTCGACGGGGGCTCCAAGGTCGCTCCCGCGATGGCGCGCCGGCCCCGCGAACCTCGCCCGGCCCCTGCGAAGGGCTCCTATGCCGGATGGGTCGTTGGGCTGGCCATCGGAG
The DNA here is from genome assembly GCA_964526305.1 of uncultured Planctomycetales bacterium. GTDB lineage: Bacteria > Planctomycetota > MHYJ01 > MHYJ01 > JACPRB01 > JACPRC01. The sequence continues at coordinate 11,622 of CAZGKV010000084.1, read as the reverse complement.
CCGTTCTGGTAGGGACGCTCGCCCTCGTTTCTCTCCTCGGGAGAAATCCGCCTCCCGCCGCGCCCGCATCGGATCGGCACGAGATCTCACCGCGCGCCGATGTCCCGAAGATCGTCGAGAAGAAGACCGAGACACCGAAGGACCCGGAAAGCCGCTTCCGTCAGCACTTGGCACGAACGGATCGAGGGATTCAGGAGGGGGACTGGGAGGGAGCGCGCGCGGAACTCGAAAAGGCGCTCAGAATCTTCCCGGAGGATCCTCGCGCCACCGAACGGAAGAGGCGGATCGAGTGGGGAGAGCTGGAGGCGCGCTTCGCGGAAATCGTGGAAGGAGCCCGCAAGCTGGCCCTGGAGAAGAAGTGGAGCGAAGCCCTCGCCGCAATTCAGGAGGCGCTCCGAATGAGGCCGGAGGATGCCGGCGCCCTCGAACTGAAGAAGAGGTTCGAAATCTCGGAGAGGGACGCCCTCTACGCCGAAGCGATTGCGTCCGGGGAGACTCACCTTCGCTCGCGGGAGTACCGGGAAGCGATCGCGGCCTTCGAGCGGGCTCTTACTCTGCGCCCGGGAGATTCGACCGCGAAGGAGGCGCTCGCCCGGACTCGGGCCGCAGGAATCGCCGACCCTACTCTGTTCGAGGAGACTCGACGGACGATCGCTCATCAGGACATCGTGATGTCGATCGATCTCCACCCCAAGGAGAACCTGATGGTCACCGGAGGGATGGACAAGGTGATCAAGCTCTGGGACCTGGCTCGGGGAACCGAGATCCGCTCGATGATCGGGCATACCGCCACCCTTAACCGGGTCCTTTTTACCCGGGACGGGACACGCGTTCTTTCGTGCTCCAACGACGGTTCCATCCGCTTCTGGGAGACTTCCAGCGGGAAAGAAATCGACAAGCTCGAGTGGCGTTTGGGCCAGGACAAACTCATCGATACCTATTGCATCGCCCTGACCCCGAACGGGCGGGTCCTCGCCGTCGGTGGCAAGTCGGCGGAGATTCGTCGATACGACATGATCTCGCGGACATTTCTCCCCTCCCTCATCGGCCACGCCGATTCCGTCGTCTGCTTGGAATTCGACCCGGAAGGCGAAGTTCTCGTGTCGGGCTCCTTCGACGGGAATCTGAAGACTTGGGACACGGCGACCGGGATCGATCGGCACACGATTCAAGCGCACCAAGGACGGCTGAGCGCCCTGACCCTCAGCCCCGACGGAAAGACCGTCGCCACCGGCGGATTCGACAAGACCATCCGCCTGTGGAGGACCGCCGACGGACAACTCCTGCACACGTTGGTCGGGTCTGAGGCCAATCTCTATGCGCTTCGATTCTCCCCCGACGGTCGGTATCTGCTCTCGGGAAGCGCGAACAACCCCATCCTCATCTGGAACGTGGTCCAGGGCCGAAGGGTCCACCAGCTATCCGGACACGTGGCGCTGGTTCACGCGCTCGCGTTCCTTCCGGACGGGAAACAGCTGATTTCCGGTTCGGGGGACAAGACCGTGCGGTACTGGAAGGCCAGGCCGTAGCTACTTCCCCGGCTCCGACTTGAAGAAGCTGACGGTCGCCGAGCCCCACACGGCTCCGTTGTCTTCGAAATTCAGCGAGAGGTCCTTCGCCTTGAGATAGGGCCGGTCCCTCTCGATCGTGACCAGGAAGTTCACCCAAGAGGAACGCGTCACGGCTCCGTCCTTGCTCACGGAGAGCGCGTAGGCGAACTCCGTGGAGCCCTGCCAGGGACTCCCCCGCGGCGGCGGCTTAACGCCCAGATTCCCGATCTGCGCCTGCCGGGCTTTCTCGTTGAAGAAACTCGCCAAGTCGGCCGGATTGTCGGGGGGCGGCTGAATCTTCTTCCCCCCGCCCGCCTTCTGTCGCAGATCCACGACGGTTTTCTTCATCGCCACCATCTTGTCGTATTCCTGGCAGGAGCGCTCCCATCCCTCCCGCGATCGCTCTACGCCGCGATAGAGCCAGAGCGTGACCGCGCCCAAGACGGCGATCGCCAGTCCGGCCAACATGAGGACCGTCCGCCCGCCGCCCGGTTTCTTCTCCGCCGCCTCGGTCATTTCGCCTCTCCCTGGAGATTCAGGGTGAACGGCACCTTGTTGTCCTTGGGATCCTTCTTGAGCTCGTTCGAGAACCCGCGTCGCACGAACATCGGCTGCGGGCGCCCCGCCTGCCGGTAGTCGACGAGAGAGTTCGCGAAAAGCTCGGCCTGTTCGATCGTCGCGGCCCGGCCGAGGAGCACGACGTCGATCCGCACCTTGCCCGACTCCTGGACGCGATTGATCGTGATCTTCTCGATCCAGAGCCAGAGATCCGCTTCGCCGAGCTTCGCGGGCGGGGCTTTCGCGCTGGCGTTGAAGAACGCCTGCGTCGCCTCCCCGATCACCAGCCACACTTCCATCGCGGAGTCTCGCAGCGGGTGGACATCGCCGAGATCCCGGCGCATCTTGGTGGTGTAGTCCTGCATCTTCCGATAGCTCGCCCGCAGGAACTCCTCGCGCTCCTTGTCGCGCTTCTTCGGCCGAAGCTCCTCTTCCTTCTTGTCGGTTTCGACGAGCTCTTCCTGGGAGAGGACCGCACGGTAGGCGTCGAGCTGATATTCCATGACCTGACGCTCCAGGGTCCGGAAGTCCCGGGCCTTGAAATGGAAATGGAGCGCGACCGTGGCCAGGAGAACGATGAAGAGTTCCAAGGTCACCAGGGCGGTCGTCTTGACGGTTTCGAATTTCTTCGAGTAGGAGAACTTGTCCTTCCGGAAATCCATCCCGAGGACGTCCACCTCGCATCCCTTGAGGGCCAGGCCGAGCGGCACCGCGAGCTTCGCCGAGATGTGGGGCTCTCCCTCCTTGAACGGATGCTCCAGGACGTCGAGGAGATTGTAGGTCCGCACCGGAATCCGCGTGGCCGCTTCCAGGAGATGGGCCGCCTCCTCGGTTTCGTATTCGCCCGAGATGAGGATCTGGGCCGGGCTTGCCGAGGCGGCGTTGGCCAGGAGGAACCGCGAGATTTCCTTCGCCAGGATTCCGATCAGAGAATTCTGGCTCTCCTGATCGAGGTCCTCGAAACGCGCGTGGTCCGTATCCTCGAGCACGACGATCGGAATCTCGTGTCCCACTTCCTTCGTTTCCCACATCGCGGCCTGACGGCGCTCCTCTTTCTCGTGAGCGATCTGCTCCGTCGTCGGAAGCGAGAACCGGATCGTGCGGATCGAGGTGGGACGCTTGTTCTCCACGAGGAGGATCTTGGTGAATTTGGGCGTGCCGTAGAGGATGAGGAGAGGGTCATCGGTGTCGATGGCGCCCGCATTCAGAAACGTGTTGAAGAGCGCCGAGACGTCCAGGTCCAGCGCCACCGGATCCACGCCGGCACCGGAGAGCAGGCGAAGGCGCTTCTCGACGATGGGTTTCGGCACGGCCGCGGCCATGAGGACCGAGCCCTTTTCCGTCTCGCCCGTCTTGAAGTAGTCGACGATGAGATCCTCGATGGTGTAGTTATGGACGAGGCTCTCGACCTCCGCATGGATCGTCTTGCGGATCTTGTCGTCCTCCTTGAAGGGAAGCGTGACGTCGCGGAGCAGGGCGTCGCCGGAATCGATGGAGGCGACCACGCGTCCCTTGGAGGCTCTCGAGGTCGCGAAGGCCTGCTTGAGGGCCTCCTGGGCCAGATCGTCCCAGTTCTTGGCGGGATCGACGGGGATTCCCTCTTCGTGATACGAGAGAATGCGCGTCCTCTTCGCGGTCGACTCGACCGTGATGATCTTGACGCGAGAATCGTTGATCTCGACGCCTACCGCTCGGCCCATGGCGACCCTATTCTAACGTCGGGAACGTCGAGGAGTTGGCCATTCCCCCGAGAAGACTTCCGTCGCGGGACCGGTCATGAGCATCCGGCCGTCGGAGGCCATCTCGATCTGGAGTTCTCCTCCCCGAAGTTCGATCGTCACTTTTCGGGGCGTGGCTCCGGTCAAAATGTGCGCCGCGGCGACGGCGCACGCGCCGCTCCCGCACGCGAACGTCTCGCCGCTCCCCCGCTCCCAGGTCCGCTGCTGAAGCCGGTCGGGACCGAGACGGCGGACGAACTCCACGTTGACCCGCGACGGGAAGTCCGGATGCTTCTCGATCGCCGGCCCCCGCTTTTCGAAGGGGAACGAACCGTAGGGATCTTCCGAGATCGGAATCACGCAGTGCGGATTCCCCATCGACAGGACGAATGCGTCCATGCCCTCGATCTTATCCCGGAGAAACGTGGCGGTGCCGTCGGCGCGGACGTGGAACTCCTTCGGCACCAGCCGGGGCGCGCCCATATCGACCGTGACGCGCTCCACGAAACCGCCGCGGAGGTGCAAGTCCAATCCGACCACGCCCCCCTTCGTTTCCACGCTGATGGTCTTTTTCTTCGTGAGCCGGCGATCGTAGACGTACTTCCCGATGCAGCGGATTCCGTTCCCGCACATGTACCCTTCGGAACCGTCCGCGTTGAACATGATCATCCGAAAATCGGCCCGCTTCGACGGGGCGATGAGGATGAGCCCGTCGGAGCCGACCCCGAAGTGGCGGTCGCTGATCGAGACGGCAAGCTTCTCCGGATGCGGTACCTTCTCGCGGCGGAGATCGACGTAGACATAGTCGTTTCCGCACCCGTGCATTTTGACGAAGTTCATCGATCGCGCACCAGTGTACCGAATGGGTCGGCCCGGAACCAGGGGCGGGATCGGCGCCGATTGAAGGCGATTCCACCGACCTGTCGTGTATCATAGGGAGAAGAGTGGACTTTACTGGGGAGGAAGAGAAATGATCCGCATCCTTTCGGCACTCGCCACGCTCGGGCTCGTGTTCGCCGGGTCGGTTCCATCGGGAGCGAACGTAGGGGCCAACGACTCGTGGATCGACGCCAAAGCCGTGACCGACGACGGCGGGAAGGCCGTCGTGGTCAAGTTCAAGACGCCGTCGCCGGGAGGGCAGGCGCTCAAGGTGATGCAGGAAATCCGCTACGCGCGGCGGGATAAGGTGGCGGATCTGAAGCTCGACTTCTTTTCGCTCGAGAAATTCAAGGCGAGTTTCGAGAAGGCCAAAGCGGGGGACCTTGAAAAGAACATGACCTGGCACAAGGTCCAGACCAACGTAATCCCCATCGCCGTTTTCTTTTCTACGAAGGAAGACTCCTTCCACATTCCCTATGTCGCCGAACCCGCGCGGGGACAATTGGGGAAGGTCGTGAAAATCGAACCCAAGGCGGAGGACTTCGTGCTCGTGGTCGCCTATCGCGGATCGCCGGATCCGAATGACGCGAAAAAGACGGTCTGGGATCTCTACGCCTACGGTCATACGGCGGTGAAGGCTGGGGCTCCGCCGGACATGAACCTCGAACTGCGCACCCTGCAGCACTTCAAGGCGGGCGGCGAAAACCGCAAGAGCCTGGTGCTTCGCGTCCACGAAGAGCCCACCCGGGACTTGGAGAACTGCGACTGGACCCTGACGTGGACCAAGGAGGGGAAGTCAGGCTCGTTCAAGACCAACATGAGCATCTTTCAGGGCTACGTCCAATGCTCCACGACCTTCGCCGTTACGCAGGCGATGGAGCTTAAGGAAGTGTCGCTCGTGCTGACCTGCTTCAAGAAGGCCGAGAAGACGGTGATCCGAAAATCCAAGCCGATCACGGTGGATCTGAACTCCGCGAAGAACTGATGGGGGGATGGCCTGCCGGCGGGCAGCCGCTTGGTCCTTCCTGTCCTCTGTACGGTCGCCTCCCTCTTCGGCGGCGCGGCCACGAACGTTCTCCTTCGGCACGAGCCGACCGCCGATGCCGCGCCCGCGACGCAGGACGTTCAGGACCTCGTGAAGGCGAAGAGGGCCGCCCTCGGGCGGCTTTCGGCATGAGCGGGGACCAGGCGATGCTCGCGCTCATCGACGCGGAAGGGCGGCCTCGCATGGCGCTGGGAATCGGCGCCAATCCACGGAGTCCTGAATGGATACGAAGGAGCTACCGCCCGATCGCCTTGAGGAGCCGCTTGATCTCGCCGTCGAGGTCCCCCTTCACGCTCCCCAGCCGTTTCGACTCGTCGTTGGCGCCGGACTGCGTTCCTTCGGCGGAGGTAGTCTGGTCGGCCGCCTTCTTCGCGAACGACGCCCCGACTTCGCTGCGGCGGGCTTCGAGCTGATCCGTCTGCTTGAGGAGCCGGCCGGGATCCGTGTCGAACTCCAGTCCCTTCGCCGCGTCTGCAAAGGGCTTGGAGACGTCGGGCAGCGTGCCCGTCTGAGCCCCGGCGAGAAGATCGCCCAGTTTCCGATCCTCGCCCTTCGCGCCCCCGAGGAACGCCTGGACCAGACCGTTCGTTTCGCCGACGGATCCCGCCGTCATCTCGTCCACCTTCTTCGCGGCCTTCGATTTCGCCGCCACGATCTCACGGTCGAGCGCGCGCCGGAGGGCGGCGGTGAGACGCTCCATCTGGTCGCTGCGGACGTCGATTTTCGTGAGCCGCCCGCTTTCCCAGCGGAGGGCCACCTCCACGGCGAGTCCCTCCAGCGCCGCGAGGAACTCCCGGAGGAAGGCGTAGCGGGGATCGGCCTCTTCGGCCAGCGTAAGCTTGAGCCCCTCGAGCGCGACACGGGTATCCGAGCTCACGGCCTCGGGTTCGAACACGGCGCGAACGCGGACGGCGAGAGACCCGTCGCCCACGTTCACCGGCGCGTGACGGCCTTCGATCCGGCGCCCGCGAACCAAGAAGCCGGACGCCTCGATCTCAAGATCGACCTCTCCCTTCGGTGTCGCGCGGATTCGCACGGCGATTTTCTTAGATCCTGCCTCGAGCGAGAGATCCAGACGCGCCTCCTGCCCGGACGCCGCGAGATCGCTCGAGAGGTGAGATCCCTTCCCGTCGATCCGGAACGGCTCGCCCTCGATGGTGTACGATCCGCGAATCGTCGCCTTCTTGATCCAAACGCGGGGCGACGCGCCTTCCGGCTCGGGGAAGTGGTAGGTCGTCCCGGTCTCGCGCTTCAGCTTCACCGGCTTCTTGTCCTTCGATCCGCCGAGGATGGGCTGGAGCGCTTTGTAGGCGGCGAGCCCGCGGCGCAGCCACTCCGCCGCGCGGCGGCCGAAGAGCGCGCGCACGAGGGCTTCCGCCGTGAAGTTTTCCGGATCGAATCGCTCCAGGAGCTTCTTCCGGTCGATCTCGACGCCCTCTTTCATGTACGCGGGAAGACCGGAGACGTATTGGACGTCCTCGCCCACGACCTTGCGGAGCCCTTCGAGCTCCTGGCGCCCCGTCTCGATGTCGCCTTTGAGGGTTTTGAGCCGGCCGGTGACCTCCTGGTGTTTCGCGTCGAGATCTTCCCTCGCCTTCGCGACGCGGCCCGCGAGGGCTCCGAAGCCTTGGCCGCCGCTCAGGAACTTCCGCGCGCCGGCGACGTTCCCCTCCGCCGAGCGCAGCTTCTCGTCTCCCGTCTTCTGCTTCCGCGCGATCCCGGTCTTCGCTTCCTCGAGGCTTTTCGTCGCCGATTCGAGTCTCTTCGCCGCCTCGCCGAGACCCTCGATCGCATTCCGCGCGTCCTTGACCAGCCCGAGCACTTTGAACGTGTCGGTGATGTTCACGGTCTTCATCGCCTGCATCTTGCCGCGCAATTCCTCGGCCTCCTTGAGCGTCTTCCGGACCTTTTCGATGTCCTCCTTCGCGGATTCGATCTTCCGCTTCTCCGCGTCGAAGTTGATCCCGGCAACGGCCTCGAGGTCGGTCCGAGCGGAGTCCAGGCCCCCGAGTTCCTTCTTGATCGACTTGAGATCCTCGAGGGCGGCGCGGTAGGAGTCCGGGAGTCGGATGTTCTTGAGTCCTTCGAGCCCGTCCTTGGCTCGCCGGATGCGGTCCGGCGCGGCACTCGCGGAAAACGTCCTCCGCCAGCGCTCGCTCCTTTCGCGGATCTGCTTCTCGGACTCGCGCGCGCGGCGGACGGTCTCGAGGTCGTCGGGCGTGGGGATTTCGAGCTTCTTCACGATGCCCTCGAGAGCCCCCTCCACGGTCGGAGGCGGCTCCTGAACGGGCGTCGTTCCGGTCGGGGGCACCAGCGGATCCGCCACCTGCGTCGGATCCGGAGGGGTGATGAGGGGCCGGCTCGCCTCGGCGTGCGTCAGGGCGCCGCTCTCCGAGCGTTCGGTCCCGAGTCGAAGCCCCTCGATCGCCAACTCCTCGACGTGGACGCGGCCGGCGAGGATCGGGCCGACGGCGACGCCTCCCGCGAGACGCTCGAACTCGAAGAGATTCCGCATCGGTTTGTTTCGGTTGGCGACTTTGACGTTTCGGAGTTCGAGCGCGGGCGTCAGGCGGGTCGAGAGGCCGCCGACTTCCGCGCGAGCGCCGAACGCGGCCTCGAGTCCTCGCACCGATCCGCGGTGGAGAAGCGGGTCCCGCAGGAGAACCACCGACGCGACGATGAGGACCGCGAGGACCGAGACGGGCGCGAGCGAGCCCCAGCGGACGATCGAGTCCGCTTTCGCCGCCAAGCGCAACGCCCGAGCGAGCGATTTCGGGCGGGGTTTCTTGAACAGGAGATCGCGCCGGTCGACGTGGTAGTGAGCGTAGATCTCTTTCATGGCCGCGCGGTATTCTGCGTAGGGGTCGCCCTCCTTGCGCGGCTTCGGAGGAGCGAAGAAGACGGCGCGGAGAGGGGCGCGACAGATCGCATCGATCGCCTTGAGATCGTCCAACCCGCGGGGAGGATCCACGAGCGCGAAGCCGTTCTTGCGGTCGGCGGAGGCCACATCCCTCTCGAACGCCTCCCGGCCGGACCAGCGGACGAGCTTCGTCTTCGGGCGCCGTGCGAGCTCGGCTTCGAGCGCCGCGCGCAACCCCGGGTCGTCCGGCAGGAAGAAGAGCGTCCGCATTTAGTGAAAAGGCGAATCGATCCAGCTGTAGATCCGATAGACCCACGAGCCCCGAAGGGCGTTCGCGGCGCCTAGCTTCGCCCATCGCTCGCTCACCTTCCCGCGATACGCTCGGACAAGGGCGCGCGACGCCATAAAGAAAGGACCTACGAGCGCGGTTGCGACGAGGGTCGCGCCCAGGGTGACCGAGTGGTTCGTCCCCATCAGCGAGAGACCCGGCGCGTTGTACAGGAACGTCCACAGTCCGAGGAGCGCCGGACTCTCGAGGAGCGACACGCCGATCGAATCGAACGGTCCCTGGAGCGCTTTCGAAGCGGCCCAGAACGGGAAGAAGAAAAGGATCGTCCCGGAGAGGTTGACGCGGAAAAAGAGAACGACGGCGAGGACCGCGAGTCCCTGGAGCGTCAGCAGGGGCACGAAGCCGAGGAACATCCCCAAGGAGAAAGCCAGCCCCAACGAGGTCGCCGAGGTCTCGGAGTTCAGAAGCTTGACCAGCTTAACGATCGACTTGAAGATCCACATGGAGAAGGAATCCGGAGAGTCTCGTGGTTCCGGGCGAATTATACGCCCCTCGCCGCCGGACGAGACGACGAATTTGGAATCGGTGTCTCGAAATCCCCTCGAGCTGTCTTCGGAGCCGTTCGGTGACGTCCCGCAGACCGAGACGCGGGGTATACTCCTCCCGGCATGTGGCTCCACGTACTCGCTCTGATCGCCCTCTTGGGGCTCGTATTCCTCGGACTCGAGATTCTCCACGCCTTCTATCGAGGAGTCATCGAAGCCCAACACGAGGATGTCCTGCGGGATACCGAGGCTTCGAAGTCCGAAGGGGATCGGAAGCGCCTCGTGTGGCTTCTCTACCAGCTTCTACGATCCCTCGTCAACGTTCCGATCATGGCCGGGGTGAAGGTCAGTCTGATTCTCCACGAGTCCTTGCACGCGATCGTTCATGCGGCGATGGGCGGGAGGCCGAGAATCGTTCTCTGCCCCAACGGCGGATACGCGCCGCTGGAACCGTGGGTGGGAGGGATCGGATGGTTGCCGATCGCCCTTACGCGTCCCGCGCTCGGCGGGGTGGCGTGTCTGGCCCCCGTGCTCGGGGGGAGCCTCCTCTATCTTTCGCTTCTCCTGTGGTTGACTCCCGCGGACTTCTCGCACCTCACCGCCGCCTCCCCTCCCATCGTCGATGCATGCGCGCCGGCGAAGCTGGGAGATCTCCCCGGCGCTCTACTTCGGGGCCTTCGGACCCTCCTCGATCCGGCCCGAAGGGCGGGAGTTCTCGGAACCGTCGCCCTCCTCGTGGCGGTGATCCTGACCGCTCCGAGTTTGACCCCCTCTTCGACCGACTTTGTCCTCGCTCGCCGCCATCTCGTCGGCCATTCGATCGCCGCGGTCCTGGCGGCGCTCGCTTTCGAAGCGATCCCCCGAGCCGCTCCTTGGCTTCTCATCCTCGTAGGCGCGGCCGGATTCGTTCTCTACTTCCTCTCGCGGAAGATCGGGCGGGATTGGCCCGACTATCCCGGGATCGTCGGGATGACCCTCCTCCTTCTGGGAATCCTCGCGAAGACGGGGGCTCTCGGATCCCTTCCCGCGCGGGGTATCGCCTCGGGGATCGCCGTGGTCATCGAGGTCCTGCTTTTCACGGGGTCGATTCTCCTGGCTTTCCTCCTCCTCATCGTGCTCCTCAATCTCGTGGGTCTCCAGTTCGATGCGATCGGCCTCATGCTTCGGAAGGCGCCCGGAGAACTGAAGGACGTTTTCACGCGGTTCCACACCTGCACCAAGTGCAACCTTCACTTCCATGGTAAATGCGACGGATGCGGGCGGACGCCGGAGGAGCTGCGGGCGGTCGGGGAGGGCGGGTAAGAGGGGCCGTCCGGCGCGCGGACGGCCCCTCGAGCGCTGAGGACGGCGGCTACTTGATCCAACCCACGGTCCGGAGCGTCCAGACCTCGCCCTTGTGGGTGACGCGCTTTACGATGCCCACTCCCTTGGAGAGCCAGTAGGTGTCGTTTCCGAGCGTGAACTTCGTGCACTCGAACACCCGCTGGGGACCCGCATGGTGGCCGCAATGGCCGTCGTCCGGACACTGGCAGCGAAGACGTCCTTCGAACGTGTCGACCTTCTCCATCCCGACGCGTACACACTTGATCGTCGCGGGAATTCCGTCCTCCCACGTCACGAAGCTGTAGTTCGCTTGGCAGCTGAAGAGGAATTCCGCGACCAGGACCAACTTCGTGTGTCGGTGAAGGCCCGCCTTCTCGAGCTTCATGATTTGGATTCGATCCTCCGATTCGATCACGTACACCGTCCCTCCGAACATCCCCTCCAGGAGACGGATCTTGATCTTGCTGGAGTTCTCCTTTCCGCCCCCCAGAACAAGCTCCGTAGACTCCCCCAGACTGACCGGCTTTTCCACTGTCACTCCGCCTTCCGTAGTGACTCGGTAGAGATAGCCGACTCCGCCGCCATAGCCGCCGAAATACGATTGAGGCTTGTCCTGAACGGGCGCGACGAGGAGTCCGGCCAAGACCGTCATCAGCGTTTTCATTTCATTTCTCCTAATTGGCATTTTCCTGAGCAACGGAGATGCCGTGGTGTTCGACCTCTGGAAGCGGGTGTTTCGAGACGATCAAGTCACCCTGATCGATCATTTTAAGACGGGGGGTCACACCGGAGGACTGGGGCATAAGAGCTCATCCCGGTAGGATCGTGGCCGCGGTGGCGGCGCCGAGGGTGCAG
>CAZGKV010000083.1:0-21730 GCA_964526305.1 uncultured Planctomycetales bacterium | reverse complement strand
CGTTTCTCCACTTGCTCGCCGATCTTTCGCTCGCGGAGAAACCGGATCACGCGAGGGCCCAGGACCACGGACGCCGCGAACGCGACCACTCCCGCCAGCGCCGCGCGGAACGTGATCAGCTTGAAGAACGGGTCCTCAATGAAATGCAGCAGCATTTTCCGTCCGATGCACGAGATCGCCGATGTAGCGCACCACCTTCTCCAGTCCCACCGCCCGGGAGCCTTTCAGCAGCACGAGATCCCCCGGTCGGAAGAGTTCGCCGATGCGAGGCTCCAGCTCCTCCACCCGCTCCACGTGGATCGCGCCGGCGATCTCCGGGACGAGCGCGCGGCACTCCGGACCGACGGCGACGACCTGATCCGCACGTACCTCGGCCACCCTTCGTCCCAATTCCCGATGCCACGTCGCGGATCGGCCGCCGAGTTCCTTCATGTCCCCGATGACCACGATCTTGCGACATCCCGGAAGTCGCGCAAACTCGGCGAGCGCGCCGCGGGCCGAGACGGGATTCGAATTGTAGGCGTCGTTGATGATCGAAATCCCTCCGAGTTCCAACCGCTCCATCCGCATCTTCGGCGGGCGAAAATCCTCCAGCCTCCGGGCGCACTCCCCGAGGGAGAGTCCCTGGAGCATTCCCACGGCGCTCGCCGCCAGCGCATTGAGCGCATTCCACTCGCCGAGCAATGCCAGCCGGAACGGAACTCCCCGCACTTCGAATCGCAGAGGATCCGACTGGACGTGGGACGGACGCAGGTCCGCCTCCTCGGAGAATCCGAAGGTCACCACCTTCTCGAGGGGGAGCCGAACGCGATCGAGAATGCGCGGATCGTGATGGACGACCGCGTATCCGCCGGCCCGAACATGGTCGAGCAGAGAGACTTTCTCGTCGGCGATGGAATCGAGGTCCCCGAGTCCGTCGAGGTGGGCCTCGCCGACGGAGGTGACGACGGCCGCATCCGGCCGAGCGATGCCCGCCAGACGATCGATCTCCCCGCGACGATTCGTCCCGACCTCCAGGACGATGAATTCCGCGGCCGGAGTCGCGGACAGGAGCGTCATCGGCAGTCCGACGAAATTATTGAAGCTACCGGGGGGCTTCACCCCGCGGCGGTCCTTGCCGAGGATGTGGGCGATCATGGACTGCGTGGTGGTCTTCCCGTTCGAACCCGTGACCGCGATGACGCGCGCCGCGAGCGTCATGCGCCACGCCGATGCGAGATCTCCCAGGGCGGTCAGGACGTTCGGCACTCTCAGGAGGGGACCGGCCGCCTCCCCAGGAGCCTCGACCACCGCCGCGACCGCTCCTCGGCCGAACGCCGCGGCCAGGAACGCATGGCCGTCGAAGTTGGGGCCCCGGAGCGCGAAGAACAACTCCCCGGGGCGCAGGGTCCTCGAGTCGGTCGAGACTCCCTCGACCCGTTCTCCGTCGATCGCCCGATCAGGCGATCCATTGATCGCGCGAGCGATTTGCCTCAGGTGCATCATGACGAACCTCCTGGAGTCCAGAGTCCGGAGTCCGGGGTCCCGAGTCCGCCGACGCGGCCCGACGGAGGGTCTCCGCGAACGAGGTCCGGCGGCACAGGGCACAATCGTCCCCGACGTGCGAGAGGTCGGCGACGGTATTCTGCTCGAGAATCTCCGCCACGGCGCGCTCCATGCGGCGCGCCAGCGTATTGCTGAGATGAAATTCCCCGAAGACCTGGATGGCGCCCGGCATCCCCTCCTCCCCTCTCTCTCCCGACTACTTCTTCACGAGCTCCATCAGGATCTCTCGAGCGACCTGCCGGTCGTCGAACGGCCGCGGGCCGTCCTTGAAGATCTGGTAGTTCTCATGCCCCTTCCCGGCGATCAGGACGACGTCGTCCTTTTTCGCCATCGTGATGGCCAGCCGGATCGCCTTGCGCCGGTCCGGCTCGATCAGATATTTCCTCGAGACGAACCCCTCCGCCACCTCCCGGATGATGTCGAGCGGTTCTTCGGTCCGGGCATTGTCGCTGGTGATCACCACGGAATCCGACATCTCGTCGGCGACCCGTCCCATGCGCGGTCGCTTGCCGCGATCGCGGTCCCCGCCACAGCCGAACACGAGAACGAGTCGCCCGCGGAGGAGCGGACGCACGCACGACAGGACGTTCCGGAGGGCGTCGTCCGTGTGGGCATAGTCCACCAGGACGGCGAAGTCCTGGCCCGCATCGACGGGCTCGAGTCTTCCCGGAACCGCGGTCATCGATTCGATCCCGACGCGGATCGCGTCCAGGTCGTAGCCCATCTTCCAGCAGGTGGCGGCGGCCGCCAGGATGTTGTAGACGTTGTGGGTCCCGATGAGCTTCGAATGGACGGGGATCGTCTCGGATCCGAACCGGAGGCGCAGATTTGTGCCGCCGAACGATCCGCTCTCGATTTCGGCCGTGATTTCGGCGGGCTTCTGGAGACCGTAGAGGACGACGTGACCCGCGGTCTCGCCCGCGTAGATCGACGCGGCCGGGTCGTCCGCGTTGAGCGCCGCGACGGCCTTGGGCGCGAGCGAGCGGAAGAGCCTTCCTTTGGCGTCGAGGTATTCCTCGTGCGTGCGGTGATAATCGAGATGATCGCGCGTGAGATTGGTGAACACTCCGGCGGCGAACCGAATCCCGTGGACCCGCTTCTGAACGAGCGAGTGCGAGGAGACTTCCATGATCGCGGAGCGGGATCCCGCGTTCGCCATCTCCCAGAACATCCGCTGGAGCTCGTCCGCGGGCGGAGTCGTCATCGGAGACGCGACACTTTTCCCTCCGATGGCATACTCGATCGTCCCGAGGAGGCCGGGCTTCTCGCCCGCCGCCTCGAGGATCGAACGGAGAAGGAACGTCGTCGTCGTTTTCCCGTTCGTTCCGGTGACGGCGATGATGTTCAGTCGCTCCGAAGGATCCTGATAGAACCGCGACGCGAGGTCGGCCAGGGCCTCTCGGGCGTCCGAAACGACGAACACCGGGACCTTGGTCTGGGGCGCCGGGGCTTCGCAAACGACGGCGGACGCGCCGTGGGCCACCGCGTCCGCCACATAGTCCGCCCCGTTCTCTTTGGTGCCGGGAACGGCGACGAAGAGCCACCCGGCGCGCACGGAGCGCGAGTCGCACGTGACTCCCCGGATGTCCGCGTCCTTGAAGCGAATCCGTTCGCCTGGGACCGCCTCCAGGAGTTCGCCGAGCCGTCGATGCATCTTCCTCCCTCCCTCTCGCTTCCGCGCGTAGTGCAAGGGCGCGGTGCAGGAGAAAATGTCCTTCGGCGTGATGTGGCCGGACCTGGGCCCTTCGTCCGCCATTTCCCCCTCCTCCCGAAACCGACTACCGTACGAGCGGGTACCCCCGCTCGACGATTCTCCGAAAGACCGGCGCGGCGACCTTGCCTCCGTAATAGGTCCCCCCGCTCGGTTCGCCGATCGCCACGGCCACGACGAATCGCGGAATCTCCGCCGGGGCGAATCCGACGAACGAACTGATGTGCCCGGTCACCACGCCCCGGCGGTTGATGAGTTGGGTCGTTCCCGTCTTTCCCGCCGTAGGAAGCCCCTCGATCTTCGCCTCCTTCCCCGTGCCGGAATCCACGACGCGCTTCAAGATCCCGCGCATCGTCCTGCAGGTGTTCTCGCTCAGCACCCGTCTCAGCCCGGGCGCGGACTGGTAGACGAGGGTCCCGTCTTCGAGGACGATCCGGCGAACCACGAACGGGCGGGGCAGGGATCCGCCGTTGGCCAGAACGCACATCGCGGCGGCCATCTGGATTTCCGTGACCGGAATCTCCTGACCGATCGTGATGGAGATGCCCGTCTGCGAGACGCTCCAGGGAAGACGGGGCACTCGCCCCGCTTCTTCGCCGGGCAGGTCGATGCCGGTGCGCGTTCCGAATCCGAACTCCCGCAACCACCGGCTCATGCGGTCCGGTCCCAGGATCAGGACCCCGAGCTTCGCGGCGCCGATGTTGGAGGACTTCGCGATCACGTCCTCCAGCGAAAGTCGCGCGAAGGGATGATGATCGCTGAGTCTCCTCGAACCGTATTGCCACAATCCGTTCTCGCAGTCGAAAACGGTCTCCGGCCGGAGGAGTCTCTCCTCGAGGGCCGCGGCGGCGAAGAAGGCCTTGAGTTGCGACCCGGGCTCGTACGGCGCTCCGAGAGCGGAGTTGAGGAAGGCGGCATGTTCCCCGGGGGAGTTCGGATCGTAGGCCGGCCAGTTTCCCAGCGCGAGCACGGCGCCGGTGACCGGATCCATCACGACCGCGGTCGCCCACTTGGGGCGATGCTCGCGCGCGACCGTGGCCAGTTCTTCCTCGACGATTCGTTGGAGTTCTACGAGGATCGTCAACGTGACCGTGGCATCGCTCCGCGCGGGCGGGACGCCGCCGAGGATCCGCCGGCGGCCGTCGAGAGCGACGGGCTGCTCGACGGTTCCCCCGTCGAGGAGGCAGTCGAAGAGCCGTTCGACCCCCGTGCGGCCGTGCTCGCCCGGGCGGCGGTCTTCCGTCGGCCGTCCGGGCTGCCCGTTCAGGAGCGCCGCAAGCCTTTCTTCCGAATACCGCGAATCGAACTCGAGGCGGATCCCGAACGGCGCCGCCCGATTCGGGTGGCGCTCGCGCCACTCCAGATCCAGTTCCCGCACTCGAGCGCTTTCCGATCCGGAGAGGCCCCGCTTGAGCCAGACGAATCGGACTCCTCTCCGCTCGAAATGGCGTTCCACCGCGCTCCTCGGAAGTCCCAGCGCCTCCGACAGGGGTCGCGCGAGGTCCCTCCCGGCGTTCGACGGGTCGATCCACGCGGACTCGACGGGGCTTTGCTCCCCGGTCATTCCGACGACATGGGCGCCGATCGTACCGAACGGGTACACGCGATCGTATTCGGCCCGGCGACCGAAAGGCGGTTCCTCCCGCGGATGCGCGGTTCGCCACGCCTGCTCCAGTTTCTCGACGCGGGTCGATTCCTCCTCGGACACCCCGCGTTTCAGCCACACGAATCGGCGGTGGTCCCGGGCCAAGCGCCGTTCCATTTCCTCCGGATTCGACCCCAGCGCGCCGGCAAGGGCGCGCGCTTCCTCGCTTCCCGCCTTGGAAGGATCCGCCCAGACCGAGGTGACGGGGACGGAGACCGCCAGGATCTCCCCGTGAGCGTCGCGGATCGCTCCTCGGGGTCGGTCCACGCGGACGTGGGCCCCGCTCTGCCCCTTCTTTCGCGCCGCCGCGTGCGAGTGGCCTCGCACTTGGAGAGCGTACAGGCGCACCCCGAGCCCCCCGAAGGCGAGGAGAACGACAAGCGACACCAGAGTCGCGCGGAATCGAACCGGTCCTTCGTTCATTCGCGATCTCCCGTCGCGCGGCGGACGTCCACGCCGAGCTCGCGCGCCCGGCGCTCCAGTCGTTCGGGCCTACGCTCCTCCTGCCTCTGAAGGAGGAGCCGGCGGTGCTCCCGTTCCAACTCGCGCAGTTCCGTTTGCCGGCGTGCGGCCTCGTAGCGCAGACGCGTCGAGCGGACGTGCTGGGTGACGACGAGGACTCCCAAGTTGGCCAGAACCGCGACGAACAGTACGGCGCGGATGCCCTTCACTCTGTTCCCCCGTGCGCGCCCCATCCGGGGCGTCTCTCTCTCCAGGGCGGCCGCCCAGGCCCTACGACTTTTCCGCCGCGCGCAACTTCGCGCTCCGGGCCCGCGGGTTCTCCAGGATCTCCTCCCGCGAAGGCCGGACCGGTTTCTTCGTGAGGATTCTCAGCCGCCCCTCTCGCGCGCCTGCGGCGAAGGCGTGCTTGACCAGGCGGTCCTCGAGGGAGTGGAAGGAGATGATCGCGACCCTCCCACCGCTCCCCAAATGTCTATCGAACCTCTCCAGGAACTTCTTGAGATTGTCCAGCTCGCCGTTGACCGCGATTCGAAGCGCCTGGAAGACCCGGGTCGCCGGATGAATTCGCTCGCGGCGTCCGAGAAGACGCTCCACGAATTCCGCCAGCGCCCGGGTCGAATCCAGGCCCTTCCCCCTCGTCCTCCCGATGCCCCGGGCAATCTTCCGCGCGTGCCGCTCTTCGCCGTACTCGCGAAAGATGCGCTCCAACTCCTCTTCCGTCGATTCCCGGAGGAGATCCGCCGCCGTCCGCGGAAGCGACGGAGACATCCTCATGTCCAGGGGAGCGTCGAACCGGAAGCTGAATCCCCGCGTAGGGTCGTCGAGTTGGAGACTGCTGACGCCGAGGTCGAGCAGGATCCCATCGACGACCCCTCCTCCCAGAATCGAGTCGAGTTCGGCGAAGTTGCCCTGGACGAGTGTCGCGGCGTCCCCGAACCGCGCCAAGCGCTCGCGGGCTCGCTCGACCGCCGATTCGTCCAGATCGATTCCGAGAAGCCGCCCTCTCCCTTCCGTGAACTCCAAAACCCCTTCCGCGTGGCCGGCCAGGCCGACCGTGCCGTCGACGGTGACGCCTCCCGGGCGAGGCGCGAGCAGCTCCGTCGCTTCGCGACAAAGAACCGGCCGATGCTCCACGGCCGTTACGACTCCCATCTCCAAGGCCAGGTCTCCTGGCGGCTGGAAGCGGCCGGAAGCGTCGTGAGTCCAAGAGCGTGCTGGGATTCCCTCTCCCCCTTCCGACGCACGTTTCCCTCCCCTCACGTCCCCTCTCCTCACGACACATCCGACCGCTTCGCCGCCGTCACAGAAAGCTCGCCGCGTTGCGCAAGCCGCCGCCCGAACGGAGAATCTTCCACAGCTTCTTGACGTCGTCGCCCAAGTCTATGGCGCTCAGTTCGGGCGCCATCCTCCGGACCCGCTCCACCCGATCGTAGAGCTCCTGCAGTTCGCCGCGGATCCGCCGTACTTCCGCGCGCGTGGGAGTTCTCCCTTCGAGGCTCTCCAAGAACGCGCGAACGACACGAACCGGACTCGTCCCCCAGTCTCCCCGTTCCATCTCTCTCTCTCCAACCGAATTCGTGGCGACCGTTTCCCCCCGGGTCGCGCTACGGATTCATCATCGCTCTGTCCAAATCCACCGGCACGGGATTCATTCGCTTCGTGACGGCGGAATACTCCTCCGCATTCCAAATCTCGATCCACTCTCCGAGGCCGACCATGATGAGGTCGCGCTGGAGTCCCGCATAGTCGAGAAGCTTCTGCGGGATGACGATGCGATTCTGACTGTCCACCGGGGCGAACTCCCCGCGAGCGGCGAAGAAGCGCAAGACGGACGCGGGATCTTGGGATTTGCCCGCTTCCCGCTTGATCGAATCCATGACTCTCTTCCACTGGCTCATGGTATAGAGCCGGAGGCAACGGGTTTCCGGATTCGGATTCACCAGGATGAAAAAGCCTTCGCGATCCTGCGCGTCGGTAATGAAGGTGCGAAACTTCGCTGGGATTACGACCCGGCTCTTCTCGTCCAGCGTGTGCGGGAACTCTCCGAGAAACATCAGGGAATCCCTTCCACTCCCTGTCACTTCGACCCACTTCGTCCGCAAAAAAAAGAGCTGACGCCGCTCGGGCCCTTCAGCTTTCGTTTGTCGCCCGTACTATACCGCGCGATCATACAGCGTCAAGGCAAAATCCGGGGAGGGGCCGGGGAAGAGATCGCGTCATCAACAGAGAGGATCTCGCGAGAACATGATATGGGGGATCCAAGACGACGAGCCACTACATATGGGGGTGAACGCAAGTGCATGATTCACGCATGGCCCTGGCGCTTTTCTGCGAAACTTCGAGCGCAGGCGAGCCGATAAGGCATGTGCATGAACCTGCTCGTCTACGACGAGAGTCGATCCATCCCCCATTTCGCGCGTTCCGTCCTCCTTCGCCTCGGCGGAAGAGTCTCCATTTCGGAAGAATCCGAAGATGCGCGGGCCAAGCTGGACACGGGTCTATTTGACGGACTGATCATCGGACCATCGGGCGTTCCCCATGGCCTCGCGCATCATCTGGACTTCGCATGGCCGGAGCTTCCGATCGTTTTAGCCGGGGTAGAACGGAAGATAGAGCCGATCGGGCGAATACGAGCGGTTCTTCCCCGTCCTCTTTCCGCGTCGCGGCTCGCATCGGCGGTGGCGCGACTCCGTGCGGATGCCGAAGCCGCGTCCGAGTGCGTGGCCGTCGTCGCGGCGGGTGGAGACCGAGTGGAGTGCCGTGCCGTCCGCCTCTCTTCGTCGGCACTCCTCGTCGAGCCTCCCAGAGAGGGGCCGCCCGAGTCGTTCAGTCGATTCTTCGACCGCCCCGCCGGATCCCGGGTCGAAGCCGCGCTTCGGACCTCCGCGGCTGAGACGCATGTCGACGCCGAGATCGCGTTTGCCGAGTGGGCGCCCGGTCGCCGGGCGCGTTTCATTGGACTGCGGATTTCTTCGCCATGCACCATG
Organism: uncultured Planctomycetales bacterium; assembly: GCA_964526305.1. Classification (GTDB taxonomy): domain Bacteria; phylum Planctomycetota; class MHYJ01; order MHYJ01; family JACPRB01; genus JACPRC01. Next base: position 13,380 of record CAZGKV010000083.1, on the reverse strand, counting down.
CGTCCTTCGTCCCCCGCATAACCGTCGCATGTCCGGTCTGCCGGGCGTCGGACTACGACGCCCACCGGCGGACGCCTGGCAGCGCCCGCGGCGTGGTCGTCACCCACTGCACCTGTCGGCGGTGCGGCGTGGGATTCACCTTTGAAGAGGACAAGCGCGGCCGCCCTCTCCGCCGATGATATAAAAATAGCCTGGCTATTTCTATATCATGATATAGAAATAGCCAGGCTATTTTTATATCATCGCCAGGGGCGGAGGCGGAAGGAGCCGTCGAATTCGAGCCACTCGCGCGAGCCTCCTTCCCAGTCCCCAAGAACGAACAGGTCGCGGACGCGCCCGTCGAGGCGCTCCTGCAAGTGCCGGGGGGCGTGGATATGTCCGCAGACCAGGACGTCCGCCCCACGGCGAAAGAACGGCCGCGCGCCTTCGAGCAGCGCCTCATCGCTCCACCGAACCGGGGGGGTCGTCCGCACGGAGATTCTTCGGAAGCCGCGAACGATTCCCCGACCCACTACCCGCGGCAGGGCGAGGTAGAGGGACCGCATCAGACCGAATCGCATGAGCCGGCGATACGCCGCATACTTCGGATTTCGGTTGAAGACGAAATCGCCATGCGCGCCGAACAGTCGCCGCCCCGCGACCTCGATGGAGACGGACTCCCCCGCCACTCTCACTCCCGTGAACTCTTCGAAGCGACGCTCGACAAAGTAGTCCCGATTTCCGGGAACAAAGAACACGCGGACGCCAGAGCGCACGCACGCTCGAATCTCCTCCAGGACATCCCGATAGTCCTCCGAGGCCAGGTGTCTCGGACCCAGCCAATAGTCGAAGATATCTCCCAGGAGATACAGCGCCTCGAGGCCGCGCGCCTGCGTATTCAGGAATTCGACGAAGGGACGCCGCTGCTCGGGGGATTCCGGCTTGAGATGGACGTCGGAGACGAAAGCGATCCGGCCCAGGGCTCCTACCCCATCGGGATCCACATGGATTTCTGGATCACCCGCTCTTGACGCTCCGCCGGGTCTTCCACGATGACCAGCGTGATCCGGATCATCGGGATGCGGTAGGGCGTCCCGGTGGGCTGCCCATCGTTCGCGCCCTGTCCGTTGCCCAGAGGATCGTTACCGTCGTTCGCTCCCCATGCGGCGTTGCTCGGACAACGACTCGGCTGAAGGTTCGAGAAGAGTCCGTTGCTCGCGAAGTACTCGATGTTGAAACTGATTACATAGTGACAGAGCTCCTGGTCCGACACGACGGCGCCGCTCTTGTCCTTAGGTGCCTGGTCGAACGTCCCGGGGGAGTTGGGATTTTCGGAACGCACCCTGCGGACGAGGGTGAAGAGCGGCCGCGGCGTTCCGTTGTTCGCTCCCAAGGTCTGTTTCTTCGTCAGATCTCCGTCCACGTGATTCGTCCCCGGGAGCGCCCCGCTCGGGGGACTCAGGTACTTCGATGCCGGGATGAGACTGAACTCGATCTCGACGGTCTGCAGCGTATCGGCCACCGTCGTCGTCCCGCGAAAGATCATCCGGTCCGCAGCCTTCCCGACGTGATCGTTGTTCCCCGCGTTGTAGGACGGCACATTGCCCGGAGCGCCGGCTACGCCGTTGTCGAGGATGAACCGCTGCCGTCCCGAGCTGAAGGGCAAGCACCCGTAGATGTCCGCCTGCATCTGTTCCAGGGCGAATCGCGCATTCGTGTACACCGCCGTGCGCGCCTCGGTGGTCGTCACCGTGTCCGTCGTCCGCATGAAGATCAAGGTCACCGCTCCCAGGAGGATCATCATCAGAATGATCGAGATCAAGAGCTCCAGGAGGGTAAACCCCGCCACTCGCCGCGCCATATCCGGCTCCTTACCTGACGGTCACGCGGAACGTGGTCTGCGCGATCAGTCTCTTTTCGGTCGTGGTCGTCGTCGTGCCCGTCCCTCCGCCGCTCGAACTCTTCAGCACCCGGAAACAGTTGATGCGGAATTCGTAGAGCTTGCACATCCCTTCCAAGTCGGCCTCGGTGTAGTTCCCGCCGCCCGGTTTCTGCATGGTGAGGAGATACGCCATCGTATTGATCTTCATCACCGAGAACGAGAAGGCGAACTGATCGTATGGGTCCGACGGATCGTTGGTATTTCGGACCGTCGTGACCGAGTCTTTGATCCAGGGATCTCCCGCCAGGGAGAAGGCATCCAAGGCCTCCGGAGCGTACTCCGTCGAGGCCCCGATCGGTGTTCCCATGTACGTCTTCAGGCCGTCCGCGGCGGGCGGATCCGGATTCGCGCCCGGATAATGGAACCAGTCCTCCGCTTGCCCCCCGGCCCCGATGAACTTGGGCATCCAGAAGGCGTACTGTCGCTTCTCGCCCCCGGGCGATTCGAGATCGTGGGAGAGGACGATGCGATACCGCCCCTTGGCGTTGTCGTACGTCCCGAAGCGTACGGCATTCGTCAGGGCCTGCGCCACCGACTCCGCCGTAATCCCCGCCTGCGTCTCTTCCACCGACTCCTTCGAGGCCTGCAACGCCAACGGGAAGAGAGCCAGGATCCCGATGATGCCGAGAACCATGACAAGAAGAGCCAGAAGGATCTCGACCAGCGTGACGCCCCGCTCGCCTCTTCGTGGTCTCATACTTAGTCCTTCGCGATAAAGTGGTGTCGGCGCACCCTGCCGGAGGGTTTGTCGATATCGATGCACATGAAGTACTTTCCGTCCGGGGAAGTGAGCACGATATCCCCCGTGAGCGCGGGGGCCGGTTTCGCCATTTCGGCGTCGAAGGCGGAAGACGTGACCTCGCTATAAGTCGGTGGATAGATCACCGAACCGCTGGGGGTGAAGCCGACATAGGTAACATAGGAGTAGAAGTTGGAAAGCCGCGGGAGAAAAATCAGATCCTGATCGATCGGGGTGTCCGTAACACTCGGCAGATAATCGAAGAGGCTGTTCCCGTTGGCGTCTCGGTAGATCTTCATCGAGCCCGTATCGCCCCCCTTGTAAAAGGCGACGAAGTGCGGCACGCGCTGGTTGACGGACAGCTGACGGGCCCGCGCCAGAGTCTGAACGATGGTGAGGGTGCCCTGACGGACTCCCTGACCGCGGACGAAGGCTCCCGCGAGCACCACCGCGATCGAGGCCAGGATCACGATGATGATGATGACGACGAGGAGCTCGATGAGGGTGAACCCCCGGTGCCCGCTCGCGTTCCGCATCCCGTACCTCCGCTAGTCTTCCGCCTTGCTCGAGTACACCTCGTCCCCGGACCCTGCGACGCCATCTCGGCCGTACGAAACGATCAGGTAGGACGGCGGAGTTCCCGAAGTGCCCGGCGCCGGGTTGCTGTACTGAATCACGTTGCCCCACGCATCGATCACGTTTTTAGGCGGATTGGGCTCGCTCGATGCGGGATTCCCCTCCAGCCAGTTCGGCGGAAACTCGAGATAAGGATCGCGCTTCACGATCGTCCCGCTCGGTCCCGAGGAGGACCGAACCTTCCGCTCCCGACCGAGCAGAAAGTGCAGCGCCTGGGATCCGGTGAATCCCGTATAGGTCTGGGGCGGATACACGCGCTCGTCCGTTCGGTAGTTCTCGCACCCCATGCGAAGCGCCGCCACGATCCCGTTCGTATTCTTGTTCTCCGCGCGACTCTTGACGTTCTTGATGAGGACGGCCAGAAGTGCCATCAAGATGAGAATGATCGTGATGACGACGAGCATCTCGATGAGGGTGAAGCCTCTCGATTTCGTAGACATCAATTGCCACCCCAATTGTTCACGGCATCGGGGATGTTGTTGCAGTCCGGACACCACATGTCGAACGACTGCTTGTTCTTGGCCGCCGCATTGGGTGGATTGTTCTTGTTGTTGCGATACTTCAGCAACTCCGTCGAACGAACGCGGCTGATGACGTTCTCACTTCCGTCCAGATCTCCCGGCTGGAATTCATAATAGCTTTGCTTCTTAGGACCGGTCGACTTGAGCGCCTTGGCCAGAGAGGACGAATCGAACGACGCGGTACTCTGCGGATAGACGCCGAAATCCGTGTCGTACATCTTCGCAGCCTGTCCCAGATTCTTGATCTGCTCGGAAGCCGCCCCCTGCCTGGCACTGCACAGGGCCTTCACGATCGCCGGGAGCAAGAGCGCCGCCAGAAGCCCGATGATGATGATGACGACGAGGAGTTCCACCAGCGTGAAACCGGAGGTGCGCCTCCTACCCATACGTCCCCCTAGCCTAAAAACGCAAGTATAAGTACAGCTCCGGAGCGGGTCAAGTCGGCACGCTCCGATCGCCATCAGCCCTGAGCAAAGACCGTACCAAAGCGCCCCAGGGTTCGCACACAACTAATCTGCAACCCATTCGGACATAACCTCTTGGAATCCGGAGCGAGGAGCTCCCAACGGGGCCGGCCCCTCTGTTACTCTCCGGTAACATGGTCACGGCTTGGTTGCAACATCGTGGAGACCCTCCTATACTCATTCCCACAAGAGGAGGTGCCGGCTGACTTCGACGATCCTGCTCGTGCTCGGCTTCATGGTGTTGGCCACCGTCATCGTTCTTGCACGAGCGCGCCAACGGAGGCGCGAGGCCCACGGGGTCTTCGAGACAAGGGGAGTCGATTCCCGCGTGCGCGATGACTTGGATTCCCTCATCGTTCAGATGCAGGAAGTCGCTCGCGAACAGATTGCCAAGGCCGACGTCAAGATCCGCATGCTCAACCAACTCATGTCGGAGGCGGATCAGAAGAAGCGTGAACTCGAGGCCCTCCTTGGCCAGTCCCCGCCGCCGAAGCCTCCGGCCCCGACGAGATCGATTCCCCCGCTCCACGAGAAGGTGTACCATCTTCACGATGGAGGAAAGTCGCCGGACGATATCTCGCGGGAGCTGACCATGGAGATCGGAGAAGTCGAGATGATCCTCGGGCTGAGACATCTCCAGAGATGATGGAGCTGGGTCCGTATCTCTCCATCCTGACCGGCCCCGCCCCCCTCCCGGTCGGAGCGCTCATCGCCGGGATGGTGAAGGAGATTCTTGCCTCTCAGCGATACCTCATCCAGGCCCAAGGGATTCTCCTCGAGCTCGAACTCCCGATGACCCTGCAGCTCGGCGATCGGGTCCAATTCCGCGTCCGAGACGCGTCGCCGAGAAACCTGGTCGTCGATGTCTCGCTTCCTCCGTCGACTCCGGGGAGGCTGGAATCCGCCGACGCTCGGACGCTGCTCCAAAAGCTCGGCCTCCCTGCCGACGAAGACTCCCAGCGCCTGGTGCAGGAATTCGTACGGATGAATGCGCGGGTGGATCGCGGATCCGTAACCGCCGCTCGCGAGGCGATCCGGTCCGTTTCCAGTCCTTCTCGATTCGAAGCCGCCGCGTTTCTGGTGGCCCATGGGGTGGAACCCGACTCGACCGCCGTCGCGAAGCTCGCGCGCATCGCCGTCCCCGAGTCGTTTCCTCACGATCCCACGCCGATTCCGCTTCTGTCGGAGCATGCCCGGGCGGTGGCACCCCTACCCGAGGAAATACCCGAGGCTGCACCGAGGCTTCCCGCCCCTGGAGTTCCCATCCGACAGGTCCTGGAGTCTTCCCCGATCCTGCGATTCCTCGATCGGGCGATCGAGCTCGTCGCTTCCGCGCCGCCGAGCCCCGATTCCGCGGCGGTCGTCGAAGCGATCGTCGCCTCAGTTCCGCTGCGCCCCGATCTCGCCAGGGCCGTCGAAGAAATCGTCCGTCTCGTCCAAGAATTCCTCCAGCATCCCGAAGACGAGGAAGGGGCCGTCGTACGACTCCGCGAGCGGCTCCGACTCCCGGCGCGCCTCCTTCGCGAGGTCCGCGCAGAACTTCTCGGCCTCGAGAGGAAGATCCTCGCCTCGATTCCGGAATTTCGAGAGGCGCGCGATTCGTCTCCTCCCGTTCTCGAACGGCACGACCGACTCTGGGCCCATCGATTCGCCAGCCAGCTCGCCCGCATTCATGACGAGCGGATCGCGATCTTCGAAGTCCCCGTCCTCCATGACGGCCGAGTCTCGCAGGTTCCCGTTCGCGTGGTTCGGCGCGAGGGCGGGAGCGCCAAGGCAGCCGGACACGACTTTCACGCCACCATCGACACCGATCTCTCCCGGCTCGGCCGCGTTCGGACGCGGGTCGACGCCGCGGGGCAGGGCTTGTCGGTGCGCTTCCAGGCGAGGCGTCCCGAGATCCGGCGACACTTGGAATCCGAGCGCGAGGATCTCGTGCGCGCGTTGGGCGAGATCGGATGGAAGGCGACCGTCGCGGCCGAGGTCGCTCCCCCGCCCTCCGATTCCCCGTTCGAGGAGTTCGCGAAGCCGCGTTCCTATCTCGATATCGACATGAGGGCCTGATGGCATCGGACCGGCAGCTGGCGGTGGCGCTGAAATACCTGCGCGCGGAGGACGACGCGCCGCGGGTCATCGCCAAGGGGCGCGGAGCAGTCGCGGAGAAGATCCTCGAGTTGGCGCGACGACACGGGATTCCGGTCCATCAGGATGTCGACCTCGCGGAGGTTCTCGTCAAGCTCGACCTCGGCGACTTCATTCCTCCGGAGCTGTACAAGGCGGTGGCGGAGATCCTCGCGCATCTCTACCGCCTGAATCAGGGGTTCGGGAAGTAAAAAACTGTCCTTCTCGGCGTCCTCATCGGGCTATAATTTCTATCGGAGGTACATCCTGCCGATGGCAGCGACATGGCGGAACGCGTAGCCCTGATCTCGGATCTTCATTCCAACATCGAGGCCTTGGAACAGGTCCTCAAGGACATTAGTTCCCAAGGCATCACCGCGGTCTACTGTCTGGGCGACCTCATCGGATACGGTCCCGATCCCCGCGAGATGATTCGGCACGCCTTCGATTGGAAGTGGTCCCTCCGCGGGAATCACGAGGACGCCCTGCTCTTCCTGGCGCTCGACTTCAATCCGGAGGCCGCGCAAGCGATCGATTGGACCCGGAATCAGCTCAACGATCCGAAAAGTGCGAAGGAAGAGAACCACCGGATGTGGAACTTCCTGGGGGATCTGTCCGAGCTGAAGGAGGAGGATGGCGCCATTTTCCTCCACGCCTCTCCGCGGAATCACACGAAGGAATACGTCCGGCCGCACGACGTCCAAGACCAGGAGAAGATGGAGGAGATCTTCTCCATGATCAAGCACATCTGCTTTTGCGGCCACACGCACGAGCCCGGGGTTTTCACGCAGGACTTGAAGTTCTATCCGCCGAGGGCGTTCGCGAACAAGGTGAAGCTGGCGGACGGGCGGAAGTATTACGTCAACATTGGCTCGGTCGGCCAGCCGCGCGACCGCGACACTCGGTCCTGCTACATCGTTTGGGACCCCGAGGGACAGGTCGTCGAGTACCGGCGCGTGGAGTACAACTTCAAGAAGACGATGGACAAGATCTTCTCGATCAAGACCATCCCGCGAAGATTCGGCGAGAGGCTGGAGGCGGGGCGGTGATCACTTCGGCACGTGCGGCCCCGGCTCCTTGTGGTGATCCACCTTCCACCCTCCCTCGTACACCATGATGTAGAGATCCGAGGCCTTGATCATCTTGTTGCGGACGACCACGCTCGCTCCCGCGGCGTCCACATACACGGCCGCGACCTCGCAACTCTCGTAGAGGTTCTTCATCGAGGCCTTGAAGGGTTCGTAGTAGACCTTGAAAGCCTCGTAGAGCCAAGTCGTGACGAAGACGGAGCCGGGAAGCCGAGAGGGGCGCTGGGGATTCCGCGACCGATTGTCCACGAACCACACGTCCAAATCGTCGCTCGCCGGGCCTCGGAGTCTCGGTCGGAACTGCCGCAGGACCGGATCGTCGGGATCGGAGAGGCGCTGGTACATCCACTCGGAGAGCATCATGCTGGACATCCCGAGGAAGATCTTCTCGACGTCTTCCGCGAGGATGGCCGCGCGCCACGCTTCGAAGGCCCGCTGGCACGCCCGTTCTTCGCTCGTCGGCGCGGGAGCGGGAGGAGACGAGGAGGAACTGCATCCGGCCGCCAGCGCCGCGAAGATCGCCAAAGGTCTCACGCGCGTCCCTCCTTGAGCAGAGCGCGGGCTTCGTCCAGCGCGACCTCGCGCTCCGAGCTGTCGCCCATGTTCTTCAGCTTGATCCGGCCCCGCGCCATTTCGTCCGGACCCACTACTAGAACGTACCGAGCTCCGCTCTTGTTGGCGGCTCGGAACTGGGCCTTGACGCTCCGCGACTCGAAATCGGCGTCCCCCGCAAGTCCGTCCGCCCGAAGCTGCGAGACCATTCGGAAGACTTCAGGGCGGGTGGACGCGTCGATCGCCACCGCAAAGAAGTCCGGCCGGGGCCCTTCGGCCTTCGCTCCGAGCGCGTCGAGGCAGAGGAGGATGCGTTCTACGCCCGAGGCGAATCCCACCGCGCCTACGTCGGGCCCTCCCATATCACGGAGAAGGGTATCGTACCGGCCGCCGCCTCCGATGGCGTCCTGAGCTCCGAGCAGATCGGAGCGGAACTCGTACACGGTCCGCGTGTAGTAATCGAGCCCGCGCACGATTCTCGGATCGACCTGGTACGGCGCTCCCCCGAGCGCTTTCTCCACGGCCGCGAAGTGTTCCCGGCACTTTCCGCAGGTGTGTTCGATGACCGGAGGGAGCTTCTCCGTGAGCGCGACGCAGACCTTGCAATCCAGGATTCGGAAGACGTTCCTCCCGAGCCGGCGCCGGCAGTTCTCGCAGTACTTCGAAATCTCGGGCTCGATCGTTTTCCGAAGGAGATCGCGGTAGGCGGGCCGGCACTCGTGGCACCCGATCGAATTGAGCCGAGCCTCGTACCGCGTCACGCCGAGTTCGCGCAGAAGATGCTGGAAGAGCAGGATGGTTTCCGCATCGAGGACAGGGTCCGAGGAACCCACCGCCTCGACTCCGATCTGCGTGAATTGCCGCAGCCGTCCCTTCTGGGGGCGCTCCTTTCGAAACGCCGGTCCGATGTAGAAGAGCTTCCAGAAGTTCTGCTTCGCGAACAGGCTGTGCTCGATCAGAATCCGCGCGATCGACGGCGTCAGTTCAGGACGGAGTGAGAACGACTCCTCGGTATCCCCGAACGTGTACATCTCTTTTTCGACGATATCGGTGACCTCGCCCGTCGCCTTCCGAAAAAGACCCGTGAATTCGAAAACGGGCGCGCGTACCTCCTGATACCCGTAGCTCGAGAAGATGCGACGAACGGCCTCCTCCACGCGGAGCCAGAGCGGCACGCGGTCGGGAAGGACGTCCTCGGTTCCGGGCGGGGCCTGAAACGCCATCGGGGGGGCATTCTAGGGAGAAGGGATGCGGTTGTCAAACGCCCGGGGCTCCGGGGCGATCTCCGCCCGTTTTGCCGCGGGGAGTCGGCGCAGAGTGCAGAGGAGATCATGGCAGGGTCGTCAAGCTGAGGTGAAGAAATGAGACCGTTCTCGGCGGTAATGTTCGTGGTCTTGATATCCGGCTGTGGGGGCGGCGGTGGAGAGGACGCGTCGGAATCTGCATCGACCTCCGTCGCGGCCGCGGCCTGGATCTGGGGAGGCGACATCTCCGGCGAGCTGGGACGTGGAAGCGCCATCTTCTCCCCGGAACCCGTTCAGGTCCCGGGCCTCTCGGGCGTGCTCTCCGTCTCCACGCTCAACGACTGGACCCTGGCATTGCTTTCCGACGGCACGGTGCGGAGCTGGGGTCGCAACACGTACGGCCAGCTCGGGAATGGGTCGCTCATCGACAGCTCGACCCCGGTGAACGTCACAGGACTGACGGGCGTCGTCGCCGTTTCGGCCGGGAGCCGATTCGCCGCCGCGCTCCGGAGCGACGGAACCGTCTGGACCTGGGGGCACAACAACTGGGGACAGCTTGGAATCGGGAACTCCCTTGACCGGTCGACGCCCGGCCCGGTCCCAGGACTCTCGGGAGTCGTCGCCATCGCCACTGGAGAGCACCACACCGTCGCGCTCCTTTCGGACGGCACGATGCAGAGCTGGGGTTGGAATCACTTCGGACAGGTGGGAAACGTCCGCGATGGTTCCGGTAGTCTGGTGTGGATCCAATCGACTCCGGCCCCCGTCGTGGACGCCGCGGGCGCCGTCGTGAGCAGCATCGTCGCGGTCGCCGCCGGAAGCGCCCATAATCTGGTCCTCAAGAGCAACGGCACCGGCTTGGCCTGGGGGTGGAATCGGTACGGGCAGCTCGGGAATAATGTGACCAACAGCGAACAGTCACCCAATCCTATCGCTGGCCCGATCTTGTCCAACTCCTCCGGAACGATCCTCACCAACATTCTCCGCCTGGCTGGAGGCGACGGTCACTCTCTTGCCCTTCTCGCAGACGGCAGCGTTCGCTCCTGGGGACGGAACAACCTCGCTCAACTTGGAAATGTCACCTACTACAATGCCTACAATGCGCTCGGTTCGGTCTACAACCTATCCGCCGCGACTTCCATCGGAACCGGAGCCTTCCACTCTTTCGCCATTCAAACGGACGGCACGGTTCGGGGTTGGGGAAAGAACGACTACCTTCAGTTGGGCATCATCCCACTGGATCCGACGTACACCTCCGCCGCCGTCGTGTACGGTCTCATCGGAAAATCGGTCTCGTCCGTCGATGCGGGTGCGTTCCACTCGGTCGCGGTGTTGACGGACGGGACGGTTTGGATTTGGGGCTCGAATAGATTCGGCGAGTATGGAAACGGACGGGAACTTTACATGACCGAGCCTCTCTCCCTCTCGGCAATCGCGGACGGCGTATCCATCGCCGCCGGCGGAGAACACACCCTGGTCGCGACGCCGATCGGAACGGTCCTCGCGTGGGGCGAGAACGAATCGGGACAACTGGGAAACGGAACCACGTATCCGGGCTCCACACCCGCCCCGGTGCCCGGCCTTGCTTCGGTCAAGAGTGTTGCCGCGGGAACGGCACATTCGCTCGCTCTTCGCACGGATGGGACGGTGCGCGCATGGGGGCACAACGGGTATGGACAATTGGGCAACGGACTGAACATCGGGTCGTTTCCGGATCCGGTCCCCGGGCCGGTGTCGAATCTGTCGGGCGTCGCGGCGATCGCTGCGGGGGGGTACCATTCGTTCGCCATCCTCTCGGACGGAACGGTCCTAGGATGGGGCTACAATAACGAAGGACAAGTCGGGGACTCCACGTACGAACTCACCCGCGTCCTACCCGTCTCCGTGGTCGGATTGACGAACGTCGTCGCGATCAAGGCGGGATACAGCCACTCGGTGGCACTCTGCTCGGACGGTACCGTATGGACCTGGGGTGGGAACGGATACGGTCAGCTCGGAAATGGAACGACCGACGCACGCGCGATTCCCGCCCTCGTCACGGGGCTCGCGGATGTCGTCGGGATCGCTGCCGGCACCAGCTTCACGGCCGCCCTCCGGAAAGACGGAACTCTCTGGACGTGGGGCAGAAACGACACCGGTCAGCTCGGGTTGGGCACGACGGACAACCAAGCAACGCCGATTCAGGTCACGGGACTCTCGGGAGTCGGCGACCTCTCCGCGGGGGAGGCACACATGCTGGTACTTCTTTCCGACGGCACCGTCCGAGCTTGGGGAAAGAACCAGTACGGTCAACTGGGGGACGGGACGACGGTGAGCCGTTTTTCTCCCATTTCCCTCCCGAACCTCTCGGGAGTGACGAAGATCGCGGCGGGCGGGATTCACTCGATTGCGGTGCGTTGAAGGACGACGCGGCGAGTCCGCAGAAGATCGCGGATGGTTACTCCGCCAAAAGGACCACTCGAAGTCCCTGCGTTCGACGGCCTCCGGAAAGCACGGCGACTCCATCGCGCCGACTAGAGACGAGCACCGAAGATGTCGCCATTCCCGTTCACCACCGGGTAATCACCAAGGCGGCGAAGCCGAGCGTGACCAGGACCGGAACGACGGTGTACCCGAGGATGTGTCCGACATCCGACCGGATTTCGGATTCCGGGATCCTGGAGAACAGTGAGCGACCGAACCGGGTGTCGATCCTCCCGTACACGCTGGCGAAACTGAAACCGACCAGAAAGAGCCCCACGACCACCCGCAGCCAGATCGGCATCGAGTCGTAGAGCCGCGAAAGTTGCTCCAGAGCGCGCATCGAGGGTCCTCCGAAGGTCGACACTCTCTGTACGCTCTCGCGTCGCTCGTCTTTCAGGACGCTCACGAGGAGCACGGAGGTCGGAGACCGGGGGGTCGGGGAAGCCGGTACTCCGTGTGGTCTCCGTGCCCTTCGTCACCGCCTCTTGTGATCGCCGGTAGCGACGTCCTCGAACGGGCGCGCCGCGCGGCGGAGGAAGAGGATCGCGAAGCAGGTGTCGGCGATCGGGTCCCCATGCGCCGCCGGACGATTTCCCCCCTGCGGACCTCGCGGCGGGCGCTGACCCCACGACCCGTCTTCTTGCTGTTTCTTGAGGAGAACCTGGGCTCCCTCGAAGTACCAACAGTGCGTGCCGATCTTCTCCGTCCCCGCGAAGACTCCGGCGCGCTCCAGGGCATACAGGTAGTAGTAGAACCACTGCGGTCCCTTCTTGGGATTCTCTTGAACGCTGAAGTTCTTCTCCAACCACTTCATTCCCGTTCCGACGCGGCGGTCGCTCTTCGCGTTCTGCCCGAGGAGATTCAAATAGATGATGAGCCCGCCGACGCCTCCCGCGCTCATGGAGCCGTACGAATCGTGCTCGGGACCAGGTCCCGGTCCCGGCCCCGCACGCCGGCCCGCGTAGGCCCACCCGCCGTCTTTCTGCTGCGAATCGCTCCACGACTTGAGCGCTCTCTGCAGAAGGTCTCGATCGAACACGATCCCCGCATCCGCGCAGGCCCGAATCCCGAGAGCCGCATATTGGGAATTGGAGTTATCTCCGGTCCGCGGACCCTTGCGGCGAGCCTTGATGCCGATCTTCCGCTGGACCTTCGGCTTCTTCCGATCGACGATCGGATCCGATGAAGTTCCCGTCGGCACGTCCTTTCGCGAGGGCGTGGGAATGTCGTCGACGGCGATCGAGGGATTGCCATACGACCACTGTCCGTCCTCGCACTGATTGTCGGCCAGGAACTGCGCGCACCTAGCGATCCAAGACTGATATTTCACGCGGTCCAATTCCTCGAGGATCATCGCCTTGAGCGCCACGCGGTAGGTCACCTCTTCCTTCGCCGCAAGGACCCGATCGAAGAGCGTCTTGAAGGCGTCGTCGGTCTCCGGCACGCCGGCGTGCAGAAAGGTCCAGAGGACCAGCTCGTCCACCCGCATGTCGCGACCTTCGGGATTCTTCCGCGACTGAAACTCGGGGAGGCGATTCTTGAGGAACCGGACGCCGTCTTTGATGGCCTGATCCACCTTGGATTGATCCGGCTTCGGAGCTTCCTGGGGGAGGAGCGCGAGCGCGAAGTAGAGA
>CAZGKV010000082.1:0-22018 GCA_964526305.1 uncultured Planctomycetales bacterium | reverse complement strand
CAAATCAGATCGAAGAGATCATTCCGCTCTATCAACAGATCGGACGGGAACTGGAATGCCTGAGGGAACGGGGCGCCCGTCGCGTGTTCTTTGTCGACGACAACTTCATCGGGCATAAGCCGCGGGTGAAGGAGCTGTTGCAGTTCTTGCGTCGCTACCAGGAGCGGCACGGCTATCCCTTCCTCTTCGGAACCGAGGCGTCGCTCAACCTGGCCCAGGACGCGGAACTCCTGGGACTCATGCGGGACGCCAACTTCGGCTGGGTGTTCGTCGGCCTCGAGTCCCCTCAAGAGGACAGCCTGAGGGAAACCGGAAAGACCCAGAACCTCCGGCAGAACATGCTGAGTTCCGTGCGTGCCCTGTACGCCTACGGCATCGACGTCTTCGGCGGTTTCATCGTCGGCTTCGACTCGGATTCGCGGGAGATCTTCGAACGACAATACCGGTTCATCATGGACTCGGGCATTCAGGTCGCCATGATCGGCCTCCTCACCGCCCTGCCGAAGACCCCGCTGTTCGAACGACTTGAGAAGGAAGGGCGGCTCCTTGCCGGAGCGGAGGCCTCCGACAACACGAGACTCCTGACGAACGTGATTCCGAAGCAAATGTCGTACGACGAAATGATCGCGGGGTACACCGCGCTTCACCGGCGCCTGCTGCGACCGGGCCACATCGCCCGGAGGATCCGGAACAAGCTTCGGTTTCTCCGGAGGCCGAACGCCAAGGGAAAGGACCGCTCCTGGCGAATGATGCTCGGGATCTTGATCCGGTTCCTGACCCGGGGATTGTGGCCCGGCGGGCCTCGCCGATGGTTCGGCTTCCTGCTTTCCCTTCCTCGCCGACCCCGGCAGATTCCCTTGGCGATCGAGGATTGGATCGCGGGATTGGCGCTTGAAGATTACGCGAGCCGTCACCTCTCGCCGCGGGCCGTCCGGCGGGCCGTCGTTCACCGAGGAATCCTCACGCTGCATGGGCCGGCATGGACATCCGAGTGATCCCGGGACCGTCCGCCATCAATCGTCGCGGTCTTGCGTGACATGCCCGAAACCCCGTCCGGAATCGGGAGGGGCCTCGAGAACTCGGTTCCCCAGGGCGTGATCTCCGGCCCGATTATTTCAAATCCGAATCCTCTCAGACACCGAGGCGGGATTGCAGATGGAGAGGGAGAAATGGCGGAATCTTCTCTTCTCCCCGATGATCTGTGGCGAAAAATCGCCCCGATTCTCCCGAGGCGCGAAGAGAGTCCGAGAGGAGGACCTCCGCGAGTCCCTGCAGGAGCGGCGATGGTTCCGTTATCCTCATTTCTCGGGCCCTACCACAAGAAGGTATGCTATCTCTCTGAGACGCTTTCGGAGGAGGATTCCTCGGACAATCTACTTCGAATCCACGGCCGCCGTCGCCCAACAACCACGGCACGCAATCCGGCATGGTCCCGAACGGTGACATCGACCGTCACTCCGAAAGCGCTCTCGAGCGCACGAGAGAGCCTGGCGGCGGCATCGGGGGCTCGAAGGGCCGCCTCGAAGATGACGTTTCCGCTTTGGAGCAGTGTCTGGGGCTTCGCTAGGCCCGCGGTTGCGGCGATGCGTGCCAGGTCTGCCATGGGGATCTTCCGGTGGCCACCGACGTTCACGCCCCGCAAGAGGGCCACATACCGTTGGACTCTCATGGGTTGCTCCTTCGCCCTCATGTCGGAGTCTTGGTCTTCCGCGCGCCGGTCCTGGTTTTCGCAACTCCAGGTTTACTCTTCGTTGCTCGATTGCCCCAAGGCGTTTGCCGCCTACGGCCCGCCCGCCGGGCGGAACCGCACGACCCGGTTCGAGAACTTGAATTCGCCCACCCAGAGGTGCGTGCCGTCGAAGGCCGCCGCACCCGGCCAAAAGAGCTTGTCCTTCCCGATCTCCGGCTTCTTGTCGTCGAGTCCCTCCTCGCCCAGGATCGCGTCGGGCGCGACGCCGGCGATCGCATCCTCTACCCGCCTCCAGACCCAGAGGCGACTGTATACGGTGTCGGCCACGAAGATCCCTCCGCCGCCGAGTTTTGCGCTCTCCGGCAAGTTGAACGAATCGTGGGGTTTCCCGTCGATCACGGACGGCGTCGGATTCGATCCGAGGTCGGCGATCTTGTAGACGAGGATTCGGTGGCTCATGCTGCAGGTGACCGCCAAGTACGTTCCGTCGCTGGAAAGACGCCGCGGTTGGTCCACGGTAAGCGTGAAGTCGGGTTCGGACGAGGAAGAGGGGATACCCTTCCACGCGTAGACGGCTCCCGCGTCCTTGTCGGCGAGGTAGAAGTACTGTCCGTCCATCGCCACGCCTTCGAGCTTCTTGAATTGCACGCTCCCGATCTTCCCCGTGAAGGTGGTGTCGGGCTGCCGGCCGTCCAGCGGGATCGTGTTCCAGAGATAGACCGTATTCAACCCGGCCATGGCGAGCCGGCCGCCGTGGATCGCATTGTCCCAGGGGGGGCGCTGCAACTGGATCGTCACGTCCGGATGCGTGCCGCTCGCGGTCGGGAGAGTCTTCCAGATCGAAACCATCACGTCGAAATCGGAGGAGACGATGAGGGAGGTCCCATCGGTTGCGGGCACGCCGTTGGTGATGAAGTGGTTCGTCTTCAGGGTGTTCGTGTCGATACCCGGACTCCCGATCGCGAAGTCGGGGAGTTGACCCGACGCGGTGGGGATCGAGTTGAACGCGACGATTTTGTTGCCGTTGGCGCACGAGACGTAGACGCGGCCGTCCGCCAAGGCGACGCCGGCCGGTTCGCCCGATTCGAACCGCCAGCCGATCTGGACATCCGGCGCGTCGTCGGCGCCGGTCGGAAGCCCGTTCCAGACGTAGAGTCCGACGCCGATCATGACGAGCCGCCCATCCGAGGCGAACTCGCCTTGCAGCCAGGCGCCGCGCTCGTCGATCGGGTCTTCCATGAAAAAGTCGTGCGAGACGGTGGCCTCCGTCGGAAAGGTTCTCCATACAAAGTTGCCGCGGCCGTAGGTGGAAACCGTCGAGGAGGCGTTGTGGTCGGAGACGATGAGGGACGCCCCGTCGCTGGTGATGGTCCGCGGCGTGCCCATGAGACCTTGCGGATTGAGCATGAGGTCGTAGGGCTGGTCGATCTGCGTCGGAAACGTATTCCAAATCATGACGCCCACCGGCCCGCCCCACGTCCGTGTGGCCGCAAGCCGATGCCCGTCGGTCCAGACGCCCCACGACTTGCCGACGGCGAGCGACAGATCCGCCGACTGCCCGTTCTGGGTCGGCCACGAGTTCCAGATCAGGAGACGGTCGTTGTAGGTGTCGGCCACCACGACGCGGACGCCGTCCGTGGCCACCCCCGAGGGCCAGTCGAGGCGATCAAGCCCGCTCCCCGGGTTGTTGGAAGTGAAGTCGGGCTGGCCGAGGACGAAGTCCGGCTCCTCGTTTGCGCCGGGAGGCGAGTTCCAGATCAAGACCCGGTTGTTGAAATGATCGGCCAGGAGAAGGCGGGTGCCGTCCGAGGCGATGCCGGCGGGATGGTTGAAGAGGAGCGGCCCGCCCGTGTCGTTGAAGTCGATTCCGGAGAGGAGGACGTCGGCCTCCTGCCCCGTGACGAACGAGCCGACAAGGCCGGACGCGGCCGGGGCGGAGCCCGAGCCGTCACCGCCGCCCCCGCAGCCCACGAGGAGGGAGAGGGTCCCCAGCGCCGGGAGAAGTCGCCCACGATTTCGCGCGATCATGCGATGCCTCCGTTCCCGCGATTCGAGCCACGCGGCCGGAGGACACGATCCGGCGAGCGTCGCGGCTCCGCTTGCGCAGGGATCCAACGAGGAGGACGGGAGGAGTATTGTGTCGGCGCCCTCACAATTCGCCCGAACCCGGCGCGTTATGCGGTCGGTTTCCGCATATGGGTGAATGGCAAGGAGGGAAAATGACGAGGCATGCGATCGCGGTTCTCCTGACGCTTTCCGCCGGGTGCGGCGGAGGCGGCTCTTCGAGCTCCGACTCCCTCTCCTCCACCACGCTCTCTGCCTACGACGAGGTCGACGAAGTCCTCACGATGCTCGACGATATCGTACGGCGAGCCGCAGATCCTTCCCTGAGCGAGCAAGAGCGTCTGTCGCTTCAGCAAGAGGTGGACGCCCTTCTCGCCTCGCTCGATGCCGGCGCGCGGAAGTCCCAGTGGAACGGCATTCGACTTCTTTGGGGATCGCATCCGACCTGGCTCGAGGCCTCGGGGAACGCGACGCAAGCCGGAACCCCATGGAACCGGATCCGCGACGCCGTGTCGCGGCTGGCAGAAGGGAATCAAACCGTGACCTTCTCCTACAGCTTCATCCTCCCGGGAACCCAGACCGACTTTGGTGCCGCTCTGGAGATGAAGGACCACATCGACGGCAGCGTCGATTCCGTGCGATTCAAACAGGAGATCCGCGAGGCGCTTGCCGCATGGGAGGATCTATTCGAAAAGGTCTTTCATACCGGAAACGGATACGGCGGAAACTTGGAAGTGAAGTTCGTGGACCTCGGCGACGAGACGGGAAACTCCTTCCCGAGCCGCTCGGGCGGCGGGATCTATGCGGTGCCCGGCACGGAGAACATCGGGGACCTTCGATTCGGGATGACGGCGTTCCAGGGGACGGGGAGTCCGCACTCCCCGACCGGGAAGTCCGAGTCGGGAAACGGCGACGAGAGCGGCGACGTCCACTTCTCGAGCTACGTCAATTGGAGGCTGGACTCGCAATCCTCCGGGAGCGGCATGACCAGCGTGAAGATCGTCGCGGCCCACGAGATCGGGCACGGCTTCGCCTTCGGACACGACGAGACAAGTTCGAAAACGATCATGACGCCGTCGATCCTCGTCTCGGGCTCGTTCGACGCGATCTTCTCCGAGGGGCTCTTCTTCGCCGGCTCCCCCGATGTTGCGGGAATCGTCGCCATGTACGGTACGGGCGTGTCCCGGCGCGGAGCGGAGGGCGGCGTAGAGCTACCGGCCGTGAACGCTGCGGCGCTCGGCATCAGCGCGATGAAAGTCCGCACGGTCGAGGAAGTCGCGCGGTCCGCGAAGCTGCTCGCCGCGGCCAAGGAGCGGATGGCTCAATATCGAGCCTCGATTCGCTGACAGGTCCCGATGCCTCGGGATCTCGGCTCCGAGGAGGGAGGCCACGGGCGCCGAGCGGGGCATACCGGAGCTTCGCTAATGCGGGTACGGCGGCTCGGAGTCTTGCACTCCCCAGGAGAGGAAAAGCAGAGTCCAGCGATTCCGAGGGGAGATCCCGCAAAAAGTGCTCTGCGATCCGGCGCGGACGCTTGTGGCGATTCTCATTCGGCCACCTCCTGCAACAGGATTGCCGAGATGCGAAAGTCGTCTTCACGGAATTCTCTCCGGAAACGTTTCGCTTCCAGCCGCGACTCGGCGCCCGACAAGTCGCCCTCACCTCTTCTCGCTCCAAACGCGGATCGTTCCCATCGGCCCCGAGACCGCAAGTCGTCGGCTCCCGGGATCGAAGGCCAGGCAAGCGACCGTCGCCGACGCCTCTACCAGCGTTCGTCGCCGGGACGCACCCGCAACGTCCCAGAGGATCAACTCCTCCGTCCCACCCATGACAAATGTGCGACCTTCGGTCGCGAACGCGGCCGCGCGAAGGGAACCCCGAAAATCCGAAAACGTCCGCTCCGACCCGGCCTCCTCAAGCCTCCACATCCGGAATTCTCTCCCGCCGACCGCCGCCAGGGTCTTGGCGTCCGGGCCCAGCACCACTCCCGCAACGGGAGTCGTACCGGCGGAGCGAAAGAACTCCCCCCCCGTCTCCACTTCCCATCCCACGACGGACCCGCCTCGAGTGCCGGCGAAGATCCGCTTTCCGTCGGGAGAAAATGCGAGGCAGGCCACCATGACGGCGGGAACCAGGCGGACTTCCCGGAGCGAGCCCGAATCCCATATCATGATCCCCTCCCGTGCGCTCGTGGCGATCCGGCCCCCATCCGGAGCGACGGCGACGGCCGTCGTCTCCACCGGGACGCTCCGCACCTCGTGTCCGGAGAACTCGCGATCCCAGACGTGCAAGGATTCCGGGGTACCGATGGCGAGGAGAGAACCGTTCCCGCTCGCCGCCATGCCCACCGGACGCCCGCGCACTTCCAAAACGTCCGTGACGCGCCCCGAGACGGCATCCCAGAGACGGACTCGTCGATCCGCTCCGCCGGAGAGCAGACCCGTTCCTCGCGGATCGAAGAGCAGAGCGGAGGTTCCGCCCTCGTGTCCGCCGAGTTCGCGGATTTCGAGGACGGAGTCGGACCTTTGCCACCACGGCCGTGGGTCGCGCTCGCTCGGCACGGGGAACTCTCTCGGGGGAACCGGGGGTGCGCTCCCTCCGCCCCTGGAGAGTCTCCAGCCGGCGAGGATCCCCCCCGCCGCCAGGACGGCGACGACGATGGCCACGAGCCGTTTCCGTGTGGATGGTCCTGAAGCGCTTCGAGAAGCAGCGACGGCGGTCCCGGCGAAACTCAGGAGCTCGCCCTTGAATTCCGAGGCCGTCCCATACCGAAGTCGAGGGTCCCGTTCCAGGGCGCGGAGGAGGACCTTATCGAATCCCGGATTCGTCCGCGCAATCTCCTCGGGGAACACCGGCCGTCCCCCGGGGACTCTGCCCGTAACCGCCTCGAACAGCACCACTCCGAGGGCATAGATATCCGCCCGAGCGTCGACCATCGCGGGTGACTCGATTTGTTCCGGGGCCGTGTAGTGCGGCGTCCCCAGGATCGCCCCCGTCCCGGTCACGAGCGTGCTCGGCTCGGAGCCCAGGAGCTTGGCCAGGCCGAAGTCCGCGATCTTCACCATCCCCGTCCGGTCCACCAGGAGATTGTCCGGTTTGATGTCGCGGTGGACGACGCCCATCCCGTGCGCGTACTCCAACGCGTCGCACACCTGCAGGATCAAGTTCACGGCCGTCGGTACCGAAAGAGGCCGGTCCTGAATGCGGGCGCGAAGATTCCTTCCTTCTACATACTCCATCGAGATGAAGTAGAGGCCGTCCTGTTCTCCGAATTCGAAAACGGTGACGATGCGAGGGTGGCTGAGCGTCGCCATCGCCTTTGCCTCCCTCGCGAAGCGCCGGCTGAACTGGGCCTCCTCGGCCAAGTCGGGGGCCAGGACCTTCAGCGCCACGGTCCTTTCCAGCGTAGTCTGCCGGGCCCTGTAGACGACCCCCATTCCCCCGCGGCCGATGACCTCCGAGATCTCGTATCCGCGAAACGTCTGTCCCGGAACGAGCGGGCTCGTGGGCGCTGCGGAACTCGGCACGTCCGTCCGAACCGTCGTCGCGCAATTGGGGCACACCGGCTCGACATGAAGGTTCCCGCACCCAGGGCACAGTCGCATTCTCTTCCCCCGACAAGACTACCCTTGGGTATTGCCTTCCCGAGGAGAATTCTGCCGAGACGATTCGCCTCGATCGCAATACAGGAACGGGTCGTGTCTCTTCCTTTGAGGAGGGATGAGCCCGTGCTATAAGAACCAAGATTTCCCGAGGGTCCGAGGAGGGTCAGGAATGAGCTCAGAGCGCCCCAGCACCGGGGAAGGGTGGATCTTCTCCTTCCACAGTCAGGCCTTCCCGGAAACGATCTCCCTTTTTGTGGAGTCCCTCGAAGGCCACGAAGCGATCTCCTCCCCGTATCGGTACGAGCTGGTCCTCCGTACGCGACGGTCGGACGTCGACCCGGAACAACTCTTTCGTCTCCCCGCGCGAGTTCATCTGAAGCGCGCCCGGGGGTCGAAAGAAACCCTCAGCTTCAAGCTCTTCGCCATCGTCTCCTCGATCGAACAGCAAATCGGAATGGCGCAAGACCCGAGGACATTTCGGGTGGTCCTGGCCCCCCGCTTGGCGCGACTCCGACAAGGGCTCCAGACCCGGCTCTTCTTGGACCGATCCGTCCCGGAGGTCGTAACCGAGGTACTTCACGAATACGGACTGGAGCCGAAGTCCGATTTCGAATTCCACTTCTCGCGCGAATACCCGAAGCATTCGCAGCTCGCCCAGTATCGGGAGAGCGATCTGGATTTCCTTTCTCGACTCCTGGAGCGGGAAGGAATCTCCTACTATTTCGCACAGGTCCAGGAGGCCGACTACGGCGGCGATCGGATCCTCTTCGCGGACGATCTCAAGGCCGTCGAGACCTCGCCTCTCCTGTACGGAGTCCCGTACCTGCCGATCGCTCGCGGGAAAAAGTCGCGCCGCCCCCATCTCGAGGAGGCGGTCCATTTCCTCGCGTCGACGCAAGACTCCCTTCCACGAGAGGTGGTGCTCAAGGACTATGCCGACCCGACTCCTTCCTTGAACTTGGAGGTCTCGGAACCCGTAGCGAAGGAGGGCATCGGAGTCCACTACGAATTCGGGGAGCGCTTCCGCACCCCGGAAGAGGGCCAGGTCCTGGCGAAGATTCGTGCCGAGGAGCTTCGATGCCATGCGCTGCGGTTTCGCGGGCGCAGCAACGTCGCCCTCTTCCACGTCGGTCTCAGCTACGAGCAGGTCGGAGGCTCGCCGGATTCCTTCAACCGGACGTACCTTCTGACCGAGGTCCACCATTACGGCGGTCAGACCGATCCGCGTCTCACCGGAGAAACGATGGACGGGGAGAGCCCGGAGGTCGAAGCGCACTACGAGAACGAATTCGTCGCGATTCCCTCCGGCGTGGAGTTCCGTCCCAAGCGAATCACCCGTCGCCCCCAGATCGGCGGGACGCTGACCGCGCTCGTAGACAGCGCCGGAGATGGGAAGGTCTCCGAGCTCGACGAGTCGGGCCGGAATCGCTTGAGAATCCTCTTCGATCGGTCGGGCAGGGGCGAGGGGAAAGCCTCCCCGGCGATCCGGAGGGTGCAGCCCTACGCGGGCGCGGCCGAAGGCCTGCACTGTCCGCTGCGACCCGGCACGGAGGTCCAAGTAGGATTCGTGAACGGGGATCCGGACCGACCCATCATCACCGGGGCTGTCCCCAATCCGGAGACTCCCAGTCCGGTCACCGGTGCCAATGCAACCCAATCCATCCTGAAGAGCGCCCGCGACAACGCCCTTCTCCTGGACGATCAAGAGGGGGCCGAGCGCCTCTTCCTCCGCGCCCAGAAGGATTTCGAAATCCGAGCCTGCAACGACACCCGCGAACTCGTCGTACGAGATCAGCATGTGACCGTCGAACGAAACCAGCTTGTCCACGTGAAGAACGACCGGCACGAGAAGATCGATCGCGACCTCGTGCAGGAGGTCGCGGGAAGTCGCCATCTCTCCGTCGCCGCGCACGAGATCATGGACGTCGCGGGACACTGGTCCTGTACGGTTCAGGGCAACGCCATCCACCTTTTCCAAGGCGACCACTCCGAGTCGACCGCCGGGGTCTCCTCCCTTCGGGCGGGGAACGTCGTGATCCACGCCGCTTCGGGCATCACCCTCTCCAGCGGAGGAGGGAACTGCATCGTCCTCGACGAGTCCGGAGTCACCCTAAAGGGGGCGAGGATCGTCCTGGACGGCGGCGAGACGAGAATCAACTCCGGCTCGGGAGCGTCCCCGGTATCGGCGCCGGACCCAGACGTTCTCGTCGCGAAGGCTCCCCTTCCTCCCTGCGAACCAGGGAATCTGGCGGGACCCGGGAACGCCCTGCCGACCGGCGCGGGGTCCGTCTCCGCCGGCGTCGGATCGACCGCCGTCGGCACGGACGCCTCTTGGATCGCACTCGCCCTTCGGGACAAGGCGGGGAATCCGATCCCCCAGGAATTGTACGAAGTACGCTTTCCGACCGGCCTTCTGGTTCGAGGGCGGCTCGACAAAGAAGGCAAGGCCAGGATCGAAGGAGTTCCCCCCGGAAAGGCCGAGATCTCCTTCCTTCGTCGAGACCAGGACCAGTGGCAACGCGCATGAGAGAGAATCGCAATGCCGAACTCTGAAAGGCACCGGGTCGAGAGAGGACAGACCATCCACAAGATCAAGTGCCAGCATCCCAACGTGGAATGGACGACGATCGAAGAGGCCATCGCCGGGAGCGGAACCCAGAGCGTCAACTCCCTGTACGCGGGAATGGAACTCGACTTCTCGCTTCGATCGACGACCACGGATCCTGCGGAGACGGAGAAAGAGTGGGTCTACGAAGGCGATGCGCCACGATTGTACTTGAAGATCCGCGTGCTTCGAGAGGACGGATCTCCTCTGGCGAACGCCGTCTATGTCCTCACGATCCCTCCGGAGAAGCCGAGGACGGGCCTGACGGAGCCGAACGGGCTCATTCGACTCCAGGCTCCGATCCCGGACTTGGCGGAACAGGCGACGCTCGAGGTCTACATTCCCCCCAAGGAGGGGGAGACTCAGACCACGACCCACGTGTGGACGCTTTGGATCGGTGCGCTCCATCCGGCCCGGGATGTCAAGGGATCCGTCTACGTCCCAGGAGTCCAGCAGCGTCTGAACAATTTGGGATTCGAGGCCGGGGAGATCGACGGCAATCTGGGTCCGCAGACTCTCGCGGCGATCCGACAGTTCCGCACCGTCTTCGGGTTGAATCCGCCCGGCAAGCCCGACTCCGACAAAGCCGACGAGGCTTTCCTGAAGAGGTTGACGGAAATCCACGACGAAGCCAAGGGACCAGACCCGTCCGATCCGAAGTAGCGGAGAGATCGAACCCCATGACGCTCCACGTCGACTGGACCCTGGAACGGACCGACCTTCTCTATCAGGAGGATTGTCGTTGTTCGTTGGGAATTCGGAACGCAGGGGAGTCCTCCGCTCGCATCTTTCCCCCTTCGTTGGAGCGGCCGAAGTTCCGGATCCTCGATGTCGCCACCGGCGCCGAGCACCTCGTGCGATCGCGGCCGGGGAGCGGAGTCGGCTTCTCCGACTTCGACCTCGGACCCACGAAGAGGGTCGTACTCCCCTTCGGGTGGAGGGCGCTGTTCCCGGACCTTCCCCCGGGGGAGTATGAGGTCTCCGCAAGAGTTCCGTGGCAACAGGACTCGCGATGGGCGGAGTCCTCCCCGGTCCGCATCCGAATCCGGCCCGCGGCTCCTCGCAATTTGACGATCGCGAAGGGTCGGGGCCCGGTCCTGCATGCCGCCTGGATCAATGCGGCCTCCGATCCCCCCGAAGTGGTCTGGAGCCGATTCGGGGCGATCGCCGGCGGAGGCATCGTGCAACATCGGAGGCTGGGAGCGGCGGGGCACCGGACGGCTCCCGTACCCTCCCTCACCGCCGACCTCCGGTCGACACGAGTCGAATGGGTTGCGTGGATCGACGGACCCAGTCTGCGCTGCGAACCGATTCTGCCCAAGCGGACCCCGACGTCGGTACCGCGCTTCGCGCTCGGCCGTGCCGACTCCCGCATCCTCGCCCCCGTGCATTCGGCACCGATGGACGGACCGGACGCATACCCCCGAGCCGTCGTCTCGATCCTTGCGGGGACCGAGTCTCAGGAAGGATGGCATGTGGACTCCATCGAATTCGCTCTGGAGGAGACGCGACTCCAGTCTCGAATCGAAGGGGAGGGGCCCACTCCGGTCTGGGCCCACCCGTTCGTCGCCACAGATGGAGCGCAAACCCTCGCTCTCCTCCAGCAGAAAGAGGCGGGAGCCGACCTCACGCTCTGGCGCGGCCTCCACGGGCCCCCGAGAGAGGCGCCTCCGAGTGCCCGCTGGATGGGTCGCCTCTTGGCCGCGACGGCAACCCAAGTGGAGAGGGACGCGATCTCCGGTTCCATGCTTCTCTGGGAGAGTCGCGCCCGGCTTGTCGTAGGTCGGTGGAGTGTCGATCCCAAGAAGGGCCTCTCCGTCCTCGACCCCGTCGAACTGGAGTGGCCATTCGGGGAGCCTGCCCTAACGCGCATTCAAGCCGGCCCGAACGGTGGTTTCGCAGCGTTGCTCCTCTCCGACGAGGGAAATGCGACCCTCTTTCGCGGAACGCACGGACGACCGGTCGATGCGAACGCGATCCTTCGTGGATTCCCGTTCGAACTGGTGTTCCTGGCCGGGGAGGAACCGGCCCTGTTGCTCGCAGAGGAAGGCCTCGGATTCAGGTTGGCTCTTCCCAGCGGTTTCGTCCTGGTGTGATTCGGCGGAGGTTCCAATGGCACAGCCCATGCCGGCCACGGGACACGTCGCGCCCGATTTCGAAAGCAGTCCCCGAATCAACACGCTCGTGGCACGCCCTCAGTATACGGTGACTCTGCGGATGGGAGAAATCGACGATCTCTTCCCCTGCTCGCTGGATGCCCCCGAAAGCGACGAGTGGAGGAAATGGTTGATGGCGCGGCTCCACGTGCTCGGACTGTTCTATCTCCCGATCGACCACGAGCTGGCCTCGCTCGCGCTCACGGGCACCGAAGCCTGGATCGTGGAAAAAGTGTTCGGGATCCCCGGAAAGACGTTTCGCGATCCGGAGACGACGGGGGCGATCCGCAACGCCCTGAAGGCCCGTGTCGTCGGCCCCGCGAAAGCTCCGCTCAGCCAGATCTCTAAAATCAAGGGGGGTCTTCCTCCGCCCCCGAAGGATCCCCAGAAGCCTGCCGGCCAAAACTTCGCGAAGATCCGCGTTCCCGGAGGCTATACCTTCCTGACGGGGTCGTGGGACCCCCTCAGCCACGAGTATCACCCGAGCTCCACGCTGTTTGCCTTCGGAAACGACTTGGGATTGATCGAGCCTTTGTACGCCATCGCGAATCCCATCCTCGGACTCATCCCGCTGGTGGCGAAAGTCGAGCGCAGGATGGGAGCGAATCAAGCGGCGGTTCCGTGTGCGGGAGTTCCGGTGTACTTCCAGCTCCTGACTCCCACGAACCTGCCCAAATACGATGCGAAAGTGTCTCCGCTGGAACAGGTAAACTGCGCCGCGGCGCCGAAGCCCTTCGAGGGGATCGTGGCCCACTACTATGATCAGAAATACGTCTGCGACCCCACGGATCCGCAGGCGAAGAACGCTCCCTGGCAGTTGGCAGGCAAGCGCGGGAAGGGGGATGTCGCCGACGGTTCTTCGATCTCCACCGTTTTCCGAACCTCTGCCACCTCCGGATTCAACGACCTCCACCAGTATCCGGTCGCGAGCCAGGTTGCTCCGATCGGGAACCGACGGCGCCACGCGGTGGTGGCGACCACGAACCAGAACGGTGAGGCGGGCGTCATCTTCACCCCTTCACGCATCGGCGGAGATCGGTACCGGTTGCGAGCCTTCGTCGAAAGCCCTGGCCCCGCGAACGCCGTTCTGGAGAGCGGAAGTGAAACCGGCACCATGGTGGTATGGAGGAACCTGCGGATCAGTCAATGCCTGCAGATCGGCCAGGGCCCTTTCGCAGGCCAACCTCATCCGTTCGACATCCGGGAAATGCGCGAGAGACTCTCGCCGGCATTCTTGGAACTGGAGGTGGACGGCGACCCCCCGATCCTTCAGCCGAGTTCCCTCACCCAGGATCAGTACCAGATCGCCATGAGCGAGGCGATCCGAGATGCCACTCAGGTCGACGAGAGAATCGAAGGTGGATACGATTTGACTTCGCTCGTAGTTAAGCCTGACCAGGCTACGCTGAACGCGACTTCGACCCCCTTCCACCTCGTAGATCCGGGGCTCTACGATCAAAAGCACGGGGGGGTATTCTCGAACGATATCCATATAGATACAGACCAGGGGATCCGTCTCGATCCCGGGGACTGGGTCAATCTGGAGCGCATTCTCGCGGACGGACTCCATGGGGGGTTCCTCCGCGGCCTCTCGAAGTGCGGCTTTCTCCCGGGAATGACCTATCTCTACACCTTTCCGGAATCGACCTGGCAGACGCAGGGGATCGCCGATCGCATCTTTGGTGGAAAGGCATTCCCCTACCGAGGTTGCTATGTCCTCCGCCGGGATTTGTCGACGGTGCTCCACGAGCTCGGCCATTGTCTCTATCTGGAACATGGCCCATGGCTCGTCTCGTCTCTTCAGGCGGTAGCCCAGCAGGTCAAGGACCCGTCGGGCAAATCGGACGCGGCCAAGTTCAAGAAAAGAACGAATATCAGATCGAAGATCGAAGAGCACGACACCCCCTTGAGCTGGGCGCACGCGTGTCTCATGAGTTACAACGTAGACCCGAGCCAGCAAGACCCGTACCCGACTCACTTCTGCGGACACTGCACCCTGACCCTCCGGGGATGCCACGACCCCAGTCTCCAAATCGCTTGGGACTGGATCCTGAGCCGGACGTCCGACGACGCAAAGTAACGCGCCGAACGAGCCGGTCGCGTGGCGGAGGCTTACTGCCTTCCGTCGAACTGCGACTTCAGCTTGGGATCCCGTTTCAGCGCCTGCTCGAAGTCGCTCTTGGCGAGGGCGGTCCTCCCCATCACGTTGTGGCACACGCCGCGATAGAGCCACGTCTTGGCGTCTCGATCATCGCGGACGATCGCCTCTTCGAACGCCGTCAGCGCGGCTTGATAGGCGGCGACGACCTCGGGAGCGCTCCGGGAGAGGCCGCGAATCTCCAACAAGCACTGGAGATAGCCGCCACGGATCTGACCCAGCATGGACCAGTACTTCGCCTTCGAGGGCTCCAACCGAACCGCCTCTTGATAGTCCGCGATTCCCTCCAGGTACAACCTGCCGGAGTCCTTCTTCCGGGCCAGAAGATAGTGCGCCCATCGGCCGCAGTACTCTCCGCGGAAGGCCCGATGCCAAGAGATCTCCGGACTGAGCGCGATGGCCTGATCGATAAACTTCACCACTTCCTTGTAGCAGGGTTGGGGGTCCCCGTCCCGTCGTCGCACATTCTCCGCCAGAACGGATTGGTAGACGGCGCCATGCAGGTGGGGATTGGGCGAAGGAGGCGACAGCCGAATCAACTCGCGGAGGGCAGACGTTGCGGCCTCCAGCGGCATGCGGGCGTCTTCTCCGGCAAGATGGGCGCGGATCCCCTCCAGCCAGTGACTTTGGGCGCGCCTTCCGTGCAGGGGGTAGTACCCTCGGTCCTTCTCCGCTCCCGCATTCGTCCAACGAAGGGCGTCGGCGATCCGCAATTCCTCGAGGGCCAGGAGAGCGAGCCACTCGTAGGGCTCGATCGCGACCGGCTCCGCCCGGTGGGCGGCTTCGAGCGCCGCTTGCGCCTCGGCTCTCCTTCCGCAGAGCCAGTGGACCAGTCCGTTCGCGAGGAGCGACGGATTCCCCGTCAAGTCCTCCAGCGCGCGGTGGCGCCACTCTTGGGCGATGCCGTCCGCGATCACATGCGGCTGGAACCGATCCCCCGAACCCTTCTGAAACATCTGGGGCTTAAGGGACCCCTCCTCGTCGACCCAGGCGAGCGAGAGGGACGTGACCCGCGCCTCGAACCTTCGGAGATGGAGCAGCCCTCGCTCAACTCGGGCTTCCGAGTGGTGCGGATCCAGGCGGAGCGCGGTCTCTTGCTCCCGATACGCTTCCTCGAATCTCATCTGCGCCCGGTACAGGCGCCCCAGTCGGTAGTAGGGCTCTGCCAGGCGCGGGTTCGCTTGACGGACGGCTCGGCACTTCTCTTCGAGTTTCCGGGCCATATCGGCAAATCCCGTCAGGTCCCCCGCCCGTCGCGAGGTCAACGCGGCGAACAGATAGGCGTCGCTCGTCTCCTTCATCTCACCGATGAGCCGGTCCTCCGCCTCGATTCGAGCCCGATCCGCGGCTCGAAGCTCCTCCTGCTTCTCTCGGAGATCGCTCTGTTTGCGACGGAGCATCGGGATCAGAAGGAGCAGCGTCGCGGCCACCGCCAGCGCTCCGGCCGTCGCGATCGTCGTAATCGTCCAATGTTTCGAGAGACTCTTCCGTGCGCGGTACCAGGGACGGGTCGAGTACACGCCGACCGGATCCCCGGCTTGGAATCGTCGCACATCCTCCAGGAGCGAGCGGACAGAGCGGTATCGGTCGGCGGGATCGAGCGCCATCGCCTTCTTCGCGATCGCCGACAACTCTCCCCGCATCCCGCCGGATAGATCGCGGAGGACGGCTCCCAGGGAGTAGATGTCGCTTCTCGCATCGGCTTGATCGCTGTTCCCGGAGGCCTGTTCGGGAGACATGTACCCCGGAGTCCCCACGATGAGTCGCGAGGCGGGCATCCCCAGCTGAGAGGCCGCGATCTCGGCATTCACCCGCGCCAGTCCCCAGTCGAGAACGTAGACATGGCCGCGGTCATCGATGACCACGTTGTCCGGTTTCAGATCCCGGTGAACGATCGCGTGCGAATGGGCGTGGTTCACGGCTTCGCACATCTCGAGAAAGTACTTCAATCGCATCGACGGATCGCGGGTCTCCATCAGGACGCGGGTCAGCGATCGCCCCTCGACGTATCGCATGGCAAAGTACATGCGGCCGTCGGGGAAACGCCCATGATCGAAGATGGGGACGATTCCGGGGTGCTCGATCTTGGCGAGGATCCGCACCTCGGACTCGAACAGAGTCGCGAGGAGTCCCTGGGAGATCGGGACGGCAAAGACCTTCAGGGCGACTTTGCGCTTGAGCTTGAGATCCTCCGCCAGGAAGACCTCGCCCATGCCGCCGCGGCCGATGAGGCGATGGACTTCATACCGTCCGTCGACCAGCAGTCCGGCGGCATCCTCCTCGCTCCTCATCAACCGGGCCAGCCGCCCCGCGATGCGTGGCGGCATCGGGGGGGGCGTCGGCTTCGGCTCCATCGGAGGAATGCTACCACAAGGATCTCGCGGTCGAGACCGCGAACCCTCGGCGCCGGCGATCGTCGGTGGCTTTCGAGTGCCGTCCAGGGTCAGGGAGGTCCTGCTCGAGCCGTCCGCTACCTCCCCATCGGGAGCGTCAGACCCCCTTCTTCTTCAACTCGTCCAACGCGGAGCGCTTCGATCGGAACCAATCGTTCTGGGAGGCCTTCGTTCCGAACTTGGTTTCCAACTCGCGGAGCGCGCGCTCCAACAAGGTCGCCTCCTTCTCCTCTTGAGCGTACTCGGCAAGCGCGCGCCAGAAGGCGGGCCATTCGAGCGTCCCCGTAGGGATCCGACCGGACTTCAGCATCCCGGCGAAGCTCTTTCCGGCCGCTCGGATCTTGGCCAGATCCCGTCCGGTATGGCGAAGCCGTTCCGAAACGGCCCGGTTGTTGATCCGCTCCTCGAGCTCCTTGCGTACCTTCTCGGCGAGAGAGAGTTTCTGGAGCGTCTCCCACGCCTCGTCCGCGGAGAGGGAGCCCACCTCGAACTCCACCTGCAGGCGAATGAGAGCGGATCGCTCCTCGGAGAGTTTGAGCCCTTCCAGAATCCGGAGAGCGTCATCGCGCTTGATCTGCCCGAGCCGGGCACGATGGACGAGCCAGTCCGCCGCAGCCTCGGCGTCTCCGCCCTCCGCCTTTTTTCGGAGCCTCGCCGCGTCTCTCCCCCGCTGGAGGCTACCGGCAAGCGCCGGCACCGTGCGCGGGCCCTCATGCTTCACGAGCAGTTCGCCGTCGGAGTCCAGAATCGCGAAGGTAGGGAAGCCCCGGCCTCCCTTCTGTTGGAGAAGATCAGGATCGGGAGCATTCGGAAGTCGCGAGGTGATGTGACAGAACAAGGTCACTTCCTTCGCCAACGCCACGAAATCCGCCTCTAGGAGAGCTCCGCCCTCCACGCTCGTGCAAGGCCCTCAAGGCGCGTAGGAACGGGTGAAATAGGCGAAGATCAACTTTCCGGATTTGCGGCTCTGTTCCCGGGCCGCCGCGTAGTCGGTTTGCCAGTCGGCCTTCTTCAGGAATTCGGAATCGAGTTTGGCCTGCAATCTCTTCTCGAGATCCTCTCTCGAGGTCTGGGCTGCGGCCGTCAGCGCCATTCCCAGGAATGCCACCACGGCGGGCAGAACAATATTCATGAGTTCCTCCCCAAGGATCGATCCCGTGCTCCCTATCTCCGGTATTGCGATTACCGGGAATTCGTCTCGTCGGAATCCGGCACGTCGGGGGCGCCCTCGCCCAGGAGGAGTACGACGAGCGGTTCGGCCGCCTTGTCGTCCAAGGAGTCGACTGCTATGATCCCGGCAGCCCGCGACTCCGCATTTTCTTCGGACCTGAAATGGGCAAGCCGGATACGGTGATCGGTCGCGGCGGGAGTGCCTTCCCGCCCACCCGCTGGTCCGTCATTCGCGATTCGGCCGATCCGGCCTCCGACACTCACCGGGAGTCCCTCGAGATCCTGGCCCGCATCTACTGGCGACCCGTGTATGCGTACCTCCGCCGGAAGTGGGGGATGTCGAACGAAGAGGCCAAGGACTTGACGCAGGACTTCTTCGTGACGCTGGCAGAACGGGAGATGCTCCAACGCCTCTCCCCGGAGCGAGGGAAATTCCGATCCTACGTGATGGGGGCGATGGACAACTTCGTCCGCCTCCAGTTCCGCCGGGATTCCGCTCAGAAGCGGGGAGGGCATCTGCGGAGGGTGCCGCTGGACACGGGAGAGGGATTCGAGCCCTCTTCGTCCGAGCCCCCCGAGCAGGCCTTCGTTCGGGAGTGGACCACGGCGCTTCTTCAGGATGCGCTTCGGGAGATGGAGGAGGATTATCGCGCACGCCAAGCGTACTCCCAATACGAGATCTTCGTCCTCCGAGAGGTCGATCCGCCCGCGGAGGGACCGCCCTCCTACGAAGCGCTCGCGGAGAAGTTCGGGATGAGCGTGTCCGACGTGCGGAACTATTTGTATCGGGCACGAAAGAACCTGCGTCGGATCGTGTTGAATCGGATACGAGATACCGTGACCGAAGAGCGCGACGTCGAAGAAGAGATGAAAGATCTCTTCGGTCGTTGGGAGGAGTGAACGAACGGCGCTTCGCCCATCGCGGGGCGGGAAACGTTTTGATCACGAACCGTTCCGGCCACTCCCGCGATGGATTCCTCGGAGGAAGCCTGCGAAGTGGACGTGCTGGGCCGCACGGCCGTTCTCGGGGAAGCACGCCGGCCACCCACGATCATGAAGGGCGCATCTCTGTGGCCGTCGGACACTCCTGGCAGACCGTCTGCGGCGATGGGATCTTCAAAGCCAACGGCGAGTCCGATGACGGAAACCGGAGTGCTGATGATTACAAGCGGCCTGCGGATACCATTTCGCTCACCCTACGGTTGTCCAAGGCAGAAGAATTCGCGTACAATAAGCGGATCGAAGAGGAGTCTGCGGACATGGATGCCCGACATCTCTGCACCGTCGTTCTCGCCCGCGACTACCGAAGGCTCGTCGATTGGTACCGCAAGGCGCTTCGAATGAAGCCAAAACTCGTGGTGACGGACGGCTTCGATTGGACCGAGCTCGCGCGCCCCGGCCTACGCATCGGTTTCGCTCCCGCGAAACAGATGGGGGTGAAGCTGCCGAGGAAGCGCTCGAACGCCGTGATCCTGCATCTGATTTCGAAGGACGTACGCGCGCTTCTGCGGGACGTTAAGAAGTGCGGCGCGCGAATCGCGTTCGGGCCGAGCCTCAACAAGGAGGATGGCTACTGGTACGGCGCGTTCGAGGACCTCGAAGGCAATCCCATCTGGGTCATCGATCTCGAGCCCAAGCCATGACACCGCGACCTGCCCTCTCGGAAAATACCCCCGTAAAGAACCGGTACCGGTTCGGTCACGGCTCCACCCGGAGCGCGATCTTGAGGCGCCTCAAGACGTCCCTCCTCGACCTGGGTCCGGACCGCGTGGCCATTCCCCTTGGGCTCCACGGCGATCTGGGGCGAATTCGGATTCGAGGAGAGCCTGTCGATGATGACGGAGGACTGCCGAGTCGCCGTCGAATGACAGGAGACGAACCCTGGAAGCACCGTCACGACCACTCCTACTGACCCCATCGTTCGGATTCGGAGGTACGTCACGGCCCTCCTCCCTTCCATTCGCGCTGGGGGATGCAAAACGCAAACGGGGTGCCGTCCCCCCTCCCGTCCCAGGCATGCGCGAGGGGATGAGGAAGTGATCCGTTCTCAACCCAATCCGGCCCGAGGTTTGGGCCCTGGGCTCCCGGTCCGGGCAGCATCGGGCCGTGATCCCTCGCTTCCGAAGGACCAATCCCATAGATAGCATAGGCTCGCCCTAGCCCTTGCTCGCCAAAACGTTCGACCAGGCTCTTATTTTTCCTTGCCGCCCGGGCCCGGACTCCCGCCACCCACTCTTCCCCTCGGAGGAAAATCAAGGAGCCGGGGAAATTCCTGGACGAGATTTTGGAGTCCGGGGGGTTCCGTTTGCGCCCTCGGAGGGACTGGGTTATCCCCCCCATTGACGGTTGATCGCCCGATGGCCAACATATGCGAATCCCTCGCCGAGTAGAGGAGGCCCGGTAGACAACCCGGACCTCCCCCCTCACAGACCCGGACGTGCAGAATTACCGCATCCGGTTCTTCAAGCCTGACTCCCTGCACCGATCCAAGACCGAGTGATCCGAGGCCGCAGCAGCGGCAGACGATTGAGGATGCGCTCGAAGTCCGGCCACGTCAGAGGCCGTCCACGGGTGCGCCGCATGAGCCACTTCTTCCAGATCCGCCGGACCGCCCGGAAGAACCGCCAGATCGCCGGAAAGTTCGTGGGACGGCCGTAGTACTGGTAGTGGCCCCGAAGTTTCAGGTTGAGTTCCGCACTCTGGGTTTCCACATCGTCGTGCCGGTGCTCCTGGCACCAGCGCAACACCGCCTTCAGGCTCCTCCGGTACCGCTTCCGCATCGTGCGGACGTGGATCGTGAAGTACCCTCGGCGGCTGCGGGAACAGAGATGCGTGAATCCCAGGAAGTCGAACGTCTCGGGCTTCCCTTTCCCTTGCCGCGCTCGGTTCTGGGCCGCATCTCGCCCGAACTCCACGAGCCGCGTTTTCTCCGGGTGCAGCGTCAATCCGTACTTAGCAAACCTCAGGTGGAGGACCTTGAGGACCCTCTCGGCATCCTCCCGGTACTGAAAGCAAAGGATTCCATCATCGGCATAGCGAATCTCGTGAGCTTCCCCCCGGAGTCGAGGCTTGACGTCCGCCTCGAACCAGAGGTCCAGAACGTGGTGCAGGTAGATATTCGCCAGCAGCGGACTGATCACCTGCCCTTGTCCGATCCCGGTCTTGTTCACCAGGAGTCGGCTCTCTTCGATCACTCCGACGTGAATCCATTTACCGATCAGCCGCAGGATGCTTCCATCGCCGATCCGCTCCCCGATCAGCTCCATGAGTTGGCTTCTCACCACCGCGTCGAAATAGCTCGTAATGTCAAACTCCAGAACATAGGAGATCGGACGTCGGCAGATCACGCGACCTACCTCATCCAGCGCGTCTTGGGCGCCGCGTCCTGGCCGGAATCCGTAGGAGCAGGGAAGGAAGTCCTGCTCGTAGACGGCTTCCAGGAGTTCCACCGTGGCCCCCTGGACGATCTTGTCCTCCAGAGACGGAATGGCAATCGGTCGCTCTTTTCCGTTCTCCTTGGGAATATAGACTCGCCGTAGGGGTTGTGCCCGGTAGCTCTTGTTCCTGAGCCGTTCGTGCAGGGCCTTGATCCGTTCCTCCGCATCCTTCTCGTATTCCGCGTACGTCAGGCCGTCCACTCCGGCACTGGCCTTTCTCCGTAGTCCTCGGAAGGCTCCGTGAAGAGCCTGCGGTGTAAGAAGGTGAGCGATCGAGGTGAATCGCAGCGTTCGGTCGGCCTTGGCCCGTTCAGATAGTCGACGAAGTTCTGTGGACATGGTTTTCTCGGTCTCCGTGTACCGCCATGTTTCCTCTCGCCGATACGTCGGCTTGTCCCCTCCTTCCCTCCGGTGGGTCCCGGCCGTGCCGGTTCCCCACTTTCCTCGGTACTATGAGGGGCGTACGACCGCTCCCGTTCCGTCCCGGTCGCCTTCGTTTCCTCGGCGTCCGGTACCTCTTCCGCGAGATGCTTCTTCGCTCCACGAGGCGGCGCATCTCCGCCGTTCCCGTAGCCTGGCCCGTTCGGTCGGGGGGTGCCATTCCCGTATGGCGGGAGGGAGGGAGGGAACTGGGAGCTCTCCCAGGTTCCTGGCGAATCCCTTTGAGAGCGTGCCCCGGGCTAGCCTCAGAGTTTGTGAAGCAATCGGATTCAGCGCTGAGTTGGAGTCGAAGGACGCTT
>CAZGKV010000081.1:0-22232 GCA_964526305.1 uncultured Planctomycetales bacterium | reverse complement strand
AGAGCTCCGCGAGAAGTCCCACGGTGTCGAGAACGAAGACTTCGTCCCCGACGAGCGCTTTCACCTCCGCCGCGCGCTCGACGTGGCGCGGCGCCAGCGCGAGCCGCAGATCCGGGATCTCGCGCCGCAGGGCGCGCCAGGTCTCGAGCAACAGCCGCTCCTCGGGATCGTGCGTGCTCCCTCCGACGATGACCGGACCGCCCCATCCGAGCCGGTCGCGCCAGCGGCGCTCGACCTCAGGATCATGGGCCAGACCCGAATCGTACTTGAGATTCCCGGTGACCTCGACGCGACGAGCGCCGAGCGAGCGGAACCGTTCCGCGCTCTCCGCGTCGCGCGCGGCGACCGCATCGATCCGCGCGAAGACCCGACCGAAGAAGCCGTCGAGCAGCCGGTAGCGGCGGAACGATCGCTCCGTCATGCGGCCGTTGACGACGATCACGGGCGCGCGGGCGGCGCGGAGGAAGTTGGGCCAAACGTCGAGCTCCGCGAGCACGATTCCGGAGGGCCGCGCGATCCGCATCGCGCGTTCGACGCAGAAACTGAAGTCGAACGGGAAGTAGGAGGCGAGCGGCGTGATCGTCCGCGCCTGCTCCCGGCCGGCCCGCGTCAGCGCGGTGACGCGGAACGGGGGTCCCAGCCCTCTCGCGAGCGGGCGGAGGACGTTGATCTCGCCCACGGAGGCGCCGTGGAACCACACCCCGGGCGGTCCCGGCGGGAGCTCTCCGAGTCGCTCCCCGAGTCGATGCCGATAGCGAGAGTCGGTGGCGGCCTTGCAGGCGAGCCACGGCGAGGCGGCCAAAGCCGCTCCGGCGTAGGCGATGTCCGCGATCATCGCCGACCGCTCACTCTTCTTCCTTCGAGGCGCGAGCCGGCGCCCCCCCGTGGTCCGCCGAATAGTGGCACTTCTTGTATTTCTTGCCGCTTCCGCAATAGCACGGGTCGTTTCTTCCCGGGAGCTTCCGGGCGCGGATCGGCATCGGTTTGGCATCCTCGCCGTCCCCTCCCTCGTCGCCCCCCGCGAACATCGCCACCTCGTCCTTCCGGAATTGCGCGGCGCGCCACCTCCGGGCCAGCCGGTCCTCGCTCACCGCGGCCTCTTGCATCCGGAAGATCAGGCCGGCGACGTCGTCCTCGATCGCCTCCATCATCGCGTTGAAGAGTTCCGTCCCCTCGCGCTTGTACTGCAGCTTGGGATCGATCTGGGCGTATCCGACCAGGCCGATGACGTCCCGGAGCTGGTCCATGTTGTAGAGGAGGTCTTTCCACTTGGCGTCGATCGTAGAGAGCAGGATGTACCGCTCCGCCTGGCGCATGATCGAGGCCCCGAGTTTCGCCGTCTCCTCTTTCTTCGCCTCGGCCACGTGCTGGGTCACCGCCTCGATCAACTCGTCCTTCTGGTGCCGGAGGAAACTCGAGGGGATCTCGACATCGAAGTCCTCCTTCACCGCCTTCTGGAGCGCCTGGAATCCCTCGCTCAGGTCGCCGTGGTCCGCCAGGTGGCGGTGAAAGAGCGTCTTCGCCCTCTTGCGGATCTCGCTCCGGGCCACCACGAATTCCCGCTCGACGTAGAGATCCTCCACGTCCTCCTGGGTATTCTCCAGAATGGCGTCGGGGTTCTTGGAATCGGTGGCCTCCGGGTCCAGCTCCGCGCCGAACTTCGTCTTGTACCACTCGCGAAAGGCCTGGACGCTTCCGTCCCAATCGTCGGTTTTCCGGAGAAGTCTGTCGACGGCGTCCGAGACACGGTTCATCACCATCTCGAGGACCTTCGCCTTCATCTCCTGGCCCTCGAGGATCTGTTGGCGCAGTCCGTAGATGACCTTCCGCTGCTCGTTGCGGATTTGGTCGTACTCGACCAAGTTCTTTCGGATCTCGAAGTTGTGGTTTTCGACGTTCTTCTGGGCCTTGGTGATGGAGCGGGAGACGAGGCGGGATTCGATCTTCTCGCCCTCGCGGAGGCCCATTCTCTGAAGAAGCCCCTTCATCCAGGGCGGCGCGAACTTGCGGAAAAGATCGTCCTCGAGCGACAGGAAGAACTGGCTCGAGCCCGGGTCCCCTTGCCGGCCCGCGCGTCCTCGGAGCTGGTTGTCCACGCGCCGCGATTCGTGCCGTTCCGTCCCGAGGATGTGAAGGCCTCCGATGTCCGCCACCCCCGACCCAAGGAGGATGTCCGTGCCGCGGCCGGCCATGTTCGTCGCAACCGTGACCGCGGAATGCTGCCCCGCCCTCGCGACGACGTACGCCTCCTTCTCATGGTACTTCGCGTTCAGCACCTCGTGCTTGAGTCCCCGGAGCTGGAGGCGTTTCGACAACTTCTCCGATTTCTCGACCGAGGTAGTCCCGATCAGGATCGGACGGCCCGTCGCGTGAAGCCGCGCGACCTCCTCTTCGATCGCGTCGAACTTCTCCTCCTCGCTCCCGTAGACGACGTCCGCGGAGTTCAGTCGATTCAGCGGCTTGTTGGTCGGAATGACGCAGACCTCGAGCTTGTAGATCTTTTCGAACTCCACGGCCTCGGTCACCGCCGTGCCCGTCATGCCGGAGAGCTTCTCGTACATTTTGAAGTAGTTCTGCAGGGTGATCGTCGCGTACGTCTGAGATTCTTCCTGAATGCGGAGCCCTTCCTTCGCCTCGACCGCCTGATGCAGGCCGTCGCTCCAGCGTCGCCCCGGCATCTTGCGTCCGGTGAACTCGTCGACGATGATCACTTCTCCGTCTTCGACCACATACTCCTGATCGCGCTTGTAGAGATTCTGCGCCTTCACCGCGGTCTCCATGAAGTGGGGCCACTCCATGTTGTCTCCGGTGTAGAACGAGTCTACGCCGACGAGCTTCTCCGCCTTCTCGATTCCCGGATCCGTCAGGAAGACGACGTGCTCCTTCTCCTTCACGATGAAGTCGCCCGTAAACGTCTTCGTCCGCTCCTTCCGGTTCTCGATCTCCTCGCCCCGGGTGAGTTGCCGCGCGACCCGATCCGCGACGTAATACTTGTCCGTCGATTCCTCCGAAGGGCCGCTGATGATGAGCGGCGTCCGCGCCTCGTCGACGAGGATGGAGTCCACTTCGTCCACGATCGCGTACACGTGGGCCGGTTGTACCTGATCCTCCTTGCGGAACTTCATGTTGTCGCGGAGATAGTCGAAGCCGTATTCGTTGTTCGTCCCGTAGGTGATTTCGGCGCGGTAGCCCTCCTGCCGGGTGCAGGGCCGGAGGAGCCGCATCCGTTCGTTCGGATCCGGATTGAAGTCCCGATCGAAGAGGAACGACTCCTCGTGCTGGATGCACCCCACGGTGACGCCGAGGAGGTCGTAGATCGGCCCCATCCACTGGGTGTCTCTCCGGGCGAGGTAGTCGTTGACGGTGACGATGTGGACTCCCTTCCCGGCCAGCGCATTCAGGTACGCGGGCAGCGTGGCGACGAGCGTTTTTCCTTCCCCGGTCGCCATCTCGGAGATCATGCCGCGGTGAAGGACCATCCCTCCGATGAGTTGGACGTCGAAGTGGCGCATCTTCGCGATGCGCCGGGAGGCTTCGCGGCAGGCGGCGAACGCCTCCGGCAGGATGTCGTCGAGGGTCTCGCCGGCCTTCAGACGCTCGCGAAACTTCCCGGACAGCGCGGGAAACTCGCGATCCGAAAGGGCCATCATCTTTGCTTCGAGCGGGTTTATCTGTTCGCGAACGATCCGCCAGAAGCGACGGAGCATCCGGTCGTTCTGCGTCCCGAAGAAAAAGCCGAGGATCTTTCCGACCCACTCTACGAAACCTTCCATCACGTCCATGGAGAATCTCCCAGTGAAGAGCGAAAGGAAATCCGCTGTTCCCTAGGGTTTGATGCGGAACCGAGGAAGACGGGGGTCCCAAGCGGAAAGGAGCGGGACTTGGGGAACGGGAATGGTCGAGATGCGTTCGTAATAGTACGGGATCGTCGCGACCGACGGTTGGGGTTCCTCCGGAGTCGCGGTGGCGCCTTCCCCGACTTCCTGAACGTGGACCGCAAGGACGGCGAGGAAGCGCTCGTCCGGCGCGGACCAACCGACGGTTGCGGCCAAGAGCAACGTTACCATGGAAGGCCCTATTATAGTGGAACGCCCGGGCCCGCGACAACGATTCCGGATTCCAGCGTAGGAGGTGGGAGAGACGGGTTCAACAGCTGCTTGCGGTCGCGGATCTCGCCGTTCCGATCAGCTCCGTCACTCGCGAGATCTTCGCTGCCGCGAGTTTCGAGGGCAGCTCCTCGAGAATCCTGCGCGGCGCGGCCACGTCCACGAAACACGCCGTGCCGATCTGAACGGCGCACGCACCCGCGGCGACAAACTCGAGTACGTCCTCGGAGTTCGAGATTCCGCCGATGCCCACCACCGCGGCCCGCGGGAATTTGGAGCATACTTCCCAAACCATGCGAAGGGCTACCGGCTTGATCGCCGGGCCCGAGAGCCCGCCGGTCCCCGCGCCGAGGGACGGCCGGCGCCTCCTCCAGTCGAGGGCGATCCCCTTGAGGGTGTTTACGAGGGAAAGTGCGTCCGCTCCGCCCTGAAGCGCGGCGTCGGCAATCTGCACGATATCCGTAACGTTCGGCGTCAGCTTGGCGATCACGGGCTTCGGCGTCGCGTCCCTCGCGATTCGCACCACCTTCTCGGTGAGCGCCGGATCCGTCCCGTAGTCGAGCCCATGAGAGACGTTGGGACAGGAGATGTTGAGTTCGAAGGCGTCGATGCGGGCGAATTCCGAAAGCCGCCTCACCAGCGCTCCATACTCCTCGGCGGTTCGTCCCGACACGCTCACGATCAGTCGGCACCGGTACTCGGAGTAGCGCGGAAGCTCCTCGGAGATCCACCCCTCGAGTCCCTTGTTGTCCAAACCGATGGAATTCAACATCCCGCTCGGCGTTTCCCAAACGCGCGGCGGGGGGTTTCCCTTTCGCGGTTCCATCGTTACGGTTTTCGCCACGACGCCGCCGAGACGGTTCACGTCGAGAACGGTATCTTGGACGCCGCCGAACGTTCCCGAAGCCAGCAAGATCGGATTCTCGAGTCGGAGGGGTCCGATGGAAGTGGAGAGGTCGACGACGAACGCAGCCGACTCCATACGGAGAGGGATTCTATCACGAGGGAGAGATGGCGGTCACGGATTCGGCGCCGGGGGCTCTCCGGGCGGAGGCGGTTCCGGTGCGGCGGGAGGCGCCGGGTTGGCGGCCGCTTG
Source organism: uncultured Planctomycetales bacterium (assembly GCA_964526305.1). GTDB lineage: Bacteria > Planctomycetota > MHYJ01 > MHYJ01 > JACPRB01 > JACPRC01. The sequence continues at coordinate 17,030 of CAZGKV010000081.1, read as the reverse complement.
CTTCGCCGCCGCCGCGGCCGCCTTCGCTTCTTGCAGCTTTTTCTTTTTCTTCTCGTCGAAAAAGACCATTTCCACCGAAAGCAGGAGGACCCCGGCGCAGATGTAGGCGTCCGCCAGATTGAAAAGCGGCCACGGGTGCTCCACCCTTCCCGCCGTGTAGGAGAACTTGATGAAGTCCCGAACCTTTCCGAACTTGGCCCGGTCGTAGAGATTGCCGAGGGTGCCTCCCAGAATGAGCCCCAGAGAAGCGGTGAGGATCCATCGCGGACTCTTGACCGAGGCGAAGATCGCCACGATGACCGGAACGGCCAGGATGGACACGATGAGCCAAAGCCCCTTCATGTCCTGAAACTTCCCGAAGACGATTCCCTCGTTGTAGATGTGGCCGAAGGAGAAGTACCCGTCGATGATCTTGAGCTCGTCGTTCTGCTTCACCTTCCGGAGCACCGTGGTCTTGCTCCAGAGATCCACTCCAGCGCCGGCGAGCGCCAAGATCGAGAAGAGGATCCACTTACGCATGGGGGGATCTTACCGCGGAGGACGCCGAGTTCGCAGAGGATTTTTCATCTCTCAGACCGCATACTCTTCCAGGATCCGCCGCGCGATGATGAGTCGCTGAATCTGCGAGGTCCCCTCGTAGATCTGGATCACCTTCGCGTCCCGCATCAACTTTTCGACCGGATACTCCTTGGAGAAGCCGTAGCCCCCGAAGACCTGTACCGCGTCCGTCGCGATTCGCATGGCCGCATCCGCCGCGAATCGCTTGGCATGCGCCGCCGCGGCGGAGTTCGTCTCGTTGTGCGCGGTCGCCCAGGCCGCCTTCCAGACCAAGAGCCGCGCCGCCTCGAGTTCGGTGGCCATGTCCGCCAGCGTGAACTGAATGGCCTGATGTTGGGCGATCGGGACCCCGAACGTCTTCCTCTCCTGCGCGTAGCGGATCGCCTCCTCGAACGCCCGCCGCGCGAGCCCTACGGCGCTGGCCGCAACGCCCGGACGGGAGCGGTCGAAGGTAACCATCGCGATCCGGAATCCCTCTCCCTCCGCGCCGAGACGATTCTCGACGGGGACGCGCACCTCCTCGAAGGACACCTGCCTCGTGTCCGAGGCGCACTGTCCCATGACCTCCTCCTTCTTGCCAACGCGGAGGCCGGGCGTTTCGCGCGGAACGAGAAAGGCGCTGATCCCTTTGTGTTTGGCCTGCTTGTCCGTATAGGCGAAGACGACAAACCATTTCGCATACCCCGCGCCGGTGATCCACTGCTTCGTGCCGTTCAAGACGTACTCGTTCCCCTTGCGCACCGCCGTCGCGCTCATCCCCGCGACGTCGCTCCCGGCTCCGGGCTCCGTGACGCAATAGGAGGCCAGCATCGGCTCCCGAGTGAGCGGCGTCAGGAATTCCCGCTTCTGTTCTTCGCTCCCCGCGACGAGAAGGGGAGTCGCGGCGAGGGCCGTGATCTCGATCGCAACCGAGATTCCCACGCACCCCCAGGCGAGTTCCTCCGTGATCAGGACACGGTCGAAGGCGTCGAGCCCGGGCCCTCCGTACTCGGGGGGAATCGCGCAATTCATCAGGCCGGCTTCGTGCGCCTTCCGCACGATCTCCCAGGGAAACTCCCCGGTGCGATCGTGCTGAGCGGCCCGGGGCTTGATCTCCCTTTCCGCGAATTGCCGAGCCAGGCCTTGCAGTTCCTTCTGTTCGGGGGAAAGCCGAAAGTCGACCATGGAACGATCCTCCGGAGCTTGGAAGACTGGATGATAGCGCGACGGAGGCCGGCGGGGAAGGTTACGCCCCTTCTTCTTTGCGCTTGCACTCCACGCAAAGGCGGGTGTAGGGGATGGCCTTCAGACGGGACTTGGGAATGGCTTTCTCACAGCCTTCGCAGAGTCCGAACGAGCCGTCCTTGATCCGGGCCAGAGCCTCTTGGATTTCCTGGAGTTCGTCGCTCTCCGACTCCATCAACCCCAAGGTGATATCCTGCTCGAAGTTGTCCGTTCCGAGGTCCGCCATGTGCAGCGGCAACGTGGAAAGCTCGGAGTCTCCGCCCTTCTTGAGGCCCTCGCTCTCCAGCGTCGCGACGTCTCCCAGGAGGATTTTTCGCCGGATCTCGAGGAGGTCTCTGAACTCGCGGAGGTCTTTCTTGCTCAGCCCCTTGAGCGGCATCGGCTACCTCTTCAACTCACGTTCGCGAAGCACGGTCTTGATCCGGGCGATATGACGGCGGCTCTTCTTGAATTCCGCCGGGTTCTCGACCACGTCGGTCACTTTGCGAAAACGCAGTTTGAAGAGTCCCTCGACCAGCCCCTCGAGTTCCTTCTCGAGGTCCTCCGTGTTCTGTTGCCGGATTTCCTTGGCGGTCTTCGTCTTGGCCATGCTTATCCCTGCTTCCGGCTCACGAACTTGGTTCGGAGCGACATTTTGTGGGCGATATTGTTGAAACACCGCTTGGCGAAGTCTTCGGTCACGCCGCCGAGTTCGAACAGCACCTGACCCGGGCGGATGCAGGCCGCGTAGTACTCCGGTTCTCCCTTACCCTTCCCCATCCGAGTCTCCGCAGGCTTGCCGCTGATGGACTTGTGCGGAAAGACCCGGATCCGCAGCCGGCCTTCGGTCCCCATCATATGAGAAGCGGCGACTCGTCCCGCCTCGATCTCGCGCGCCGAGAGCCATCCCATCTCGAGCGACATGAGTCCATAGTCGCCGAAGGCCACGGCGTTGCCGCGAGTGGCGACCCCCTTCATGCGGCCCCGCTGGGATTTTCGATACTTGACGCGCTTCGGCATCAACATGGTTGAATCCTCAAGGATCAGGGAGCGACCGGAGTTTCCGTCGGCGCCGCCACCGGCGCCTTCTTGGACTCCTTGAACTTTTCGCCCTTATAGATCCACACCTTGATCCCGATCGTGCCCTTCGACAGCACGGCGGTCGAGGTGGCATAATCGACGTCGGCTCGGAGCGTGGAAAGCGGGACCGTGCCGAGCACGATCTTTTCGCTTCGCGCGATCTCCGCCCCTCCCAGCCGCCCCTTGCACAGGATCTTGATGCCCTTCGCCCCAAGATCCATCACCATCTCGGCGTGCCGGCGCATCGTTCGGCGGTACGGGCTCCGGCGCTCGAGCTGTTCCCGGACGGCCTCCCCGACCACCTGCGCGTCCAATTCGGGCGTCTCGATTTCCTTCACGTCCATGTCGACGACGCGGCGGATCAAGCCCGCCACGTCCTCGGAGAGCTTGTCGACCTTCGCCCCTTTTTTCCCGATGATCAGTCCCGGGCGTGCGGCCCAGACCTGGACCTTCACCCGCTCGCCGATCCGTTCGATCTCGATCCGGGCGATCCCGGCAAAGCCGTATTCCTTCTTGATGAACTGTCGGATCTTCTGGTCTTCGACGAGCCAGTCCCCGAAGTGCTTCTTGGTCGTGTACCACCGGCTCCGCCAGTTGTCCGTGACGCCGACGCGGAAGGCGATCGGATTGACCTTTTGTCCCACTACGGCTTCTCCTCTTTCTTCGGGGCTTCGGGGGCCTTGCTCTCGCCGGACTTCCCGGCCTTCTTGGCGGCGGCGGCCTTCTGGCGATCTTGCCGGTGCTGTTTGGCGCGCTCCCGCTTCGACACCTTCAACTCACGCTCCTCGAGCACGAACGTGAGATGGCAGGTGCGCTTCTTGATCATGGTGGGACGTCGGACGGAAGAGGGCCTCCATCGCTTGATGATCGGTCCCGGATCCACCCGGGCCTCCACCAGATGAAGGCTGTTCCCGTCGACATCGAGGTTCCGCTGACGAGCCTCATCCATCGCGTTCGCATAGGCCGACTCGATCAGTTTCTTGCAGAACGGAACGCCGCGCTTCGAGCACGCTCGAAGGATGGCGACGGCCGAGTTGAAGTCCTTTCCGCGGATCAAATCCACGACGTAGCGCATCTTCCGAGGGGAGATCCGCGCGTACCGCAGCCGCGCCAGGAAGCGAGGCTTGGCTTTTTCTTCCGTTTCCGACTTTGCTTCGGCGGCGGCTTCGGCCATCGCTTACGTCCCTTCCTTCGTGCCCGAGGCGCTTTCCTTGGTGCCCGGATGCCCGCGGAATCCGCGCGTCGGCGAAAACTCCCCCAGCTTGTGCCCCACCATGTCTTCGATCACGAAGACCTTGTGAAAGGTCTTTCCGTTGTGGACCATGAACGTGTGCGTGACGAAATCCGGCACGATGGTCGTCCGCCGGGACCATGTCTTGATCGGTTCTCGCGACCCGGTCGCCTTGGCCTTCTGCACCTTCTGGAGCAACTTGGGATCGACGTACGGACCCTTCTTGAGCGAGCGACTCATTCCTAGCGCCTCGTATTCTGATGCTTCCCGACTTTGCGCATCCGAACGATGAACCGATCGGAAGGCTTCTTCGAGCGGCGGGTCTTTCCGCCCTTGGCCAATTTCGTTCCTTTCCAATTGCAGGGCTGCCGTCCGATGCCTCCCCGTCCGTCCCCGCCGCCGCAGGGGTGCGAAACCGGGTTCATGGCCTTTCCCCGGACCTTCGGGCGATGCCCGAGCCAGCGCCTCCGCCCGGCCTTCCCCCAAACGATGTTCGACCACTCGATGTTCCCGACTTGCCCGATCGTGGCCCGGCATCGGACATGGATCTTGCGGATTTCCCCGCTCGGCAAGAGAACATCCGCGTAGTTCCCTTCCTTGGCCAGGACCTGCGCGAACGTCCCGGCGCTTCGGGCTACGGCCCCGCCGTGCCCGGGAACCAATTCGACGCTATGGACAAGCATGCCCGTGGGAATATTCTTGAGCGGCATCGTGTTGCCGACCTTCGGCTCCACCTTCTCCCCGCTCGCCACCGGTTCTCCGACCGGCATATTGTGCGGAGCCAGCACGTATCGACGTTCCCCATCCTTGTACTTCAAGAGCGCGATGCGACACGTCCGGTTCGGATCGTACTCGATCGCTTCGACGACGGCAGGAATGTCGTCCTTATTCCGCTTGAAATCGATGATCCGATAGCGGCGCTTGACTCCGCCGCCGATATGACGCACGGCCAAGCGGCCGACATTGTTCCGTCCGCCCGATTTGCGGACCGGTTCCGTGAGCCTGCGCTCGGGTTCGTACTTGGTGATGTCGGCGAAGTCCGAGACGGTGGCGCCACGGCGCCCCGCGGTCATCGGTCGGTATTCTCTCATCGGCATGGCACACCCGTTAGATGATGTCGAGCCGGCCTTCCTTCAGGGTCACGTAGGCCTTCTTCCAATCCTTCCGGCGCCCCTCGAGCAGCATGTTCTTCATCCGCTTCGCCTTGCCCTTCACCACCAGCGTGCGGACGTGTTTCACCTTCACCTTTTGGGACTTGAACGCCTGCTCGATGGCCCACTTGATTTCGTGCTTGTTGGCGGACTTGTCCACGACGAAGGTGTACACATTTTTCTGCTGGTTCGCCATCGACCGTTCGGTCACGATCGGTCTCTTGATGATGAGCCAAGGGCTGCGCATCCTACTTCCTCTCCGCCACGAGGCGCTCCAAGGCCTCCTTCGTCAGAAGCACGTCCTTGTACTTGAGCACATCGTACGCATTGAATTCTTCCACGGGAAGGAGGCGGATGTCCGGCAGGTTTCGGGCCGCGCGGAAGGTCAGTCGATTCCTTTCCCGCCGATCGGATTCGTCGGCATTGCCGCCCACGTACCCGACCAGCACGGTCCGTTTGAAACCCGCCTGTTTGAACACGGCCGCGGCGAACTTCGTCTTCGGCTGGGAGAATTCGAGCTTTTCGATGACGGCGAGTTCCTTATCCCGGATCTTGGCAAGGATCGCCGAGTCCAAAGCCGCCTTTCGGGTATTCGCCGTAATGGTTTGCCGGTAGTCCCGGGGACGGGGCCCGAAAACCACGCCGCCGTGTCGCCAGAGGGGCGAACGAATCGTACCCGCTCGGGCGTTTCCGGTGTGCTTTTGCGGCCAAGGCTTTCGAGTCGAGCCCTCGACCTCGCCCCGCGTCTTCGTCGAGTGCGTGCCCTGCCGCTTGTTCGCCTCGTACATGACGACGACCTGATGAAGCAGTCTCCGCTTCACCTTTTCGCCGAACAGCTTCTCGTCCACCGCGAAGGTGCCGATGCTCTTTCCATCCTTGTCGAAAAGCGTCAGTTCAGCCATGGTTCTACTTCTCGTCCAACATCGCCTTGACGCGGATATCCACGCCGGCAGGCATGTTGAGATTGCGGAGCTCGTCGATCGTCTTCGCCGTCGGCTCCGTGATGTCGATGATGCGCTTGTGGGTGCGGATCTCGTACTGATCGCGCGATTTCTTGTCGACGTGCGGCGATCGAAGGACCGTGATGCGCTCGATCTTGGTCGGGAGCGGAATCGGTCCGCGAACCTTCGCCCCCGTACGCCGCGCGGTGTTCACGATGTCCATCGCCGACGCGTCGATGATCTCGTGATCGTAGCTTTCGATCCGGATTCGGATCTTCTGGGCCATATTTTTCCCCTGAGCGGAAGAAGAAGTATACACAAGGGCTTAGGCAAGTCAACCCAAAAACACAGAGGACACAGAAAAGGAAGGACACAGAGGGAACAGAGTGGCAAGCCGGTTGCACCATCCGCGACAGGAGGTGGCAAGAACCCCGCGTTCGGCTCCCGGAGTGGTCAACTCCGAATCCGCGGGTGTTCGCCGCATCAGCAGGATGAAGCGGTCACCGGCGATCCTGAGCGTCGGCCTCGCGATTTCGATCCTGGTCATGGTGTTCAAGTCGGAACCCATTCCGACGCGCCCCGTGCGGAGTTCCCCTCCCCGGGAACTTTCCTTCGACTCGGTAGCTCTGCCGATTCCTCCGGGCGCGATCCCCCTCCGAGATTCCTATCTCGAAGAAACTCCTCCGACGAGTTCCGCCATCGAAGCGGCTTCCCCCCCATACGACGTTGCGACCCTCACCGGAATCGCGATCGACGCGAAGCGACCCGCTTCGGAGCGGAGCGCCGCCCTCGACGAGCTCGACTCCGTCTACCCCGACACGGAAATTCCTTGGCTCCCCTTTCTCGCCTCTCTGGAACAGGAAGACCCTTCCGTCGTCGCGTCCGCGAGGCGCATGCTGGAACGCCGAAAAGGAGTGAAACGATGAACGCACGAACCGTATTCGGAATCTCCGTCGCCTTCTGTGCCGCGGCTCAGGTCAGCCAAGCCCAGATTCCGATTTTCCAGGATTCCGATTTTCCCGCGTGGCTGGCCCCGGGCCACTCCCTCGAAGTTCAGGCCGGTCCCTCCTCGGGATCCGAATGGGAAATACACCTCCTGGCTCCTTCCGGCAACGGCGTATCCGATCTCCTCGCATGGACCCCGGGAGGTCTCGACACCGCCCAGGCCCTCCGCTACACCGTTCCCTCGTCGGGAATCGCAGGAATGCACACGATCCGTCTCAAGCGACGGTCGGGCAATTCATGCCTTTTCTCCTACTGCGTCTCGCCGCCCGAGCCGCACGCTCCCTACTACAAGACCTCGATCGATTGCTGGTACACCTTGCTCCCCGGTCAGACCCTCACCGTCCAGATGATTCCAGACCTCGGCACGGATTGGAACGTCTCTCTCTATGATCCCGCCGGATCCCCCGTGATTCGCTGTACGAACGGCCCGGGACTCGTCGAAAACCTTAGCTACAATGTCCCCATCGGAGTGGGTGGGTACTTTCGATTGCGGGTGGATCTCGTTTCCGGAACCGGCGGTTACTCCTACTCCGTCGGCCTCGCTCCTTCGACGACGAAGACGACTTTCTACGCTCCCTATTCCTTTTATTACAGCCTGGACGCGGGACGGTGTTTGCGCGCGCGGGTCTCGAACTCCAATGTCACGCTCACGCTCTATTCCCCGAACGGCGCGGTGCTGCCCGCCATCGTCACGGTCTCGGGAGCCATTCGGACCCTGACCTACCTCACGCCGCCCTGGGCGACGCCCGGCCTGCATCGACTCGCCGCCACCTTGTCGACGAGCGGCGGCTACGAGTTCTCCGCATCGATCGACACGATCCAACCGGACTCTACCGTCCTCTCCGAACCGCGAAACTTCTATTACCGACTTGGGGCGGGGCAGTCCCTCTTCGCTCACGCCTCGAACTCGGGATGGGACATGCGCCTCTACCATCCGAACGGAACCCTGCTTGGAACGCGGCGTCAGGTTCTTCCGTACCTCGTGCCCTCCAATCAATCGGGGACCTATCGAATCGAACTCATCGGTTCTTCCTCGGCAGGCCCCTGCACCTACGCGGGCGCAGCGTCCCAGGACTCGGTCGCCTCGAACACATCCCTGGATCTCCCTCTCGCCCGAGGCCAGACTCTGGTCGTTCAAGCGACTCCGGAGTTGGCCGACGATTGGAATCTTTCGCTTCAAGGACCCCAAACCTCCGTCACTGTCTCGACGGTGGGATCCGCGCCGGGGCGTCTCGTTCATCGGGCACCCGAGGACGGTCTCTATCGACTCTCGGTGGTTCGGACCTCGGGGAGCGGAAGCGCCCGGCTCCGCATCAAGATCGGCCCTGCGGCTCCGTTCCAGCCGATCCTGGGATCGGACTACTTCTACGACCTAGCCCCGGGACAGACGCTCACGTTCCGACTTTTCTGCGATCCGACCGCGGACTGGAACATTCGATTGTGTTCGCCGGACGGACAGGCTCTTCTCTCCACGAATGCCGGCGTGGGCGAGCCCGAAACCCTTCGCTACACGGTTCCGTGGGGCGGGATGAACGGCACGGTTCGCGTCAACCTCTACCTCTCTGCGGGAGTCGGCGGTGCGCAGGCTGCGGCCGAGGTCACCCCTTCCGCCGAATCGCTTCGATTCGCGACGGGCGCGCAGTCGATTCTCGTTTCCGCGCGACCGGGTGATTCGGTCACGGCCCGCGCAACCTCGACGGGGACGGGCTCCGTCAGCCTGACGCTCTTTTCCCCCGACGGCGAATTTCTGGCCCATTGGCCGCCGGCGGGAACGGCGACTTTCAATCTGACGCTTCCCGCGGACTGGCCCGAGGGACCCTACCGAGTTGAGGCCCGCTCCACGGGATTCTGGGGATACGTCTTCACCGCGGCCACCGTCCCTTCCGCTGGGAATCGACACGAGGGAACGAAGGAATTCGACCTGGCCCTCGCGGCCGGGGAGAATCTCAGCGTTCGGGCCGCCCCCGACGTCGGAGTCGATCTCGTCCTTCAATTGTTCGATTCGCTGGGAGTCATCGTCGCCGAGGGAAATGCCGGCGGCGCAGGCTCCCCCGAGGGATTGAGCTATCTCGCTTCTTCGCCGGGGACCTTCCGGCTCCGCGCCCATCCCTGCTCGCCAACGGGAGCCTATTCGCTGTCCCGCTCGATCTCCGGTGCGGCCGGTCCGCAGGACTTCGCCACGGCCGAGACGAATCCCAAGCGCGCGCTGCGCATCGGGGACGCAATCGAAGTCCGGCTCACTCCAGAGATCGCGGCCGATTGGGACGCACAGCTCTATTCGCCTTCGAACAAGCTCGTCGCTTGGACGAGCCTTGGACGCGGCGAAGCGGAGACTCTCCGGTACACGGTGCCGCCCGGAGGGGAGACGGGGAACTACCGCGTCCGGATCTTTCCCTACTCGGGATCGGGCGGATGTTTCCATTCCATGGGCGTGTGGATCCCGGATCGCCCTTCCATCGCGACCCCCCGTCTGGGCGGGACGGGATCCGTGGCGTGTCCGTTCGCCGACGGAGATTCGGTCGTGATCGTAAGCTCGGGCAACCCCACCCTCTACGCGCCGTCGGGAGCGCCGGCATCCGTTCAGAAGGTATCTCGAGGGTCGCTCAGTTATCTTCGCTTCATCGTCCCTCCCGGTCTCGGCGGAGTGTACCGCGTCGTCGGGGCAGGAGTGGGAGGCACCTTCGGAGCGTGGGCGGCTCCGTCCTTCGCCTCGATGGGCGCGCTTTCCGGAACCCACCTCGGGGAATGGACGTACCGGTATCGTCTGAGCTCGGGGCAGTCCCTGCGGCTTCGAGTAGAAACCGACCCGGCGGCGAACTACGGATTCGAATTCGGCGGCTGGTGGGACTATGCCGGTCCGGGCGGCACCGAGGTTTTCCAGTACACGGCCACCGCCGCCGTCGAGATCGCCGTCCGAGTATCCCTTTCCGGCGGGTGGGGCGCTAACCGCGTATCGGCGACGGTGACCGGAGACGTCTCCGTCACGAACTGCCCCATCGCGGTGGGAGACACCCTCGCGAATCAACGCTTCGAGTGGCTGTCGATCTACGCCCAACCTTGGGAGGGCACGTACGCCCAATACACCATCTCCCTCGAGGCGGGGAAGACGACCGTGATCGAAACGACCGACAACGTCGGAGGGACGACGGCGGACACGCTGCTTTTCCTGCTCCGAGGCGAATCGCTCCTGGCGTGGGACGACAACTCGAACGGAGGATACGCGAGTCGGCTGACGTACACCCCGACGGTGACCGGGCCCTACATCATCCGGCTCCGAACACCCACCAAGGGGGCGTACGGGTACTGCTCGCTGAAGGTGAGTTCTCCCTAGACGAAATCCCCGAACCGCCGCTTCACCTCCTCCGGCGGGATCGGACGGAAGTCGTGAGGCTCGAGGCTGTGCTGGCCGCGCCCTTGCGTAAGCGATCTCAGGGTCGTCGTGTAGCCGAACATCTTGGAGAGGGCCACGATCCCGCGCACGGATTTCGCTCCGGCCGTGGAGATCATATCGCCGATCTCCGCTCCTCGGCGATTGAGGTCGTTGATGACGTCGCCGACGTAGGCGTCGGGCACGATCACGTCGAAGCGCATCTGAGGTTCGAGCAGCTCCGCCTTCACCGAGGCGCAGGCGTTTCTCACCGCCTGGACGGCCGCGGCGGTGTACGCCCGTTCGTCCGACTCGGCGCTCGCGGAGCCGCCGACGAGCGATACGTCGAGGTACATCATCGGATAGCCCGCGATCGGTCCGGAGCCCGCCGCCGAGAGGAGCCCTTCGCGGATCGCCGGAAGGAAACGGCGCAATTCCTTTTCGAGAGCCTCGTCGATTTGGGAAACGAACCGCGGCGCAAGGGACTCTCGATTCGGCCGGAGCTCGGCGACGACGTGTCCGAAGAGCGTTTTCTCCCCCGCCCGAATCACCGCCTTCTCCTCTCCGCGAGCGACGGCGGTCAGGGTCTCCTTGTACGCCACGCGGGGCTCCCCCGTGGAGGCGGGCACTCGGAAGTCGTTCGTGATGCGATGGAGGAGGATCTCGGCGTGGAGTTCCCCCATCGCATGGATGAGCGTCTGGCCGGTCTCGACGTCCTGGCTCACGCGGAAGGTCGGGTCGTCCTTGGCGAGGCGCTGGAGCGTCTCGTCGAGCTTGTCCTTATCTGCGCTCGACTTCGGTTCGATGACGACGCTGACCACGGGTTCGGGAAAATGCATCGACTCCAGGACGACGGGCGATCGCCGGTCGCACAGCGTATCCCCCGTTACGGTCTCCTTGAGTCCTACGACCGCCACGATCTCCCCGGCCTCGGCCGAATCGATCTGCTCCCGGTCCTTCGCGAACATACGGAAGAGACGCGTCGTCCGTTCCATCCGGTCGAGTCGCGGATTGTACAGCGCTTCGCCGGCGCGGAAGGAGCCCGCATAGATTCGCAGGTACGTCAGTTCCCCGTGTTGGTCCGTCGCCGTCTTGAACGCCAGGGCACAGAGGCGCGTGTCCTTTCGGGCGTCGAACTTGGCGGGCTTTCCGGTGGAAGGCTCTTTCCCTTCTACCGTCGGGAAGTCCAGAGGCGCGGGAAGAAAATCGACGACGCCGTCAAGGACGGGTTGGACGCCTTGATTGTGGAGAGACGAACCGGCGTACGCGGGAACGATTCGCCCCTCGATGGTTCCTGTACGGATGGCGCGAACGAGAGCGTCGGAGGGGACGGGCTTCCCTTCCATCCACGCGGACAGCGCGGCGTCGTCGAATTCCGCGACCGCCTCCACGAGTTGCTGGCGGTAGAGATCCGCTTCCGCCCGTCGTTCCCCGTCGAGCTCGTGCTCCCGGACTTCCTCGCCGCGCTCCCCCTCGAAGGTGAGGCCCTTCATTCGGAGAAGATCGAGGACTCCCCGAACATCCGATTCGGTTCCCCAAGGAATCGTGACCGGGACCGGAGAGGCCTTGAGTTTCTCGCGGATCGACTCGAGCGTCCGATCGTAGCTCGCTCCGGGCCGGTCCATCTTGTTGACGTAGGCCAACCGCGGGACCTTGTATCGATCGGCCTGTCGCCAAACTGTTTCCGATTGGGCCTCGACGCCGTTCACACCGTCGAAGACCACGACCGCGCCGTCCAGGACTCGGAGGCTGCGCTCCACTTCCGCCGTGAAATCGACGTGGCCGGGAGTGTCGATGACGTTGAGCGTCATTCCCCGCCACGCGGCCGTCACCGCGGCGCTGAAGATCGTGATGCCGCGACGGATTTCCTCGGAGTACCAGTCCGTGGTCGTCGTTCCCGCATCGACGTTGCCGATCTTGTGGATACGGCGGGTATAGAAGAGGACGCGCTCCGTGGTCGTCGTCTTGCCGGCGTCGATGTGGGCGATGATCCCGAAGTTGCGGATCTTGTCGAGACTCACCCCATATGGGGGGTCATTCTAGTGCGAGCGGGCGGGGGCTCAAGAAAAAAAGCCCCCGCCCCACGCGCCGTCCGGGTTACTGCGCGACGAAAAACGTCTCGGTGCTCGTGACGCCTTCGACGTTGCGGACCTTGTTGAGGAGGACCTGCGTGAGTTCGTCCCAACTCGGAGCGCCGAGCTGGACGGCGACGTCGTATCGACCGCCGACCGCGGCGGCCCACGTCGTCTCGGGAAGTCCCGCCAGCGTGCCGAACACCTGCTCCGTGCGAGGAGCCTGAGTGCGTACGAGGACGAAGGCGCGGACGGGGGCCTGGGCGCGGCCCGTTCCGTTCACTTCGCGCAACACGGGATACGTCTCCGTATGCGACACGCCGTCGAGCGAGCGGACCTGATTGAGGACCGCTTCTCCGAGGGCCTTCAGGGTCTCTTGCTGGACGAAGGTCACGCCGTCGAAACGGCCGGTCACGACGTGCCACGGTTGAGGAAGCTTTTCCAGAGCCGGACGAGTCCTCTTGGGATCCGTACCCACGAATACGAGCGCTTTCACCGACATCTCCAACCTCCGCGTTTGGGTTCCGGCTTCGGCCGCGGGCGGCGCCGGGAACACCCCGGCGGCTGCGCCTGCGCCGGGGTCGGAACGGACCAGAATCGGTTTTTCGATTTCGAGCGTCCGCGGCCCCGCGCTAGCGGCAGCAGCAGATGCGAATAATGGAAATGCAGATGGAGGCGGAGCGCGCGTCGAGGCGGGCTTGCGGCGCGTTCGTCACGTTCGCTCCTGCTTCCTTGAAGAGAGCGGCATTATATCGGCGCTGCAACCAATGTCAAGCGCGATTTCGCCGATCCTCCGAAGGGGGCCTCCCACCATCCCTTCGGAGGATAGCGATCCCTATCGACTCCGCGCGTCGATGCGTCTTCGGAGGGTCGGCGTGGTGACGGTCTGGACAGGCTCGTCTTTGCCGCCGGAGACTTGAGTCACCGGATTCCGTCCCCGCCCCAGTCCTGCGACGAACAGGACGCCACCGCTGACGGAAAGGTCCAAGCGACGCATTGCGGCCGGCGTGGGATCAATGACCGTGCTCCCTCCCGACCCAAAGGTCGGCTGCAGAGTCAGATCCGACGCTGCCCTACCTTGAATCAGCCAGTGGCTGTCGCCCTCTCCGGGGCTCCCCATGTCGCTACCGACAACCACTCCCACATAGAGAGAGTCCCCGCTGACCCGCAGCGAACCTACCACGCTAACGAGTTCTCCGGCCCGGATGAATCCAAGCGTGACGACAGCCTCCTCACTCCCGGATTTCGATTCCCGCTTGCGAAGTTGGTACACGGCCACCTCTGACTGCGGAACGAGGGGCCACGTTGCCTCCAACGTATATAGGCTCCCCCCCTGCGTCGCCATGGACAGGGGCAATCCGAATCCGGAGCCGGTGACAAGACGTCCGTCTCTGCCGAAAGAAGAGTCCAACCCGCCATCGGAGAGCCTCCGCTTCTCCAGGAATCGCTCCCCGCTCACAAGACCTTCCAGGGCGATTAGATTCTGTACCCCAGCCACGTAGAGAAACGACTCGTCCACCGTCATCGCCACTACCCCGTCGAAATAGGACTCGACGTTTTCGATAATCACGCCGCTCCGACCAAAGGCCAGCACCGGAGCCCCGTCGGAGAGATTCCTCTTCTCGAAGCGAATCTGGACATCGCCCCAGGATCCGGCCAAGAGGTGAGACACGACCAGGTACGCATAGGACGCATCGATGACCATTCGGACGATCTGGTCCTCCGTCCCAAAGTCGATCGTCACGGCACCTTCCTCCCCGAAACCGGGGAGGGGACTCCCCGTTCGGGTGGATCGTTTCTCCAGCCGGACCGTGGTCGAGCCCCGGCCGGCGATGTATAGCGCTCCTTCCCCCAGCGCGAGCGCCTGAGGCTTGAAATCGATTGGGAGGACGACGGTTCCTCTATCCCCGAAGGATGATTCCGCGTGGCCGTCGAAGAGATCTCTCTTCTCGAGTTGCCAACCCGCCGAGTCCTCGGTGCGACCCAATACGTACAGGAAGCGGTCGTCCGTCGCCATCAAGTCCCCCGACGAGTTGTCGCTGGCGTGCACCACGGACGACTTCGAGTTGAGGGGGAAAGAGGCTGCGATCGACTCACCCCTGCGAAGGAGTCCGTTGGTCACTTGAAGGACCTCGGTGACGGACGATTCCCCTGCCTCGCCGTCCGTCGGAGAGATTCGGAGGAGGGCGGCGAAATCGCGGTCCCCGAGATCTTGCCACGAGTTCCATACAAAGGTGTGCCGGACGCCGGTTGCGGACGAGGGGAGCGGCATGGTGCCGCTTCCTCCGGGTCCGGGAGATGCGACCCGAAAGGTCGCGCCACCGTCCGTGGAGAACTCCGCGGACACGGCGCAGGGGCTCGGCGGATCGTCCGAATCGAAGAGGAGATAGGGGATTCCGACGAGTCCGCGCTGAGGATCGGACGGGGTCGATTCGATCGCGACCCGGGGTGGAGCATTGGAGCCGTTGTCCACCGTAAATTCGGCCGTCTCCTCGGGCACTCCGGCAGTCCCATCGGAAGGTTGGATCCGAATTCGCACCCTCGATACGACACCATCAAGGGCGACTTGGTCCAGGAGCGAATTCCAGACGAAGACGTGGCCCTCCCCTTCTCCCGGCGACGAGGAGAGTGCGGTGCGTCCGTCTCCCTCCAGTCCCTGAGTTGCAGGGGAGTACGTGCCTCCTCCGTCCGTAGAAAACGATACCGTGATTCGGAGCGAATCGCCCTCATCGTCGGCTAGGCGATACTCCAAAGCGACGCCTCCCTTCTGAACTTCCTGGGGGGTGGAAAGCCGTACCCGAGCGTTCCCGTAGACGACCGGGGCCATCACGGCCGTGGCATCGTCGTCTCGGTTCTTCCCGCACCCCAGACCCGCGATCACCACCGTCACCGCGAAGATACGGGCGAACATGCATCCTCCTCCGGCGATCGAAGCGCCGTATCCAATTCATGCTGAAGTCCCTGAATCCCGAGTTCCCTCTCCGCCACGACGATCTGTGCGGCAAGGGATGCGGGAAGGGTCGCGATCTCGGACGATGGCCCGATTCGGGGCGCGGTGGAGCGCAGGAGGATGGCCACCGTCTGCGGGGAAATGGGGAGTCGAGTCTCATCGAGGAAGAGAGCCCCCCCGCGAAGCGTGTACCGCATGCCCCACCCCACGTTCCTGTACAAACTCTCTAGGGAAGCTCGGCCGACAACTCTGAAGAAAAATGTGAATCCCGAAGGGATCGAGGTGCACGCCGCGGGCCCGGGCAAGAAGCGAAGTCGCGTGGAGAGCCGATTCCCGCGTCAGTTCCTCTGGAGATCGGCGGGCGCCGGTGAACTGCTTCGTCTCTTGGACCGACTGTGCAGAATCCATCCGAACGGGACAGCGCTGAGGGCGAGGTGGTCTTGGTATTTTCGCCGGACGATCCCGACCGATCTTGCCGGATCGTAGAGAATGAGGGTCGTGCCGCCCGGGGCGCAGTCACCCTCGAGTCCCGCCATCGCATAGGCATGGGCTCGGGGAACCCATCCGACACAGACAAGCGGACCGTAGTCGCGCAAGAGCTTGTAGAGCTCGGACGGAGGCCAATCGAGGGAAACGCGCATGGTCATGTCGTTGGCCTCGGCGAAGATGCGGATGTTCTTTTCCTCAGAGACCAGGGCGTCATTCCGGTCGAATCGGCTCCCGCCGCGACCCACGAGGTAGGGTGGGATCCCCAGCGCCATCGCGGTCGCCGTCCTCCAGCACGTGTAGGGCGTAGGCTGCGCGATGTACTCGAGCGAATAGTAGATCCTGGCGCATTCGGCTACGGCCATCGCATCCTCCGTCCTGACGAGTTCCCTTCTGTATCTGCACGGTGATGGGAGTCGGGTTTAGGAGATTCCGGACGGAGGGGGCTCGATGGAAACGGACCATCCCGGGCCGTACGCGCTCGGAGGTTCCGCTCTTCTTGTGGAGCGCAAGGAAACGGATTCGAAGAATCCATCGGCGAGGCGAAACCCCGATACCGGCGATCCGGACATCGACAAGGCCCGGGCAGGACTCTCCGATCCCGGTTCAACGCGCCGGGGAAGGATGGCACGACGCCCGAATTGACCCTCAGGAAGTACGCGCCTCCGAATTGCGCCGGTTCGCCTCGGGAACGGATATGGTTGCTCTATACAACGATGAGTCTACGGATAGTTGCATCGCACAACCGTTTCAGGCGGACGCGGAACCGGAATCGCTCCGCGATACGAAAAGAGGGCGCGTTCCCGTCGAGGCCGTCGAGGGATCGCCGCCGCCCACGAAGGGTCCGATCGCTCAGTACGCCAGATGCGCGAAGGCCTTGTTGGCCTCGGCCATCTTGTGGACGTCGTCGCGCTTCTTGACGGCGTCGCCCTCGCCGCGGTAGGCGGCGTAGAGCTCGTCGGCGAGCTTGAGGACCATGGGGCGGC
>CAZGKV010000080.1:0-22352 GCA_964526305.1 uncultured Planctomycetales bacterium | reverse complement strand
GGCGCGATGCGACGCTTGTCGACCCGTCCCCTCCTTGAGGTCGGCATGGCGGAGCAACCCGGTTGCCGATCCACCTCTTGGCCGAGGTCATGGGTGGAACAGGACGACCTGCAGAACCATTCGGAGGCGATTAGCCTGCCCTCGTCCTCCCAAGAGGTGGATCGGCGATTCGATCGCTCCGCCAAGCCGCCCACAAGGGGGGATGGCGGCGGCGAGGGCGCATCTGCGGCGTTGCTCCTCCTCGGCAGCCCTCTTCAAGGCTCGCCTCGTCGTCGCGCCTGGCATCTGCACCCTCGGCGCCGCCACCGCGGCCACGATCCTACCGGGATGTGCTCTAAGAGTTGACAAGACTTTTTCCTCGCTGTCATACTCCGCCCCCGGGAAGGCCGGAGGTTCGTATGGGAAGAGTGGCGCGGGGCTCTGCATTTCTCCTTTTGTCCTTGGCCGGGTGCATCAACAAGACGTGCCAGGAGGAGGCCGACGGACCCGTCGTCGTCGTCGGGAACCGCGAGAACCGACTTCTGACGCCGTTCCCCAGCGACCGGATGACGCTACCCGATCCCACCACTCGCACCGGACTGCGCGTCGATCTACCGCTCCCGACCGACGCGAATCAGCTCGAGACTTCCCTCGTCCAACAATCGAACAATCTCGATGGGTTCGGCTGTTTCGCCCCGCTTTGCGTCCGCTTCGACCGTCCCATCGATCTCACTACGGTTCTGCCGGGAACCGTCCGACTGGTCAATCTCTCCGACCTAAGCCAAGTTCCCCTCGACCTCGGGCAGGGTTTGTACCCGACGGAACTCGCTCAGCAGGTCAGCTTCTTCCCGAACGACCCCCAGGTGCCCTCGCTCCTCCTCAAGCCCGGGAACCGCACGTGGCACTATGAAGACGAATCGAATACGCTCATCATCCGACCCGCGGTTCCCCTCCAACCCGCGACCCGCCATGTGGTGCTTCTCTCCCGGCGAATCCGCGGTACGAACGGCGAGTCCATCAAATCGCCCGAGAACGAACCTCCGAATCAGCAGGAGTTCGACGACTACGTCAAGGCGATGGGCGCCCTGGGCCTGACGCCGGTCGAGGTCGGCTTCTACTGGAACTTCACGACGCAAAGCATCACCGAAGAGCTCGAGACCGTCCGCGCCGGCCTCGACAACGAGGGATCCCTTTCGTGGCTCGGCTCGCGCTTTCCTCCGCGCGTTACGACGATCCGCGACCTCAAGTGGCCCTTGATGGACGGCGACCCGTACACCTTCGACTCCGAGTTCCTCGCCGGACTGATCGAAGTCGTATATCAGCTCACGAAGATCCTCAAGCCCGTCTATCCGGTGTACGAGCCGATCATCCGCCCGTACAAGCAGTTCCTGACGGACATGGGCAACGTGAACTATTTCGTGTACGGCAACTTCGACTCCCCGAACTTCCAGCCGACGATGCAGATCGACGCCGCGAAGGGTCTCGCCGAAACGAAGTCGGAGTCGATCCCCTTCATGGTGTCCGTGCCGAAGCCGACGGCGGCGAACAACTACGCCCAACCCCCTTATCCCGTCGTCGTCCTCGGACACGGCCTTTCGGCGAGCCGCCTCCAGACCGTCCTCATGGCGAACCGGATGGCCGCGCAGGGGCTGGCCGTGATGTGCGTCGACCTCGTCGGCCACGGTCCACTCCTCTACGATTTCAATAAGCGACTGAAGGAACTGCCGGAGCCCTGGCGCACGTTGATTCGGCCGACGCTGGTGACCCTGGGACTCATCCTCGGCACGCCGGTCAATCCGTTCGCTCCCTATCCCGAAGTCGTGGATCAGGTGGCGGGGAACGGTCTCCTCGCGGCCATTACCGGAGAAGGTCGCGCGATCGACGTCGACGGCGACGGCTACCTCGATCCCGCCGCGGCGATGTTCTGGTCCGATTTCTTCCGCACCCGGGACGCCTTCCGCCAGAACGTGGTCGATCTGATGCAGTGCGTTCGGGTCGCGCGCAACTTCGGACGGGATTGGAACGGGAATCGGAAAATCGATCGCGAGGAAGGCGATTTCAACAACGACGGAATTCCGGACGTCGGCGGTCCGACTCTTCCGATCACCTACAGCGGAATGTCGCTCGGCTCGCTCCTGGGCGGCGTGCTGATGGGAGTCGATCCCATGGTCCGGACCGCCGTCCTGAACGTGGGCGGAGGAGGACTGGCCGATCTCATGTTCCGGACCTCCCTCCTCAACGAAGATTTCATCCGCTTCGTCATTCGCGACGTGTACGGACTGGCCGTCGTCGGCGTGCCCTCCGAGGGATCGGTCCAATTCCGCTTCAATACCCTCCCGACGACCTTCTGGGATCTCCCGGCCTCGAAGATCGCCCAAGTCTCCGTCCGCAACAAGGCTAAGAATCGGGTGGAGAGTTCCACGGCCGGATCGGACGGCGCTTTCTCGGTGGTGATGCTCTGCGACAAGGACGATCCACTCGAGGTGACGGTGACCTCGAAGGACGGCGAGGTGCAGACGAAGGAAATACCGGCACCGGTGCAAGGACTCGGGCTGCGCCGCGCCGTTCAGCGGACGCGCGAGATGTACATGCTCCTGGAGTGGTTCATGGAACGGGCGGACGCGATCTGTTACGCGCCGCACTGGTGGAAGAAGCCGTTGAAGGGAGTCCCGGAAAAGCGGGTCTTGATGCAGGTCGTCGCCGGAGACACCACCGTGAACGTCTCCTCCGGCATGGCCTTGGCCCGAGCGGCGGGCTTGATTTCGCCGGAGCGAATGCGGATGCTCGTCGACGCCGGCATCGTCCGGGGAGAAAACGTCAACGTCGACACCTACCTCCCGTTCGAGTCGACCCAGTACCGCGCGCTCCGAATCCAGACGGGCGGATCCCACGCGTATCTCATCGGCGGCTCGCAGGATCCGGGAGACAAGCCGATGGACAAGCAGACGGAGTTCGCGAAGCGGACTCAGGACCAGATGGCGATCTTTCTTCGAACGGACGGCGCGGCCATTCCGGAGTTCCCGATCTTCCAAGAAGTGATCCCCTTTTCCAACGTCGCCGCCTTCAAGTTCCCAGCACCGTGGTAGGAGGTCGGAATGAAGTTTCTGTCGGCCCTCGTCCTCTTCTTGCTCGCCCGGCCGGCCTTCGGGCAGGACGAGCCCGGCATTCCCGAATGGCCCGAGCCGCCGGTCGGAGAAGAGGTCTTCGGTCTCCGGTACCGATTGTGGCTCGCCAAGCTCTCCGGCACGGTGCGGTCGGACAAGCCGGCGGTGCCGGGTACCGAGGTTCGGGTGTCCGCGGATCTGGGCCTCGAGGAGCTCGAGGTCTTCCACGATTTCGGCGGATGGGTGCGATTGGGAGAATATGGAAACCTCCGTGCCGGATGGTGGTTCGGAAGCTTCGACTCGGAGGAAACCCTCGACACGACGATCACGTTCGGCGGATCGAGCTACTCGGCGGGAACGAAGGTCAAGAGCGACATCACGACCCATGTCGTCTCCCTCACCTACGAATACCCGATCTTGCCCGCCTCGCTCTTGGGAGGACAGGCGCAGATCTTCGTCCAAGCCGGCGCCCGGTATCTTTCGACTAGCGCCACCATCGAGTCGGATCTCGTGGAGGAGACCGGATCGGCCCAGGGAGTGTTGCCGGTGCTGGGCGCGCACGGCGAGGTTTGGCTTTTCGACCTTGTCCGCGCGGACGCCGAGCTGAGCGGCCTCATCTTGAGCGCGGGGGGCCGCACGATCCGGATCATAGACTTCGCAGCCGAGGTGGGAGTGGCCCCGTGGAAGGGACTCTTCGCCGGAATCGGCTACCGAATCGTCTACGCCTTTTTGTCGGACGAGTCCCAGTCCGACAAGGAATCGGAACTATCGCTCACGATGCAGGGGGCGTACTTCACCGTCGGGTGGAGATTCTGAGCGATCATTTCCCGTAGGGCACGAATCCCAGGCTCTGGACTTCGACCGGCCGACCCTCTCGATCCACCTTCAACCGGTAGAGGAAGTACCCCGGCCGACCGGAACAGTGATTGCGGATCTCCCACTCTCCCTCCCTGCTTTCTTGGGTCTCGAGGGAAGCAAGTCGGCCGACGGCCAAGTCCAGAAAGGCCGCGACCTCCGGCGCGGTGCGCACCTTCCATTCGACGGCGCGGGCCAATCGCAAGAGGTCCTCGGAGTGGTGAACTCGGTAGACCGAGTCGTCGAAACTGCGGAGGAGAAACCGCCGTGAGGACATCAAAGCCCCCTTCGCCTCCGGATGGCTTTGATCGTACGTGATGGAGAGTTCAAAACATCTCACGAAGGACTTCAGCGACGAAGGCGGGTCGACTTCACGGAGCGAGCTCTTCTTGATCTCGGGACGCTTTTCGAAGTTCTCCCGCACGTATCGCTCGAGTTGAGCGACGCGAGTCTTCCAATCGAGTTTCCGGACGACTCTCTCGACGCGGGAGCGAATCTCCGGATCGGGATCGGCTCGGTAGGGCAAGAGAACCTTGAGGTCCTTCTCCCCGAGTTCCTCGAGTCTCTTCTCGGCCGAGTCTCGGACCTCCGGATTCGGATCCTTCAGCTTCTCGATCCAGGGTCGAACGTCCTCTTGAGCCTGAAAGAGGAGCCAGACCAAGAGACTCATCTCCGGTAGGTCAGCAATTCCCCGACCATCCGTTCCCGCTCGACGCGCAGGAACGCCGTATCGTTTCGGATACGGTCGACTATCGAATCGTGCGTCTCCCCCACAGCAATCCGAAGAGTCCGAACGCCATCAGAGCCGCCCAGGGGATTCGCCACGATCCCGCGACCACCGATCCGCCGCATCCGCCTCCCCCGCCCCCCTCTCCGTCGCTCGACTCCTCTTCGACGAGGCCATTTCCACCTACGGTCAGGGTCACAGAAATCGTCCTCGGGCTGTTCGTGGCCGTAGGGGAACTCAGGGTGATCGTCGCCGTGTTCGATCCGCTGGGTAGTCCCGCCGGATCGACGAACACCTCCAGCGCGGCGCTTCCGCCGGACCCGAGCTGCCCCTCCGTGGGACTGAGGGTGACCCAACTTTGATCCGATTCCGCCTGCCAGTGAAGGACGCTCGTGCCGGAGGCGCTGTTCGTGATCGTCACGTTCTTCGAGTTGGGCACGGTCGCGCTGTTCGGCGTGGCGAAACCGAGCGAAGCGCTGCTCAAAGAGATCGAGGGCGAACCGTACGCCGTCCCCGGATTCGGGAAGCGATACCATCCGGCGAAATTCGAGCCGAAGTCGTCCTCCTGCCCCGCGTACAGGAGATGGTAGTTCGTTCCATACGGACTGCCGGAATCGATGAGCGGGGAAGAACCGACGGCGACTCCGACCGAGTAGAGACTCGATACGTTCGTCAGGATCGGACCCGGCGAGGATGTCGTCGGGCTGTCCAACAGAGACCAGCTCTTGGGATGCCACGAGCGGCCCTGGATATAGGGATTCCACAAGTTCGTATCCGTCCGGGTCCACGTCAGGAAGTACTGTTCGGTCTCCGAGCACCAGGCGACGCCGGGGCTCAGGAACATTTGGGACGAACTCGAGGGGGCGACGTCGAAAGCGGGTCCGCTCGGTCGTCCGTCTTCTTCCGTCATCCGCGCTTTGAGGCTGCCGACATATTCGACCGCGCGGGTTCCCTCGAAGACCACATCCTCGACCGTTTGAAAGAGTACCAGGAAATTGGAGAGCGCCCCATTGGGTCCCGGACCCGCCGCCACGGAGGCGCGTTGGGCAAGCTGGACGGGAGGACTGAAGACGTCCCAAACGATCCCCGGATTCGCGCCCCCTGCCGGAAGGAATCGGCCGCGAATCCGACTCTTGGGCTCGTTGAAAACCAACGTGGTGACGGACCAAATCAGGAGCGATCCGAGGAGAGCGTCGTCCGGAGTTCCCAAGATCCCGTCCGATCCCGGCAGGATCAGGGATTCCACCCGCGGCATCGGATCCGTCGGCACGCTTTGGTAGGACATCTCGTTGATGAGATTCGAAGGAACGGATCCGTCCACGATGTTGCCCGGCGCCGACGGCGGGCCCTTGATGAGGAATCTGGCCTTGGCATTGCTGAGATCCATGAACCCGGACAGAGGAGCCCCGCCTGCGTTGAACGTGCGGTAGCGCGCGCGACTCTTCGTCCGAAAAAGATGGCGCAGCTCATATCCCTGGGCGGTCAGATTCTCCAGCTTCCCGAGCTGAGGTTCCTCCAGGGTCTGCCAGAGAACGACGTACTGCGCCCCATCCCAGCTCACGTCCGGCAAGACGGCGGGGTGAATCGCCGCCGGATCCGCCGCGCCCCCGGGCACTCCCGACGGATTCCCCGGAACTCCCCCCGCTCCCATGCTGGCCTCGATGGTGGGGCCGACTTGGGTGAGTCCCAAGGTAGAAGGATTGGCGTTGAATCGTCTCGCTACGATTCGGGAGTTCGGAGGGAACGGATCCTGGACGAAAGCATATTCCACGATAAGGTTGGTATTGTTGTCCGTCACGCCGTCCCCGTGCGCTCCTCCCTCGGGATCGTTGGCTCCGATGAGTCCGTCCCCGTCCGAATCGATGTCCGGTTGCTCTCGGATTTCCCATTTCCCCTCGGACCACACGACGATGAACTCGCCGTTCGCGGGGTTGAATCGGGCGCGGGGCCCGAAGGCCGCGAATCCGGCCTGCGCCGGGCCGATCGTCTGCACGTTTCCGAGGGTGACGGAGCCGTTCGGCGCGACTCGAACGACGCGCGCACGGACGAACGAGGAGCTCAGGAAATTGTGCGGAGGGTGACTCCCATGAGCCGTGTCCAGAACGACGGTGTCATGCCAGACGGCCAGGCAGAGCAGGTTCTGGAAATCCCACGCCAGATGAGCGCCCGGGATTCGCCAGAGCTGGCCTGCGGCGGAGAGCGTGATCGGATCCCCTGTCGGCGGGCACCCGAGTCGGCTGAGGACGGGGGCCGCCGGAAGATTCATCGTCGAGCCCAGGAGTGCTAGGGAAGCAAGGACGACAACTCGAGCGCCGATCCGCATGGAAAACCCTCCTGCCTGACCGATCCCGCTAGGGATGGATTGCGGTCGCGCTCGATTCGTTTCGGGGAAACGGATCGCCGGAGGGGAGGTCGGACTCCTAAACACGAAGGGCACGGAGACCGCAGAGCAAACACATGTACGGGAAGGCGCTTCGGAGAGATCGACCCTTGCATTCTAAGAGGACATGGGTTGATCGGTGCATCCGCTCTCCAATATCAGTTCTTGCCCCAGGTGCTTTGTGGACTTCGTGTTCCAAGAACAGCCTTGCGTGTCTACTCCTACAGCCTTGTTCTTCTCGCCACGGAGAACCCGAAGCACACGGAGACGAGACATGGTCCCGTTTTCGTTCCAAGCCCAAGACTCCGACCCAGGGTCTCGTTCTTCCATTCCCGCATCGGGCCTGCCTCAAGGTTCTCTCCCATGAGGTCTTCTACGTGTCCTCGGTGGACTCTGTGGTAGAAAACAGCGTTGTCGGATTAGAGCGCGAAGATTTGCTGCGCCCAGTCCATCGCCTGGAAGTAGTGGGTGGGGAGCGCCTCTTCCGGAAGGTGGAGTTGCTGTGCCAGCCCGGCCACGTCGTCCCAGTTCCCCCGCTCGTAGGCCAGCACGAGTTCGAACACGGCGCTCAAGGAAGTCGCTCGATGGAGAATCGTCTCTTTTATTTCGTCCGAAACCAAGAGCTCTTTCATCACCTCCTCGATCGGCCGTCCCATGAGGGCATCCACCATCGAGAGGGTACCGACCAGAAAGAGATCGGGGGCTTTCGACGATCGTCCGCACGAAGCGCCGATCAATTCGCAGAAGCGCGCGCGAATGAGGGAGGTCACCACGAGCTCGGCGGGCTTGTCCCGGCCGATCCCCGCCATCGCGACGAGATACGCCCATCGGCGCATCGGCCCCTCGCCCAAGAGGGCGAGCGCGTGGCGGATCGACGAAACCCTACATCGCAGTCCCAGAGCCGCGGAATTGAGGTAGCGAAGGAGTCGGACCGAGAGGGAGACTTCCGACTTGATGATCTTCTCCAAGCGCCCGAAATCCAGCTCCACCTGGGAGAGTTCGTGAAGGAACCGGATGTAGTTGAGCTTGAAGGCGGGGATGTCTCTCCGCGCCACCATCTCCGGGCGCGCGAAGAAGTACCCTTGGAAGTACGAATACCCCATCTCCACGGCTTCGCGGAATTCCTCCGCCGTTTCGACTTTCTCCGCGAGGAGGCGAATCTTCCGCGGAAGGAGGAGCGCGACGAGGTCGCGCCGCGTGCCGGCGTCGGTCGCCCGGAAGTCGACTTTCACCACGTTGGCCAACTCAAGGAGCGGCTCCATCTCCGGACGGAACGTGAAATCGTCTAAAGCGATCCGGTATCCGGCATGCCTCAATCGGCGGCACGCCTCGACCACGGCATCGTCGGGCTCGACGGTCTCGAGAATCTCCACGACGGTCGACTTCGGGGGAAGGACGAACGCGAGATCTTCCTCGAGAAGGCGGTGGGTCAGATTGACGAAGACCGCCTTCTTGCCGGCCAACCGATTGAGTCCGAAGACGTGCAGACCGTCGTCCACGACGCGGGAGGAGGCCACGTCCGGATCCGTGAAGTGAAAGACGTTTTCGGGTCCGGATCGGAAGAGGAGCTCGTATCCGTGGACCGCTCGCTGAAGATCGAAGATCGGCTGACGTGCGACGAAGGTGTCTACCGCGATCCCGTCCATCGTCCAGGTGCCCCCGCAGTATTCTACCCCGCTCGGCGCCGGGGGAGGGGAAAAAGTGCATAAAAGATGTTTGTGTGCGTTCACGCGGTCTCTTTCACCCCGGTAGAGTCTTCTGAGACTCGACCGGGGTTCCCCGCTGCGCCTCGGCGGTGCAAGGGGAGCGTAAACGGCTAAAGATGTTTTTGGACCGCGCCGGACCATCCGGTAGAATTTCCCCCAGCGAAGGAGGACTCATGAAGCGCATCGCCCTATTGGCGTTCTTGTTTCTCGCGTCGCCGGTCCCGGCGCAGGACTCCGCCGAACCGCGACTCCGGGTGCTCTTCGACGTGGACGTCCGGAAACCCGAGACCGGGCAAGTCCACGTCGTGATGAGGATCCACGGGAACGTCGCGGAAACGCTCGACGTGTCGATCCCCGTATGGAATCCCGGCTCCTACCGCCTCCAGAATCATTTCCGCAACCTCCGCAACGTCCGCGCGCACGGCTCCGGTCCCCTGGAGATCCGATCCCTGGACGAAGCGACTTGGCGGATCCCGGCGGGAGGCAAGGAGGTTACGGTCGAATACGACGTGATCGTCGCGAAGGACCGCCTCGATGCCGACCACTTCTTCTTCGAGGGTCCGTCGCTCTACTTCTACATCGTCGGACACAAGAACGTGCCTCACCTCGTCCGCTTCCTGCGACCCGAGGGGTGGAACGTGGCCACGGGGCTCGAGGCGCCCGAGGGGAAGGACACCGAATACGTCGGCGCCCTCGATTACGACACGTTCATCGACGCCCCGACGGAGCTCGGAAAATTCGAGCTTCTTTCCTTCGAACAGGACGGAGCGCGATACGAAATCGCGGCGCACTCCCTGGGAAAGATCGACGGCGAGGGCTTGGTCCAAATGTGCCGGAAGATCGTCCGCGAGCAGAACGCGATGTTCGGCGGCCCTCCGTTCAAACGATTCGTCTTCCTCTTTCACTTCCGGAACATGGCGGGCGGAGGCGGGCTCGAGCACCTGAACTCCACCAACATCGCCCTTTCCTACAACTACATCAAGGCGAACATCTGGAACGCCGCGAGCATCACCTCCCACGAGTACTTCCATCTCTGGAACGTGAAGCGCATCCGGCCGAAGGAACTGGGGCCGTTCGACTACACCGGAATCGTGCGGTCGCGCCATCTCTGGCTCTGCGAAGGCGTGACGAGCTACTTCGGGGACCGCGCGCTCGTGCGGGCCGGGATCTGGAACGAAAAACAGTATTTCGACCACCTGGCCGACGAAATCGTCTCCCACAACAACAATCCCGACCGGAAAGTCACGACCGTCGAGCGCGCCGCCGAGCGCGTATGGGACCGCCAAGACTGGCCCCGGGTCGACTATTACAACAAGGGGGAGTGCCTGGGGCTTCTCCTCGATCTGCGGATCCGGACCCTCACCGGCGGCGAAAAGTCCTTCGACGACGTGATGCGGTACCTCTACGACACGTACGTCGTCAAGCCGGCCAAGGCCGGCGCCGGTCCGATCGGGATCGGCTTCGAGCAGAACGGGATTCTCAAGGCGATCAATGCCGTATCCGGGCACGACTTCACCGATTTCTACAAGAAGTACGTCCAAGGCGTGGAAGAGCTCCCCTTCGAGGAGTTCCTGAAGGCCGCGGGCCTGGACATTAAACTCACGGTCTCGCGCACGCCCGACCTGCGGATTCCCCTCCGCGGAACGGCGGTGGCGCACGTGGCCGAGGGGAGCGAGGTGGAGTCGGCGGGAATCCGGCCAGGAGACCGGTTGGTGAAGATCGGGGACGCCGAAGTCAAACGCGAAACGCTTCGCCCGACGATCGAGAAACTTCCGGCCGGCGAGAAGGTCGTGTTGACCTTCGGTCGCGGAGAGGAATCGTACACCGTACACTGGAAGGTCGGCACCTCCGATCGTTGGCGCTGCTCGCTTGAGCGCACGCCGAATCCCACCGAGACCCAGAGGACGATTCTCGCTCGCTGGTTGGGGAAGTGACGGAGGTCCGTTTCGTTCAAGGAGGCATCACCCGGATCGCGGCGAAGGCTCTCGTGAACGCCGCCAACTCCCGCCTCGCCGGAGGCGTGGACGGCGCGATCCACCGCGCCGGCGGGCCTCAAATCATGGAGGAATGCCGGAAGATCGGGGGATGTCCGACGGGCTCCGCGGTGGCGACGATCGCCGGTACTCTCCCCGCCCGGTGGGTTTTTCACGCGGTCGGACCGGTGTACTTCGGATCGAATCGCGACGCCGAACGGCTGCGATCGGCGTATATTCGATGTCTGGAGCTGGCGCGCGAGAAGGGCGCCCGGACGATCGCGTTTCCCTCCCTTTCGACGGGAGCATACGGGGTTCCGGTTTCCGAGAAGGAGCTGAGCCGATGAGTCGGATGTTGGGTCTCGCGGCGCTTCTGCCCCTGGCCGTCGGATGCCACGACGACGACGACGATGGCCTCACCCTTTTCGTCGACGCCGTCTTCGGCAACGATTCGTCCGGAGACGGCTCGCCCGAGTTCCCGTACCGTACGATCTCTCATGCGATCGAGCACTCGGCGAGAGGAGATCTTATTCGGGTGGCCCCCGGCACGTATAGCACGACCATCGGCGAGACGTTTCCCATCCGCATCCCGGAGAACGTCACCGTGGAGGGAGACGCGGGCACGCGCGGCCAGGGAACGACGGCAACGCTGATCACCGGCGGGGGGACGCAGACGACCTCGGGCGGGACCAACGTGAACGTGGCGGTGGTGATCGACGGGGGCGGGGTCCTTCGCGGCCTGACGGTGACCAATCCCGGCGGCGTCGGCGTCCTCGTGGACAACGACACCGTGACGATCGAGTTCAACACCGTCACGGGCAACGGCGGCGACGGACTTCGGCACTACGTGGCGGGAACCTCGACGATTCAGAACAACACGATCACCTCGAACACCGGAAACGGTATCGTGACGTTCGATGCCGCGGCCCCCGTGATCCGCCAGAACAATATTTCGAGCAACACCGTGGACGGCGTCCAGGCCAACGGCTCCAGCAATCCGAATCTCGAGAACGGCGGAAACACGCTCCAAGGGAACGGCGGCGTGGGGCTTTTCAACAACACCGGCTCGGTCACGATCAAGGCGACCGCGAACACGTGGCGGGTGAGCGTGCAGGGCTCGAACGCCTCGGGCCAGTATTCCGCCTTTCTCGATACCGGGCCCGAGACCTACGTCGCGGCCACCAACTACGCGATCGCGGGCGCGGGGGCGATTCAGTTCTGACGGGGAATACGTTCCCGGACCTCACCTTGTCGATCTCGGACAAACTCTTACCCCGAGCTCGGAAAATCGCGCGCCGCCAAGGCAAGAGTCTGAACGCGCTCCTCCAGGGGTTTCTCGAGCAGCTCGCCGGCCGGATCCCTGCAGACAGGATCGCGGAGGAACTGCTTCGAGAGTTCCAGCGCCACGGCGGTCACTCGAAGGGAAGGCAAAATCTCCGCGAGGACGCCTACGCCGGACGGACATAAGCGAGCGAGTCTTCATCGACACCAGTATCCTGGTCTACGCGGACGATCTGGATTCCGGGCCGAAAAGGAAGCGGGCGGGAGCCCTCCTGCGAGACCTCATCGGCGCGGGACGGGCCGTGTTCTCCACTCGAGTTCTCCAGGAGTTCTTCGTCACCTCTACCCGGAAGCTCGGGGTCGACGCTCGGGCGGCGCGCCGAAAGATCGAATGGCTCCCCCCCGATGATTCTCCGCGCGATCGACATCCACCGGTCGCACTCGATTTCGTTTTTGGATGCTCTGGTGGTCCACTGCGCCGTCGCGGGACGTTTCCCCCTCCTCATGAGCGAAGACCTGAACTCGGGTCAGGTCATCGAGAGTCTGCGGATCAAGAATCCGTTCTTCGGATGAGGGCGCACGGATGGGGGAGCTACTCTCCACTCCTTCCCTCTTGGGCGCGGCGAAGGGCTTGTTCGACCATGGAGCGATGGCCCCACTTCGGCCCCCCCTGCTCCAGCGCACGCTCGTAAGCGCCGATGGCCGGCTCCCACTCCTTCTTTGCGACCCTCGCGTCGCCGACGCCCCACCACGCGAGCGGATACACTTCCCGGATGGCGATCGCCGAGTCGAAGGCACGGAGAGCCTCATCCGGCTTCTGCATCAGAAGATACATCCGGCCCAGATTGAGAAAGGCCTCCGCGTATTTGGGGTCGAGTTGGGTCGCCCGTAGATAGTCGTCAGCGGCTCTGGCGTGCTCTCTGAACTCCCTCATCAGGAGGTTTCCCCGATTAAAATGAGTCTTCGCGTGGTTCGGGTTAAGTTCGAGGGCACGACCATACGCCAGTAGCGCCTCTGCGGGCTTCTTCGTTCCGTGAAGAGCGAGTCCCAGAGTATTCCAGGCATTTGCGTATCTCGACTCCAAAGCGATGGCGCGGCGGAAGCGCTCCATGGCATCTTCAAACCGATGTTGCTCAAGAAGGACCGTCCCCAGATTGTAGTGCGCCATGGCAGGATTCCGCATCAGGTTCACCGCCTTGGTAAAGGCCTCCATCGCACCTGCGGTGTCGCCCAAGCAGTGGCGAGCATTCCCAAGCTCGTGCCAGTACTCCCCTACTGTTTCACTGAGCTCGGTCGCCATCTTTGCGTCGGCCAGCATTTTGTCCCATTCTCCGGATTCGCCATGTAGGAGACATCGCTGGAAGTATGCGTGCGCGAAGCCGGGCTCGAGGCTGATGGCCGTGTCCAGCCAGGTCATCCGTACCGAACGATCCGAGCCCAAGTAGGAAAGCCGCAAGGCGCACTCGGCCGACGAGTATCGATCCACCCCCTGTTGCAGAATCGTAGTCGTCTGGGAATGGTCAGGCCCACAGTCAAGTCCGTGTATGTGCCCCTCCGAGTAGGTTTGCATGATCAAGGCCATCACCTGGTCTTCCTCAGTGCACGCCAATCCCCAACGCTCCGCCTCCTCGTGTTCGCGACCATAGATCCATCCCCGCCGAGAGATCTCGAGAGTCCGCTCGAGTCGGATCTTTCGCTCCTGGTCGGTCGGGCGAATCGGCGCCCCCGAACACTCTAGTCCACTCATGCGGTCGTCAAGGAGCCCCAGAAAAGTCCATCCCGGACGAAAGTCCGGAGACTTGGCGACCGCCACCTTTAGGTCCTCGGCCGCTCCGGCGTCGTCATCGAGGGCCATCTTCATCTTCGCTCGAAGGTAGTATCCCTGAGGCTCGTTCGGCCACTCGCGGATGAACGTGTCGATTCCTGAGAGCACGGGGGCCAGTCGGTCTCGGGCCTCCTTGAGCGTATTCCTCGGCGTTTTTCGCCGATACGCTTGCACTTGCAAGATGGTCGTCTGGTAGACGGATACCTTCTTGAGCGCCGCTTCCCGGCGCTGCTGGGTCGCCCGAATCCGCGCAGCCTCGCGCGTAGCGCCGCGCCGCGTCGCGATCCAAGAGGCGATGGAGCCAAGGAGGGCGACGCAAGTGGCCGCACCTGCGATGGCGAGCACAGGATTCTTTCGCGCCTTCCGAACCCATCTTCCCCAGACAGAGATCGGCCTCGCCCGGATCGGCTCCCCGCACCGGAATCGCGCCAGATCCTCCGCGAACTCCGACGCGTGTTGGTATCTCCTGCGCTTCTCCTTCTCCATCGCCTTGAGGCAAATCGTCTCCAACTCCTTCGGGATCTTCCGGCCCCACGAGCTCGGCCTCTTCGGCTCCTCCTTCTCGATCCGATCCAGGACGTCCACCGGGGTTTTCCCCTCGAACGGCATCCTCCCCGCCAAGATTTCGTACAGCATCACCCCCAGCGCGTACACGTCCGTCCGCTCGTCGATCTCCCTCGTCCTTCCCCTCGCCTGCTCCGGTGCCATGTACGCCGGCGTCCCGATCAGCTCCTCCGACATCGTCAGCCGGCCCGTCCCCGTCTCCGTTCGCGCCAGCCCGAAGTCCGTCAGCACCACCCGCTCCCCGTTTTCCAAGAGCACGTTCTGCGGCTTCAGGTCCCGATGGATCACCCCGTGCCCGTGCGCGAACGCCACCGCCATCCCCACCTCCTCCATCATCCGGAGCAGCTCTTCTTGCGTGGTCTTCCCCGCCTGCATCGCCTCCGCCAAGGTCGGCCCCGCCACGTAGTCCATCGCGATGTATTGCGCCCCGTCCTCGAGCGTCCCCACTTCGTGCACTCCGATGATGTTCGGATGTCGGAGCCCCGCCGCGATTCTCGCCTCCCGCAGGAATCGCTCGACCGCCTCCTCCCCCTCCCGACCCTCGCGGCGGACCTTCAACGCCACCGTTCGCTTCAGCTCCGGGTCCTCCGCCTCGTAGACGACCCCCATCCCGCCTCGCGCGATCTCCCTTCTCACCCAGTATTTCCCGATCCGCTTCCCCTCCTCCCACGGCCGCGTCTTCGTCTCCTCCTCCGTGAGGATCTCCCTCTCGACGAAGAGGCTCTCCAGGCGACAGGGTCGACCCTCCGCAACTCGTTCCAGCTTGATCCCGAGACACTCCCGGAGACTCTCCTGACTCAGCCGATCTCGCGCGAGCGCCCACCGGACGAGCGACTCCTCGCCGTCTTGCTCGGTCAGAGTTCCGAAGGCGTCTTCGACCAGACGGAGGAGTTTCCTCGGACGCTTCCGATTGATGTAATCCTGTGCCACCGCAAAAACCATATCACATGGGTTGGCGGGGCGGATCAGAAAACGTAAGTGCTCGGGTCTTGAATCATCGAGAGCCGGGTTGGAGGGGAGCTCAGGATGCCCTCAAACGACAATTTCGGAGCCCTCTTCCGGACCTCTACCAGGAAGAGCCGGCCGTGGAGGTAGGGCTGCACTCCAACTTCGTTCTCGCTGTCGATGGTAAGCTCCTCGATCTCCCGAAAGCATGCATCGTCCTCGAGGATCTCTTTGAGCACGAATCGGGCATGGCATGGGACGAGGCATTCCAGCACCAGGATGTCCTCCAGGGTTCGGTTGCCCGCGCCGTACTCCCGTACTCTTGATCGTCCGCCACGTGAACGAGTACATGGATCAAGAGCCCGTGGACCAAGTTTGCCCGGGTCCATTCGCTCCTGCGGTCATCGATCCAAATCGTCCCGAGTTCCGCATCCCAGGACGCGATTCCGCTCGGAGTCGCGGCCAGGGCCTGATGTTGGGCGACCGCGACAAGCTGGGATACGTCCAGCTCGCAGAATCTCTCGCGAATTCCCGGGAGCGTCTCAGACGTAAGACGGCGGTAGCTTTCCTCGGAGGAGTGAAATCGAAGCGCGGGAAGACGACGAAGGGAGATCCCGAGTTGCCGTTCGACGCTTCCGGCCGCCTCGCCCAGACTTCGAGCGAGGCGGCGTTCCGTTCTTTCCGCAATCATAGGCCTACTCCGCCAGGAGAGCGCCGGAGGTATCGAAGTCTGCGCCGTGGACGTTGTAGATATCCGAGGTCTCGTCCTCGGTGCTGATCGAAGGAGGAACGTGATCCCAGTAGTTGTCCCGCGCGTAGATCGTGGGACGGGTCGTCGGGAAGACCCCTCCGCTCAATTTGTAGGCAAGATCGTAGTTGGTGTTTCGAGCCAGGACGTTCTGCCCGAGGCTGCCGGCCGGACCTCCCCCCAAGTCCCCACCGGGCGCGGCGAATCTCACGCCGTAGGAGTTCTCGGTAATCTCATTCTGTTCCAACCGCGATCCCGCGCTTTCCCCCTCAGGATCCTCGAAGATCACTCCGGTTCCGTTTTGGCTCACGAGGTTGCGCTGGATCCACGCGTCGGTCGAGCCGGCTCCGAAGTAGATTCCGATATGCCGGTGTTTCGTGATCTGGTTGCCTCGTAGAACGATCCCGCCTGCGCGAAGGAAGACCCCCACGAAGAGACCGTCCACGAGCATGATCGTCTCGTTGGAAATCGTAAACCCCACGATTGCGGAACCCGCGCGGGGATCCAGCGCGGCCCAGTATCGGTAAAAAGGGTCTGGAAGCCGTCCCGCGCCGGCGATGGTTACGACCCCAGCGCCGAAGGCCTCATCCCCAATCAGGGTCACGTTCTCGGGGACCACGATGGGGAACTCCTCTCCCCATCCATAGAGGCCCGGCTGAACTTTGACCTTCTGCCACGCACCCGCCGCCTTCAGACCCCGCGTGATGGTTCGGAAGGGCAGCTCCATTGTCCCCGGGTACGTGTCATCGCCCGCGAACTGATCGACATAGAAGTCATAGCCCCGCGGCGCCGCGTCCGAGGCAGCCGGACCGGCCTCTGGGTCACGATGGCGGTGGCAAGCGGTCAACACCAAGAGCGCAACGAGAAGCATCCGCGCCATAGGAACCTCCTTCGGGGTTAATCCTGCTCGTACTTCGAGGGATTCCTGCGATTCGCGTTGGAGAATCGCGTCAGCGCTCCAACCACCGGATGAGTTCTTCGGGGGAACCGCTCTTGATTAGGGTCTGAGCCTCCTCGTCCGTCGCCGCCGCTCTCTCCTTGACCATTGTCGCCAGATTCGCCGCCTGGATTCCCTCGCGAATCCCCTCGAAGGCGGGCGTCGCCACCGGCCCGTGGCGCGAAGGCAGGATCATCACCGACACGTCTCGAAGGTGCTCATAGCCGGCATCCCACGGATCGCGGAAGGGGTAATAGAGCGCGAAGAAAGCCGTCCCCCGGCAGAGTCCGGGCATCGTGGGCACCTTCCGGATCTGGTTGAAGAGTTCCGTCGCGAGGCCCAAGACTTTGTCGCGGTAACACGGCGTCGTGTACCACATCCATGGCTTGGCGCTGAAGATATCGACCTTCTTCTGAAAGTCGGCGGGATAACGCGTGTGCAGTTCATACGGAACCCAAAAGTCGCAGTACGGATCGAGCAGCTGAAAGGTCGTGAGATTCGCCGCCTCCGCGGGATTGAAACTGACGCGGGCCTGGGGATCCGCCGCGTGGACGGCCTGCGCCGCCTCGATGAAAGGAGCGAGTTGGTCTGCGGTAACCCCGACCGGCTCGTCTCTGATCTTGAAGACGAAGTCTCCGTAGTCCAATCCCATCGCCTTGAGCTCCGCGATCCGCGCGCGGTAGTGCTCGGGGTCCTTGGAGTACACCTGAAGTTCCAATAGCCGAATTCCCCAGCGTCGCATCTCGTCCTTCGACATCGGGCTGGGCCAGACATTGAGGCCGCATTCGGAAAAGGCGCGGAGATACTCCTCGCCCTCCGGCGGCTTGGTGTAGCCGTTGACGAGGATCCCCTCCGTCGGGGCGATCGTGAAATCGGCTACGTGAATCTTGAGATCCACTTTCTGCGAGGGCAAACCAGGGGATCGCAGTTCCACCCGCCCCTCGTACTCGCCGGCGGGCAGTCCGTTCGTATCGACGGTGAGCCAGACTTGCGCGACGTTGTACGGCGGGATCGTGATGTCCGGCCGATGAAGCAGGAGCCACGGGGACCATTGCTGGCGCGACAAACCCCAAGGCACGAACCCCACGGCGCGCCAGTCGATCTTGCCCTCGAATACGGTTCCGTCGGAGCGGGTGAGCGTATCCCCGAGGACCTCGAGCGTGATGGGGCGATCCACGGTGCTCCGGAGATAGAGCTGAACAGAGCGGGTCATGTCGCGAGTCATGACGAGTTCCGCGGCCTGGGAGGGTTTCTCCCGGGGCCACCAGTCTTGGGTGATCGAGGTCACGCCGGGTGCGACCTGCACGAAATACCCGTCCTCGGGCTTCGCGCCAAGTCGCGCCGCCTGTGCCTCGTATTGCTCGACGCTCAACGGCGGACGCAAGGTTCCCTTGGGTTGATATTCCGGATCCGTGGTCACGAAGACGTCATAGACGAAGCGATAGGTCATCGGTTGGAGATAAGGGAGAAGGGAGAACTTGAAGCGCATCGAGGTGTCGGCCGCCATCTCGAGCGCGCCGACCTTCTGCCACGCGGACTGCGGGAGGATGTCCGGGGGATACTGGAGCTGATCGCGGACGAACGAGATCGTCGTCCCCGCAGGATTCGAGACTTCCAGTTTCCAGATCTCGTGGAAGTTGATCTGGCGGAAGCGGACCCAGACGTGATACGTGTCGTCCCGAGCGACCTGGAGATTCTGCTCGGCGGCCCCCTTGGTCGCGCCATAACTCGCAAAGAGGGAGGTCCCTTGGCGAATCCACTGGCTTTCGACTTTTTCGAACTCTCCCGGATAGAGCCAATACCATAGGTGTCCCTTGGGCGACGAATCGATGTCGCTCCGCAATGCCCCGACCTGCCGTCGGATGCGGACAGGATTGGCCACCATGTTCCAGCCGTCGTCGAAGATCACCTGCCGTTCCGGACGGCGATAGTCGGGAACCTGGTCGTCGGGATACTCGAGGAGCGCCAGTTCGTCGACGCGGCGGCGCCAGAACTCGCGGCTCAGCTCGAAGAGGCGGGGATGCTCCG
Organism: uncultured Planctomycetales bacterium; assembly: GCA_964526305.1. Classification (GTDB taxonomy): domain Bacteria; phylum Planctomycetota; class MHYJ01; order MHYJ01; family JACPRB01; genus JACPRC01. The sequence goes on along the minus strand of CAZGKV010000080.1, from coordinate 3,300 downwards.
CCCTCTCTTCCCACGAGATCGGCCGGACGCGCCAGGCGGTCCAGGAAGCGGGGTCCACGACCGGTCGAGTCGTCCACTGGATATCGCCGATCGCTTCGCTCGACTTGACCTCCGAAAGAACTTCATCGGAGGGCGCGTCGGACCAGATCTCGTCGGTGAGATAGAGACAATCGATCATGCGGCGGGCGTAAGCTATGGCGGTCATTCCTAACGCGTGCCACATGCGCGTGACGTGACCGAGAGAGACGGAATAGGCACCGGCCTCGAGGTCCACGAGAATCGACTTCCAGGTGGGCCCTTGCGTCGCCGTCGCCAGGTCGTAGATCTCATCCTTCACCAGAGGCTGCGTGGCTTGACCGCTTCTTCGAACGGTCAGGCTGGTGACACCGGTGCCGGTGGTGTAGCCGTAGTAGCGCACCCATAGCCGATAGAGCCCCGCGCGATCGACGGTGAGAGGAAACGTCACGGTCGGCCCGGCATCGTAGAGAGTGCTGGTGAGATAGGCGCCCTCCGCCTTCCACCCTCCTCGTTGATCCTCTGGGAGAAGTTCGGGCTCGATCAAGATTCGTCGGGCGTCCGCGGGCGGTAGAAGTTCCTCCTCCGATAACAGCGCGTTCGCCGGCACGCCCTTCTCCGCGAGGAAGGCGTGGAACGAGCGGATGGCCTCCGGGTCGTGGCCCAGATGCCATAGGGTCATGCCCAGCGAGTAGCGCGCCCCCAGCGGTTCGTCGACCGGAGGGCGCGCCTGGCGCGAGGCGACCTGCGGAGTCGGAAGTTCCTCGGTGGATCTCTTACCGTCCCAACCGCATGTGGCCAGAGTGGCCAAACCGAGGACGATGACGAGTCGGATTCTCATGAAGTTGCTTCGTGGGTCCGCGCGAATTCCCCTTTAGAATTCGCTCAGCGCCTCCGCGAACGCGCGCGCCGTCGGGTATCTCCGCGATTTCTCCTTGGACATGGCTTTCCGGCAAATGGCTTCCGCCGCCCCGCTCCCCGGAGCCTCGAGTCCCGGAGGCTCGTGCCATCGGATTTGACCCAGAATCTCCAAGGCTGTCTTTCCCTCGAACGGAGGCCGCCTAAGAAGTGTCTCGTACAGCAGGGCTCCCAATCCATACACGTCGGTTCTTTCATCGATCTCTCGCAACTCCCCGGCGGCCTGCTCGGGCGCCATGTACGCCGGCGTTCCGACGATCTCCCAGGAGGCCTCACAAGGCATGCTTCTCGCCAATCCGAAGTCCGTCAGGACGACTCGGCCGCTTCGCTCCAGGAGGACGTTCGACGGCTTGAGATCGCAATGGAGGACGCCGCGGTCGTGGGCATACGCTACGGCCCTGGCTACGCTCTCGACCATCCGAGTAAGCGGCGTTTTCTCCTCAAGAACCGCCTCCGAGAGTGTCCGTCCTTCGATGTACTCGAGGGCGATGTAGCTGGTCTCCCAGCTCTCGCATGATCCCGCCTCGAGGACGGTGATGATGTTGGGATGCCGAAGACGGGCCGTGATGCCCGCCTCCCGCTTGAGTCGATCGAGCGCTTCGGTGCTGCATCTCTCCCTCCGGAGGACTTTCAGCGCCACCTTGCGCCGGAGAACCGGGTCCCGAGCCTCATAGACGATGCCCATCCCGCCCCGGGCGATCACCCTCTCCAATCGGTACTTCCCGATTCTCTCGAACCCGGGAGCCTCGTCCTCCAGCGCCACGAGGGCGCCGAACTCGTCGGGGATCCGTTCAAAAAGCATGTCCTATGTGAACTTCGAGGATCCCGGAGGAATCGCGTTTGGAAATGCGGCGGGGGAGGATCGACGACCCTCCCCCGATTCGGACTACTTCGTTCCCTGAGGAGCGGGCGGCTTCGGCGTCCACTTCTTGCCGAGGACCTCCATCTGGAGATTCTCGATAATCTCGCGGGCATCGTAGGCGTCTTCCGGTGCCGGGCCGTGCCCACATCGAATCTGGATGCTGATCATCGCGTGTTCGAGGTACGAGTTTCCGAGTCTGGAGGCGGATCCGCCTCGATCTCCTCCCACAAGGAAGAAGTACTCGTAGCCGTTCTCCAGGGTCACTTCGGCGCACCGGAAGAGGGCGTATTTCCTCACGGTGGCGACGGACGTGTACCCGTTTCCCTGAAAATTGATTTGGAAGGTGTCCCGGGTGATCTTGCTGTCCGAGTAGCCACCGGTGAATCCCTCGCGCTGATACGCCGTCGTGCACCCGGCAACCGACAGGGCGGCCATAGCGACCATGACGATTCGTTTCATCGCAATCCTCCTTCAAGGCTATAGCAGAGTGCCCCTCGGGGGGGATTCGGTTTACGGAATTTGAGTCGGCCGCACGCGGGCTGCGTGAATCCGAGAAATCCACTTGCGTGCACTTCGGGTTTTATCCCAAGACCTTCCTCATCCGGAAGGCCGGCCCCTGCCGAATCCGTTTCCCTGCGACGTCTTCTTGTTGGAATATACACCCCGGGGGTATTCGTTGACTCTCCGGAGGAACGCGATGGCGAAAACGAGTTCGATGCAGACGCGGTACCTGACGGAGCTGGACAAGCAGGCGCTGACCCGGAGGCTGAATCGCGCGGGCGGACAGATCCACGCGATCCGAAAGATGGTGGACGAGGCGGAGTGCGTCGACAAGCTCCTCCTCCAGATCAGCGCCGCCAAGTCGGCGCTCACTGAGGTCGCGCTGGAGCTCATGGAGAAGCACCTCGTCAACTGCACCGAGACCTGCATGGGGGGCGAACGGGAGGAAATCATCCGGCGCGTTACTCGCGCGGTGGCGGCGGTCATCCGAAACGGGTAGAGGGAGGCAAAGGTGGGCGAGCGATTCCGGCCGTCGCTCGGGCTCCGTGCTCCGCGCCGGCCGGCGGGATACCCCGATTCCAAGGAGAAGCCATGAGAGTCTGCATCGGCGTCGTGGCCGCACTGTTCCTTACCTCCTGCTCCCCTTCCGAGCGAGGGGAGGAGCGCGTACTCGTCATCCAGGTCGACGGGATGCAGCGCGGCGAGGGCGGCAAGACCTGAATGGCCTGACCCGAGTCGGTAAAGAAAGCCCTGGAGGGGCTTGTCGGCGTCGCGAAGGTGGAGATGGATCTCGAGCGCGATCTCTTCCGCGTGACGCTCAAGGACGCGACCGGGCGCGGCTCGGTCTTCGCGGCGGTCCGCGACCTGGGATACACGCCGAGGATGGCGGATCCGACGGCGTTCCGCCGAACGGCCGAGATCGTCCATCCGACCGGCGACGCGCCGGATCTCGTGCGAAAGGCATGCGAACGGGCGCGGGCGGAAAAGAAGCTCGTCCTCGTCGA
>CAZGKV010000079.1:0-22961 GCA_964526305.1 uncultured Planctomycetales bacterium | reverse complement strand
TGCACCCTCGGCGCCGCCACCGCGGCCACGATCCTACCGGGATGAGCTCTTAGGACGCGTCAGAGAACAACGGTTGCCTTCTTCCGGAAGACCAGAGGAACCGCCATATCGCCAAGACGCCGAACGAATGATTCCAGGAGCGGTCTGTTTGGCGGTTCCGCGCCTTGGTGGTTGTTCCTTGTCCTCGATTATCCGAGTCGGTTGTTTCCCGACGAACCCCTACTTCACCGACACGAACTTGTGCCGGGTCCCCGACCGGACGTAGAGATCGCCCGGCTCCTCCGCCTCCATCGCCCTCCGGAACTCCGCGACGGCGACGACGCGTTTTTTTCCGACCCGCACGATGACGTCCCCCACCGAGAGTTCGGGCATCGCCTCCGCGTCCGTCCGGCTCACGATGACGCCGCGTTCCCCGGACATCCCCAGTTCCTTCGCCAGCCACGGAGTCAATTCCTGAACCGAGAGCCCGATCCCGGGATCGGTCCAGGAGTCGGCCCCGAAATCCGGAATGGACTGTTCGACCACCGAGACTTTGACCTCGGTCTCCGTCGCGTCTCGGATTCTCTTCACCTGGGCTTTGGTTCCGGGCGCAAGCGATCGAACCGCCGAGAGGAATTCGCCCACCTTGGCCACGGCCCGCCCGTTCACGGCGCGGATGTGGTCGCCGGGCTCGAACTCCGGGGTCGCGGAATCCGTGACGCGAACTCCCTCGAAATCCTGCACCTCGACTCCGAGCGATCCGTACCGCGCCCGTCCTTCCTTTTCGAGCATCTTCGCGACCGCCTTGGCCTGATGAATCGGGATGGCGAATCCGACGCCGGTGAAGGCGTTCGCCTCCGAGTAGTACCCGATGTTGATTCCGACGATGGTTCCCTTCATGTCCGCCAAGAGGCCGCCGCTGTTCCCCGGATTGATCGCGCAGTCGACTTGCAGGAACTCCTCGTACGTAGCCAATCCCACCCCGCTCCGCCCCTTCGCGCTCACGATGCCGAAGGTGACGGAGCGCTCGAAGATGTACGGATCGCCCAAAGCCACGACCCACTCGCCCACTCTGAGAGCCTCCGAATCCCCGATGGGCGCCGGCTTGAGCGGGAGACCCGGCACCCGGAGCAACGCGAGATCGGTCAGGGGATCGACTCCCACAAGCTTCGCGGCCCACGTGCGGTCGTCCTGCGCGACGGAAACGGCGGAAGCGCCCTCGACGACGTGGTAGTTCGTCAGCACCAATCCTTCGGCGTAGACGACGCCCGAACCGCCCGCATCCGGCTTGCGCGCTTCCTTGACTTGTCCGCGATTCCGGAAGAAATCGACGCTGGTCCTCAAACCGGGCGCCGTTCGTACGGACACGACGCAGGGGCGAAGTTTCTCGACCACGCGCGCCATCGCCTTGGACGAGGACTGGAGGGGATCGTCCTGAAGCGCCGCGAGAAGGAGAAGCAGCATCGAAGCTACTTCCCGCCGCGCGGCGTCGTCATCACGTCGCCGATCGGAATCGTCCCCCGCCGGAGGAACAGGAGGGCATAGCAGGTGTCGCAGACGTCGATCGGCTCGACATCCTGGCTCCGCTTCCAGTGACCGTCCGAGTCCTGGCCACGCACCAGGACCTCGGCCCCCTCTTTGTACCAGTAGTGTTTCCCGATCTTCTCGTAGAGTCCGAGGGTGGCGACCCGCTCGACTCCGTAGAGATAGTAGTGATACCGGCCGCGCCCGTGGTCGGGATTCTCCGTGACCGTCCATTTCGTATAGAGCCACGCGAATCCGTCCCAAATCGACTTGTCGATCTTCTCGCTCTCCTTCTTGGCGACCGACTTTCCCAGGATCGACTTCCCGATGAGCAGCGAGGTGATCCCGGCGCACGTCATCGAACCCGAAGCCTTCGTCTCGTCGGCGCTGCCTTTCTTCGCGTACGCCCATCCCCGAGCGCGGTCCTCGCCCAGGGAGACGTACGTTCCCCGGTCCCCGGGCTTGACGTCCGACGGACGCTCGACCTTCGGTCCGTCTTTCTCCTGGGAACCGAGAACGAAATCGATCGCCTTCTTGATGACGCTCGGGTCCATGGGAAGGCGCATCCGGCTGGCCGACTTCAAGCCAAGGAGGACGATTTGGGTGGCGGAAATATCCTCGTCGGCACCGACGATGGTGAAGTTCGCGCCGTATCGCCACCCCCCGGCTTTCGTCTGCGTCTCCGCGAGGCGCTTGAGGATCAGCGTACCGACTTTCGCGTCCTGGGGGGAGATCGTGTACTTGGGCTCCTTGAAGTCGCCGGGCCGTTCGGAGGTTTTCTTCCCCTGTTTCTTGAGATGCATTTTGACGACCGCCTCGTAGAGCGACTCGATCGCCATCAAGATGACGCCCATGTCGTAGTTGGAGATCAGGTTGCCGGAGGCTCCGACGTAGTCGTAGACAAACTTAAACCCCTTCGGGATGACGGGATCGTTGGGAGGCACGTCGCTCTTGAGAAGGGCGAGGAGGGAGAGCGCCGCGATCCCCGGACGATTGTGGTACGCCTGGCCCACGCCGCCGTAGACGGGACCGCTGGAATCTCCGAACGATCCGTCGCTCTTCTGCTGTTTCTTGAGCCAGTCGACGCCCTTCGTGATCGCCTGATCGACGGCCTTCTCGAGTTCCCCCGGGTTCATCTCCTGGACATGAAGGAGAACGGCAGCGAGGATGTGCATCTCCTGATCCTCCAAACCGACCCGCCCGTGCCGTGGATTATACGCTCGCTCCTCCGGGAGAAGTGCAAGAAGTTTTCAGGTATACTCCCCGCGTGGACCGGATCGGCGCCTTCGAGATCGTAGCCCGGCTCGGCCGAGGAGCCGTGGCCACCGTCCATCGGGCCCGCCGGGACGGACTCGAGGTCGCCGTCAAGGTCCTCGAGGAAGCGTGGGTCCGAGATCCCATCGTCTCCGCGCGATTCCGTCTCGAGGGGGAAGTGCTCAAGAGGCTCGACCATCCGAACATCGTGCGCCTGATCGATTCGGGCGAAGTCGATGGGCGTCCCTTCCTCGTGCTGGAATTCGTGGACGGTCCCGCGTGGGAGAAGGCCGTCCGACGTCGCGCGTTCACCCATCGGGAGAGCGCCGCGATCGCCTCGCGCGTCGCGCGGGCCCTGGACCACGCGCACCGCCAGGGCGTCGTCCACGCCGATATCACGCCGGGGAATGTCCTCCTCGCTTCCGACGGCACTCCGAAGCTCTCCGACTTCGGAATCGCCCGGTGCGACGAGCTGCAGTCTCCCGCTCTCCCGGCGGGTGTGACCTCGGGTACGCCGGTGTACATGAGCCCCGAACAGGCGAGCGGGGCTCCGCGTCTCGACGGGCGGAGCGACATCTATTCGCTGGGCGCCGTCCTGTACGAGGCGACGGCCGGCCGCGCCCCCTTTCGTGGCGGAGCCACGATCGAGATCCTGGAGCGCGTGCGGCGGCTCGAACCGCCGCGGCCGCGCGAGGTCGATCCCTCGATGCATCCGGGTCTCGAAGAGTGCATCCTTCGGGCCATGGCCAAGGAACCCGCGGATCGCTATCCGGACGCGCAGGCCTTTTCCGACGACCTCGAGGATTGGATCCGTTCGACGCCCGACTGGTTCTCGATCATCCCTCAAACGTAGCCGGAGGTGTCCATGCCCCAGGTGGTGCTGGTCGAAGGTCCCGGACGAGGGAAGGTATTCGAGGTGGACGGCGGCGCCGCGTTCGGGCGCGGGCGCGAGTGCGCGGTCCGTCTCGAGGGACGGCACCTCTCGAGAGTTCACGCGCGAGTCGAGCGTCGCGCGGACGGGCTGTATCTCCTGGACGCCGACAGCCGGAACGGCATTTTCGTCAACGGTCGAAAGGTGAAGGAACATCTTCTGGGACGCGACGACGAAATCGAGGTGGGCGAATTCGTCCTCGTGTTCGATCCCAGCTTCGACCCTCGGGCCGGAATCCCGGAGCGAGCGAACCGCACCGTCGCGACGATACTGGAGACGCTGGCCGCTCCCTTCGCCGAACCCGTGCCCGACTCGGAGCTGCGCTCGGCCTTCGAACGGCTCCAACTCGTCCTCGAGACCGCGGGACTCCTTCAGGCGATCGACGACGAGCGCGGAGCGGCACGGGCGCTCTTGGAGCGGGTCCTGTCCCAGGTACGTGCGACGAGAGGATTCGTGATGCTCGTGGACGCGAACGGCCGTCCGGCTCCCGCGGCCAAGAGCGCGCCGCCCGGGGAGGACGAATTCCACGTCTCCAACGTCCTCCACCACCATGTTTCGCGCGAGCACCGGGCGCTGATCGGGTATGACGTCGCCCGCGGAGGTCCGAACGCCGGGAAGGCCATCGCGATCCTCTGCGCTCCGCTGGTCGCCCGGGATCGCTATCTGGGATTTCTCTACCTCGACGGGCCGCGGGAGACCACGACGTTTCGCCGAGCCGATCTCCACTTCGCCGCGGCCTTGGCCTCGGCGGCCGCGACGGTCCTCCGTCTCCTCCGGCGTCCGATCGAAAAGGGATACGACATCGAGCGCGTCTGGCGTCGCGAGATCCCTCTCGCGCAGTTCCTCGCGGAGATCGAGAAGGACTGTCTCGGCGAGGCGCTTCGCCGCTCCGGAGGAGATCCCGCCAAGACGGCCGAGGAAGTCGGATTCACGCTCTCGGACCTCGAGCTCAAGCTCCGCCAACACGGACTCACGCCCGCACCCGCGGAGTGGAAGTCCGTGGAAGCGTGAGGGGCCGAACCGCGGGAGAGCGGCCCGGCCCCATGAGAGAGAGTCGACACCCGGAGTATCGAACCGGCCTGTGACAGTCCAGGTCACGACTATTGCCGTGGACGCAGGTATACCGTTCCGCCACCGGCGCTCGAGTCCGACCAAACGATATAACCCGATCCGTCCCCGCCCAGCGCGATCGACGGCGCCCCCAGATTCCCGGTCTGGTTCTCGATCGCCGGGGCGGACCACGCCGTGCTGCCTCCATTCTTCTCGACCCTTCGGATGGTAGAGGTCCCCCCCGAACTCGTCTGCCTCCAAACGACGAACGCTTTGCCGTCCCCGCCGATGGCCGCGCTCGGACGCGAGACCGAGGTTCCGGGATCTCCGAGCTTGACGGCACCCCGCCAGGTCTGGGTGACCGGATCGAACGCGTTGGCCCAAGCGGAGGCACTCACGGAGGTGCTTTGACCTCCGAGGGAATAGGTCGTCACGGTCGTGTCGGTCCTGGCCCACGCGACGAGGAGATTCCCGGAAGCGTCGGCCGCCAAGGCCAGCTCGGAATCGATCGCGGTCGTCGTCGTCTTGCTCGTCTCTCCCGGATTGAGTATCGGGGAAGGTTGAACCAAGGAGAGTCCTGTCGCGGGTCCGACTCTCGTCGATGTCGATCGCGTCCCCCGCGAAATGGATTGCACGAAAACTGCGGGCTGTCCGCTCGTACGATCGACTTCTACCCACCCCAGTAGACCGTACTCTCCCGTGGGATCGAGCGCGATCCGAACCGGATTCACGTCGACATTCAGTCGCGCCTCCGGTTCCACGGCCAGCAGGACCGAGGCCATCGGCTTGGCCGAAGTCGGCGAACTCCCCCCGCCGTCGCCGCCGCCTCCGCCTCCGCACGAAACCGTCGCCAAACTCGCCGTCAGAATCAGAAGCCCCGCCGACAGTCGCTTTCCATCGTCCATCGAACTCCTCCATTTCCGGGATCTCTCGACCCGGTACTTCGCTTGAGACGAAACTGGAGTTCCCGGAGACGAGAATGGAAAGGTCGGCGAAGAGTGGAGGTTACTTCTTCAGTTTCTCGCGAATCTGCTGGAGACGAAACTGGACTTCGGCCCGAAGTCTCGGGTCCGTGGCCGCTTCCCACGCACGCGAATAGTCCTGTTGGGCCTCCGCGTAGAGCTTCGGAGAATCTCCCTGGCGCCCTTTTCTATCCCCGCGCATCTCCTTCCACCGGCCACGATCGACCAGAGCCAGGGCGTTCCGCGGATCCTTCTCGATGGAGCGATCGAAGGCCAAGATCGCCCCAGATTCGAAGTCCTCGTCCCCTAGTTTCTCCCCCGTCCTCATGAGATCGGATCCGATTCCATGGAACTCGACGGACAGCCTCACCGGATCGATCCCGCGCTCGACATCGTCCAGCCCCTCCTTCCAACGCTTGAGCGCCAGCCGACACTCGCCTCGAGCCCGGTAGGACGGCGTGTGCCAGGGAGAAACCGCCAGGAGTTCGGAGAGAAGCTTCTCGGCTTTCGCGAAATCTCGATCCGATCCCCTCGATCGAAATGAGTCCGCGCCCGGTTTTTCGGAACGGCGGGATTGGCCGGGTCCAAGATCTCGGCGGCCTCGAAATCGGACAGCGCCTCGGAGTACTTCTTCGCCAGGGCATAGTAGACCGCCCGATCCATCAGAGACTTGCCCTGCGTCCACAGGCGCCCGGTCCGGCGGCTCGCCTCGATGGCATCCCCGTACATCTTCATGCCGGATTCCCACTTGGTGCGGATCTCGAGGGAGGCGAACCAGTAGAGAGTTTCCGGATCCTCGGGTCCCTGCTCCAACGCCACTCGACAATCCGCTTTCGCCTTCTCGAAGTCCTCGGCCATGTGGGCAAACTTGGCTCGCAGGAGATAGACCTTCGGGTCTCTTCGCAAGAGACGCGACGCCTTGTCGATTTCCGAGGGACTCTCCTTGACGTGACCGAGGTGGGCCAGAAGAAGGGACGAAAGTACGATCGTATACGGATCGCCCGGTTTCAACCTCGCGGCGTTTCCGACTTCGAGCTTCGCCTCCGCCGGCTGCCCTCGCTGTATCAGAGCGAAGGCTCGGAGACGATGGAGCTCGCGCGTGGGTCGTGCCTGTCGGGCGACGCGATCCGTTTCCGCAAAGTCGCCGCGGGCGGCCGCCAGAGCGGCTCGGGCCCACTCCCGGAGGCCGGACGACGCGGGGGCCCCTCCCACCACTCTTTCCAGATCGGCCGCGATCTCCCGAGTTCTCCGCGCGAACCGATCCCCCGGTTCCCCCAACTCCACCACTTCCAGCTCCCAGATGAATCTCTCCAGCCGGTACCAGGCCCAGTGAAACCGATAGAGAACTTCCAAGGGCTCGCATTCGAGCGCTCGGGAGAAATGGCGCCGGGCCTCGACATCGTTCCCCTCCCACTTCGCCACGATCGCGCGAAGGAAGTGCGCCTTTCCGGACGTCGGGTGCTGCGCCAGGGCGAAGTCCGCGTCCCTTCGCGCTTCCGCCAAATGAGCGCCATAGGCTTCAGGATTCTCCAGACCGACAGAAAGCGCCTCTTCGATCTTCGCCTCGGCCCGGACGAGATGATCCTCCTGGGAACCCAGAGGTGCCCTTCCCTTTTCCCGGGTCAGGGAGAACGCCAGAGCCGCGACGGCGATGCTCGCGACCGATCCCAGAGCGACCAGGACTCCGTGGCGGCGGATCCGATCCCAGAGGCGAACCACGGCCGGAACGGGGCGCGCGAGAATCCGCTCCCCGCGGAGATGACGATCCAGGTCGTCCGCCATCGCGGCCGCCGTGGCGTATCGTCGCTCCGGGCTTTTCTCCATGGCCTTCGACACGATCGTCTCCACGTCCACGGGAACGTCGCTCCGAACGGAACGAAGCGCGGCGGGAGTCTCGTCGATCACCTTCACCATGAGCTCGGCGGGGGTCGCCCCTCCGAACGGCGGGTGTCCCGCGATCAGGGTGTACAGCGTCGCGCCGAGGCTGTAGACGTCGCTCTTCGGCCCGACGCGCCGCGTCCGACCGAGCGTCTGCTCCGGCGACATGAAAATCGGCGTCCCCAGCACGACACCGCTCTGCGAGACTTCCCCTCCGGAGCGCTCCAGCTTCGCCAACCCGAAGTCCGTCACCCAGACCTTCCCTTCCCGATCGATCATCAGATTCTCGGGCTTGATGTCCCGATGGACGACCCCAAGGCGATGGGCATAATGGAGCGCCCGCGCGACGTCCCGTGCCAATTCCAGGACTCGCCTCAACGGCAAGTCGGAAGCCCCCTGCGCCAGCGTCTTCCCTTCGACCAACCCCATGACAAGGCAAGGCATCGACTCCTGCTCGACGATCTCGTGGATCGGAACGATGTTCGGATGGGAAAGCTGCGCGGCGGCCCGCGCCTCTCTCAGCAAGTGGGCCGGACTCTGACTTCGAGAGACGTTGAGCCCCTTGAGCGCCACGGATCGGCCGAGGTGCGGGTCCCACGCCCGCCAGACCACTCCCATGCCGCCCCGACCCAGCTCGTTCAGGAGCAAGAAGCGGCCCAATCGTTCGTGAAAGACCTCTCCCGCAAGCTCCTCCTGTTCCAAGAGGAGCCGGCTGCATTCCGCAGTCGAGAGTTTTCCCCTTTCGATGAGAACGTGCCCGAGCCGCCGGCGCCCGCCGTGGCGGGCTTGCTCCTCGAGCGCCTCCTCGACCTCCTCCGGACGGAGGATTCCGCGCGCGATGGCCAGTTCGCCCAGTCGGATTCGCTCCGCTTCGCGGACATCCTTCCAAACGACCTGCGACGCCGGTGCGTCTCCGACATCGGAGAGCCTGCGCCGTAGGCTCCGGCTCACTCTCGCCTGAAGGTAGTGCACGCGGGTTTTCACGATTTCCTCGGGTAACTTCAATTCCAGCGCCAATTCCGTATGAGACGAATTCGCGGACGGGGGCGGTTCTTCCTCCAACATTTTCAAAATGCGGAGGGATCCCGGATTGTCCCGGAGCTCGGGATCCCGCGCGATCTCGGCACAGGCCTCCGCCACGAGACACTCGGCCCACGCCAGCTCGAAGGGGGCGGCCGCCCGTGCGGCTCCGTCGGGAGAAAGCGGGTGTTCGCAGACTTCTTGGGCGAATTGTTCCAGGGAAGACTTGATCTCGCTCCGAGACGGAGCCCCGGATTTGGTCCCTTCGAAGAGCCTCAAGAACTCTCGGGCGTGCCGATTCGATTCGTCTTCGGAAAGAGCCAACCGCGTCCGGAGATAGACTCGTACGGCCGGCAGGAAAGGCGAGAGGGGGCTCGACATCGCACCTCAAGTATATCCCTGGGCTCAGGTCTCGAAGAGCTCCCGGAGCTCGCGGTATAGGTCCCCCTCGCTCGCCACCGTATCCGCCGCGTGCCTCCGGAGCGCCTTCTTCACCAAGAGACGGGTGTAGGTCAGATGGCTCTTCACCTCCGACTCCCGGATTCCGAACCGCACCGCCACGTCTCGATACGTCGATTCCGCCGAGTCGGAGCCGGGGAGCTCATAGGCCTCGAAAACGCTCCAGCAGATCTCGCGTCCCTCGCCACGCAAGGAAGATCGTACGTCTTCCAGGGCATGCTCCATGAGGGCCCGCCCCCAAGCGTGATCGAAAAGTTGGGCCGGATCGGAGGGATCTCGGGGAACTTCCGGTAGCTCCACGTCGAGGGAGACGATCGTGCGTCCCCCGCCCCGCTTCTGTCGCTCCCGGCCCTTCTCGCGATCCAGGAGGAAATGGCGGAGGGCCCCCTTTACATAGGCACGGAATCGTCCCTTTTCCCGCTTGTACTCGCTCAAGCCGCGGCTCTCCATGAGGCCGCACAGGAATTCCTGGGTGCTGTCTTTCGCCTCCTCGTTCGATCGAGCCCAGGCGCTTCGGATGTAGACGTAGATGGGACGCCAGTAGTCGGTGACGAGTCGTTCCAGGCTTTCTCGATAGGCCGGGTCTTCGGGATTGCGGGCACGCGCGACCATAGACCAGTGGGTCGAGGGAAACGCCTTGGTACCGAAATGCAGTTCGGTGTCCCGATCGCGCATCCTACCCGCCCAAGAGGGAGCGGAACTCGGGATCGCGCGCGAACTCCGAGAATCGACCTAAGGGAGACTCCAAGTCCTCCCGCCACCGGGCCCGCGTCTTCTCGGGATCCAGCGCCACGCAGCGCCGCAGAAGCTCCATCGATTCGGTCCGACGCCCCCGCGAGGCCCCCAGCCCCGCCAAGCTGAACAAGGCCGAGAAGTTCTTCGGGTTCAGCTCGATCGCCTTTCGCCAGTACGGCTCCGCAGTCTCCGAATCGCCCTTCGCGTAGACGCACGAATCGCCGGCGGCGGCGTGGAGACGATCGTTCTCCGGGAACCGCTCGACTCCGTCCAGGAGAAGTTCGTGCGCGCGGTCCAGCTTCTCGACCGCCATGTAGGCGCTCCACACGGCCAGAAAGAGCTCGGGCGTCGCGTGGCCCAGGGAGAGCGCCTGCTCGAACGCCCGCGCCGACTCGCGGTGATCCGCCCATCGCGAGAACAGATACCCCAGCGCCTCATGGACGGGGCCGTAGGTGTCGTCGATCTCGAGCACTTTCGTAAGGACCTCGTGGGCTCGCTCGAGATTCCCCTCCTGCGTGAGGACGCGCGCGAGCTGGACCATGGCCTCGGGCAGCACCGCCCAATCGAGCGAATGTTCGACGTCCGCCCTGCCCTCCTTCACTTTCCCCTTCCCCAGGCGGGATTTCCCCCGGCGCAAGAGGACTTGGGCGATTTCGGGGCGAATTTCTCCGGCCTCGGGATACTTCTCTCCGAGGTGGAGCAGCGTACGCAAAGCCTCGTCGTACTTCCCTTCGTCGAGCACTCTCCGCACCCGACGAATGGTCCGGGTGACCTCACCTTCTTTCATGCTGCACCCTCTACAGATGAGACGCCCCAGAAGGCGGGATGTTCGCGTTCTCCTCTACCATCATAACGGGTATTCTGCCGATTTCTTCCATAATTCATACGCTCCGATCTTTGGTTGGGGATCCGCGCGCCATGAGATATAATCCCCCCGGAGAGGAGAGAGGATGGAAGCCCTTCGGCAAACCGCCGAGGAGCGGTGCGCCTCGGAATTGGCCGCTCTTCAGGCCTGCGACCCCCATCCGCGTCCCCCCCGGTGGAACCTCTCGCCGCGCGCCGTCGAGACGTTCATCCTGGGGTCGACGGATCCCGTCGGCGGGGTCGCCATCTCGCCCAAGTACGTGGGAGATCCCGGGCTCGTTCAGGTCGCCATCGCCACGTTGGCGTCGGACCGAGGGCTCCTTCTCCTCGGAGAGCCCGGCACGGCCAAGAGCCGGCTCTCGGAGCACCTGGCCGCCGCCATCTCCGGGTCGAGCGAGCTTCTCGTCCAGGGAACCGCCGGGACGACCGAGGACCATCTCAAATACGGATGGAACTACGCTCTGCTCCTTTCGCAAGGTCCGTCGGAATCGGCGATCGTGCCGAGTCCGGTGTACCGCGCCATGGAGGCGGGACGGATCGTCCGCGTCGAGGAGATCACCCGCATCCTGCCCGAGATCCAGGATGCGCTCATCTCGATCCTCTCGGAGAAAAGCCTGGCGATCCCGGAATTGCGGCGATCCCTCCACGCCGCTCCCGGCTTCAATGCGATCGCGACCGCCAACACGCGCGACCGCGGAGTCAACGAGATGTCCAGCGCGCTCCGACGCCGATTCAACTTCGTGCGCCTTCCCGTGCTCGAGGACCTGGAGACGGAGATGGCCGTCGTCACCGGAAGACTCCGCGAGCTCCAGACGCAGTACGACGTCGCCTCCGAAGTGCCTCCGGATCTCGTGCGCGTCCTGACGACGCTCTTCCAGGAACTCCGCCGGGGTCGGACCCACGATGGCCGGGCGCGGGTTCGCTCGCCGGCCTCCATCCTTTCCACCGCGGAGCTGATCGGAGTGCTGTTCCACGGCGCGATCCTGGCCCGACAGTTCGGCCACGGACGGATGACGGCGGAGGACGCCGCACGAAGCTTGGCCGGGGCGGTCGCGAAAGAGAACGATTCCGACCTGGGAGTTCTGCGCGAATACCTGGAAACGGTCGCCCCCGGTCGAACGGAGCCCGCCTGGAAGGAATTCCGTGCGGCCGCAGGCCGCATCGCGCGGGAAGAAGTGTGAGCGTCCGGATCTTTCCCATCCGCCACCACTCCCCCGCCTCGGCCCTCCTCGTCGAAAGGGCGATCGCAGCCGACCCGCCGCGCCGACTTCTCCTCGAGGGTCCTTCCGACGGCGATGCGCTCCTCCCCTCGCTCCTCGACCCAGGAACGAAGCCGCCCGTCGCCATTCTCGCCTGGCGGGCGGAGGGCGCGACGGCCCTCTATCCGTTCGCGCGCTATTCGCCCGAGTATGCCGCCCTCCGATGCGCGGCACGACTCGGCATCCCCGTCCGCTTCATCGACATTCCCGCGTCACGGGCGCTCGACCGCCCCGAGCGGGAGGGGGTCGATGCGGACCTCGAAGGAGAAATCTGCGCGCGACTCGGGTTTCGGAGCTACGACGAATTCTGGGAGGGCTCCTTCGAGTCGGGATCGCTCGATCCGGACGAATTCGCCCGTCTCTTTCTCGACTACGCGCGCTTGATGAGACGCGAACCGGGCCGGGCGACCTCCCTAGACCGGGAGCGCGAGGCCTTCATGGCGCGCGAGATCGGCCGCGAACCGGCCGAAGGAACCTTCGTCGTCTGCGGGGCCTTCCATGCCGCCGCGCTTCTGGACGGAGAGATCGAATCGTTCGAATTCCCGGCCTGCGCTCCCGCCAAACTGGCCCTCATCCCCTACAGTTATCTTCGACTCTCCGAGCGATTCGGATACGGCGCCGGGAACCGCGCGCCGCGATTCTACGAGCGGCTGTACGAGCAGGGGGGCGACCCCTTCCGCGCCGCGGACGCCTCGCTCCTGGATATCCGCGCCCGGCTTCGCCGTCGAGGCTGGACCTCGGGGATCGCCGAAGTCCTCGATGCCTGCCGGCTTTCGCGGAATCTGGCGAAGCTCCGAGGCAAGGCCTCGCCCGGCCTCGACGAGGTGCGGGAAGCCGCTTCCGCCTGCCTCCTCGAAGGAAGCGATTCCGACGTGCTCCGCGAGTCGCTTCTGGGAGAGACGGCCGGAAGCGTGGCCGCTCGGCTCTCCGCCAGCCCGCTGGAAGAAGAGTTCTACTCGGAAGTCCGCCGCTACGGCCTCCCCATCGCCGATCGACCGAAGGAGGCGATCGTCGGCGATGCCTCCCCTTTCCTTCACCGGCTCCGACTGGCGGAGATTCCCTATGCGACCCTCCTCGTCGAAGGGCGGCGGGAGAAATGGCGACTCGCCTGGGCCCCTGCCACCGACGCGTCTCTGCTCCGGAAAACCGAGATCGGGACGAGTCTCGCCGAGGTGGCACGCCGTCGGATCCTCGACCGCCTTCCGAACCTCCGCTCTGCCTCCGATGCCGCCGAAGCCCTTCGCGACACGATCTTCTCGAAGGTCGACGCGATGCGACCGGCGCTCGATCGTTTCGAGGAGCTGGCCACCCGAGATCGCGACCTCAGGAGCCTGGCCGGTGCCGCGAGTCGGTTGAAGACGACCGTCGAACTCGGAGCGGGGGAACTCTCGGACCTGTACCGGCGCGTGTCGAGTCGCGCCTTCGGAATCGCGCCGGAATGCGCGCAGGCCGCCGACGTCTCTGCGGCTCTTCTCGCCCTCTCCGCGCTCGCCGAGTCCGGCTTCGACGCCCCGGCGCTGCGGATCGCCCGGGACGAGCGCGCGCATCCCGCATCCTCCGGCGCCGCCCTGGCTCTCTTGGGCTCGCGACGCGCCCTCTCGAAGGAAGAGATGCTGGCGCATCTGCACCTCCGGCTTTCCCGCGCCAAGGATGCCGCGGCGTTCGTCGGAGGCTTCGTTTCGGTACAACCCCGGATTGTCGGGCGCGACCGCGAGCTCCTGGCCGTCCTGGATCGCTATTTCGACTCGATCTCGATGGACCGGTTTCTCGAGCTGCTTCCGATCTTTCGCCGGGCGTTCGCGGGATTGGGCGCTCCGGAGGTCCTGCGTCTGCTCGAATCGGTCCGGAGTCTGAACGCTTCCGCGGAACGACCCACGGTCGATCGAATCCTGGAGGAATGGAAGGGGTTCTTCGATCCGTGAAACCGCTCGACCGATTGGACTCGATCTTTTCTGCCGGGCTCCAAGCCGCGAGCGAGGAGTACGATCGACTTGCGGCCGACGTGGGCGCGTCCGGGATCAGCCGCACCGTAGAGAGGCTCGCTCAACTCTCGCGAGCGCTCGAGATCGCGGAGTTGGAACAATGGACTCCCGAACGGATCGCTCCGCGCGGCTTTCTCCAGGTCGAGTCCGCGGGGGAACCGTACGATTCGCTTCTGCGCGTGTTCGAAACCTGTGCCTGCGCTTCCGTCGAGGAGCTTCGACCGACTCGACGGCGCTGGTGGTCGGACGCAACGGCGGCTCCCTTCGTGGTGGCCGCTCTCCGGGAGCGACCCAAAGTCGCCGTCGCTCTCGTCGAGCCTTCGTCGAATCCGATCGTCGGACGGACCGCGGTCCAACTGTGCCTGGCGGTAGCGGGATCGGAACCGGCGCTTCGCAGACTCGCCGCCGGTCCTCCGCCGACCTGCCATCGGGCGTCCGATGTCCTCGCCGCGGGAACCCGGCGCGAGTCTCGCCTCCGGGAGTATGGAGGACTCGCTCGGACGGCGCTCTGGGCTCGCCACGCCGAAGAACGCGCCGAGGCCGTCGCGAAACTCGGGCAGACGCTCGATCCGATCTTCATCGACGTCCTTCGCACCGCCGCGGACGATCGCCACGAACGGGTGCGAGGGGAAGCGGAAGTCGCCCTGGCGCTGGTCGGGGACGATTCTCGCCTCGAAACCTGGATCGAGGAGCGACGCTTGCGGCCGCTGGGGATTCTCCGCGAGGCCCGCGGACTGGCGTCTCTAGTCGAGGCCGCGCTTCAGAGTCTGTCCGGAGCCATCGCCGCCCTTTCGGAGGCAGGCGAAGACGGAATCGAAGCGGTCCATCGGCACCTCGAAGGTCCCGAACGGGATCGGATTCTGACGAGGCTTCGATGAGCTTGGAACGGTGGCGACTCATCCTCGGAAGTGCGGCGGAGCCCGCCGCGCCGCTCCCCCCCGGCCGGGGCGCGGAGGTCGACACCGTTCTCTCGGCCGTATACGGAGGAGGCGCCTCTCTCGATCCCTCCCGTCCGTCGATCCCGCGGGACCTCGCGGACGCGCTGGCGAAAATCCGCGAGCTCTTTCCGAGAGACGTCGCCACCATCGTCCAGGCCGATGCGCTGGAACGTCGCGGATGGAGTCGGCTCCTGGCCGAGCCCGAGGTCCTCGGCACTCTCGATCGAAATCTGGATCTCGTCCGATTCATCCTGGCGGCGAAGGACTCCATGCCGGCCCGTGCGCGCGATCTGGCCCGCGAGATCGTTCGGGAAGTGGCTTCCCGCTTGCGCGAACGGCTGGAGACGGGTACCCGCTCTTCGATCGTCGGCGCGCTCCGCCGCCGTCCCTCGCCCGTCCCGGTTGCGGCGAACGTGGATTGGCGCCGGTCGATCGAGCGCAACCTCAAGAACTGGATTCCCGATCGGAGGATCCTGATCCCCGAACGAATCCACTTCCGAACGCGCGAACTCCGCCGCCGCGACTGGACCCTGATCCTCCTGGTCGACCAGAGCGCCTCCATGGCCGAATCGCTGATCCACTCGTCGATCGTGGCCTCGGTCTTCGCCTCGCTTCAGCTCCTGCGCACCCATCTGCTCCTCTTCGACGCCTCGGTCGTGGACATGACGCCGCATCTCGAGGATCCGGTCGACATCCTCTTCGGCGCGCGGCTCGGCGGCGGCACCGACATCGCGCGCGCGCTCGCCCATGCCGCGCGGCTGGTCGAGACGCCCGAGCGAACCATCGTCGTCCTCGTTACCGATCTGCGCGAGGGCGGAGAGCCGTCCGCTCTGCGCACGGCCCTGGAACGCCTGGCGCACGACCGCGTACAGACGCTATGCGTGCTGGCGCTCTCCGACGACGGACGCGCGCTGTACGATCCGGACGTCGCGCGGGAAGTCGCGGCCCTCGGCATCCCCGCGTTCGCTTGCACGCCGCGGGCGCTCGTCGACGCCGTGTCGCACGCCCTCGCGGGAGGGGCGCGGTGAGGACTCTTTCGATCGACGACGTCGAGCGGCTCGTCGAACCGGGGTACTTCGAACGAGGCGTTGGGTACTGCGATCGCGGTCGCGTCACCGAGACGGGTCGATGGCGGGACCGGCTGGTGGCGGAGGTGCTCGAGAGGGACGGCGACGGGCATCG
Source organism: uncultured Planctomycetales bacterium (assembly GCA_964526305.1). GTDB lineage: Bacteria > Planctomycetota > MHYJ01 > MHYJ01 > JACPRB01 > JACPRC01. Next base: position 6,944 of record CAZGKV010000079.1, on the reverse strand, counting down.
CGTGTTCCTGGACGTCGGAGAGCGCGTGAGGGCGACGTGTTCCTGCCGTTCGATCCGCAGGACGCCGTTTTGCACCCACGCCGCGGCCGTCCTCGTGGCATGGTCGCGAGATCCCCGGACGTTTCGAAGGCTTTCCCGCAACCCCGAGCGTCCGGCTCCCGCGCCCGTGCGCTCGGAGGATCCGGAGGCGGTCGCTTCCCTTCGGCGAATGTTGGAGGAGATCGGGGAGGCGGGGCTTTCCCATCTCGGAGAAGAGCGCGTCGCGGCGTTGCGTCGGTTGTGGGGAGGGCTTCGCACGTCGGGATTCCGGCGACTCGCGGGCCGCGTGGCGGAATTCGCCGCGCGCCCCACGCCGGAAGCGCTCGTGGATCTTGTCTTCGCGGCGCGCGGAGCCCAGCGCGCCTCCTCAGAGGATCCGCGCCACTTTGGGGAGCTCCGGAGCACTCCGCCGGGCAAACCTATCCGAGAGCTTCGACTCCTCCAAATCCACTTCGGCGAGAACCACACGGCGGATGGGTTCCGAGTTCAATCCAGCCACTTCTTCGATCTCACGTCCGGGGAGATCTTCGTGGAAACGCTCCTCCATCCCCGACGCCGCACGTGGGACCGAAAGCGCTCCTACGCCGATCTCGACCTTCACGTCCGCGAAGGGCGGGTCCATCCGGGCTTCTCGCCCCGGCGTCTCAAATTGATCGACGTCGTCGAACGACCGCTCGGGCCGGAGGGGTACTCCGGCGTGGTGAAGGCGTCGACGTCGGTGACGGCTCTCCGAGACCGATACGGCGAATGGCGGCGGGAACCCCTTGCACCGCGGTCGATGGAGGCCCTCGTCCGAACCAGCGGATACCTGGTTCGAGGCGGGCGGCTTTTTCTCGTCGACGAATCCGGCGATCTCTTGCCGATCGAATGCGAAGGAATCCCCGTACGTCGAATCGTCCGAGCGCTCGCTCCGGGAGCCCTCCATGCGCGGCTCGTGTTCCGCGAGGGGGCGCTTCGAGCCGAACCGCTTTCCACCGTGCGCGAAGGGGGCGTCATCCCCTGGACCGGCGATCCTCTTTCGTGAGAGCCCACCGCTCGTGGTCGCGCCATCGCCCTCCGACCTTGACATACCGGAGCGAGAAGCCTTCGCGCCGAAAGCCGCACCGTCGAAGCAGGCGAAGAGAATCCCGGTTTCCGGGCTGTACGTTCGCCTCCACTCGGTGAAGACCGAGTTCTCCGAAGGCGCGACGAAGCACCAACGCCATCCCCTCGGTCATGTATCCCTGCCCTGCGAAGGGCGCGAAGGCGTAATACCCAAGGTACGCGCTCCGCAGATTCCCGAGATAGATCTGGCTGACGTTGATCACTCCGACGAGGGCGCCGTCTTCACGCCGGCAAATGAGGAATGCGGCATAGTCCTTTCGTCGCCCCCGCCGTAGCCACGCTTGAAATCGGTCCGGAGCGTGCGGGGGAGACACCCATGGCCGATGGAGTCTCCGGCTCTCTCTCACCCTGCGAAGGAATTCTGGGGCGTCGCTCGGTTTCGGAGATCGGAGACAGACTCGGGCACTACGCATCCACGCGAATCTCGAGCTTCCGAGTCTTGTCGCGCTCGCGGCCCCGAACGCGCACGACGGCCTTCCACGCCCCTTTCGCATCGCGATACGTGGCTACGCTCCGGACGACGAGTCCAGCGGTGGCCCGATGGAGTTCCTCGAGCAAGTGACGCGGAGAGGAGAGTTGAATGACGAGCCTCGCTCCGACCTCCTTGACACCCATGATTTCCAGGAGCGTCTTGAACACGTCCGTCTCGGTGACGATTCCTACGAGCTTGGCGCCGTCCACGACCGGAAGACCCGAGAGGCGGTTGTCGTGCATGAGCAGGGCGGCCGTTTCGATCGTATCCTTCGACGCGACGGTCAAAGGCTTGGGCGTCATGTATTCCTCGACCTCCGGCTCTTCGCCTCCTTCATAGGCCCCCCACTGCTCGACCGGACCGAGGGCGGCGTAAATATCGCTCTTCGTGATGATCCCGACCAGCTTGCGGCCGTCGACGACGGGGAGTCGGCGAAAGCGCCGGTCGTTCATGAGCTTCAGAGCGGCAAAGAGACGGATCTGCGGAGAGGTCGTGACCGGATTGGGAGTCATGATGTCGCGAATGAACATCGGCGCATTGTAGCGAACGGTCTCGCCGGAAGGCACGAACATTCCCACCAACGTCCCTTCGCCGCGGCCGTTCTAGAGTTGGAACCGTCGGGCACAGGCGAGTGGGTTCGCGTTGTATAGTTGACGCAACCGTCCGGGCGGGGTACAAAAGGGAAAGCCCCGAGCGGAGATGGCCCGGATGTATCATGATCAGTAACGCGACCCTCGACGCAGCCCGCGCTGGCGACCGGCAGGCGTTCCGTGCCATCGTCGAGGCGTTCCGGGATCCGGTTTTCCGCTACGCCCACCGAATGCTGGGAAACGCCACGGACGCCGAAGACGTGGTTCAAGAGACATGCGTACGCATCTTCGTCAACCTCAAGCAGTTCCAGCCCGGAGGGAACTTCCGGGCGTGGGTCTATCGGATCGCCACGAATCTCTGCTTGGACAAGAAACGGGAAGGGCATCGGCTCCTTCCGGTAAAGGCCGAGAGCTCGGTCGATCCGGGCTCCGCCGCCGAGACCCGGGAGATCATTCGGGCGGCCGAACGCGCCATGGTTCAGCTGCCGGAAAAACAACGTGCGGCGCTCGTGCTGCGCGTCATCGAAGGATTCCCGTATCGCGTCATCGCCGAGATTCTGGACACGACCGAGAACAACGCGCGATGGTATTTGTTCGAGGCGCGACGACAGATGCGGCAAATGCTGAACGGACACACGTAGGGAGGGCATGGCGTGGGCACGGCTTGTAAGGACTTCGAGGAGTTGATCCAGCGGGAGCTGGACGGTGAGATTCTCCCCGCGGATCGCACGCGGCTTCAGGCTCACATGGTCTCCTGCGCGGGATGCACGACTGAGCGCGAGTGGTACACCAAGATCGACGAGTCGCTTCGGCGCTCCTCGTCCCCGAGCGCGCCGCGCCGGGACTTCGCCGCGGAAGCGGTCGAGCGCGCCACGGCGATGGAGGTGACGGCTCCTCGGCGGATCCGCCGGCCGGTGTCTCCCTTCCTCTGGGCGGGTCTCGGGGTATCGGCGGTCGTCGCCGTCGTGGCCTTGACCGTCTGGCTGGTCTTGTGGGGAACTCGGGCGCCGGAGCTCACGGATGCCGATATCGCCGTCTATCCCGAGTTGAGAATTCGACTCGAGACCACTCCCACGGACGAGAAGAAGTCCCCCGGACAAGACTTCTCCGTCCCCCGCGATCCTACGATCGAGGAACTCCGGAGCCAGTACCCGTTCGGTCAGGTCGATCCCATCGAAGAATTGGCGGAGGTCAACGTCAAGCTCGCCGGAACCGAGTCCGCCTTGGATCGCCTCCTGCCGCTGGAACGGGGTGTCGTCGGACTTCTGGACGGTTTCGTCGATGCGAGCGCCCGCGGCGACGGGACGGAAGCGGCTCAATTCGGCGATGCGCTTCGCCTCCTCGTCCAAGACGCGCTTTCGCCGGTGCTTGGCGAAATCCGCAGGTCGGCCCGAACCGAGCTCGAAACCTTGGCCGACCGATTCTCGGCCAAATACGAACGACTGATGTCCTTCGCGCGGGCGTTGCCCCTGGCTCGGAAAGCGGAGGCGGAGCGCGTTCTGGCGTTCGTCGCGGAGGCGCGAGACGCGACTCGAGCGGCCGCGAGGCGCGAGGGCGCGATGATCGCCGCTCCGAGGTCCGCTCTGGCCGCCGCCGGACAGGGGGAATCGCGATCCCAACCCGCGGTCGTCCGGGATCTGGCCGGACACGCGGTGCGACTGGCCCGCGCCAAAGACCTGCGCGCTCGAGTGGAAGGAGTCGCCGCCTCCGCCGCGACCCTTTCCGAAGCCGCGACCGCCGCCTCGGGCCGCATGGAGGAGGCGGTGTATTACGTCCTCCTCGCTCTCCAATCCGTCGAGGACGGAGTGGTGCCGCTTCTCGGCAAGGTCACCGACGACGATCCCGCCAACGACGGCGCCTACGCCCGGGCGGTGGAAACGGCCGCGCGGGCGTCGGAGGTCGCGGAACGGATCATGTCCGCGCTCCCGGAGGACCAGCAGGCGCGCATCCGAGGACGATTCGATTCGGTCCGTCCGAAGACGCGGAAAGCGGAGGCGTGGATGAAGGAACGCTCGGAGCGCCACGAGCGGAAGGACGCGCCTCCGGACGCCCCCCCGGATCGAGACCGCCGCACGCCGGGAGGAACCCGCGACGAGCATAATCCTCATTGATTCCTGGCCGATTCTCTGTAGTCTGGATCGTCACGATATCATGAGGAAGCACCTTCGTCGCCTCGGCGGACTGCTCGCGCTCTCCGCCGTCGCCAGCCTCGGCGGATGTCAGATCTTCGGAGTGGCTGCGGGGCTGTTGAACTACCTGATCCCCATCGCGGCGGGAGTCGGTGGAAGCGTCCTCGTCTGGTACCTCACGAAGGACTAGCCCTGGTCCAGATCCGGTACGAACTCACCGCCCGGCGGCCGGAATCCCATCTTCTCGAAGTCGCTCTCACCGTACGCGACACGGGCCCGAATCCCCTGGAGTTCGTCTTGCCTTCGTGGACGCCCGGCTCCTATCGCATTCGGGATTTCGCGCGCCACGTCCAGGACTTCTCCGCCGGCGGGCTGGAGTGGAGCAAGCTCGACAAGGCGCGGTGGCGGGTCGTTCCGCGAAACCGCGGGCCGGTTCGAATCCGGTACCGGGTCTGGGCCTTCGAGTTGACGGTGCGCACGTCCCACCTGGACGACGAGCACGGGTACGTCAACGGAGCCTCCGTATTCCTCTATCTCGAAGGGCGGAAGGACGTACCGATTCGGATCCTCATCCGACCTCCGCGCGGCTGGCGGATCGCGACGGGGCTTCAGGAAGAGGGAAGAGGGCTCTATTCCGCGCCGGACTACGACACTCTCGTCGACTGTCCCATCGAGATGGGCCGCTTCCGGGAGCTCTCCTTCCGATTCCGGGGCAAGCGCCACCGAATCGCCCTCCATGGACCCGGAAACTACGAGGAGCGTCGGTTGGTTCGCGACGTGCGAAAGATCGTCGCCACGGAGTTCGGCCTCATGCGGGAGTTGCCGTACCGGGACTACACCTTTCTCCTCCACACCGTGCCCGACGGAGGTGGAGGGCTCGAGCACGCGAATTCGTGCAGTCTCCAGTATCCGCCGTTCCACTTCCGTCCTCGGGAGAAGTACGAACACTTCCTGGAGTTGGTCGCTCACGAATTCTTCCACCTCTGGAACGTCAAGCGCATCCATCCATCGGGGTTGGGGCCCTTCGACTACGAGCGCGAGGTCTACACCACCCTCCTCTGGGCCATGGAAGGCCTCACGAGCTACTACGACACGCTCCTGCCGTGTCGAGCCAAGCTCCTCTCCCCCGATCGGTACTTGAAAAAGATCGCCGAGCGAATCCAGAAGTTCGAGGAGAAACCGGGGCGGCATCGTCAGAGCCTGTCTCGGTCGAGCTTCGACGCGTGGATCGGTCTGTACCAACCGAACGAGAACGCCCCCAACTGCCAGATGAGCTACTACGAGAAGGGCGCTCTGGTCGGGCTTTGCCTCGACCTCGAAATCCGCCGCCGCACCGCCGGTCGACGATCGCTCGACGACGTCCTGCGGAGCCTGTATCAGGATTTCGGACGCGCGGGGACCGGCTTCCCCGACGGAGAATTCCGACGCGGGTGCGAGCGTATCGCGGGCGGGAGCCTCGCCCGGTTCTTCGCGAACTACGTCGACGGAACCGCTCCGATTCCCTGGGGGCGTTTTCTGGATTGGGTCGGATTGGAGCTCGCGCGCGAGCCGCGCAAAGGGGACGACGGCGCGGCCTCCAAGAGCCGATCCTGGCTCGGGGTTCTCACGCAGAGAAGCGGAGAGCGAGTCGTCGTGACTTCCGTGATCGAGGGCTCGCCTGCGGACCGCGGGGGACTTGCGCCCCGCGACGAGCTCGTCGCCATCGATGGCGCGAGGGTGGAACCCGAGGGGTGGGAGAAGCGGATCGAGGAGCGAAGCCCCGGGCATCGGGCGCGCCTGGCGCTTTTCCGCCGAGGATTCCTTCGGGAGCTCGAGATTGAGATCTCGTCTCGGCCGAACGTAGCGACCACCCTCCGCCGCCGAAAGCAGCCGACTCCCGCGCAGCGGCGCGAGTATGAGTCCTGGATCGGATCGCCGTGGCCGAGGAAGAAGGAATGAGCGGCCCCCTTCGGACGTGATAGAATGAGGCCATGGATCCCCGGTTCGAACGGTGGCGCCGGCCGTGGAATCCCGCCGAGGAAATGGCTCGCTATCGCGGGTTGACTCTCGAGGAGCGAGGCGAGTTCATCGCCGGACTCTGCCGACTCGCGGCGGCGACGCTCGAAGGCCGTCCCGATCGGGAGGCGGTACTCGACCGCGAAGAACCCATGTCGCCGGAAGCCGAAGCGGGGTGGCGGGAGCTGGTGCGACGTGGCCGATCCCGCTGAACTTGCCGTTCGGCTTCACGAAACCCTGGAGCAAGCGGGGATCCCCCATGCCATCGGGGGCGCCATCGCCTACGGATTCCATGCGGAGCCTCGGGCGACCAACGACGTCGATCTCAACCTCTTCGTGGAGGAAACCGGCCTGGATGCCGCGTTCGGGGCCCTGGAGCGCGCCGGTTGTCGGTTGGACCGCGAGGAGGCGCGACGCCGGGCGGAGGAGCGCGGTGATTTTGTCGCCAGACTTGAGGGCTACCGTATCGACGCCTTCGTCTCCTTCCATCCGTTCCACGAGGAGGTGCGCCGGAGGGTCCGCGATGCCTCTCTCCTCGGCAAGAGGCTTCCCATCCTCTCGGCGGAAGACCTCGTGGTGTTCAAGATCCTCTTCGACCGCCCCAAGGACTGGCTC
>CAZGKV010000078.1:0-23004 GCA_964526305.1 uncultured Planctomycetales bacterium | reverse complement strand
GATCCGACGGGGCCTGCGAAGGGTCAATTCCGTTGCCTGCGCGGCGGGGGCTGGCTCAACTACGTCGACTACACGCGGTCGGCGTGCCGCTGCAGGATCCGGCCCACGAACCGCGGCAACGTCAACGGGCTCCGGGCGTCGCTGCGCTAGTATCTTCTCTGGGGGGCTTTGACGCTTTGGTTTTTGACCTTTGCGGGGGTGCCCTCCTTCGCCCGCCGACGGCGGGCTGCGGCGGGGCAAGCAGGGGGCGCCTGCCTCGCCGAAGCCGTTGGCGAAGGCGGGGAGTTTACGAAGCCCCCTGCTCGCGATGAAGACCGCCTCGGCCGAATCGATTGTGTTCCAGCATGCGTATGGCCTGACGCAATGGTACGCGCAACGGACACCGGGATTTCCGAAGACGCATCGCATTACGCTGGGCGACCGCATAGGACACGTGCTCTTCGATTTGCTTGCGTTCAAGACGCGGCGTACGGAAAGAATCGCGCCGTCGTACTGTCGAAGGCGCAGGACCAAGTGGATCGGCTTCGGCTCTGGAACCGCCTCGCGCGGGCAGGGGGCGCCTCCTGGGGGCTACGGATCCCCTACTCGATCTCGAATTCCTTCTCGGGAATCGCTGCGGTCGAATAGGCGGAATAGGTTTCGCTCCATTCCTCTTCGGCCCCACGTGTCGCGCGGCGACGGACGGGGGCGAGAGAGCGGGCGTCGATCCAGAGTCGGATGGCCCACTCTTCGCTTCCGTAGGAAAGCGCATAGTCGACGACGCTGTAATCCGCCCCATGCCCCTGCTCGCGGGTCACGCGCTTCGGCGCCACGGGAAAGACCTCCTCGGTTACGCGCCTCCCGTCCAGGGCATCACGGAGCGGTCGATTTTCCAGGAGAAACCCCGCTCGGGTGAGGGCGGCGCGGTGCAGGCGAGGAAGGTCCGCCGAGGTGTTCCGTTCGCGCGCCTGATCGCGCACCAGCAAGACCGTGCGTTTTCCGTCCGAGCGAAGCGTCTCCACGCGGTCCTCGCCGTGGAGATTGTGGGCCACGGTGACGACGAATTTCGAGCCTTGGATTCTCATCGTTCCGGACCAAGTGGACCGTTCCGTCCCCCGAAGGACCCTTTCGCCCCGAAACGTGACGGCGATCGCCTTCTCCTCGGCGACGCCCTTCTCGAACTTGCGGAACTCGGCTTCCGGGGAGTCCTGGAGGAAGAGGGCCAGCCAGAATGCGGTCATGAATCGCTCGCGTCGACGCCGCGGGGGATGTTGTACTTCTTGATCAGATTCTGAAGGTGCTGGCGCGAGATGTCCAGCGACCGTGCGGTGTGAGTGACGTTGCCGCCGTTGGCCGCCAGCGCCTTCACGAGATACGTCCGCTCGAACTGCTCCCGCGCCGATTCGAGGGAGTGGAATTGGCCCGTTTGGCCGACCAAATTGAGATCCTCCGTCGACACGTACTCGCGGTCCGTCAGGATGACGGCCTGTTCGATGCGGTTCTTGAGCTCCCGGATGTTTCCTTCCCAGCGATGCATCTTGAGGGCTTGGCGCGCTTCCTCGGAAAAGCCCTTGACATGACGCCCATTCGCCTGGTTCGCCTCGGTGAGGAAATGGTCCGCGAGCAGGAGGATATCCTCGCCCCGCTCCCGGAGCGGAGGGAGGGTGAGGGAGACGACCTTGAGCCGGAAGAGCAGATCCTGCCGGAACTTGTTCTGGGCCACCATCTCCTGCAGATTCCGGTTGGTCGCGGTCACGATCCGGACGTCGACAGAGATCGGATCGACGCCCCCGACGCGGGTGACCACGCGCTGCTCGAGAGCGCGGAGGAGCTTCGCCTGCAGCGCCAGGGAGAGCTCGCCGATTTCGTCGAGAAAGACCGTTCCTCCCGACGCGACCTCGAATTTGCCCGGCTTGTCCGACTGCGCTCCGGTGAACGCGCCGCGCTGGTATCCGAAGAGTTCGCTTTCGAGGAGCGTCTCGGGAATCGCGGCGCAATCGATGACCACGAAGGGCTTCTCGCATCGCGGCGAAAGATCGTGGAGGACATGGGCGATGGCTTCCTTGCCGGTGCCGCTCTCGCCGAGCAGGAGTACCGTCGCTTCCGTCGGCGCCACCTTCCGAAGCGTGTCGTACGTCTGCTTCATCGCCGGGCATTCGCCGATGAGATGGCGGCGGTTCGAAAGCGCGGAGCGGAGGAGGACGTTTTCCTGCTCGAGGGTCTTGCGCCGATCGTCTTCCTTGCGCCGGGCCTCCTGGGCCGCGCGCATGTTCTCGATCGTGAGCGCGAGGTAGCTGGCCACCGCCTCGAAGATCGCGAGGTCGGTCGCCGAGTACTCGCGCGTCTTGGCGTGGTTGTCGACGTAGAGGACGCCCAGGACCTTCTCGCCCACGCGAAGCGGGGCGCACATCACGGTGCGGAGGTGATAGATCGAGACGCTCTGGCTCTGCACCGGCTCTTTCTCGCCCTCCGTATCCAGCAGGAAAATGGCCCGGCGCGTATCGTACACCTGCTGGGGAATCGAGCGGCTCAGCCCCACGAGTTCCACGAGCGGCTTTCGTTTTCCGTCGCGGGCGACGACGGGCAAGAGTTCCCCGGCGCCTTCCTTCATGAAGAGAACGCCACGCTCCGCCTCCGCGATCTCGACGACGTTGTCCACCGCCGGGACGAGGAAGGAGCCCAAGTCCGTGGAGGATGCGGCGGACACGATGGTCTGGATGAGAAGCTGCACGTTCCGGTCGTGGAGGGGAATCCTAGAGGTGGAGATTTCCGGGATTGCGGGGGCGGGCCCTCCGGGCTCTCCCGCGCGGAAAACGATCGTCGCTCCGCCCACGCCGATCGCGTCCCCGTCCGCCAGTTCCTTCTCGTCGATGCGTTGGCCGTTTACGTATGTGCCGTTGGAGGATTGGATGTCCCGGATCTTGTACCGACCGATGTCCAAGCGGAGGATGCGGCAGTGCTGCCGGGAGGCCTGCTCGGTGAAGAGCTTGATCTGATTTTGGCGCGATCGGCCGATGGTGATCTCGGGTTCCGTGATCGGAACCGCACGCTCTGATCCCAGCTCCCGGATAATGACGTAGGGCATCGTGAAGGCGAAACCATTATAGCAGTCTCTCCGGGGCTCGGGGGCGCGTTATTTCGTCTTCGCCAACGTCCATTGGCCCAGCACCTCGCGGTCATGCACGAGCCGGACCTGCTTGACGGACTCCCGGGCGATCTGCCTCATTCGATAGTCGTAATGGCATTTCGGAGCGGGATTGGGTCCCGGCCGCGGAGTCGGCTCGGTCTTGGGGTCCCCCTTTTCCTCTTTCAATTCCTCCTCGTCGACCGCAACCTCGATGGTCAGGACGCCGTCTTTCAGAGAAGAGCGTCCCATCTTGAGCGCTCCGGGCCATTTCTCATAGATCACGAAGAGTACCGCGTGCGACTTGAAATCGAGCTTCGGCTCTTTGTCGTCGAGACGCTTCCAGCACCGGCTCCACGCCTCCGACTGTTCCATGAGGCCGAATCGGAGCCCCGCTTTCATCGTGCCCTTGGGAAAGGCGTCTGCGCGAGTCGAGGTCACGGATCCGCTCCAATCGCGAGGCTTGGTCGAATCCTGGGAGATCGACGCAATGACGAGAGCGAGAATCGAGGCCCAATGAATCATGGCACCCTCCAGTTATTCCTACTGTACTCTACGCTGAATCGGCGAGAATCTTGGACTCGATTTCCGAGAGAGAGCGGATTCTCCGGCCATCCTTGTCTCCATGGATCCCTCCGGGGTCGAGGAGAAGACCCTCGATACCCGCTCCGCGCGCCCCAAGGACGTCGACATGGTAGAGATCTCCCACGTACAAAGCCTCGTGGGGCCCGAGCTTCATCCGCGATAAGGCGATTTGGAAGATTCTGGGATCCGGTTTTTCCACGCCGACGACGCTCGAGTCGACGATGATTTCGAAGAAGTGTGCCAGCCGGAGCTCGGCGAGGACACGCGCGACCGTTCCGTTGGAATTGGAGACCACCCCCAGGCGGAATCTTCGCGCGAGCCGCTCCAACACGGCGGGAACCTCCGGCGGCACGGTATCCCAGAGGTTCCGGCGGTCGTGATAGGCTCGGAGATCCTCGAGCACTGTCCGAGGAATCCCGAGCTCGTGCAAGATTCCCCCATAGTACTCGTCCCATCGCGAGGCGTCGGTGGTGCTGCGGACGACCTTCGGCGTGTCGAGGCGGGCCCGTGTCTTGAGCTCGGCTGCATCGAGTCGGGCGAGGCCCGGCTCGAATCCGTGGCGACGAAATGCGCGGAGGATTTCCGCGCGGTTCGGATGGACGAGGGTGCCCCCGGCGTCGAAGAGGATCGCTCGGAACGGGGGCATCGCGGGCGAGTATAGAGGATCCCTCGCGGAGAACGCCAGGCCCGAATCCGCCGCCTCAAGCTCCGGCCGATTCGAATTCTGTTGACAGAGTTGCCGCGGCGCGTTACATTTTGCACCCATTAATGGGTTGGGGAGGCAGGTGGCTATGAAGCGCGCATTCCTTCGCTTCTCGTACGCACTCGTCCTCGTTTCCGCCGTACTGATTCCCGGCTGCGGAGGCACCGAATCCTCCAGCCTCGACGTCCCCACCGTCGTCGAGGAGTCGTACACGACCCAGACGGCGGACGGCTGGACCATCGCCATCCACCGGTACTACAGCTCCGCGGGGGTCACTCACCAAGAACCCGTGTTCTTGAGCCAGGGCTTCCTCGAGGGGGCGCGTGTCTTCCATGCGTTCCCGAAGTATTCTCTCGCGGGCAAGCTGGCTCTCGAAGGCCATGATGTCTGGTCGTACGACATTCGCGGAGTAGGCGACAGTCAGAAGCCCGAGCTGGATTGGGACAATCTCAAGGTCGACTTCTCCATCGATTGGTCGGGAATCAATTTCTCGATCGGGATGGAGGGGTGGGACTACTCCATGGACCACTTCATCCTCTTGGATACGCCGGCGGCGCTCGACTTCGTGCTCAAGGCGACGGGAAAACCGCAGGTCAATTGGATCGCCCATTCCCTGGGAGCGCTCATGCAGTACGCGTACCTCCAGACGAAGGGGGCATCCAAGGTAAAGGCGGCGATCTCCATGGGAGGGATCGGCGTTTTCGACAAGAACCACGACTACCAGAGTCTCTTCGCCGAGATCTTTTTCGGGATCGGGACGTTTCTGGCGCCGTTTGTTCCCTCGAATCTCCCGCTTCCTCTCAAATGGGCCCTCGATAAGCTTCTTGGGAAAGACCCCCTGAAATGGGCCGCGATCTGCTACGCCCTGGACACGGTGGTCGGAAAGCTGTTCTGGAATCACGAGAATATGAACCCCAACCTCGTGTACCAGTTCTTGAAGTACGCCCTCCCGAACACGACCACGAACTGCTTCAAGCAATTCATGGAGTGGACCAAGACGGGCGAGTGCAAGCTCAAGGGAGTCACCCTTCCGGATTCGCAGGGTTTTGCGGCCGCGAGCAACAGCGGCTTCACCGCCGTGGCCAGCTCCTCCGATCCGCAGGTCACCATCGCGAAGGACTACAACGTCACGGCGAATCTCCGGAACATCAAGACGCCTCTTCTGGTTCTTTCCGGCGGGGCGGATCTCATGTGCCCTGCGGGCCAGTGCGAGGAGGTCTACCGGCAGGTTTCTTCGAAGAGGAAGCAGTATATCGAGTGCTCGAAGAAGACGGGTCACACCGTCGACTACGGCCACGTGGACATGGCGCTCGGACTCTTCGCTCGCAACGAAGTGTACCCGCACGTTCAGGAGTGGCTGGAAGAACACTCCACCCGCCGGTAGCGGATGCCTCGCGCCCTGGTCACCGGCGCCACCGGCTTCGTCGGGAGCCACCTCGTCGATCTTCTCCTCGCTCGGGAATGGCGGGTCTTCTGCACCCTGCGAGGCACGAGCAATCTCCAGTGGCTGGAGGGAAAGTCCTTCGAGCGGGTGGAGGCGGATCTTCGCAAGCCCGTCCGAATTCCCGAGGTCGACGTCGTGTTTCACATCGCGGGAGTGATTCGGGGCGACTCCTACGAGGACTTCCGGCTCGGAAACGTCGTCGCATCGAAGCGCATGATCGAAGCAGCCCGGTGCGCGCGGTTCGTCCACGTCAGCTCGATCGCGGCGGTCGGACCGGGCGAGGTGGACGAAAGCAGTCCGTGTCGGCCGGTTTCCGACTACGGGCGGACCAAGCTCGAGGGGGAGCGGGAGGTTTGGGGCCATCGCGATCGGATTCCCGTGACGGTGGTCCGACCGCCGATCGTGTACGGCGAGCGGGACACGGGGCTGCTGGAGCTCTATCGAACGCTCGCCAAGGGATTGCGCCCGACGATCGGAGGTCCCAAGCGGGTGAGCATCGTTCACGTCCGGGATCTCGTGGAAGGGATGCTGGCGTCGGCGGAACATCCGCGGGGAGCGGGGGAGGTCTTCTTTCTCTGCGAGCCTCGGTCCTATCTCATGTCCGAGCTCATGGATTGCGTGTTGGCCGCGCTGGGACGGCAAGCGTTGCCCGTAACGATTCCGGACCGCGTGGTGCGGTTTGCCGCGGGGATCTCGGAGGACGCGGGCCGGCTTTTCGGCCGAATGCCGATGTTCAATCGCGACAAGGCCGTGGAAATGACGCAGCCGGCGTGGGTGTGCTCGGCGGCCAAGGCGGAGCGGCTCGTGGGATGGCGTGCGCGGGTGGGGGCGGCGGAAGGAATGAGGGCGACGCTGGGGTGGTATCTAGAACAAGGGTGGCTATAGACAAATCGCTGAAGTGAATCCGGCTACTCCCACCAGAATTGCACCGAAGTGTCAACTTTCGGGATGCGCACGAGATGGAAATCGTACGAAGGTCCGCCCTTCAAGTTGATCCGATTGGCTATGGCCCTACATCGAACGCGGACGGCTTCTTCATAAGACCAGAGGATTCTCCCCGTGCGTGGTATATCCCTTCGCCCGATCCATGGCGCGAGCAATTCCTGTTCGATCAGTTGAAAAACTCCTCCCACTGAATTAGACTTGCCCCTTGCGACTAAGGAGCAACCGCGTATGGCAACGGAAACGAAGCGGACCGAAGCGGGCGAGTTTTCCTTGATCATCACCGCGAGCGACAAGAACCGTGTCGATCAGGCGGTCAGGGAGTTCGCGGCCGTCTTCTCGCTCGACGAGTCGATCGCCGCGCAAATCGTGAAGAGCGCCCCGATCATCTTCGCCCAGAAGCTGACCAAGTCCGAGGTCAAGGCGATCACGGGCAAGTTGACGGAGCTGTCCAATACCGGACTGGAATTCCGCGTCACCGCGCGCGTGGCTCAGAAGATTCCGAAGGTGAATTGGCCCGTGCGTCCCCAGTTCACCGCGGCCGGCGCCACAGGGGCCAACGGCGTCGGCTTGGCCTTCGAGTGGAACAACAACGCCTTCGTCTGCCCCGGCTGCGGAGAGACCTTCCTCTTCCGGCGCCTCGGAAAACTGGCGCTCTCCGAACCGGCCGCGTTCGCGGAGACGCCCGTTCGGCCCGCACCGATCGTGAGGTCCTTGCCCAAGTCGGAACTCGTCGAGGAGATTTCTCTCAACGAGCTCCCGGACGAGAATATCGAGGTCCAGCCATTGGAGGGCGTCGAGGGTCTCGCTCCCGAGGCGGAGAGCCTGGAATTGCCGGAACCGGTCGAGGAGATCCGCCTCGACGATGCCGACTCGGTGCTCCCCGCGGAACCCGTGGAGGGAGGACTGGAACTTTCGGACCAGATTCAGCCTCCCGACGAGACCGCGACGGCGGAAGGGGGCGAGTTGAGCGCCGCCGTGGAGGAGTCGGCCGCTCCGGCGGCCGTCGAGGCCGCTCCGCAGGGCGATCTCTACAACGTTTTCCTCTCGAAGATCACCGAGACCTCCAAGCGCGACAAAGCGGCCGAGCTTATCGCCAAGATCAAGAAATGCTCCACGCAGGAGGCGAAGGAGCTCACGAGCCGGTTGGTCATCCCCTTGGCTAAGAATGTCCCAAAGGCCGAGGCCGAGGAGATCCTCAATCAATTCAAGAGGATGAAGATCTTCGGGCGGATGACGAAGGTCAAACCGTAGTCACGCCTCGGACGGTTCGACGATCGCCGACATCGAACCCCGGCATCGAGGGATCCGCCAGTCCTTTCCGAAGGCGTGGACCTGGTCGCGTTTGAACTCCGCCTGTTCCAGAGCGCCCGTGTACACGATGACCCTCCCCGTCGTGTCCACCTCGCGAGCCATCAGGAACGCCTCCTCCCGCGAGTGGCTGAAGATCGTCTGCAACATCTCGACGACGTACTCGTACGTGTGGTCTTGATCGTCCAGCAACACCACGTGGTAGGGCGGCTGCAGCTTCGTCTCTTCGGTCGTCTCGGGTTGCGCGAGCGGCATGGGTCCACCTTATCAGCCGCCGACATGCTTTACCAGAAGCGGCCCGACGATCTCCATGGGGAGGCCGACGACGTTGGTGAACGAGCCGTCGATGCGCTCGACGAGCGGGTCGTCGCTTTCGATCGCCGCGTATCCTCCGGCGTATCGTTCCGGCGCGTTCACGATCGAAGCGATGCGCGTTCGATCGAGCGGACGCAGCGTCACCGTCGACCTCGCGACCTTCACGATCGCGCGTTCATCGCGGCGAAGCACGACGCCCGTGGCCAAGACGTGGCGTTTCCCGGCCATGCGCGCGAGAAGGGCGACGCCGTCTCTGCGCCCGCTCGGCTTTCCGTAGAGGCCTCCCTCGAATTCGATCATCGTGTCGGCCGCCAACACCCACCGGCCCGGGGCGCGTCGCGCAGCCCATCCGGCCTTCCGGCGCGCGTTCTCCACCACGGTCTCCTCGAGCGACCGGCCGCGTCCTCGGAGTTCGCGGACCCGCGAGGCCAGAACCTCGAATTCGAACCCGGCGTCGCGGAGCAGCTGCCGTCGTGCAGGGGAGGCCGAGGCGAGAATCACCACGGGCATCTCCCGGGTCCTCCCGCGCCCGCCAAGAGGCCCAGGACGACCTCGCTCGGAGACCATCCCTCGAAGGAGGCGGCGATGCATAGGAGGCCTTCCGGCTCCAGACTCGGACGCACGTTGACCTCGAGAATCGCCCACGATCCGTCCGGCCGCACTCGGAGATCGAATCGGGCGAAGTCGCGAAGACCGAGTCGGAGGTACGCCGTCTCGAGTCTTTTCGCGAGATCGGGCGAAACGTCGGAACGGATCACCGGCGGATTCTCGAGTCCCCATTTGTCCTCCGACGTGTAGATCGGACCCGGGATCCGGATCTCGACCGGCGGAAGGGCATGGGCTCGACGGCGACCGAGCACCGCGACCGCCACTTCGCGCCCGGGGACGTATTCCTCTACGGCTTCGGACGGGCCGAGCTCGAGTCGGGCCCGCGATTCCTCTTCCGCGCTCCGCACGAGCCGTACTCCCCGGCTCCCATGGGTTCCCGATGCCTTCACGACACGCGGCCAACCGAGGTGGGGGCCGGCGGGGGCGACCGGAATCCCGTGCCGAACGAGCCACTCCCGCGCGAGGAGCTTCTCATCCAGGAGCCTAGCCTCGGGCGGGGGAGTTCCGATGATTTCGAGGCCGGCGGAGGCGAGCGCCTCGCGGACCGCGTGTCGATCGCCCGTGTCGGTTTGGTCGAAGGCGAAGGAACACCCACGGACGGCGTCGAGTCCCGCCGGCAAGCTGTCGGAGTCGATGTCCCGAGATTCGATGCCGGCGGCCGTCAGCGCCGCGAGGACCGCCTCATGGCATCGACAAGGACTCGAACGGGTGTGGACGACGGCGACCATCATGGGACGGATACTGTATAATCGCGGGCCATGAATTTCCGGCAAATTCTGACCCGGGCGGACGAGTGGTACCGCTCCGCGAAGGCCGCCCATCCCACGAAGCTGCCGTGTTCTCGGGGCTGCCGCGATTGTTGCCTTGGGCTCTTCGACGTCTCGCTTGCGGATGGCGATCTCCTCCGCGAAGGGATGTCCCGGCTCGACGAGTCGACTCGGCGGGACATTCAGGCGCGGGCGGCGGAGATTCTGGTTCGACTTCGGGAACGGTTTCCCGACCTTGGGGAGACGCTGGAAGGAGTCGACGACGATCGGATCGACTCGATCTGCGATGCGCTCGGGCCGGTGGAGTGTCCGGTGCTGGGGCGCGAGGGAGAATGCCGACTCTACGAGCACCGGCCCCTCACCTGCCGCCTCGCGGGCGCGCCGGTGGTGGATCGATCGGGCGAGGTCGTTTCCGAGGAGGGTTGCTCGCGCTGCACGCTTCGCTCGTGCGACGCTCCGCCGATCGAGTACCGCGAGCTCCGCGCCGCGGAGGAGCGGCTCTTGCGGAAGCGCTACGGCGATCGGGCCGAGGTCACGCTGCTCATCCCGCAGGCGGTACGCTAGGGAGCCGCGACCGGGAATCGGAGATGCCGGCAAGCGTCCGTCATCTTGCGGTCATAGGTCGCAACGGCGAGCGAAGGGATGGTCTGCCGGAGGAAGCGAATCGAGGAGAGGTGCAGAGCGTCCAGGGTTCGCACGGCCATGGGAAACGGCTCGAGGGCTCTTTCGAGCACGGGCGGGACGAGCTCCAGAAACGCGACACGACCCAAGAGCGAGTTCGTGGCCTCTCCATGAGAGCGGGCGAGGCCTCTCGCATGAATCCGATTCCACACCTCGTACTCCAGCAGGCGACTGGAGATGAGGGACTGGTTCCACCAATGGGCGGGAGGACATCGATCCTCCGCCAGCAGTGTCGCGAGCAGGACGGAGGTGTCCACGTAGGTCAGCGGTCCTCCCTGTCCCCCGAGACTTCCCTCAAGATCTTGGAGAGGGCCGCGACCGGATTCCGAGGGGGCAGCGGGGCACGGGTCGATAACGGAGGGACGATCCATCCTTGGCGGACGCCCTCGGCGAGGAGGGCGTCCGTGACATCCCGGCTTCGACCCGGAGCGGGCGGGGCGAGCTCGGCCACCACCTCGTCGCGATCGGTCACCAGCACGGTCTCCCCCTGCACGACGAGGCGGACGTAATGGCTCAGCCGATTCTTGAGCTCCTTGATGCCGACGGATCTCATGAAAGGATTGTAGCTACCGGTAGCTACGAAGTCACACGGAAGTAGACGGGGCGCGCCTGAGGACCCTGGGGTTCTGCCGGGTCGGGGAAGCCTCCTACTCCTCCCGCCCCAGTGGCCCACGCGTCACCCCCATCGTGCCGGAAGCCCGCAGTTCCCTCCAGAGCGTCCGGCCGTCGCGCCGGCCGGCCAGAAGATCGAGGTAGGGGCGGAGGAGGGGCGCCGCTTCCCCCTCGAGAAGCTCGACTCGAAACCAGCGAACGCCCAGCTCCAACAACCTCGGGACATAGGGGGAAGCGCTTTGCGGGACGGCGTTGTACACGGTGTTCCGGCAGCCCACGTCGGCCCGTACGGGATGCCGCTTTCCGACGCGGTCCTCGAGGGATACTCGATGGCGATCGCACGGGCGGCCGCAGTTCGTCGCATCCGTCCCGCTCGAGAGGACCGCCGCGAAGACGCAGTGTTCGTTGTGGAACATGGGCATGTGCTGGTGGACGACGACCTCGGCGGTCCCCGGATCGACACGGGACAGCAGGGCCTGCAATTGTTCCCAATTGAGGTCGTAGCTGGGGACGAATCGCGCGACGCCCTTGGATCGGATCCACTCCGCGGTCAAATCGTTCGCCACGTTGAGAGAGAAGTCTCCGACCAGTTGCAGACCGGAATCGCGAAAGAACGCGAGATGCGCCGACGAGCGGACGAGAATCCCGTCGGGGGCGGAGCCCAAGAGATGCTTGAGGATCCCAGACTCGCCCGGCTTGTGGATTCTCGGAGGGGCGAGAAGGATTTCGGCGCCGTTGGATCGCGCGAGGGGAACCGCCTCGCGATACTGGCGGATGTCGTCGAAATCGCATTCGATGTGGGCGATGCCCTCGGCGAGGGCCTGTCGCACGTGGTCGAGAGAACGGCAGAGGACCGAGAGGCGGGGCTCGCCTTCGGTCCGCGACGGTCGGGGGCGAAGTCGGGTGAGCGCCCCGGCGAGGAACCGTCGTTGCGGGCGCTCGCGGCGGGCCGCCTCCAGGCGCTCTGCCAGGCGGCGACGCGCTTCGTTGATCCGGCTCACCGGAACCATGACATTCCCGATCTCGACCTTCAGGTGGCGAAGTTCGAACGGCGTCTCCCCGAGGCGGCCCAAGTGTTCGCGAAGATAGTCGGCGGTGAGCGGGCGCGTCCGAGCCTCCTGGGTCGGTCCGGCGCTCTCCGAGACGGTGCGGACCCCATCCGAGAACGTGATTCGAAGTTGTCCCTCGATCGACTCGACCGTGGCGTCTACCTCGGCGCGGCGGGAAACGCGCTCGAATGTCGAGCGCAGCTCCCGATTGATCGCAGGGTCGTCCGTTTTCCAGATCCGCCAGCCGATTTCCGGCGCAGGGCCGGCGCGTACCTCGAATTCGACCGCATCGGGAACGTCGGCCGTATCGACTCGAACGCCGCGGCGCCAGAGATGGACCACACGACCCCCGGATTCCTCCTCGTCGGGCCGGCCGAAATCGAACACCACGCCGTCCCCGGGCTTGAGAGGGGCGCGCAGGGTCGTGGAGATCCTGGATCCCCGGACCGACGTCACCTCTCCGATCGAGATTCCCCGTTTCTTTGGAGAGAGCCCGCGCACGAGGACTTGATGGTTCGTGCCGTCGAGGAATCCGTGCGAGAAACCCCGCGAGAAGACCTGTTCGAGCGCGAGGCGTTCTCCTCGAGCGAGTGCCCCGGCTCCGTCGACGGCCTTTCGATAGGTGCGCGTGGTCGCCGCGACGTATTCCGGAGTCTTGAGTCGCCCCTCGATCTTGAGGGAATCCACGAGGCCGAGGAGCTGCGGAACGAGGTCGTAGGCGGCGAGATCCTGCGGGGAGATCAGATACCGCTTATCTCCGAGATCTACGCGCTTCCCGTCCACGATCATCTCGTAGGGAAGTCGGCACGCTTGCGCGCAGGCGCCGCGATTCGCGGAGCGCCCCCCGAGGGCTTCGCTCGTGAGGCACTGGCCGGAGTAGGCGACACAGAGGGCGCCGTGGACGAATGACTCGAGTCCGAGATCGGTCGCGGCGCGGATCTTCCGAATGTCGGCGAGGGAGAGTTCGCGGGCGAGGATGACGCGCGAGAAGCCGAGCTCCTTCAGAAAGTCCATCTGCTCCGCGCACGTGGTCGTAGTTTGGGTGCTGGCGTGGAGCTCGATGTCGGGCGACATCTCCCGGGCCAAGCGGGCGATCCCGAAATCCTGAAGGATGAGGGCGTCGGCTCCCGCCGCGATGATGCTCTCGAGCGTCCGCTCGGCCTCCTCGAGCTCGTTCGAGAAGACGAGCGTGTTGAAGGCGACGTAGCCCTTTACCCCGCGGAGATGAAGGAAGGCGAGGAGGTCGGGGAGTTCCTCGAGACCGAAGTTGGCGGCGCGGGCGCGGGCGTTGAATTTGCGGACGCCGAAGTACACGGCATCGGCGCCGTTCTCGACGGCGGCTCGGACGCATTCGAAGTCGCCCGCCGGAGCGAGGACCTCGGGCCGGGGGCGGGCGGTCGTGGACGCCGCGGCCTCCGACGCGGGGGTCGGGACCATGGGAGGATCATAGGGGAGAAGCCCCTGCCGGTCAAACAGCTTCCCCCGAACGGGTCTCCGGACGGGGAAGGAGGGCAGAGCCATGATGACCAGATCCGCGCGTCCGACCTGCTCCGGCCACATCGCCGATCCTCTCACCATGCTGGGCGTCATCGTCGCCGCTCTGGCGCTTCTGGTCGCGTGTCCGGACGTGGCTCGGACGATCTTCCCCGTCGAGGGGAAGTGGCTGGGAGTCTCGAACTGCTGCTGGTTCCGAGGAGGCATGATCGTCGTGGGCGGGGTCGTGTGCGGCCTTCGGTGGCTGGTCCGCAGAGCGTAGGCACGTCCCCCTCCCGCACGGTACCCCAGGAATTCTCGGAACTCGCCGAGCCCGATCGGGAATGGTAGAGAGGTCAAGAGGAATGGAACCCGGATTTGGGCTTGGAGGCGCTATGAACGGGAAACGGGGCTTCACGCTGATCGAACTCATGATCGCCATCGCCATCATCGCGATCATTGCCGCAATTGCGATCCCGGGGCTCCTGAACGCCATTCGGGCGGGCAACGAACGCAACGCGAGTGCTTCGCTCAAGTCCTTGTGCACCGCGGAGATGGATTTTCGATCCAACGATCGCGACAACAACATGGTAAACGATTTCTGGACGTACGACGTGGCCTCCCTCTACAAGATCGATAACTCATCCACCTCGCCCGCGATGGTATCGAAAATCAAGCTGATCGAACTGAGTATCGCCCTGGCCGATGTGGACGCCAAGACGGGGGGCATCTTCGTTACGATCGACAACAACTCCACGACGCAGGATGCTCTGGGGACCAAGGGCCCCAAGGCGGGATACTGGTATGTAGCGATGCTCACGGACAATGAGATGGGGCAGCCATATCGAGTCGACACGGACGGCTCCGGGGTCGAGTCCCACAATTATTCAAGGTTCGGTCATTCGGCGGTGCCGGCCTCGTACGGGAGCAGCGGAACGAAGGTGTTCATCATCAACGAGTCCGCCACCATCTACAAGAAGGACTACGGGACGGACGTGGTCGATGCGGCCGGCGCGGTCATCACGGTCGCCTCGGTGCGCGAATGGCCCGCGGATCTCAAGACCGACAAGTGGTCCAAGCTCGACTAACGCACCCTCGGAACTTTCGATAGGAGGTGGGCGATGGCGAAGGAGGAGTCGAGCCGTCCCGGGTGGATCTTCGCCGTGACGTTGGCCGTTCCGGTCCTGGCCTTCTTGGCGCTGGCCTTTCTTCCGCCGCCGCGCGAAGCTCCTCCTGCCGTCGGGGCCGCGAGCTCACCGGAACGGGAGGCTCGTCGTTCCGTCAAGGCGGGAGTGCGGACGGAATCGGGGAAAGGAGAGCCCATTTCCCCTCTTGTCGAGGCCCGACGCTGAACGAGGAAGTTCGGCCGCTTCGAATCCAGAAATCCGCCGCGAGCGCCGCCGTGAACAACGAAGGGCGCGCATGTCTCCCGGTCTCACCGAAGGCCTCTGATCGAACCCGATTCGGCCTTCCCTTCGCGCGCGGATGGGATAATATATGTGCAAATACCCATTGTAAATGGACCTCGGCGTCCTCGGGAGGGATGAGGCATGAGCGGGGCGATTTCGAGGGCTCTCTTTTTCCTGGCCGTACTCTCGCTCTCCGACACCGCTTCCGGCCGGGGAGCCCTTGCCGGACGCCGGGCGGCCCCGCCCCTCCCCGTCGCCGTCGCCGCCGAAACCGATTCCGCTCACGGATTCCTGTTGTGGAGCGACGAGCGCTCCGTCGCCCTCCGGACGTGTTCGGGAGAGCGCGTCTTTCCGTGGTCCTCCCTCAAGCCCTTCAGCGCCTGGAGGATTCGATCCGTCCTGGCAGGATCGGACGCGGCTCGGCGCGTCGAGCTGGCCCAGTATTGCCGGGATCAGCGGCTCTGGTCGCAGGCTCGCTGGGAATACGCCGCGGCGCGGGCCCTCGATCCGTCGCTCTCCATCCCCGATCTGAACGATCTGCTCCGTCGGACCGCCGAGGAATTCCTCCCCGGCGCTTCGACCGCCTCCTTCGAGGAGATGCGCAAGAAGTTGGAGAAGGAGTCCGTCGAATCCGCCGCGGCGACCAAGGCGGAGCAGCACCGAAGGCTCGAAGAACTGAAAGCCGCACAGAGGGTGGGGGACATCCGGACGCTCGTGTGGAAGGGCCACCCCTCCCGTCGCCTCGACGTCGTTTTCCTCTCGGACGGATACGCCGCCTCGGAGCAGACCGCCTTCAACACGCTCGTGGATAGATTGGTCAGGGCGATCCTGAAGGTCGAGCCCCTGGCGAACTATCCCAGCTACATCAATTTCCACCGGATCAACCTCGTCGAGGAGACGAGCGGGGTCGAGGGCAAGAAGACCGTTCTGGGCTCGCGGGTGGACTCGAGCATCCTGACGTGCAATCGAGCGAAGGCGCGGGAGGTCGCGAAACTGGCGCCGGGCTCCGATCTTATCTGCGTCATCGCCAACGTGCGAGGTGCGCGCTCCACCGGGGGGGGAGGGATCCTTACGCTCGACGGCAGCGGCGACGTCGGCAACGTGGCCATCCACGAGCTGGGGCATGCCTTCGCCGGTCTCGACGACGAGTACGTCGACGCGTCCGTGGCCGACAGACACCCCGACTGGTCGGGCAAGGCGGAGCTATTCCACCACAACACGACGCGGGAAAAGGACCCGAAGAAGGTGAAGTGGCACTACTGGAATTGGCCGCCCTCTCCCAAGGGACCTCTGGTCGGCGCGTTCGAGGGGGCCTACTATCGCGACAAGGGGTACTATCGCCCCTCTCAAGAGTGCCGGATGAAGTCCTCGGGCTCCTCCTTCTGCGTCGTCTGTTTCGAGAAGATGGAGAAGTCGCTCTATTCGCTCGTGGCGCCCATCGACTCGGCCTTCCCCGCCGCTCCCTCCGTGCGGCTCTTCCTCGACGACGAGATCGCCTTCTCCGCGAACGCCGTCGTTACGGAAGGCGCCGGCGCTTCCTTGGGGAGCTTGAAGGCGATGTGGTACGTCGACGGAGTCCCGTCCGATCGAGTCACGTCCAAGGACAAGACGACCACGGTGAAGGTCAGGGGATCGGATCTCAAGCCCGGCCACCACGAAATCGCCCTGCGGGTGGAATTTCTCAATCAGCGAATCCGTCGCGACAACGGGGTGCTCTCGGGCCATCGCGTTTGGCAAGTCGAAGTCTACCCGTTCTCGAAGCCCCGACTGTCGTTCTCGGGAGATGCGACGAAGGGAACCCTGGCGGGAAAAAGGGACGGGGGTGCGGGGAACTCCGAAGTAACGATGGTCCTCCTGGAGGGGCCTCCCGGAGCCGCCTTGGACGGCTCGGGGAATCTGGTTTTCCCTCCCCACGATGCCCTTACCGGTTCGGTCCGGCTTCGAATCGGTTTCTTGGATAATAGGGGCGATCTCCTCACGGTCGAAGAGCGCTTGGTCGCCCTTCCCCGAAAGGACGCCCGGAATTTCAAACCCCTCGTCCGTCTTCCGGCGGAGCTGGAAGGCTCCGAGGGACGTCCCTTCTATCATCGCATCGAGGCGTGGGATCCGGACGGGGACCGCCTTTCCTTCGCGATCACCGGGTTGCCCGAGGGCGCCTTTTTCGATTCCTCGACGGGAGAGATCGCTTGGATCCCGGGGGTCTCCGACGGCGGACGCTACGACGGAATCAAGTGTACCGTGAGCGACGGGCGCGAATCGACGACCGTGGGGACGAGTTTGACCGTGCTCGACAAACCCCTGCCGAAGCCGTCCCAGCTCCAGGGATTCGACATCCTTCCCGCGCTCCGGAGCGGATCGGTCGCGACTCGAAGTCAGGCCCTCAAGGAGTTGGCGAGATACGGTGCCACCTTCCGCCTCCTGGAGTATCTCCGCCTCCTGAGAGATGCGGACCCCGGAATCGCCGCCTCGGCCTTGCAGGGATTGGAACAGCTCTTGGAGGGGACCGGGGAGCGTTTCGACCCGCGAAGGCATGCGCTCCTTGTCCGCGACGTCGAAATCCATCTCTATCATTTCACGGACGCGCCGAAGATTCTGGCGTTCCTGGATCGAGTCGCGGCGGTCGCGGAGAAGGGACCCGATTCGACGGCGAGGCTCAAAGCGGCGAAAGTCCGAAAGGTCCTCAAGGAGATCGCGGCCTACAACAAGTCCCGCGGGTTGTGAAGGCCGGCCTGAGGTTTCATTCCTCCGAGCGTTGACGGTCCCTCCTCGCAGACGCATCCTCTCGGGAAAGGGGCTCGTCGAGTAGAGCGGTGCCGGCGGCCGGGCCGGCCGAAGTACCGCCTCGTGCCGCGCGCTTTTCCTGACAAGTTTTCTCCTCCGCTGCGATCCAAGCCGTGGAGGAAGAAGACATGAAACATGGACTATATGCATCTGCGATAGCTCTCCTGACCGTCGGATGCGGCGGGGGAGGGGTCGCCCCCGCCGATATCGTGGAGACCGTCCTAGACGTGAGCCCTCCCGCTCCCGGCCAGATCGTTCCCGGTACCTATTCCGGCACGGAATCGCCCGTCACGGTCGACTACTCGAAATTCCCCTGGCGCACCCAGGCCTCGCTCGCGGTCGACCCCACCGACGATCAAGTCGTCTATGTGGGCGTGGAGCACGAAGGGATCTTCAAGTCCGTGAACGGCGGGGTTGCGTGGTCACGCGTGACGAACAACATTCCCGGGCGTCCGAATGCGGACGGCTCCGGCCCCGTGTACTCCGAATTCTACATGACGGGGGTCTCTCCGCAGAATCCGGGCATCGTATATACGTGCCTCGCCGCCAGCCCGGGAACGGTGGCCTCGTATCCCTCGAGTCGAGAGGGGGTCTACCGATCCGCGGATGGGGGCGCGAGTTGGGCGCACGCCGTATCCTCGACGATGAACACCGCGATCTACTGCGTCGCCGTCGATCCCACGAACCCGAACATCGTGTATGCCGGATGCAACGGCAATACGGCATCGTATACGGGGGCGGACCCGAATCAGTACTTCAACACCATCGGCTCGATCTACAAGAGCACCGACGGGGGCTCGACGTGGACCGAGCTCGACACCGGCTTCGTCCCCGGTCTCTGTGTGAACTACCTCGAGATCTCGCCCTCCGATCCGCGGATCGTCTACGCCTCCACCTTCATCCTCGTCAAGGTCCCCGGGCAGGCGTCGTACTACGCTTCGACGCAGTACGGCGTGCTGAAGTCGACCGACGGCGGCGCTACCTGGGCGTCCAAGACGAACGGGATGGATCTCTCCCAGCCCGGCACCCGCGCCCTATGGCGCACGCGGGTCTCTCCCCGGGATTCGAATCGCCTCTTCGCGTGCTCGTATCAATCGTCGATGTACTATTCCGCCGACGGAGGGGAATCGTTCCAGGCTCCGAGCGGCGGCGGATACAAATCCGTCTTTGTCTGGGACCCGAACGATGCGGAAGGGGATCGGATGCTCGCGGTAGACGGCATGGATGTCCTCAAGAGCGAGGACGGCGGGGCGACCTTCAGCGTCTGGGGAGTCCTTCCCTACGAAGCCCGAAGCACGACCCCCGGCATCCCCCCCACGGTCCAGATCAGCGACATGGAATGGAGTCGCCAGGACCCCGGCGTCGTCTACATGTCCGGCTCGTATGGACGGGTCTACAAGTCGGCGGACGGCGGCGTATCGTGGGCGACGATGCTGACGAAGGATTCCTTGCCCGATTGACGGATTTGCTTGGCGCCTCGGGGCGGGAACGGGATAATCCCCGCCATGAAAGTCGCTCTCGTGGGTGCCGGCGCCTGCTTCGCCAATGTCGCGGAAGATTTCCTCTCCAAGTGCGAGAAGCTCCGCGATTCGGACTTGAAGTGGAAGGTTCTCCACCAATCGCTCCTTCGGGACGGACCGGGGCCGAAGTACGAGGTTCACTACATCGACTGCGGGCCCGAGCTCTCCCGCGCGAAGCAGAAGGGGAACGCCTTCACCTACGACATCTCGAAGGGCGGGGTCCTCTCCGGGGCGGGAAACGTCGCCACGGGAGAACGTTTCTTCCAAGACGCCCAGTGGAGCGTGGTCCGGGACTTTCAGACGAACCTGAGCAAGAACCCGCCCGCTCTCTTCCTCTCGATCCGCGGAGGGGGAGCCACGAACTGCGGCGCGGGGTTTCTCCTCGACCGGGAAATCCTCTCCAAGTTCGAGAACGCCATGGTTCTTCAGTTCATCATCTTGCCGTACCGCGGGGAAGGGATCGAAACGAGCCGCGTGATTTATCTCACGTGGCAAGTGATGGAACTCCTGCGCGAATACCCCGACCGCTACGCGCCGGTGCTGATTTCGAACGAACAGATTCTCTCCGGGGCCCAGAGTTTCCAGCAGGCGGGGATGAACTGGTTCTATCCGCTCGCGAATACGATCGTCGCCGACGTCCTTTCGCGCATCCTCTATCCCACGCTCTACAGCGGCCTCGGCGAGAGCGGCGGCACGCTGGAGCAGGGAGCGTTCGAGCTGGACTCGCGGCAAAAGTTCCTCGACATGAGGGACTTCATCCGACAGCCGGGTCTCCGGAGCGTCGGATACGCCCATCTCGACGACGTCGTGCCCTTGGACGGCAAGGCGCTCGAGACACTCGTCAAGAGCTCGCTGGGAGCGCTTCACGTGGGGAAGATTCCGGACTCGAACGAACTCGGTCTGACGGGAAATCTCTCGCCGATGACGAATCCGCTCACCGCCTTCGCGATGCTCACGGGTCCGCGCGGCGCCGTGGGAGACTTGACCAAGGCGAGTCTCGCGGGACGGCTCGAGGAGGAGCTTCCCGGCTCGTTCCCCCGCGCCTACACGTACGACATCACGCCCGGGAGATATGAATTCCTTCTCTTTCCGGGCGGAGGGGTCCCGGACGACATCCGCGCGTGGTGCGAACGATTCCAGAAGAACCTCCGCAATCCCCGCTACAAGGACGTCGTCAACCAGGCCACGTACGCGTTCGAACGGATCCTCGAGTATCACCAGAAGATCTGCGAGCAATTCCAGATCCCGCACGCATGAACGGCGCCGGGGCGCTATTATCTTGGGGTGGGGCTCGACGTCGTCATCGTGGGCGGCAGCGTGGCGGGGGCGACGAGCGCCATCGAACTGGGGCGCCGTGGATTCCGGGTGGCGCTTCTGGAGCGGAGCCGATTTCCCCGGTGGAAGCCGTGCGGCGAAGGCTTGCTCCCGCACGGCGTCCGCGCACTCGCCGATCTCGGTCTGGCCGTTCCCGGCACACCGATTCGAGGGCTCCGATTCATCGTACCCTCCGGCGCGAGCGTCGAGTGCGATTTCCCTTGGGGTCACGGTAGAGTCGTCCGGAGAGACCGCTTCGATGACTTCCTCTTTCGCATCGCCGCGGAAACGCCGAATGTCCAGGCGCATCCGGGAGTCGCCTACGATCCGGATCGTTGGCGCGCCCGTTGGGTGATCGGAGCCGACGGCGTGAAGTCGCTCTTCCACCGGCGTCCGGAGTTCGTCCCCCTCCGCCCTCGCTCCCTCCGAATCGGCATCAGCACCCACGTGCGAGGATTGCATGTCGATCCCGAGCGCGTGGAGGTGGCGATCTTCGACGGAGGGGAACTCTACCTCGCGCCGGGCGACGGCGAGACGCTCGTCGCGGGTCTCCTCTGGAAAGAGGGCGTACCGAGCGGATCCTCGAACGAAGCCAGGATGCGCCGGCTCCTGGAACTGCGGGTCCCCGAACGAATCGACCGGCTGGAGTTCACGTCGCCGTGCCTCGCGTGCGCTCCGCTGGGGCTTGCGGTGCGTGCCGTCGCGGCGGGAAACGTGCTTCTGGTAGGAGACGCGGCGGGGGCGCCCGACCCCGTGACCGGCGAGGGGATGTCCTTGGCCATTCTCTCCGCCCGCGCCGCGGCGGACTCCGTCGGCGAGGGTTCGTATGCCCGCCGTCGCGCGGAACTGGCGGCCGGGTCCGCGTGGCTCTCGTCGTGGCTGCTGCGGGCGATGCGGAGGCCGAGTCTCGCCGAGAGCGTGGTCCGATTCCTGAAAGACCGTCCCGACATCTTTCGACGACTCCTCGAAATCGCGACGGGCTCGCCCGTGCGGACCGGGGAGCTTTTGCGTCTGGCCATCTGAAAGGGGAGAACATGGCGAAGGGCAAGATGACCGCGTTCGAAGAGGTGAACTGGCAATTCGATCGGGCCGCCGAGCAGCTCGCCATTCCCGTGGAATACCGCTCGATCCTGCGGAATTGCTACCGAGAACTCAAGGTGCAGATCACCCTTCGCCGCGACGGCGGAAAGCTGGAGGAGTTTTTCGGCTACCGCGTCCAGCACAACGGCGCGCGCGGGCCGTACAAGGGAGGGATCCGATACCACCCGACCGTGGACCTCGACGAAGTGCGCGCGCTGGCGTCCCTCATGACGTGGAAGACGGCGGTCGTCAACGTCCCCTTCGGCGGCGCCAAGGGAGGGATCAACTGCGATCCGCGGGCGATGTCGGAAGGAGAGATCCAAAGCCTCACGCGCTCTTTCATGCGGAAGATCGACATGGCGCTGGGGACGTATCGGGACATTCCGGCTCCGGATCTGAATACGAATGCCAAGATGATGGCGTGGATGATGGACGAGTACGGCCGGAAACACGGCTACACTCCGTCCATCGTCACGGGGAAGCCGGTGGCCCTCGGCGGCTCCAAGGGGCGCGAATCGGCGACCGGGCTGGGGATTTTCTTCGTCGGTCGGAAGGCTTGCCAAGACTACGGGATCGCCCTCCGGGGCGCGAAGGTGGTGATCCAGGGCTCGGGCAACGTCGGGTCGTGGGCGGCCAAGTATTTCCACGACGGCGGGGCGAAGGTGATCGCCGTCGCGGACGTGGACGGCGCGGTGCGGAACGACGCGGGACTCGACGTCCCTTCCCTCCTCAAGCATCTTGCGGAGAAGAGGACGGTGGCGGGGTTTCCCGGGGGCGAGGCGTTCTCGAACGCGAAGATCTTTTCCGTTCCGTGCGACATCCTGATTCCGGCGGCCCTGAACGGCGTGATCCACGAGGAGAATGTCGGTCAGATCCAGACGCGGCTCGTGCTCGAAGGAGCGAACAACCCGATCGATCCGCACGCCGACCAATCGCTGTTCGAGCGCAAGATTCCCGTGGTGCCCGACATCCTCGCCAATGCCGGCGGCGTCACGGTTTCCTACTTCGAATGGACGCAAAACCTGCAGCAGTACTATTGGGAGGAGGCGGAGGTTCAGCAGAAGCTCGAAGGGGTGATGAATCGCGCCTACTCGGAGGTGCACGAGATGGCGAAGGCGCGGACGGTGTCGCTCCGGACGGCGGCGTTCATGGTAGCGATCCAGCGGGTGTTCGAGGCGGTGAAGCTTAGGGGGATTTAACGCCCCCACGGCGTCTGCCGATTCCGGTTGTGGTGGGCCGTGGCGTCGAGGTCGAGTTTCCAGGCGCCGTCTTCCCAAACGAGAAGGCTGTCGGTGCGCACGGGGTC
>CAZGKV010000077.1:0-23137 GCA_964526305.1 uncultured Planctomycetales bacterium | reverse complement strand
GGGATGGCGGCGGCGAGGGCGCATCTGCGGCGTTGCTCCTCCTCGACAGCCCTCTTCAAGGCTCGTCTCGTCGTCGCGCCTTGCATCTGCACCCTCGGCGCCCCCACCGCGGCCACGATGCCTACCGGGATAGGTTCTAAATCAGCCCCCACCGCTTCGCCGTTTCTCCCAAAGTACGGGCATGGGCGGGTCGGACCGCCCCGGTCAATTCCATCTCCCCGCCCTCCAGTCCCAGAAGCATCGCTTCTCCCGCGCACGCGAAGACCGCGCCCGGAGGGGTGTGAGTGCTCATCACGAAGTCGGGATCCTGCGGGAGTCGAACCAGCGCCGCCCCGAGAACGCGCGCCATCGGACGCTCGCTCGCGAGACGAGGGGAACATCCCGAAGGCTGGGCGATGTCGAGGATCCGAACCTCGTGCATCGAATCGACATGGCGCGCGTGCAGCACGGGCTCGCTACCGCTCGTGGCCACCACGATCGTCCCGCAACTGCGAAGGTCGTCGAGATCGGTCGTGATCGTTCCGGTTCCGAGTCGGTCGCGCAGCCCCTCCAGACGGAGTTCCGTTCCGACGCGGCCCGCCAGGAGAAGCTCCCGGTCGGCCAGCAGTTCCGCCAAGGCCGCGCCGATGTTCCCCGCCGCGCCCACGATGCCGATCCTCCCCTCCGTCGCACGTAGTTGTTCCAGAGCTACGGCCACCGTGAGAGTGTTTCCGGTACAGACACGCATCCCATCCGGCGGCCGAACGGCGGTCCCGTTCGCCGTGAGAATGCTCGTGTGAGCGCCGAGCGCCGCCACGGTGCAGCCTCGAGCGCGCGCGAGTTCCAACGCCTCCTGCACCCGACTCCGGACGAGCGCGCGTTCCCCCGTGCGATGGAGATGCTCCAAAAGCGCCGGGCTCGCGGGGAGGGTGATCCCCAGCATCCACAACCGGCCGCCGAAAAGGGACTTCGAAAAGGAGATCATGGGTCGAAGTCCCAGAAGCAGCTCGAACCGCGCCACCAATTCGCGACGACTGGACGCGGGAAGGCGCGCCAGACTCGGAGCATCGCCCATCATTTCCTCTTCCGGACGGACCGGGTTGTGAAGAAAGGCGATCCGACGCGCTCCCTCGGGAGGAAGATCGTGAGCGAGTCGAAACGGAGACGGGGACGCCGCGGGTTCGGAGGGAACGAGATGTCCCACGAGCTCTCCGAGCTCGGAGGAGTCGAGAGCCCGACAGAGGGAATCCAGCGCATCCACGAATCGATCGAGGTGTGCTTCGGAGAAATACGCGGACGGCTCGACTCGGAGAACGCGCGCGTCGGTGAGGGTCGGCAGGATTCGGATCCGCTGACGGTTCAGCAGGTACGCCGCGGCCACATAGCCGAGCCCGCGTTCGGCCAAGCTTCGGAGGATGGCGCACGGCGGATCGTCCGGGTACGCAAGCTCGATTCCCTGGAGGAGTCCTCGTCCTCGCACGCTGCGGATCACTCGGGGATGGCGATCCCGGAGAGCGAGGAGTCTCCGTCGGATGCGCTCGCCGATCTCGCGCGCCCGCCGAGGGACGTCGTCGCGCTCCAGAATCTCCAACACTCGAAGCGCGACCGAACACGAGAAGCCGTCCGCGCCGAAGCTGGATGCGACTCCTTCCTCGATTTCCTCCCGATAGCGCTCGCGATCGATGAGGACGGCCGCGATTTTCGCCACGCCCCCTCCGAGCGCCTTTCCGAAAACGTAGTAGTCGGCGGGAACGCCTTCGGAGGCGAGGAATGAACCCGCGCGACCGAGTCCGCATTGGATTTCGTCCATGAGGAGCGGGACTCCAGGCAACCGCAGGCGGCGCATCCGCTCCGGCGATACTTCGACGATCCCTCCTTCGCCCTGCACGGGCTCCAAGATCGTGGCCACCAGGTTATCCCGGTCCCCCTCGCCCAAGAATCGGTCCGCTTCCGCGCTCCCGAGCCGGATCACCTGGATCCCGGAGGACTCGAGGCTGTGGCCGTGAAATCCACCCTCGAGCGCCAAGACCACCGGCCTACCGGGAGGACGGCGCTCCAGAATCGCATGGCGCAGCGCCATCTCGACCGCCTCCGATCCGGTCGATGCGAAGAGGACGTTGTATCGCCGACCCGTAGCCCGCCCCACCCTTCGCGAAAGCGCGGCGGCCAGCCGCGTCGCGGGCGACCGCTCCGCGCCTTGATCGCAAAGCGGAACCACTCGGAGCGCGTCCTGGGCGGCCTGCAGAATCTCGGGATGTCCGTGGCCGAGGAGAGTCGCGCCGAATCCCCCGACCATGTCGAGGACGGGCTCCGGATCGTAGAGTTCGTCGCCGCATCCTCCGGTGTACTCGCGGTCGAGACCGATCAGGGCCCGAAGTTTGGATCGTCTCGGTTCGAAGGATTGTTTCTCGGAAGCGGGGATCTCTTCCACATGCGGGTGGCGCGCACGACCGGCGAGAGCTTCGATGATTTCGGGGTGGTCTCGCAGGATGCGTTCTCGGTCCGTCTTTCCCGGCCCGCGTACGGGCGGAACGCCCAGAACGCATCCAAGCGTGCCGATCCGTACGAGTCGACGGGCAAGATCCGATTCGTCCTCTTCTTCATGACAAGCCGAGATCGCCTCTCGGATTTCCAGTAGCGCCTGGGAGGGATCGCGTTCTCCTACGAACGCCAGAGCGGCCGCACTCTCCCGCTCGGGGAAGGCGAAGAATTCCATGGAGGCGATGTTTCGATACCGGCGATGGAGCACATCGAGGGGAAGCTTGACGCCGAGGCCGCTCTTCACGAAATCGGCCTCCGCCCGGCCGACGTAGACGAGGTCTTCCCCCGTCCATCGCACGAGATCCCCCGTATCGAACCATTCCCCTGTCGCTTCGAGGGAGCCGAAGGGAGAGCGCACGAAGAGTCGGCCCACGCGTTCGAGGGCGTCGGTGAATCGAACGGCGACCGACACGCCGGGAAGCGGCCGGCCCAGCGACCCACAGTCACCTCCGAGGAGGGTATTCAGCACTTGCTGCGTCTCGGTCATTCCGAACGCATTCGCCAAGCGGGCTTCCGGCCAGATTCGTTCGAGCGCCGGATCGATCGGCGCCCCGCTCGAAACGAGGCACCGAGGCGACATGCGCGCCCGCACCTCCGGAAAGCTGCGAGCCAGTTCCGCCAACGCGCGAAGGAGCGCGGGTCCGGCCGTCGCATGCGCGGGGGGATGCTCCGCCAGGGCCTCGGCGATCCGATACGGCGCCACTTCGAGCCATTCGGGGGTGACCAGGAGAGTCGGCCGCCGATTCCACACCGCGTGGAGCACGTTCCTCACGCCCATGGAATGACCGAGGAGGGGGCAGACCGAGGGACCGCCCGTAACGGAATCGTCCAGGAGCCCCGCGACGTTCCAGGCTTCGGCGCACCGCATCAAAGCCGACTGGGTGTACCGGACGGCCTTGGGCTCTCCCGTCGATCCGCTGGTCGTGAGGACGAGCGCTTCCCTCCCGGGATCGAAATCTCGCTCGGGAACAGCCGGGACCGGTTCGGAGAGACGAAGATCCCGATCGAGACGATGATACCTCGGTCCGAAGCGAGGCTCCTCCCCCCATCCGAGAATCGTATTCGGAGCCCCCTCGAGTCCGGAGAGGCTCGCGTTCATGGGGAGAAAGACGCGAATGCCGTTCGCCAGAAAGGCAATCAGGGCGACGGCAACCGGAAGTTCCGGCGTGCCGGGGCGGCGCACCAGGGCGATCGTAGACTCCGAACCCAGTCCCTTGTCGCGCATCCAAGCCCGTGCGGCGTTTGCGGCTCGGCGCAGATCCTCGAGCGTCACTACCGAATCCGGACCGCAGAGGACCGGGCCTTCGCCCTCCCGAATCATCTCCGCGACGCTGTGGAATCGCAGTCGATCGGGGACGGCGAGCGGGGATCGGAGTACGACGTCACACTCGTTCATCGGGGGCTGAGGATCTCGTGGACGGGCCGGCCGCGACGGCGCCATCCCGACTCTTCGTCGGTGAACGCGTACAGGTCGGGCCTTCGGGCGCGAAGCAATTCGCGAATCCGGGGGAGTCGCTGAAAGTTCATCCCGGGAAAGAGATGGTGTTCTTTGTGCAGGTTGAAGTGGAAGAAGATTCCGGCCGCCGACAGCGGGACGGACCGAGAGAAATTGGCTTGCTCGCGAGGAGAATAACGGGATCGCCCTGCCGGGACCGGGGCGAGGCCCACGTGTTGCGCCAGCGTAAAGAGATTCTCGTACAAGATTCCCCATCCCAAGAATCCGAGGATCGCGAATACGGCGTACCGTTCCCATCCCATCCAAAAGGCGAGGACACCGTGAAGGCCCCCGATGGCGGCGAGATTGGCCAGGAGGAAAACGGGGCGCCCGTGACGAAGGTCGTAGATCAGGTACGGCCAGTACACTCCCGACCAGTAGAACACGGGGAACACCCCTACCTGCCGCAGCAGGTCCAATCCTCGGTTCGGCGCCACCGGTCCTCGCGGGCTTGGAGTCGGATCCCGGTCCGTGCCGATCCAGGCGTGGTGCGCGTCGTGTCCTCGGCGATAGCTGAAGAACGGAGTCCAGCAGAACAGGCCCGCGATCGAACCGACGATCGAATCCGCGGTCCGCGCACCGAGGAGCGTTCCGTGTGCGCACTCATGGACCGTGATGGAGAGAATCGTCAGCGAGAGGGCCAGGAGTGGGATGGCGGGTAGGAGGAAAATCCATCCGCCGGAGCCGAGCCAAAACGATCCTATCCATCCGATCATTCCGAGGAGGATCAACAGAATGGAGCTCCACGCGCGGGTGGGCGTCCGCTCCGCTTCCTCCGAGACCGAGCGTAGGTCTTCGTCGGTCAGGACAGGAGGATCCGCCATTCCAGAGCAGTATACCGTCCTCATCAGCGCGTCCGGGTCGCATACTCCAACTCAAGTTCCGACAGCTCGCGCCGCGTGGCTTCGAGTTTCATCTGCGATTCCTTGAGCCTCCCCGGATTTCGAAAAACCCCCGGGTCAGAAAATCCTGCCTCGAGCGATCGGATTTGTTCCTCGCATGCGATGATCCGTTTCTCGAGCTCCTCGGTCCGGAGCCGCGCGAGCGGAGAGCGCGGTTTCTTCGGAGCCTGAGCTGGAGGCTTGACCGGCGCGGGCCGTGCGGAAGCGGCGGGGCGGCGGCGCCTCGCGAACGCCTCCTCGAATCCCCCCGACGTCAAAGTCCATTCCCCGCCTTCGATCCACAAGATTCGGTCGGCGATTCGATCCAGAAAGTACCGGTCATGGCTGACGGCCAGGACCGTCCCTTCGTAGGCCGCGAGCGCCAGCTCGATCGCCTCGCGGCTCGGGAGGTCCAGATGGTTCGTCGGCTCGTCCAAGAGCAAAACGTTGTTTCCTTCGAAGAGAAGCCGCGCGAGCATGAGCCGCTTCCGTTCGCCTCCGGAAAGAGCGGAGACGGGTTTGTCGGCCTCGTCTCCGGAAAAGAGCATCGCCCCCAGGGCGTTCCGGAGATGGAGGTCGGGCTTCCGCCGTTCCACGGATCGGAGGTAGGTGAACGGGGTGTGCGTTCCGTCAAGGATCGACTCCTCTTGCCGGAGCGTGCCCGGCTTGGCGCGCGGCGCCCACGAAACGGTCCCCACGGTGGGAGCGAGATCCCCGAGAAGAACCCGCAGGAGACTGGTCTTCCCCGCCCCGTTCGGCCCCACGATCCCGAGCGTTTCCCCCGGTTCGACCTCGAGGGAGAGATCTCGAAAGAGCGTTCGCTCGCCGAAGGAGATGGCGAGTTCCTTCACCGCGCACGCGCGGGCTCCTAAGCTCTCTCCCGCCGGAAAGTCGAGCGCCAGGATACGCGCCGCATCCTGAGGTCGCTCCAATCGGATCACCCGATCGAGGAGCTTGCGACGTCCCGCGGATTGGCGCGCTCGCTGCCCCGCCTGATATCGTCGGATGAACTCCTCTTGCTTCGAAATCTCCGACTGTTGATTCTCGAACGCCCTCTGCGCGGCCAGAATCCTCTCGTCCCGGAGTTCCCTCGCGCGGCTGTAGGGCGCCGGGTAACGCCAGAGCCTCCCCTCCTCGATTTCCCATGTCTCCGTGGTCGCCAGATCGAGGAATCGCCGATCGTGGGACACGATCAGGGCCGCCGCGCGCCCCTCGCGCAGGGTTTCCTCCAAGAAGAGGATTCCATCCAAGTCGAGATGATTGGTCGGCTCATCCAGGAACCAGACGTCCGGATCGGCGAGGAGCGTACGCGCGAACGCCACGCGGTTCCGCTCTCCTCCGCTCAACGTTTCGACTTTCTCGTCATGCCGGGAGGCGGGGAACCCGATCCCCTCCAGGACGCGATCGGCGCGATGCTCCACCGTATATCCGCCGAGCCTTTCGAACTCCGTCTCGAGCTCCCCTAACCGCGCCAGCAACCGATCGATGTCCTGCCCGTCGGCCAGCCGTTCGTGAAGGTCCCGAATCTTCTGCTCGAGATCCATGAGCCGCGCGTCCGAGGCGAGGAGCGCCTCCTTGACCGTCGCGCCGGGAGGAAACGTGGGATTCTGTTCGAGGACGGCGATCCGGAGATCGGAGCGACGCGCGACCGTCCCCTCGTGATCGGTTTCCCCCAGGAGGATGCGAAGAAGGGTGGTCTTTCCCGTCCCGTTGGCGCCGATGAGCCCGACCCGCGCGCCCTCTTCCAACGCGATTTCCACGTCGCGAAAGAGCTCGTGGCCACCGAAGTGTTTCGCCACGCCGTTCGCGGAGAGGAGGGTCATCGACGCAAGGCCTCGTCGGCGCGCTCGACGCCGCGCTTCGCCTCGGAATCGGACGGACAGAGAACGCAAATGTTGTGCCAGTTCTCCTTGGCGCGACTCCACTCGCCCGTCCGTTCCGCCTGAAGCGCCGCGGCCCGATAGGAGCGCACCCGAAGCTGCTTGATCGCGGTCTTCGTACCGAGCCAGCCGAAAAGCCCCAAGGCCACGAGGATGCCTGCCACCATCCATCGCCTTCTCGACATCATGCGAAGGACCCGCGCGAAGCCCGACCGGGGAAGCGCCGTCACGAGTTCTCCTGCGAAACGGCGGCGTAGATCGGCGGCGAGGGACGCCGGATCCGCATATCGACCTGCGGCGTCGGCCGACAAGGCCTTCACCACGACCGCTTCGAGCTCACGGTCGGCGAGTCCGGGACGCGCGACCGAGGCCCGTTGAACGGAGGAGAGCCGCTCGGAAGCGTCCCCCCCACGCGCCGGAGATTTCCCCGTCGCGACTTCGTAGAGGATCGCGCCGAGCGAGTAGACGTCCGATCGTCCGTCGATGTGATGGTGCTCGCCCCTTGCCTGTTCGGGAGACATGTAATCGATCGTGCCCAAGACCGTACCGGCTGCGGTACGCCCCGGATCGACCCGAGCGCCCGAGGGAGACTTCTCGTTTTGGCTCTCGCGGAATCGCGCGATGCCCCAGTCCAAGACGTAGACGCGCCCATCGACGTCCACCATGAGGTTCGCCGGCTTGAGGTCCCGGTGGACGACGCCCCGTTCGTGCGCGTATTGGACGACGTCGCAAGCCGCGGCGACATCCTCCAGGAGGCGAGGCACGGGCAAACGATCGGCGATTCGCTCGGCTAATGTTTTTCCCGCGACAAGTTTCATCGCGAAGTAGGTCCGGCCGTCCGGAAAGGCTCCGATGTCGTAGACGGGCACGATACCCGGATGATCCATCTTCGTGGTAATCTCGACCTCGGAGCGAAATCGCCGCATCCCCTCGGACTCCGCCCACTCCTGGCCAAGGACTTTGATCGCTACGGCGCGATTCAATCGCCGATCTTGGGCGACGTACACCTCCCCCATGCCCCCACGAGAGAGAGGGCGGAGGATTTCGTAGCGATGATCGACGACCAGCCCTACCGGAGAGGGTTCCGACCCGAGCGCCGCCACCGCTCGTCCCAGCCCTTCGTCCGTCACCATCGGGCTCCTCCCTCGAAGAGTTCCCGGAACTCCCGTTCCGCCTCCTCGGGCGTGCTCGCGGTATCGGCGATGGCCTCCCGCACTTTCCGCCGGAAGAGCACTCGGGCGCCGTAGAGGATGTTCTTGATGTCGGATTCGTCCACGCGGAACCGCCGGGCCAAAGCCTCGTACCCGAGATCCTCGCCCGGAGGGCGGTCCAATTCGTGGAGACGGAATAGCTCGAAGTCCGCGGACTTGCCCCGCGACACGTAGTCCGATTCCATTTCGCGCAACGCCCCATCCACCACGGAACGGGCCCATTCCCGGAGAAAGACCGACTCGGGCGAGTCTCCGGCCACGGGCTCGACGTTCTCCAGCGGCACGCGCACGGCCGCTCCGCCGCGCTTTTTCCGGTGTTCGTCGCGCCAATCCAGGCGAACCAAGTTGTCTAGGGCTGTCATGACATACGCGCGAAATCGACCCCGCTCGGGAGAAAGGCGGTCCAAGAAGCTCTTCTCGCAAAGAGCCTCGAAGAAATCCTGTGTGAGATCCTTCGCTTCGTCGTTCGATTTTCCCCACTTGGCTCGGAGGTAGGCGTAGACCGGCCTCCAGTAGGTCTTGGCGAAGCACTCCAACGCGGAGCCGTGGGCCTCGCCTGCGGATCGAATCAGGGTCCACCGCGTGGCGGGAAAGGAGCCGTTCGCTCCTCCAAGACTGGTATTCGCGTTCACCGTTAGAACAATTCTCTCCCCCGGAATTGTGATCATACCGGAATCGAGAATCAAGAAGGAGGAGCCATGACTTCCGGGCCGAGCTTCGCCGCGGCGGTCGCGCTGCCGGGCCTCTGGCTCGCGATCCTGAACTGCGGATGCCCGCCCGAAGCCGCCGCACAACGGATCACGGTCTCCGTGGAAGCCGAAACAGCCGCGGACCTCGAACTCGCGCGACGCTTCGCGCCGTTCCTCTTTCAGGAGACGGACCGAAAAGGGGGACGTCAGGACTTGCCGGCCAACGTAGACTTCGATGGAGATCTCCGAGGCGACAACAACTGGGAGTCGTTCCCTGGCCACACGCTCGTGCCCACCCTCTATTACGCCGTGGTGGAAACGGAGACC
The DNA here is from genome assembly GCA_964526305.1 of uncultured Planctomycetales bacterium. Lineage (GTDB taxonomy): Bacteria > Planctomycetota > MHYJ01 > MHYJ01 > JACPRB01 > JACPRC01. Next base: position 14,134 of record CAZGKV010000077.1, on the reverse strand, counting down.
CATTGGTTCTTGAGCTACCACGTCTTCCATCCTCGCGATTGGAGCTGCGTGCGCCTCGGACTCCAGGACGTTCACGAGAATGACGGCGAGAATCTTCAGGTCGTCGTCCGCAAGTCGACGGGACGGCCGGAACTCCTCTTCACCCAAGCGCATTATCGTGGAAGGATCCACGAGCGCTTCCGGATCGAAGAAGAGACGCATCCCTGCGTTTTCGTCCAGACCAAGGGACATGGCCTCTATGCGATTCCTTCGGACTGTGCGAGAATAGACGAATCGCTACGATTCCGGTCCGGCAGCGGCATTCTCCTGCGCCCGGCAGGGAACGAGACGTGTAGGGAGCCCGAGGACTGGACGCAGGGAGTCGTGCCGTATCGATTGGAATCCACCGTTCGCAAGTTTTGGCGCCGGTTGCCGGAGTTGTGCGGCGACGGACGATTGTTCGATGGGATCGTCGAGCTTCGCCGGTTGGGGCACCGCTTCCGGATCCCCCGCTACTACGACGGGGATTTGTTCAGCGGTCCGTTGGGAAACGATCGGGGCATATCGCCCTTCGCGCTGGATGTGTCGTTCTGCTCGGGGAAGGTGGGGAGCCTTCTGATCGATCCCGCGAATCGATATCCGGAGCTCGTGGGACCCTCGCTCAATTGGTCGAGGACCTACGTTCGAAATCCGTTCTTGGAGGACGGAGGAGAACGCTCGCACGCCGAGTAGAGGAGGCCCGCGGGGCCGAAAACGTGAATAGGGCACCCGCGGCGCGTTCCGCTTGGGCAAGAGAGCGCCGCGGGCCGGCGGCGACGGGCAACAGGATGTTGCCGTTCATGCCGCCGGGGCTGTCCAGCGGAATCGGCCTGGAGGGCCGATGAAGCTGCCCGCCTGCGCGGCCGAAGCCCGCCGCTTCGGCGGGGCGAAGGCCCGGAGGGTGCCTTGTTCATCCGGGCGGCGGAGCCCGGATGAGTAAGTCAGGCTAGTCCTGTTCGTTTCGAGTTGCGGACTCCCGCCCCCTTACCGCCGCGAGATGGATTCCCGAGACTGGATGCTCTCGGTAGAATATCCTCCGTGAATCTCGTCGCCCTCCTCGGCTTCGTCGCCGGCGCCCTCACGACCGCCGCCTTCGTGCCTCAAGTGGTGAAGGTCTGGCGCACCCGGTCGACTCGAGACATTTCCCTCTGGATGTGGCTGCTGCTTTGCCTCGGGATCGCGCTCTGGATCGCCTACGGATTCCTCGTGCGGTCCGCCCCGGTCATCGCGGCGAACATCGTGACGCTGGCGCTCGCGGGAGCGGTGCTCGCCTGCAAGATCCGTTTCCGCTAGGATTCCCCCCCTGCCGTAGGGGAGAATGGACTATACTAGAAGTAACCGGGGATGCCTGCAGTAGGCGGGGAGGGATGGGTTCCGGCGGGAATTCCGCTCTCGTAGTCGTATTGCGGAGAGTTTGCCATGGACACCCCTGCCAATGAGGGAACTCCGGCCACCGGGAAGGTAGAGCAAGCATCGGCCGCCCTCGCCCGGCGAATCGACGATCAAGTCCGCGCCATGGCGGAGGAGATCGCCGCCCGCAACGCGCGAGAGCCGGTCGCATCCTCACCCCAAGTCACATCGCAGGAGATCGAAGCGGCCATTCAACGCGCCCTTCGGGGATATCACGATTCCCGGGAACTGGGCGAACGCATCGAAGCCTTGGCCAAAGCGGTTGCGGCCGCCGCCGTGGCCCCCCTGCCGCGCATCTCCGCTCAAGACGTCTATGAAGCCCTGGAGAAACGGCTGGCCCAGCATCTCTCTTCGACGGAATTGGCCGGTCTGATCGACACCATTTCCCGTCGAAGGGCCGAGGAAATCTCCTCCACCCGGATTTCGGCTGCGCTCACGGTCCTCTCCGGAGTCCTCGCCAAGGAGGTCTCGGAGTCGGTGCAAAAGGGAATCGAGGAATACCACGCCTCGCCGGAGTTGGGCGACCGGATCGTGGCTCTCGCGCAAACCGTGGCCTCCCGCACGGTCGCCGAGGTGGTCGCAACCTTGCCTAAGGTCACGCTCGAGGACGTTCAGAAGGCGGTCACGGAGGGGATCTCCACCTTTCACGCCTCCGCGGAATTGGAGGAGCGCATCTGCTCCCTCGCGAGGGACCGCATCGCCGAGGCTCTCGAGCCCCTACCCAAGGTCACTCCCGAGGATGTGTCCTCCGCCATCGAAGCGAAGGTTCAACAGTACCACTCCTCACCGGAACTGACCGAGCGAATCGAGAAGAAGGCGACGGAAATCGCCCAACAGGCCATTGAACCCCTGCCCAAGGTCACGCACCAGGAAGTCACCGCTGCCATCGACGCGAAGGTCCACCACTACCACGCTTCGCGCGAGTTGACGAAGCGGATCGAGGAATTGGCGGAAGAGATCGCGCAGATGCGCATCCGCGAGGCCGTGGAACCGTTGCCCAAGGTGACTCCGGACGATGTGGAATTCGCGATCGACGCCAAAGTGGAGAAATACCACGCCTCCCCCGAATTGACGGACCGGATCGAAAAGAAGGCAATCGAAATCGCACGGGACATGGTCGAGCCTCTACCCAAGGTCACTCCCGAGGACGTGGCCTCCGCCATCGACGCGAAGGTTCAGCAGTACCACTCCTCAGCGGAACTGACCGAGCGAATCGAGAAGAAGGCGACGGAAATCGCCCAACAGGCCATTGAACCCCTGCCCAAGGTGACTCCGGACGATGTGGAATCCGCGATCGACGCCAAAGTGGAGAAATACCACGCCTCCCCCGAATTGACGGACCGGATCGAGAAGAAGGCGACCGAAATCGCGCGGCACCTGGTCGAACCTCTGCCCAAGGTCACCCCCGAGGACGTGGCCTCCGCCATCGATGCCAAAGTACGGCACTACCACGCCTCGGACGAGCTTACGGGTCGGATCGAGCGGAAGGCGCAGGAGATCGCTCAACGGTCCATCGAACCCCTGCCCAAGGTCACTCCCGAAGAGGTTTCCACCGCGATCGACGGCAAGGTCCGGGAGTACCACGGTTCGCGCGAATTGACCAAGCGGATCGAGGAGTTGGTGGAAGAGATCGCCCAGAAGCGGATCCAGGAGGCGGTCGAGCCCCTCCCGAACGTGACGCCGGGGGACTTGACCTTGGAGATCGAGTCCAAACTCGGGGAATACCACGCCTCGACCGAGCTCACGAAGCTCATCGAGGAGAAGGCGCGGGAGATCGCGAAGCAGGCGATCGAGCCGCTGCCGAAGGTGTCGGCGGACGACGTCGGCGGACTGATTCAGGCGCGGTTGGCCGAGTATGCCTCCTGTTCGGACATGGAGACCTTCGTCGAAGGCCGGTCCCGCGAAATCGCGGAGGAGCGCGTTCGAGAGGCGCTGGAACCGCTGCCGAAAGTCACTTCGGAGGAGGTGGCCGCCGCCGTCGAGGCGAAGCTGGGCGTCTATCACGCCTCGACCGATCTCAAGCAGCTGATCGAGTCTGTGGTTTCGCACCGAGTATCCGAGGCGACTTCGAGTCTGCCCACGCTCACTCCCGAAGACGTCATGGCCAAGCTCGAAGAGAGAGTGTCCTCTCTGGCCAAGCATCACGTTTCCGAGGCCTTGGGAGCGATTCGCGAGGAGTTCACGAAGCGGCTTGCCGAGTATCCTTCCTCCTCGGACATGGAGACCTTCGTCGAAGGCCGGGCGCAGGAGATCGCGGAAGAGACCTCCGTCCGGAAGGCGCCCGCGATCGCCGGCGAGGATGCCGAGGCGCTCCGGACTCGGACGGAACGGGCGGCCACGGAGGCGGCGAGAGCCTGTTTCGAGTCCCCGACGATCCAGGACCGGTTGAGGAAATCGATCGAGTCCTTCCTGGAAGAGGCCATGGCCGGAAACGGGCCCGTGCGGCAAATGATTCAGGCCGAACTGAGCCGCCGCGGGCCGGAGCTCAGTGAGGCACGGATCCGACAGATCATCCGCGAAGAAGGGCGATCCGCACCGGCCGAAGCGGCTCCGCGCCGCCTGTCTCTTGCCGCGCCCGTCCAAGCCTCCATCGACGACACTCTCCGATCATGGACGGTTTCGCGCGAATTCCAGGATGCGGTCAAGCGCGCGGGAGGGGGCCAGCAGGGTCCGACCTCGCATGCCTCCGGGCCGGGGGGGGCGCCGCTGCGCAAGCGCGTACACCGGGCGTTTTAGAGGCTCCTCTCGGGAAGTGCGGTTTCGATCTGCTCCAGCGTCAACTTCTTGGTCGAGACCCGCGCAATCCACTCTGGGAGGCCGTCGGGGGAGACCCGCGCGGCCAGCACGAGCGCCTGAGGAGGAGCGATCAGCTTCAGGTGCAACGCCTGCTTGAGGATGACCGGTAGGGCCGCTAGGGCCGCGTACTCTTGCTGTTTCTCGCAGGTGAGCCCCATTTCCGATTGCAAAACCTCCCCGGACATCCGCTGGAATTCGCCCTGCATCCGGCCAAGGGCGTCCGCCTCTTCCAATCTCGAGAGATTCGAGCGCAGCATGTTCTCCACGAGCGCCATCTCGAGGACATCCGCATCCGAGAGGCGACGCACGAGGGCCGGGAGCTTCTTCATCTCCAGTTCCCGACACGCCCGCCAACGCCGTTCTCCGCTGACGAGTTCGTATCGCCCCCCGGAAGTCGGACGAACAATGATGGGGACGACCACTCCCAAACGCCGCACGCTCGCGACCAAGGCTCTCATCTCGTCGGGATCGAATCGTCGGCGGGGTTGATAGGGATTCTCGTCGATCCGATCCGTCGGGATCGGGCGAACCTTTTCGCTCCAGCGGGCGATCTTGATGAGGGGCATGCGGTCCTCTCCTATCATCTCCTGTTCGGGGTCCCGTATTCGGAGTAGTAATAGTAGTAATATCCGCGCTCGGATCCCTGCTTCGTCTTGTTGATGATCACCCCTGCGATCTTCTGCGCCGCGTGACGGAGGGCTCTCTTCATCAGAAGCGCATCCGACTTCGTGGTCGACCCTTGGGCAACCACGATGATCGACAGGTCGCAATGCGCGGCCAGAATTCCCGCATCCACCACGCTCAGAATCGGGGGACTGTCGACGATCACGAAGTCGGCCAGTTCCCGAAGCCGGCCGAGCGCTTCCGCCGTATGACTGGAGGATAGGAGTTGAATGGGATTCATCGGGCTGCTCCCCGCGGCCAGCAAGCGCAGATTGGGAACGCTCGTCTCTTGCAGACAGTCTTCCAACCGCCGGGGCGCTTCTGGGACGCTTTCCCCGCGCCTCTCCAACTCTTCCGCAATCGTCCGCTGAGCTTCGAGCTCTCCCGCGAGTACCGCCGTGAATCCGGGCGTTCGGTCGATTTCCAGGAGCTTGTGAAGCACGCTCCGGCGCAGATCGCCGTCCACGAGAACGGTCCGATACCCGGCCTGGGCGAAGGATACGGCGATATTGAGGGACGTCGTGCTCTTTCCTTCCTGGTCCTTGCATGAGGTCAACAGAATCGTCTTGGCCCCGCGCTCCGAGGCGAGAGAGACCAGCGGGATCGCGACCTTGGCGTACAACTCCGAGAGTCCCGACTTGATCGCCCCCTTGCTCAGGCGGACCTCCTCTCGGCTCGGGAGCATCGGAATCATGCCCAGGGTGGGCAGATTCAGGTGCGCCTGCACGTCGTTCGAGGTGTAGATCCCCGTGGAGAGAGCCTGTCTGAGGAAGGTAGCGCCCACGCCGATGGCCAACCCGATCACAACGATGAGACCGATTCCCATCTGGGAAACTGGGAGGCGGCGCGCACCCTTCGACCGATTCGTGACGAGGATCGCCTTTTCCAGAGTCCGCTGGTCCGCAGACTCTTGGCGCTCCGCCGATCGTCTCTCCGCATCGATCTCGTCGAGCCGCGCCTCGAGGCGTTGGATCGCCTTCAGCCAGCCGTTCAGTTCCTCTCTGCTGTCGTGGAGAACACGGAGTTGGTCGTGTTTCTGCATCACGAGTTCCCGTAGAACGCCGAGCCGCTCCTGGGCCAAGCGCCTTTCGTCCTGAAGTCCGCCCAGCCTCTCGCGCGGATACGAACTCTCGCTCTGCTTCACGCGGCTTTTCAGAGCCTCCAGGCGTTTCAGGAGCTTCGCCACTTCGGGATGGTGTTCGGCCCGGACGGCCAGCGCCTGCTGAACCGAAGCTTCCAACTCTTCGACCTGAGCCAGGAGATTGGGGTTCCCTTGGAACTTCGCCGGAGGGAATCGGAGCCCCAGGAAGGGAAGGGGCGGTAGGGACGCCAACGCCGCCTGCATTCTCGCGCGCTGAAGCAAGGCGGTCAGAGAGTCGATCCGATTCAGATTGGCGGTGGTCTCGAGCAGATCATCCTCGATCCGACCCAGAAGTCGCTCCATCACCTTGCTCTGGATGTCGACATCGACGATTCCATGCTTCCGGCCGATCGCGAGCACGGCCTCGCGACGCCCCTTTTCCTTTTCGTCCCTCTCGGCTCGAAGACGTCCTTCGGAGAACTTGAGCTCCTCGATTCGCTCCCGAAGTCTATACATGGTCTCGGAGATCTCGAACTCCGTGCACGCCCCAATATACTCCTCCCGTACGACGACCGCCTGTTGGGGATCGGGAAGCGACACGGCGATCCTCGCCGTGTTGGAAGTCTCCGACATGGTAACGGTCAAGGCACGCTCCAGTTCCTCTTCGCTGAGGCTATACCCCTGCTGGAGGAGCCTCTGGCAGGTCCGGCCCAGGATGGGCGCGCTCGTCATCAGAGTTGCGCGAGCCTTCCCCTTGACCGGCTCGTAGCGCCATCCCTGCGAGGACCCCTGCGAGATTCCTTTGAAAAACAGCTCGGCGGATGCTTCGTATCGGGGCCGGATCGTCGCCATCTGGTACCCGAAGCACAGCCCTCCCGCAACAAGCGAAGTGAAAAGACAGAAAAGCCAGTTTCGGCGAAGGAGATGCAGGAACTCCTTGGAGTCCATGGTTTCCGAGCCTCTCACGGGGGTGGGGGCTCCTCACCCTCTCTACGTACTTGTTCCTCATAGTCTTGTCGGCAGATTATCGGCCGCTTCTGAAGTAGACCCAAGCCACAGCCCGCGCGATACTCGCCGCGGGAGAATACTGCGGGTTCCTGCCGAAAAAACATGAAGAAGGTCGATGAAAACGCGATGGCTCTCGAGCTCCGAGCGCAGCACATCCCATTCCTGCGTCAAGGGAGCGTGCCCGTGGTGTCGAGGTGGGGCTGCACCGCCTCGATCTCTACGTCGCCGAGTCGATCATGTTCGAGCTGATGACCGTGAACGCACTCCACTTCGCCAAGCCGACGCTGGAGGTGAAGAGGGTGCTTGCCTCCGAGTGGCCGACACCGGGACGGCCGTTCCCGGTTTCCTGCCTTCTTCATAAGACCGGAGGTTTTCCCCCGTGCGTGGTGTATATTCCCCCCCGTGAATGTCGCTGTCGTGGGTGGGGGACCCGCGGGGTTGTACTTTTCCCTCCTCATGAAAAAGGAGGATCCCTCCCACAGCATCACGGTCTTCGAACGCAACCGACCGGAGGATACGTTCGGATTCGGGGTCGTGTTCTCCGATGCGACGCTCGAAACCATCGCGGGAGAGGATCCGCCCAGCTACCGAGAGATCGAGCGGAGCTTCGCCCATTGGGACGACATCGACATCCACTTTCGGGGCGAGGTGATTCGCTCGACCGGACACGGCTTCAGCGGGATGGAACGGAAAGAGCTCCTCGGGATCCTCCAGAAGCGGTGCGACGAATTGGGCGTGCGCCAAGTCCATCAGGCCGAGATCACCGATCTCCCCGAGGCCGATTTGGTGCTCGCGGCCGACGGCGTCAACAGCACGATTCGGTCCCGGTACGCGGAACGCTTCCGGCCCGAGATCGACGCGCGCCAGAACCGATTCGTCTGGCTGGGCACGACCTTTCCGTTTTCCTCCTTCACCTTCTATTTCAAGGAGAACGAGCACGGGCTGTGGCGCGTACACGCCTACCGCTACGATCGGGAACATTCGACCTTCATCGTCGAAACCACCGAGGAGGCGTGGCGGCGAGCCGGAATGGATCGAGCCGAGGAAGACGGAACGATCGCGTTCTGCGAACGGCTCTTCGCGAAGGAACTCGCAGGCCATCGATTGCTCAAGAACCGATCGATGTGGAGGTCCTTCCCCATCATCCGGTGCGGACGATGGCATTACGAGAATGCCGTCCTCGTGGGAGACGCGGCCCATACGGCCCACTTCTCTATCGGCTCAGGCACGAAACTCGCCATGGAGGACGCGATCGCCCTCCGGAATGCCCTTCGTGCCCACCGGGACGTTCGAGCGGCCCTGCCGGCCTACGAGGCGGCCCGCAAGCCGCAGATCGAGAGCTGGCAGCGGGCGGCACAGGTGAGTCTACAGTGGTTCGAGGATACGGAGCGCTACCTCCGACTGGAACCGATCCAGTTCGCCTTCAGTCTCCTCACGCGCAGCCTCCGAGTCACCCACGAGAATCTCCGGCAGCGCGACCCCGACTTCGTCGCCCGCGTCGATCGCTGGTTCGCCAAGCGTGATAACCCTCCGCCTCCCATGTTCCTCCCCTTCCGACTCCGGGGAATGGAATTGCAGAACCGAGTCGTGGTCTCCCCCATGTGCCAGTACCTCGCGGAGGACGGATTGCCGGACGATTGGCATCTCGTCCACCTAGGGTCTCGCGCCTTGGGGGGCGCGGGGTTGGTGATGACCGAGATGACGGACGTGAGCCGCGAGGGTCGGATCAGCCCCGGTTGCGCGGGAATGTATAAGCCCGAACATGTCGCGGCCTGGGGCCGCATCGTCGACTTCGTACACCTCCATACGCCCGCGAAAATCGGGATCCAGCTGGGCCACTCCGGGAGGAAGGGCTCGACCCGTCTCGCCTGGGAAGGGATGGACGAGCCGCTCCCCGAAGGGAATTGGCCCATCCTCTCGGCCTCGCCCCTGCCGTACTTCCCCCACAGTCCCGTGCCGCGGGAAATGACCCGCCGGGACATGGACGAGGTGCGCGATCAGTTCGCTCGCTCGACGCGGATGGCGAACGAGGCGGGTTTCGATCTGATCGAACTTCACTTCGCTCACGGTTATCTCCTGGCGAGCTTCCTCTCCCCTCTCGCGAACGTGAGAAGGGACGAGTACGGCGGCCCGCTCGAGAATCGGATGCGATTTCCGCTCGAGGTGTTCGAGGCGGTGCGGGCGACTTGGCCTGCCCCCAAACCGATCTCGGTCCGAATCTCCGCCACCGATTGGGCCCCGGGAGGATTCGGTCCCGCGGAGGCGGTCGAGGTCGCCAAGGCCCTCAAGTCGCGCGGATGCGACATTCTGGACGTGTCCGCCGGACAGACCGTTCCTCACGCCAAGCCCGTCTACGGCCGTCAGTTCCAAACCCCCTTCGCCGAGCGCATCCGATTGGAAGCGGGAATCCCCACGATGGCGGTGGGAAACATCACCTCGTATGCCGACGTGAACACGATTCTGGCCGCGGGACGCGCGGACCTCTGCGTCCTGGCCCGGGCGCATCTTTACGATCCCTATTGGGCGAGACACGCCGCCTTCGAGCTGGGCCACATCGCAGAGTGGCCGGCGCCGTACCGGTCGCTGGAGCGATTCCAACCGCGATTCAAGTGAGAGACCGGAGGTCCGGTCGCAGCCAGGGCGGCCGCATTTTCGTCGGAGAGAATTCCGGCCTCCGTGCAAGGCAGACTTCGCGCTTCGCCTTCCAGGATTCGAGCTCCCGGCGCACCGGATCCCGCGACTGGAGGGGACCGAGGGCCGACCATAGGACCGGATGAATGCGGTGCCGGTGCCATTCCATGGGATCGCCCTCCTGCCCCCGAGGGTCGGCTGATGCGGCTTGCTCCGCAAAGTCGAGAAAGCGCGCGATCGCCTCGTGTGCGACCCTGGCGGCATCCTATTCTACGGCCAGACCCCAGGAGAAGGATCCGAACGGGACAGGGCTACCTCATCACGATCTTCACTCCTCTGGTGTCCTCGAGTGCGACGACCGCGACTCTCTCGATGCGACTTCCCCTCACGCGCAACGAGGCCGACCCGGGAGCCCCGCGGAGGGTCTGCTTGGAATCGATACCGGGCCCGGTGAAATGGACGTCGACCGCTCCCTCCTCCAGGGTAACCTCCGCATCGCGCGCCATGGTTGAGACTCCTTCCATCGTTTGTCCCTTCCGGAGATCCCCCCACACGCGGAAGTCGGCCGAGGAACAAGAAGCCAAGCCGATCAACAACAGGTGAAACGTCCACCGGTTCATGAAGCCACCTCCGAAGTCGTCACCGCGCCGAACGAAGTTCCCTTTAGGAAGAGGCCGAGGCATAGTCTCGAAGCCCCCGCCTCCACAGGAGGAGCATCACCAGAAACGTCGCCGCACTCACGCCCGTCATGTGGAGGAAGAGGGGAAAGGTGATGCCTTCGAAAAGAATGCGCGTCGGATAGGACACGACGAGCGAGAAGGGGAGAATCGAAATCAAGAGTCGGCGGACCCATCCCGTGAAGATCCCATGCGGCCGATTCGTCACCGCCTCGAGGGACCAAAAAACGTCCCGAAGTCCATGCGAGGTGTGCATCCAGAAGCTCGGAATGAGAAAGAGCATCTGGAGGCAGTAGTGGAGAAAGACGCCCATCCCGAGGAACGCCACGTACACGGCCACGCCGCCCATCCCGAGCGAAAGCGGGTAGCGCGCCAGCATCCACGCGAAAACCGAAAGCGCCATGAGCAAGTTCAGGAAGGAATTCGCCGCGAATTCCCGGAGGCTTACGAACCAGAGCGCGGACACGGGTCGGACCAGATAGTAATCGAGATCGCCCTTGTTGATGAGCATCGGCAGAGCCCACATGTTGTTCGAAAACACCGTCATTTGGATCGCGTCGGCGACGAAGACGGCGCCCATGAAGATGAGGACTTGGTCGTAGTTCCACCCTCCGAAGAGCCCCGTGTGGCGGTAGAGGAGCCAGAAGAACCCGAAGTTGACCGCGTACCACAGCGCGTCCATCGCTACGCGGAAGAAGAAGTCGAACCGGAATTCCATGGCCCGGCTGAACGAGAAGCGAAGGAAATGGAGATACAGTCGGGCGTATCGGATCATATCCCGACTCCGGTGTACTGGATCATTCCGCGGCGCCAGAGGATCTTCCCCAGGATCGCCACCCCACCGCACCACCCCAGGGCCAGTCCCATTCCCCGCGCCCAATCCGCCGGAGAGAGACGACCGAAGAGGGCGTCCAGCGGAAAGGCAAAAAGGTAGGGGAACGGCGTCCACGCGAGAATCGCGCGCGCCCAAGGAGGAAAGAGAGAGAGCGGAATCATGAACCCACCGAAGAGCGCCGCGGCGATGCGATTGGCGACCATGAGACTCCAAACATTGTCGGCCCAGAAAGCCACGAGTTGGATGACCGTCCCCAAGAGAAAATAAAGGACGTTCGCGACGGCGATCGCGGCCAAGCACATGACCGCCGACGCCAGGGTCACCTCCGCCTCCCCGGCAAAGACGAACGGCACCCAGGCTCCGAGAAGCAAGACTTGGATGAGCGATGGTGCGAGAGCTCCGAGTTGCTGCGCGTATTTGAAGAGACCGTACGACGTCGGATAGAGGAGATATCGCGTGAGGCCGCCCTCATAAATGTCCTGCGACACTCCCATCTCCATCTCGGTCGATCGGACGATCTTAGCGACGAGTTGCACGACGACATAATAGAGGACCATGCCGCGGACGGTGTACTCGCCGATCCGTTCGCTTCCCGACTCGCGGAAAATCGCCAGCGCGAGGAAAATACAGATTCCGATCTGGGCCCCGAGCCCGAGAATCGCCCCGAGCCAGAAATCGGCCCGGTAGCTCATTCGCTTGCGCGCCTCGATGGTCATGACTTGCCAGAAGGTCACGGCGGTCCCTCGCGCTCCCGAAGGATCTTCTCGATGATCGTCCCGACATCCGCCTCCTCGATCGCGAGGTCCGCTACCGGATAGCGCCGGAGAAGCTCGCCGGCGACGTCCGCGACGCGGCCCCGGGAAACGCGGAGTTTGATCACCCCGTCTCCGCAGACGTCCACCTCTCCGAGCGCGCGCAGTTCCGGAGCGTCTCCCACCGGAGGAGCCGTCTTCGCGAGCTGCACGGTGACGACCTTGTGATCGGCATACGTCTCGACCACCTTCTCCAGGCTCCCGTCGAATACGATCTCGCCCTCGCGGAGGATGATGATCCGGCGGCAGAGCCGCTCGATGTCCTCCATATAGTGGCTGGTCAGGATCATCGCGGGCCGGTGGCGCTCGCGGTACTGGAGGAGGAAATCCCGGATCGCCCGTTGCGCCGTGAGGTCCAGCCCGATCGTCGGCTCGTCCAAGTACACGACCCGCGGGGAATGGAGGAGCGCCGCGATAAGCTCCATCTTCATCCGCTCGCCGAGCGAGAGTCGGCGGACCTGGATCTGAAGCTGTTCCTTCACGTTCAAGATCCCGGAGAGGTAGTCGAGCGTTTCGCGATACTGCGCGTCGGAGATCCGGTAGATCTCGCGGAGGAGAAGGAAGGAATCCGCCGCCGGCAGATCCCACCAGAGCTGCGCCTTCTGACCCATGATGAGGGCGATCTGACGGCGAAGGCGGTTCTCGCGCTCCCACGGACGAAAACCCAGGACGCGCGCCTCGCCGCCCGTGGGATGGATGATCCCGGCCAGCATCTTGACGAGGGTGGTCTTGCCCGCCCCGTTTGCGCCGACGAGGCCGACGATTTCCCCTTCGTCCACTCGGAAGCTCGCCTCGCGCACGGCGTGCTTTTCGATTCTCTCCCGGCGAAAGAGAGCCTTGAGAGAACCTCGCAAGCCGGGTTCCTTCTTGTGGACGACGAAAGTCTTGGACAGGCGGTCCGCTTCGATCACGTCGGGACAAGATAGCGCAGACAGGCCCGCGCGACAACGGCGAAACTTGACTTCCGACTCTCCGTCGATACGATACCGCCCACGATCGTCAAGACCCAGATCAAGTCCGGCGATAACGACGCGAACACCACCCTCCATCCCTGGTAGCGCCCTCGGCGCACGGTTTGCCTAAACGGCATCCCGGAGATGGTTCTCCTGATCGCAACTCGAAAGGAGAACGCAGATGATCCAGAGTCCAACCCCCAAGCAGAGCAAGTTGAGAATGATTCTCACGACCCTCGGACTCGCCCTGGCGGTCGGAGTCCTAGGATTCCAAATCGGGTGCTTCGTGCAGAAGGCCAAGTCGAACCAGGAAGAGGTCGACCGAAGCATGAAGCGCACCCTCCAGGACAAGGCGGCCCTCGATGCCGAGATGAAGCGGCTCGAGGCGGACTCGAAGAAGCTCCTGGAGCAAGGACGCTGAGACTGCCGACGGGTCGTGGCCGATGGGTCACGACCCGCTTTCGCCGCGAGAGAGAGCGCCCCGCCCTCGATCAGCTCCGATCCGCACGTCGGACAGATCCGATCGTCTCCCTCGGGCCGCCGCTCGATCCGGCCTTCGGGACAAAGTAAGGCTGCAGGCATCTCGGAAGGAATATGACCGCGTGCACTTTTGGCGAGCGTTCGAGCCCGGCCCGTGGTATATAGTTAACCACGTTTACTACACAACCTTCCCGCGTCCGCCCGGTGAACCTGCTCCTGATTCATCCGCGACATCCGGAGAGTTTCTGGAGTTTCCGCTTTGCCGTCGAGAGAATCCTCCCCGGAAAGAGGGCCTTGAATGCCCCGCTCGGACTGGCGACCCTCGCCGCCCTGTGCCCCCCGGGGTGGAACGTTCGTATCGTCGACGAGAACATCGAGCCCCTCCCCGAGGATCCCGTCGCCGATGTCATCGGGATCTGCGGAATGGGCGTACAGTTCGCGCGCCAAGAGGAACTGTTGCGGTCCTATCGGGCGAAGAGCTACTTCGTCGTGGCCGGGGGGAGCTACGCGTCGCTCTGCCCGGAGAAGTACGAGTCGCTTGCCGATTCGGTCGTCGCCGGGGAGTGCGAATATCTGTGGAAGGAGTTCTGCCGGGATTTCGAGAACGGAACCCCCCGGCGGCTTTATCGAGAGACAGGCACGGTCGATTTGCACGACTCGCCCGTACCCCGATACGATCTCCTGAAGCTCGAGAAGTACCACTCGGTCGGAATCCAATTCTCCCGAGGTTGTCCCTGTCTCTTATACACATCTCCGAGCCCACGAGACTA
>CAZGKV010000076.1:0-23497 GCA_964526305.1 uncultured Planctomycetales bacterium | reverse complement strand
TTGACCTCCCGCCGAAGACGTGACGGATCTATGTTGGTTCGCCGCCCACGGACGGGCAGCTACGTTGTCGGGACAGAACCGGGTCCCGATCCGCCCTTTCAACCTGCGCCTGGCTTCGAGATCGGCGTCAGCATCCAAGGCTGCGCCGCGAAGCCGTCGACGAGGTCTTCCACGCCGACGCTCCTGGCTCCGCGCGGACAGCGCGGCGAGTTCGACCGACGTGGGTACTTCCGGGATCGCCTCAATTTTTCGAGAGATCCGTCGCGTCGCCTGATTGAGAAAGAGCAGCGCCGTGAGTACACCATCTGCCAGAAATCTGCCAACTTGGACACGCGGAAGGGCGTTTTTCGGGTCCGTTCGGATACGCTCGAGTACGCTGAATGCGAAATGCGAAAGTGGCTTCTACGCGGTCCAAATGGCCGATAGAACGCGCTCCGCGAATGTGCAGTCCGCGGAAGTACGTTCCATTACGAACCGGGTCTTGGCGACTTGAAAACCGGTAGGCGGCTTGTCCGTCTCGCGGGTTCGAATCCCGCCCCCTCCATTCGCCTTCGCTCGCTTAGCGGAGCGAGGCGAGTACGGGCGCGATCGGCATGACCCACAGACAGGAGGTGAGGCGATGACGTAAGCCGAATCCTCTGGGGACCCGGACGGAGGGAACCCCACACTGAGGAGACAAGGGCGCTAATCCGGAGCACCGGACCCGGTGAGGCCCGTACGGCAAACCTCCCGCAAGGGGGCGTCTGATGGAAGTCATAGGTGCACGTGGCGGAGAAGGTCCGGGACCGACGGCTACTCGTACTCATCGGACGCATGCTGAAAGCCAACGTGGTTATGTCGGATGGGGTAGTGGTGAGCACGGAAGAGGGAGTTGCGCAAGGAGACCCCCTTTCCCCCCTGCTCAGCAATCTCGTGCTGGACGAATTCGACCGAGAACTCGCCCGGCGCGGTCACCGGTTCGTTCGATACGCGGACGACACCAACGTCTACGTGAGAAGGGAGCGGGCCGGGAGGAGGGTGATGGCGAGCTTGACTCGATACCTCACCGGACGACTTCGTCTGAAGGTGAACGAAGAGAAGAGCGCCGTAGCCCCACCGGAAGAACGGCACTTCGTCGGGTTCCGCCTCAAGAGGGTGCAACCGGACGACACGGTGGAAGTGCTTTTGTCGCAACGGTCGAAAGACCGGATCGACGCGAAGATCCGCGAGCGGACTCCGCGAAATTGGGGGAACTCGCTGCGCGAGTGTATCCGCCAGATGAACGGAAATCTGCTCGGCTGGATCGGGTTCTTCGGGATTGGCACGGCGGGAAGCGAAAGGACGTTCGCGAAGTTGGACGCCCACATTCGGCGACGACTGAGAGCGATTCAACTCAAGCACTGGAGACGCAAACGGGTGATCGCCCAACACCTGATCCAGCTGGGGGCGCACCGCAAGACCGCGTGGCGAAACGTGTACCGAGGGCGAAAGTCCCTCTGGTCTTTGAGCCACGATCCCGTAGTGGACGCAGCACTCCGGAACGCCCATCTTGCCGAACGGGGGCTCGTGTCCCTACGGACGGAATGGCGGCAGCGCACCCGGCCAATCCTCGCCCCGGTGCAAGGAGTCTTATGGCCTGCGCTGGGATAGGACGAGGTCGTTTACCGGCCGAGGACGGGGGTCATAACCCGTCTTCTCGAAGAGCCGTATGTGACCAGCACTTGTACGGTTCCGTGAGAAGGGGGATGGCGCAAGCCATCCCCTCTACTCGAGACCGCTCTTCGACTCCTTGCCTTGCCGGCTCGGCCGGCAAGGACTCGTCGCTCAGTGCAAGCACTTCTTGGTGTGGTTGGAGCGAAGAGTCAAACCACGTGCAGGTGGTCTCTTCTGGAGTACCTTGCGCATTCGTCGCGAGGAGGATCCTTGCCGCCGCCGCGGGGAGCGCCTTATAATCCGCGCTAGATGAGGGGGCTGGTCGCGGCGCTGCACTTCGTCCTTTTTCCTGCGTCCCTCTATGCGCAGCAGGACGAAGAAAGCCGCCGGCGTCAGCAGGAAGCGGAGCGGCTACAAGAGCTGGAGCGGCGGGAGTTCTTCGGCGAGCCGTCGGAGGCGTTCTTCTTCGACTACGGTGCCTGGCTCCGGCCGGGTTGGTTCGTATTCCGCGACGGTGCCCAGCGCGACATCAGCCGTTCGGATCTCGACCTGAGGCTGTGGATCGATCTCCGGTACGGCCCGCACCAGCTCTATGCCCGAGCGCGGACCGTCTACATGAAGTATGCCAACGGAGACGGGCCCGAGGACCGAGACGAAATCGTCGATGGGCCCGCCGGCGACGTCGTCTTCTACCAACTTCTTCTGGGAGAGCTTCTCGGCAGCCCGGATCGAATCTGGGATGCCTCTCTCCGCGCTGGACGGCAGTACGTACGGCTCGCGAGCGGGCTCGTCTTCAACGGAGTTGGGGATGGCCTTTCCGCCCGCGGAAGCGTCGGACCGGTGGAGATCGACCTCTTCGGTCTGCGCGCGATCGAGAACGAGGACGACATCGACGTCAGCCGACCCGAGGCGGACAACCAGTTCCGGTACTTCGTCGGAGGCAAAGCCACGGTGAGGGCGATCGCGGACCACGCGCCCTTTCTCGCGTTCCTGGTCGAGCGCGATCGCGGAGACGACGGGGAGGAATTTCAGGAGTACGAATTCGACGCCGAATACTACGGAGCGGGAATTCGCGGCCAGCTTTTCCTGGAGGGGTTGATCTACGACATCGAAGGCTGGCTCCAGCGCGGATCTCGATTCGCCTTCCTCCAGACCGGCCGTCCCGAAGACGTGAAGGCCTTCGCGCTTCTGGCGAGCCTGGAGTATTCGATCTCCGTTCGCACCCACCCGCAGGTCCGCGTCGGATTCCTCTGGGGATCGGGCGATCCCGACCGGTTTCGAATCACGAACACCGAGTTGGGGAACGTCAGCGGGACCGACGACGAGGCGTTCCTGGGATTCGGCTACCTCCCGACGGGGTACGCCCTGGCGCCGCTTCTCTCCAATCTGAGGATTCTGCGGGCCGGCGCCTCGTTCCGTCCGCTCGAAGGCCTGGATCTTTGGGAGTTGGGCTGGGACACCCTCGAGATCGGGGTGGAGTACTATCACTACCGGAAGGACCACGCGCAAGGCGGGATCTCCGATCCCTTCGCGGGGTTCGAGAGCGATCGAATCGGACAGGAGTTGGATGTGTTCCTGCAGTGGGCCGTGCTGAGCGACGTCAGCGTCTCGGCACGCGCCGGGTGGTTTTTCCCCGGATCCGCATACGAAGAGGACCGTGTCCGGCCCTTCTACTCGTTTTCGGTGGTATTCTCCTTCTAGGAATCGAAATGGGACTTTGGTTGATGCTCTTGGGCGCGTCCCCCTTGCAGGACGCCGAGTACGTCCGGGAACTGATGCAGAAGAAAAAGGCCACGGTCGGCGACGTCGCCATGGTCTTCTACTCCTTCCTGGACGGGGTCCCGTCGACGAAGGAGCCGAAAGAGGCCGCTGCGGCGCTCGTCAAGGCCGGCCGGATGCCGGACGGCTGGGATCTTTCTTCGAACGCTTCGCTGGGGGAGGCATGCGTTCTCATCTGCGCGACGCTGAAGATCAAAGGCGGACTCATGATGCGGCTGCTGGGGAACCCTTCGCGCTACTGCTATCGCGAGTGCGTGAGCAAGGGTCTCGTCCGCGCCGCCGGTCCGCACAGCTCGGTCTCGGGACGCGACTTGATGAGCATCGCCAACCGGATGGAGGAGGCTCTGGGAGCCGATAAGTGAGTTTTGTATCCACGGGCCGTTCACGACGCGCTTCTGCGAGATCGGTGCGGCCGGCGGGCATCCAACTCCGGAACGGGTACTGAATTTTTTATGTAGCCCAGGCGTGATTCATACGTCATACTCCTATCGGCGGGATTCGACGGGAGGACGTATGGACCGCACGGCCGGCGCGGCTTTCGGCTTTCTCCTTCTGCTTTCCCTCGCGGCGAACGCCCAAACCGAGGTCCAGGTGAAGGTCATCGAAATCAAAGGGTCGGCGGATTCTCGCCACGCCGTAGACAAACCGTGGAAGAGTCTGCGAGTAGGGGACGTGCTTCCGCAGGGCGCGTGGATCCAGACGGGCCTTCGATCCCGCGTGTACGTCAAGTTCGGCGACAACACCGTCGTCCAGATCAAGTCCGGCACCCTCCTTCAGATCGCCGAAGCGGGTCGCACCGCGGGCAAGATGACGGGGCGCTTGAAGCTGGCGCTCGGGAGTATCCATGTGGAGGTGAACAAGACTTCCGAGACGGTCGACTTCAAGGTGGTCACGCCCCAAGTGACGGCTTCCGTCAAGGGCACCGGCTTCGATGTGCGATGTTATGCGGACTCGAGTCGAATCGACGTTCAGCACGGTCGCGTCGGATCAGCCACGCGCACTTCGCGGAGGGACGTGCTTCCGGGTGGCCGCCTGGACTCTCGGGTTCCGGACGCCGCGGATGCCCTGGCGCTCCGGCGCACGGTCGTCCTCGGATACGACGGCATTTCGAACTCCTCCGCTCCGACGGTCGAGACCCTGGTCGTCTCCTCGTCTCAGTTCGCGTACGACCCGTCGGCCACGACGAATTCGTACGTGATCCAAAAGACCTCCGAGGGCGCTACCATCACTCGGAACCAGGACGGATCGATCTCCTACACGACCTCCTCGCTCCAGGTGACCCAGAGCACGACGGGCGAGGTGGAGACCCAATCGGTGCAGACGTCCGAGGAGACGGTTCCGCTTCCGCCGCTCCAGCAGGTCATCGCGCAGCCCTGATGCGATCCGCGCGCCGCCGCCGGTCGATCGGATTTGCCCTGGGTGGAGTGGCGGCCCTGGGCGCCGGATGGCTGGCGCTGGAATCGCGGTTTTTCCGGAACGTCGAGCACGTCTCGTACGACCTGCGCGCGGCCGCCGCGAGACCTCCCGCCATCGATCCGCGAATCGTCCACATCAACATCGACGATCCCAGCGTGCGGCCCGAAGTCCTGGGCCGTTGGCCGTGGCCGCGGGACGTTCACGCCCGCCTCGTCGATCTCCTGACGCAACTCGGCGCCGGGGCCATCGTATTCGACGTGGAGTTCGTGGAGCCCCAAGCGCCGTACCTGGATCCGGAGCGCGCGGACGAAGTGGTTCGAGCCGCGGAGCTGGTGATCGGAAAGGACGGCGCGCTCGTTCCCGTCGTGCGCGAGAGCGTGAACCGCGCTCGGAAACTCCTGGATGCGGGAAAGGCGGAGGATGCGGATGCCGTGCTGATGCAGCTCCGCGAGGATCTCGGACCGTACGAGGGAAAGCTTCGCCTCTACTACGAGCGTCTCCTCGTTCGTCCGGACGAGGAGTTGGCCGAATCGATTCGCCGGAGCGGGCATGTCCTCCTCCCGATCCGCATCACGAGCGAACGGGGAACGAATCCCCACGCCGGCCCTCTCCGCGATTCCTCCTGGGCGGTCCCGGGGCCGGATCCGTGGCCGATCTCCGGACCGGAAATCGAGTGTCCGCAGTCCGATTTCGCGTCGGGGTCGAACGGCTTCGGTGTCACCAGCACACCCGTCGCCGACGGAGACCGAATCGTACGGCGGGTGCGGATCCTCCATCGCCATCAGGGGCGGGTGTACGCCAAACTCGGAGTCAAGAGCGCTCTGGATCGGGTGGGAACGCACTGGTCAGTAGAGACGAGTCCTCGGAGCGTCCGGTTCCGAAGCGTCAGGGCCGAATTCGAGCTGCCCGTGGACGAGGAGGGGGCGACCCTTCTAGACTGGCCGCAAGGGCCCGTGGCGTCGCTTTTCGCTCAATACAGCTATGGCGAGGTGGTCGCGCCCGCGCGACTGGCCCACCGAATCGACGCGCTCTTCGGAAAGCTGGAGGCGCTCGTCCGCATCCTGGAGCTCGAGGGACTCCCGGATTGGCCGGCCCGCGGAGCGCGCGAGTACATCAAGGAAGAGACTTGGGAGAGGCAGGAGCGATTCTTGGGCGTCCTGGGACCCAAGCTGGCCGCGCTCGATCCTGCCGCCCCCTACAAGTCTGAGGCGCGGGCGTTGGCGACGGCGTATGTGGCCCAAGTGCGGGAACTCCACCGCCGACGGATGAACTCCTTCGCGAAAATCCGCGAGGCGTTCCGGGGGAAGATCGTCTTCGTGGGGTCGACGCAAACCTCGAGCACGGATCTCAAAGCCACCCCGATGCACCCCGACATGCCGGGGGTCTTCTTCCATTCCACGGCGGCCAACATGGTGTTGCAGCGACGTTTCGTGCATCCCATCCCTCGACGAACGACGCTCCTTCTCGTGTTGGGAGTGGCCCTGGCGGCTACGGCCATCGCCTCGTTCGGGCGTCCTGCGATCACGGGTCCCCTGACGGTGCTCGTCGTCGCCGCGTATGTGGCGACCGCCTTCGGAGCCTTTTCGGCGTGGCGATTGGTGCTGCCGGTCATTGCGCCGGTCAGCGTCGCATTCGTGCCGTACGGGGTCGTACTCGCTTGGCGTCTCGCGACCGAGGAACGGGAACGACGCTTGGTGCGGACGCTCTTCAGTCATTATCTGTCTCCCGAACTGGTGGATCGTCTGGTCGAGGAGCCGTCTCGGGCGGGGTTCCAGGGCGAACGGCGGGAAATCACGGTCCTCTTCTCCGACGTCCACGGCTTTACGTCCTTCGTCGAGAACAATCCGTCGGACCTCGTCGTGCGCACCTTGAACGAGTACCTTCAGACGATAACGGAGGTGATCCTTCGGAACGGGGGCTACGTGGACAAGTATCTCGGAGACGGCATCCTCGCCCTCTTCGGGATCTCCGAGGGCACGCCGGAGCAGGCGGCCATGGATGCGTGCCGGACAGCGATTCGGGCGCAGGAGCGGCTCAAGGAGTTCCGGAAGCGACAGGAGGGGTTGAGCCATCCGCTGCAGGAGACCCGCTTCGGAATCGCCTCGGGAATGGCGGTGGTGGGGAACGTCGGCATGGAGCGGAAACTGAACTTCACCGCCATCGGCGACGCCGTAAACGTGGCGGCGCGCCTGCAGATCCTGAACAAGAAACTGAAGACGCTCGTCCTCATCGACGAATCGACATACCGTCGCGTCGCCGACAACGTCGCTACCCGCGGGCTCGGGCCGCATGAAATCGAAGGGCGCGAGAAGCCCGTGTGCATCTACGAGCTCGAGGGATTGAGAGCGCAGGGCGGGACGGAGTTCCGTCGGCGGTGACTACCGAGAGGTCTTTTCCTCGAGCTCTTGAAGAAAGTCGATCCTTCTTCGGACCTCGGCGACATATTCGAGGGCCCCGGCGCGATCGCCGGCAAGAAGATCGAGCACCAGCTTGGCGCGATCGTCGGCCACGGCGAGGACGGTGAAGAGGACCTCGTCGTCGTCCGCGAGCCCGCGGAGGTCGGCGCCGCGGTACGGGGTGAGCACGGCGTCGCTGCAAATCGCTCGGATGGCCGCGGCGGATTCGGCCCAGGCGGGGGCGCACTCCTCGATGATCCGGAGGGCGTCCTCGTGGGGCGCGGGGTCGTCCTGGGATCGGACGCCGCGCACCATCGCGTCGCGCACGTTCGCTTCCTGAAGCAGGATGGCGCGCGCGATGCGCCAGGCAGGGATGCGTCCCCGGAGTTCCGGGAAGACGTCGAGGGCGACGCCGGCCATGCGCAGGGCGTCGAGGGCGGATCCGACCTGCTCCATGAGGTCGTCCCGGGAGGAGTCGACGATGACGTAGGCCGTGGGAGAGTTTTGTTGCAGCTCGGAGAACGCCTCCTGTCGCTTCCGCCGCATGTAGTCGAGCCCATCATGGATGAGCGTGTCGAGGCAGTCGGCCAGGAACCGACGCGGCTCGGGATCGAGGCACGCCATGATCTTCACGCTCATCTGGATGATCTGCTGGCGTCGCTCGGGGAGAGCCAGGATGGCCGACAGCGCGTCTAGGGCGTCCTCCTTGGTGCGAAGGTACATACCGACACCATTCTACCCCGTTTCGCGAGAGGGCGCGGGAAGATCCTCAGACCTGCGGTCCCTCCAGAGCTCGGACGGTTGCCGTCCATTCCTGGAGCTTTCGCACGATCCCCACGGCCTTCGCAGGATGCCGGTCCAGGGCCTCGAGAAAGGGCAGGGCGCGTTCGTCGGTGACCGCGATGGCGGCGAAGATCGTTTCCGGATCGCCTTCGAGCTCGAGACTCCGCAGCGTGTCCCGGCACGCTCGCCGCATCCGGTCGGCCCTTCCGCTCCATACGGGGCGATGGGTTTCGATGATGGCGGCGGTTCTCTCGCGGAGCCGGTCGACCTCGCCGCTTCCGGACTCCTGACGCAGCCGGAGGGCTTCGATGACGATCTCTCGGAGAATCTCCTCCTGCGCCGCGAGCGCGCGCGCGATTTCCCAGCGGTCGAAGCGGTTCCGAAGTTCGGGGAAGACGGCATGAACGACTCCCGCGAATCGAAGCGCGTCGGTCGCGCCGGCCAGAGCCTCGAGCGGGCCGTCCTCTTCCGGATCGACGACCGCGACGACCTCCGACTCCTGGAGTTCCAAGATGGCCTCGTGACGCTTGGATTTCAGGGCGTCGAGCCCGCCTTCCAAGAGCATCGTCTGGCAATCGGCCATGAAGCGACGGGACTCGGGATCCAGGCACTGCATGATGGCGACCGTACATCGGATGATCTGCTCGCGCCGTTCCGGAAGGACCACGATCGCGCCGAGCGCGTCCAAGGCCTCGTCGCGGTTCCGGAGAAACACGCGCCCATTGTATCGACAGGAGGGCGGGGGAACTAGGCTACGTTTCGAATCTCGGGAGTCCCGGCCTCCTTTTCCATCGCGCGGAGGGCCACGGTGAGTTCGTGGAAGCGACCGACGACGGCGACGGCTCCGGCGGGGTCTCGATCCAATCGTTCGACGAGCGGCAAGGCTCGAGTGTCGCTCGCGGCGATGACGGAGAAGAGCATCTCGGCCTCGGTCGCGGCCTCGGCGCGGTCCGTGAGGCCGTCCTCTTTCACGACCGCGAGGCAGGCGCGTCGCATCTCTTCGGCGCGCGAACGCCATTCCGGAAGGTGGGAGACGACCAGGGCTTCGATTCCGCGGAGGGCCTCCTCATAGGCGGCGGGGTCGCCGCTTCGGGACTTGAGGGCCGCAATGATCTGGCCCTGCACCGAGGCTTCCGATCCGATGAGAGCGCGGGCCACCTCCCACGGCTGGTACCGGGTGGTGAGCGCCGGGAAGACCTCCCGAACGACGTCGGAGAGTCGCAGGGCGTCGAAGGCGGAGGCGATCGCCTCGAACTCCGCGTTCTCCTCGGGGTCGATGACGACGACGAGGTCGTTGTCCTCCAGTTGGTCGAAGAGCTCCCGACGCTTCTGGCGCAACGCGTCCAGGCCGCCCGTGATGACCATGACCTGGCAATCCGCCAGGAAGTCTCGGGGATCGGCGTCGAGGCATTGCATGATGGAGACGGTGGATCGGATGATCTGCGAGCGCCGCTCGGGCAGCTCGAGGATTTCGGCGACGGCGTCCAAGGCGTCTTCTCGAGTCCGGATGTACATGGGACCTCCGAGGATTTCACCGGATACGGTACACCCATTAAATATGACTGTCAAGTATAATAGATGTATCCGGGAATCGCGAACTTTTTTCCGTCCCTGCCTGTCCCGAGAGAAAAGGATCGGTTCGGGAGGATTCATGGCGTACCCCGTCGCGGCGCTCCTCGGTTTTCTCTTCTCCTCGTCCCTCGCGCAAAGGGAAGACGTCCGAACGGCGAAGGCCTATCTCCGGGAGGTGAAGAAGCACCTTCTGGAGTCGTACGTCGACCGAAATCGCCTCTCGGAGGAACAGCTCACGAAGGCGGGCTTGCGGGGGTTGGCCGACGCTTCGGTGGAAAAGGGGGTTGCGGAGAGGGTCCGGAAGGCGGAGTCGCTGGACCAGGCCTTGTCCGCCGTCGCGGAACAAGCGGAGGAGGGGTTCGACTTTCTCGCCTTCGCGGACCACGCCGCGCGGGCCATGGTCCGGGAGACGGGGGATCCCTACTCTCGGATCCTGACCCAGGAGGAGTTCAACAAGCTCCTGCGAATGATGCAGGGCGGCGCGCGCGAGGAGAGCGCGGGGATCTCGGTGCGGGCCGGGAACGGAGAAGTCGCGTATATTCAGTACGGGTATCCCGCCTACGAGGAAGGGATCGAGATCGGCGATCTCGTCCTCGAGGTCGGCGGAAGAGCCGTGGCGGGATTGAGTCAGGAATCGCTCAACGAGCTCCTCCGCCTCCGGACGGGAACGGAGATCCCGGTCAAGATCCGCCGCCCGGGTCATCGGGATCCCTACGTCTTCATGCTTCGCTCCCGCAAGACCCCGGTTCGGGACGTCCGTTCCGAGTATTTCGGGGAGGGAATCGGATACCTCCGCCTGACGATCTTCGACTTGCGGCTTTCGAGCGAGGTCAAGAAGGCCCTGGAGGGACTCCAGAAGCAGGGGATGAAGACGCTCATCCTAGACCTACGGCACAATCCAGGCGGAGCGCTTCCGGCCGCGACCGCCGTCGCGGATCTTTTCCTGCCCCAAGGTTTGGTGATCACGACGACCCAATCCAACTACAAGCCGAACCTGTTCGGGATCCGGATTCCCGGTGCGGGCGGCGATCAGGAGTTCAAGACCAAAGTCCGGACCGATTTCGAGGAGATGCCCCTCCTGGTGCTCGTGAATCGGGCAAGCGCGAGCGCCTCCGAACTCCTCTCCGGCGCGCTCCAGGACCACAAGCGCGCGACGATCGTCGGCGAAACCACGTACGGCAAAGGAGTGGGACAGGCGCCGATCTTCCTTACGTCCGTCTTCCAGAAGCGCTACCTCTATCTGACGGTGATGACGTACAAGCTTCCGAGCGGTCGGTCCATCCATCACCAGGGCGTGGTCCCGGACATCGAGTACCGGCAGGCTCGTCCTTCGGCGGAAAAGTTCGCCGAGATCTGGCGCGTTCGCACGGGAGGCCGTCTGGAAAAATACTTGGACGAATCCTGGCCGCGCCATGGGGATCGACTCCGACAACTCGCGAAGAACGACGGCTTCGAGTGGGACCGCTACCCGGATTTCGAACGCCTCTATTCGTCCTTGGACACGACCCTCACCAAGGACGAGGCGCGCGAAGAGGTGCGCCGAACTCTGCGGCGTCGCCTGGAGCGCACGGAGGATGCGGTTTGGGTCTCCGATCTCGAGACGGATCTGCAGCTTCAACGCGCGTTCGTGCAGCTCCTGGACCGATAGGCTAGAATGAGCCACCGATGGCGCAATCGATCGACACGGCCATCGGCGGCTCGAACGCGGAGTTTCCCCCCACGTCGTGGCACCTCGTGCGACGGGCTCATGACGGGGGAGACCGAGAGGACGCGATCCGGAGACTCTGCGAGCGGTACTGGAAACCCACCTACGTCTTTCTCCGAAAGATCCGACCGCTGGAGCCGGAGGACGCGAAAGATCTCACCCAGGATTTTTTCCTTCATTTGATCGAGGGACGTTTTCTCGAGAGATTCGAGCCCGAGCGCGGGAGCCTTCGGAAGTACTTGAAGGGAGCCCTTCGCCTCTTCGCCCTCCAGAAACATGAGTCCGAGTCGCGACAGAAGCGTGGTGGGGGCGAGCCCAGGTTTTCGCTGGGACCGGAAAACGCGGAGGTCTTGCCCGACCCGAAGGCGGAGAGTCCCGAGGAAGCCTTCGATCGCCAATGGGCCCGGTCCGTCTTGGACCAGGCCCTAGGCCGCCTTCGTGAGGATCTCCTTCGCTCTGGACAGGAGCGCCGTCTTCAGGTTTTCGAGGCGTATGCGAGGGGACCGCAGCGCCGCACTCAGGCTGAAGTGGCCGCCGAATTCGGGCTTCAGGATTGGGAGGTCAAGGAAATCCTGTCCGTTTGCTATCAGGAAATCCGAGAGAATGTCCTCGACGCGGTGCGGGATTATGTCGGCGGCGAACGAGAGGCGACCGCCGAACTCGCGTGGCTCCTTCTCGGAACTCCCGGGACGGCTTGAGATCTTGGGCGGTCAGGGAGTGGGCAGGGCCCAGATGGTCGAAGCGGAGACGGGCGCGGAGTCGCCGCTGACTCCCAAGACGTACACCCGACCATTCCCCCCCAGCACGCAGCGACGGGCTTGGAAGTCATGAACCCCCGGCAGATCGCTCTCCGGGACAAACAGGCCGTCGTTGCCGAAGGACGGATTCGATTCATCTCCGTCTCCTCTACGAAGCGGCCTCCCGGTGACTGCTCTCTCGTGTCGGAGGAGAATCGGAGTCGGAAATGTAGGCCGGTGTTACTTGCGGGGGAGCTTCTTCAGCCCTCGGAGAATCTCGTCCCGAAGTGTGGAGGGGTCGGCGGCGTACTTCAACGCCTTCTCGAAGTCCGCCCGGGCCCCTTCGGGATCTCCCTGCATGAGCCTTACAGCGCCGCGCTGATAGAGAAGCTGCGGGTGAGTCGGATCAATCCGGAGACCGGCGTCGAAATCATCGAAGGCCTTGTTCAGCTCCATCTTGACCATGTAGATCGTCCCGCGAAAAGTGCGAGCGGGGATGTTCTTCGGATCGGCTTGGATTGCCGCGGAGCAGTCCTGTATCGCTCCTTGCACGTCCTTCATTTGCTTCCATCGAAGCCAGGCTCGGGTCGTCCAGAAGCTGGCGTGGTCGGGTTCGAGCGCTATGGCGTGGGTGTAGTCTATAAAGGCCCGAGGGAATTCCCCTTTTGAGATGAAGCGGGAGCCTCTCCCGTGCCACGCATGAGCGTTGGTCGGATCCAACTCCAGGGATCGGGTGAAGTCCGCAATCGCGCCCTCGTCGTCTCCCACCCTGGCGCGGAATCCCGCACGAAGCGCGAGCGTCTTCGCATCATCCCCCCGGAGTCTCAGTACCTGATCGCAGTCGACGACAGCGCCGTCGAGGTCTTGCCCATGCCATCGGATGACCGCTCGCAAGAGGTGAGCGGCTCCGGCCCAGGGGTTGAGATCAATGGCGCGAGCCAGATCGCCAAGGGACGCATCCTTGTGCTCCTTGGAGTAGCGTGCTTGGCCGAGGAGGAGATACGCCAGCCAGGAGTTCGGCTTCCGCCGCACCGCCGATTCGCAGGCCGCAATCCGTCGAGGGATGTCTTGCGTCGCCAGCGCTTCCAAGAGATACAGTTCCTCGGTTCCAGGACGATTCTCGAAGATCCGCCTGCCTGCGACGCATCGTTCGCGCACGACTTCGCACCCGGCGCCGTCGAGGAAGTAGAGCGTCGTTTCCAGGACGAACTGGTCCAATTCCGGATCCAGGAGTCCTCCCGCGACCCCGGCCCGGAGGAAATCCCGAGCCTCCTTCAGGGTCTCCTGATGTTTCGCCTTGTCCTGAATCCCGTGGGGGGCGAATTCGTGGGTGATCAGAAACGTGCCTTCGAACACTCGCTCCAAGAGGGTCCGCCCGAGGAAGTAGCGCGTCTGCATGTCGGTAGGGTCGAAGAGGTGCGCGCGCCTCAGCGCGGATTCCGCGCGTCTCCCGTCTCCCAGAAGATGGCGCCCGATTCCCACGAGTTTCCAGAGCTCGGCATTCTCTTGAACTTCCCGGCTGTCGGCGAGTTGCTCGAGACGATCGGTCTCCTCCTCCAACCGGCCGAGCATTCGCTTGATCGGGCTTCCCTCGATGTAGAAGCTCGGATTCGTTTCGGAAATCCGCGCCAGGAACGGCTTGATCGTCTCTTCCTGGAGTCGGCGATTCCGCTCGTGCCGTATTGCCTCTTCCGCGATGTTCTGCCGACATTCCTCGGCCAACCGCGCCAGCTTGGCGTCGTGCCGCACCTCGAGCCCCGATTCGCAGCTCGCCAGCGCGCGCGGCCAGTCCCGCTTCTCGAAATGGCGCCGGGCTTGGACGAGGAACTGCTCCACCTTTCGATTCCGTTCGCGGAACCACAAAGTCGTTCCCAAGAGCGAGAGGACAAGCGCCATCGCCGCCGCTCCTACGACCCACTTGTGTCTCCCAACCCAACGCCGTGCCCGCCGCACCTTCCACCATCTTCGGCGGGGTAGGGGCTCGCCCCGACGTACCTGCATGAGGTCCTTCGCGAACTCCTCCGCGGACGGGTATCGTTCTTTCCGACGCTTCGCCAGAGCTCGGAAGCAGATCTCTTCGTAGTCGAGCGGAATGTCGTTCCGGACGGACCGAGGCGATCGAGGCTCCGCCGTCCGGATCTTGTCGAAGAGCTCCGCCGCCGTCGCGCATCGAAACGGCGGCGCCCCCGTCAGGATCTCGTACAGGATCACCCCCAGGGCGTACACGTCCGTCCGATCGTCGATCTGACCGGCGTGTCCTTCGACTTGCTCCGGCGCCATGTACTCCGGCGTTCCCATCAGCATTCCGGAGATCGTGAGATTCGAGGGAGTCCGCTCCCGTAACCGCGCCAATCCGAAGTCGATGAGGACGACGCGACCCGTCGATTCGACCAAGATGTTCGAGGGCTTGAGATCCCGGTGGATCACTCCCTTGGAATGCGCGAACGCAACGGCTCGGGCGGTGTCGGCGAGCACGCGCAACGCCTCCGTACGCTCCTCCGGCGCGGAGCGAAGGAGCCCGGCCAAAGAGGTCCCCTCGATGTACTCCATCGCGATGGCCATCGTGGGCTCCGCGCGAGAGGGGAGGGCGGTGAGCACCTCGTGGATCGCAACGATGTTGGGATGGCGGAGCCGCGCGAGAACTCGCGCCTCCTGTCGGAATCGGTCCTGGTCCTCGCGGGAGGCCTTCATCACGCTCATGAGCTTGAGCGCGACGCGCCGGCCGAGCTCGGGGTCCTCGGCCTCGTACACGATTCCCATTCCTCCTTGGGCGATTTTTCGTCGCAGGAGGTATTTCCCGATGCGTTCCGGAACAGGCTCGCACTCGGCCTGTTTCATGGCCTCGAGGTATTGGGCGGCGGAAAGGTGTCCCTTTTCCAAGAGCACCCAGGCGAGCGGTTAATCTGCGCGCTCGTGGGCGCATTCCTCGAGGACGGAGGGCGCCATCCATCCGCGTGCGATCAAGAAGTCGCGGACACGTCCGTCGACGGAGGAATCCCGTCGGCCCCCGAAGGCTTCGTGCAGGAGTCCAGAAAGATCAGGTACATCGACCATACCAGGAGTCTTCCCCGCCTTCATTATGACCGCGGACCTCGCCTCGGGGGCCCCATTTTGCTCGTGTTGCGGCGGGGAGGAGGGTAGACTTCCCGCTCATGAACAACGCTTGGATCTTCGTGCTCTGGGGCCTGGCGCAGGAGAATCCCGCCGACTCGATTCGCAAGGAGGACCTCCGTCGCCACATCGAGTTCTTGGCTTCTCCCGAGCTGAAGGGGCGGAACAACCAGACGCCGGAAGGGGAGAAGGCGGCTCGATACGTCGCGGACGAGTTCAAGAAGATCCGACTTGCGCCCGGAGGATCGGAGGGCTACTTCCACTCCTTCAAGACCAGCCGAGCTCGGGGAGGATCCGTCGGCGAGTTCGGAGGGACCAACGTTCTCGGCATTCTCGAGGGCACGGATCTCAAGCACGAATTCGTGGTGATCAACGCGCACCATGACCACCTCGGAGTCGTGAACGGCTCGGTCCGTGCCGGCGCCGACGACAATGCCTCCGGTGTCGCGATGGTGTTGGAGCTGGCCGAGGCGTTCGCGAAGAAACCGCCCCGGCGAAGCCTCCTCATGGTCTCCTTCGATTGCGAAGAAGACGGACTCGTGGGATCGCGCGAATTCGTGGATTCGAAACTCTTCGCGTCGTACCGAATCGTTGCGGACGTCTGCTTCGATCTCATCGGAGGAGATTTCTATCCTTGGGAGAATCGGACGATCTATGCGCTGGGGTCGGAGTATTCGGCGGAGATCGCGGAGATCGTGTCCCGATATCGCAGGGATCCGCTTCAGGTCCGTCAGGCGGGGGCGTATCTGATCGAGCAGATGGGGTGGGCGCGGAGCGACTACGGAAACTTCCGCGCCAAGAAGATCCCGTTCGTCTTCTTCTCGACGGGGACGCCGTGGTATTACCATTCCTCGCACGACACTCCGGACAAGATCAATTGGGAGAAGATCGAACTGGCCGGGCGCTACTGCTACGAAGTGGTCGCCGGGATCGCCAATCTGGAGAAGTCGCCTTCGTTCCGGGGAAAGCCCGCTCCCTCCAAGTCGGATGCGGAGATGATGCTTTCGGCGATCGAGAAGGTCCTGGAGAACAAGGGGGAGGTCGTCGTCACCGACGATCAGAGGGAAAAAGGGAAGAAGGCTGCGGACGTACTTCGAAATCTCCTGAAGAAGCCGGAACTCGCGGCCTCGGATGAGTATGGGATTCAACAGACGATGATCTGGCTCTTCATGGTCCAGGCTTCTCAGCTCAAGCACAAGACCAAGTAGGCCCCCTCGCGCGATTCCCCAGTTGCTTTGGGAAGTCGTCCAGGAGATCCTGCCGCGTCGTTCCTCATCGAAATTCTTCGAGATTCATGCGAACGGAATCGGGTCGAAGTCTCGCCGATCGGCGACGAGTCCCATCACCTGGGGGAATCCCGTCGCCACGGGACGGACGGTGACGCTGAGCAGTGCCGGCGACCTGAGCGGCATCATCCGGGTGAAGTGGTTCGAGCAGAAGGTGCAAAGGGTGGGAGCGGACATCAAGGCGACTCGCGCGCCGCTCGTGCCTCTGGGAGAGGGGTTGTCGGTCACCGTGACCCTCGCTCCAGGAAGGCGGATGATCGTCGCCTACGCCCGGGAGGACCTCCTCGCGGTGGACGAGATTTCCGTCGAGGTGCGATGACGGTGCCGAAAACACTTGCGCCCGAATCCGCGGGGAGTACCATCTTCCCCGTGCTCACCTACGTGGAAGACCTCCAGAAGCACGTCGGCCAGGAGGTCGAGATCCGCGGTTGGATCTACAACCGCCGAGTGAAGGGGAAGATCGCCTTCGTCCTCGTACGCGACGGGTCGGGAGTCGTGCAATGCGTGGGCGTCCGCGGCGAACTGGGAGAAGAGAAGTTCGCGATCTGCGACCGGGCGCCGCAGGAGTCGTCGGTCGCGGTCGTCGGCGCCGTCCGCGCGGACGAGCGTTCGCCCGGGGGCGTGGAACTCGGGATTCGCGACATTCGCATCGTGGCCGAGGCGGCCGCAAACTATCCCATCCAAATCCAGGACACGGCCCCCGAGGTCGGTTTCCTGATGCAAAACCGCCACCTCTGGCTTCGATCGCGCAAGCAGGCGGCCCTCCTGCGCATCCGAGCCGAGGTGATCCGCGCGATCCAGGAGTTCTTCGACACGCGCGGTTTCGTGCGGGTGGACTCCCCGATCATCACGCCGGCCGCCTGCGAAGGGACGACGAGTCTTTTCGAGATCCAATACTTCGACGAGAAGGCCTATCTCACCCAAAGCGGACAGCTCTATGCGGAGGCGGCGGCGATGGCGCTGGGCCGCGTCTACTGCTTCGGGCCGACCTTCCGCGCGGAGAAGTCGAAGACGCGGAAGCATCTCACGGAATTCTGGATGGTGGAGCCCGAGGTCGCCTTCCTCGAGCTCGACGGACTGATGGAACTCGCGGAACAGTTCGTGAGCCATCTCGTGCAGAGTTGCCTGGAGCGGAGGAAAGAAGAGCTCAAGGTCCTGGAGCGCGACACGAAGCCGCTCGAGAAGATCGTTCCGCCGTTCCACCGGATGCACTACAACGACGCGGTGGAGAAGATCCGCAAAGAAGGGGTCGAATTCCCGTGGGGCGAGGATTTCGGCGCGCCGCACGAGGAGGCGATCACGAAGGGACTCGACAAACCGGTCCTGGTGCATCGATACCCTGCGGGAGTGAAGGCCTTCTATATGCAGCCCGACCCGCAGGATCCGAAGCACGCCCTGTGCGTGGACATGCTCGCGCCCGAAGGCTACGGAGAGATCATCGGCGGATCCCAGCGCGTCCACGATTACGCCCTCTTGGAAAAGCGCATCGCGGATCACCAACTGCCCCGCGAGCCGTTCGAGTGGTATCTCGATTTGCGCAAGTACGGCACCGTCCCTCACGCGGGTTTCGGTCTGGGCGTGGAACGCACGGTGGCGTGGATCGCGGGCACCGAGCACATCCGGGAGTGCATCCCGTTCCCGCGGATGCTCTATCGCATCTATCCGTAGTCGAGGACGAACCGGCGGGGTTTGCTGTCGAGGCGGCCCGTCGCGGGGATGGCGTTCGGTTCTCGGGTATGCTCGCCGCGGGAGAATACTGCGGGTACCTGCCGACAGAACATGAAGAAACCAGCCCTCATGCCGCCGTGCGGCATGAGGACGGGTTTCCTGATGAAGAATCTTCGCGCCGCACGAGGAATCTCAGGAGGGGTAGCCCAGGACATCTTCTTCGTGGTCTCGGTGGCCTCGGTGTTTTGATCTTCTCTCCGCCGGCAAGGAAGTCAGACTACGCTCGTGGGGAGAAACCGGTCAGGGCGCCAGACGCGCGTAGAGCCGTCTCAACATCGCGTCGACTTGGGTCGTGTTCCCGCGGTCGGCGACGATTCTCTCGCGGGCCTGCTCGAGATCGAGGATGGCCGTGCCGATGCGCCCCTGCCGCCGGTGAAGCGCGCTGCGAGTCGCGTACGGCTCCCATCGCTCCGGCATGGACCGGATCGCCTCGCCGAGTTTCGCTTCGAGGGGTTCCGGTACGGGGGCGGTGCTCCGGGTGAGCACCTCGATCAATAACTGATACGCACGCCCGTTTCGAGGCTCGACGCGCAAGGCCTCGAGGGCGTACTCCATTCCTTTCGTCGCCTGGCCGCAGCCGAAGGACTGCCATGCGAGCGCCTCCCAGCCCAGCCAGAAATCGGGAGCGGTGCGGACCGCGCGAAGCATGTCCGTCTCGCGTCGTTTCATGTCCATCCAGCAGGTCATTCCCCGCATGCAGTAGGCGAGGGCATAGTGGGGGCGCTTCTTGATCGCGGCGTCGAACGCGGCGCGGCCTTCCTCCCTCCGCCCGGTCCAAATCATGAACTCCCCCAGAGCCAAGTAGACGATCTCGTGATGGGGGGGCCGCTCCGAGATCTCTCGGAGCCTCTCGGCGCCGGCCTTCTTGTCGCGTTCCCCGACGATCATCGCTTCCGCGAGGTCGGGTTCCCACGAGACGTTGGCGCCTTGCGCCCGCGCCGTCTCGAGATCGCGCCGAACCTCCTCCAGCTTCGGGGGATCACCGAGGAGGCTCGCCCGGCGGGTGCAGTCGGCGCACTTCTGGGATCGATTGGATTCGTGCCCCTGAAAGGCCATCGTGATGAAGAACCGCCACTCGAAGGTCATGCGCGCTCGAGCCACGAGCAGTTCTCCGTTCGACGGATGGAGCCGAAGTCCTTCGCCATACGATCGCAGGGCGGTCGCGAAGTCGCCCCGAATTTCCGCGATGCGCGCGCGAGCGTAGTAGAGATCGGCGTCGTCGGAAGCCGCGCGGTCCAAGAGCGCAGAGACGGCCTTCAGCTCGCGATGGAGCTCGTCGAGACTGTCCGCCCCCTCCTGGTAGAGATAGGAATTGCAGGCCTTCTCGAGTCGGCGCACGGCCTCCCGCAAGTCCTTCTGCGAGTCCAGGCGCCGCCGATCGACTTCGGCTCCTCGATGCGCCTCTTCCCGCTCCAGGCGGAGGCGCTCCTCGGTCTTGCGGGCCTGGGCCTTCGTCTTGAGGAAGATCGTCGCTCCTCCTCCGCCGACGAGGAGGATGGCCAGCAGCGCGAAGCCGACCGGGGCGCGCTTGCGGGCGCGGCGCAAGACACGAGTCATCGCCGAGGGACCGTGTGCGCGAACCGGCTCTCCCGCCAAGAAGAGGCGGAGGTCGTCCGCGAATTCCTTCGCGTTGCCATACCGCCGCCTCGGCTCCTTTTCCATGGCCTTGAGACAGACCGCCTCGAGATCCGCCGGAACCGTGGAGCCGAGTCTCCTC
Source organism: uncultured Planctomycetales bacterium (assembly GCA_964526305.1). Lineage (GTDB taxonomy): Bacteria > Planctomycetota > MHYJ01 > MHYJ01 > JACPRB01 > JACPRC01. The sequence continues at coordinate 3,635 of CAZGKV010000076.1, read as the reverse complement.
GGCGGGATGGGCTCGGACTCGAGGATCTTGCGAAGGACGAGCGCGGGATCGTCCGCCACGAACGGGATCTGTCCCGCGAGCAACTCGTAGAGGATGACGCCGAGGGCGTAGACGTCGGATCGCTCGTCCGCCGGTTCTCCCCGCGCCTGCTCCGGACTCATGTAGGCGACTGTTCCCAGGAGCATCCCCGGGGTCGTGAGGCGATGTTCCGTTCCCTTGACATGGGCGAGTCCGAAATCGGCGACGATGGGGTGCCCTCGCGAGTCCAGGAGGATGTTGCCGGGTTTGACATCGCGGTGGATGACCCCTTGGGAGTGCGCGAAGCCGATCGCGTCGGCGACGCGCCGGAGGATCTCGAGTTTCTCGCGTCGCGAGCGGTCGCTGACCTTCATCAGATGCTGGAGCGTTCCCCCGTCGTGGTAGTCCATGGCGATGTACACGAGATCGTCCTGCACTCCGACCTCGTGGACCCCGATGATGCCGGGGTGGCGGAGCCGCGCGGCGGTGACGGCCTCGCGGTGGAAGCGCTGCATGATCTCCGATCCCGGCTCGGCATGGACGACCTTGAGGGCGACCTCTCGCTCGAGCTCGGAGTCGCGGGCGAGGTAGACGTTGGCCATCCCGCCGGATCCGAGCGACCTCACGAGTTCGAAGTGGCCGATCCGCGCTGGAGCCGCGCCCACGCCGGGATTCCGCGATTCGCGAAGCTGATCCTGGGTCAGCCATCCCCGCGACATGAGGAGCATCTCGAGCCGGACGGTGTCGTCGGATCGGTCTTGGATGCAAGTCTCAAGTTGTTGCGGCGTTACCCAACCTCGGAGAAGAGCCGTCCGTGCGAGGACCTGATCCTCGGGACGCGTGAAGGCATCCTGGAAGTCTCGGAGCACGCTCTCATCCAAAGGTGCGCCACCTCCGTCTATCCAAAGTATACAACATAATAAATGCAACGCACGGCGAAGCGTAACGCTTGCGCGCCGGCGATCGTTGTGCGACGGTACCTTGACCATGGAATCGCGTTGGGGGGTGTACGTTCATGTCCCGTTCTGCGTACGGCGATGTCCGTATTGCGCCTTCGTCTTGATCGAGTCGGACGGGAGTCTCCACGATCGCTTCGTCGAGAGGGTCTGCCGCGAGATCGCCGATTCGCCTCAACGTCCTCCCGAAGTCGCGACGCTTTTCTTCGGAGGCGGGACTCCATCGATGCTGACTCCGGCACAGATCGAGACCGTCGTCCAGCGCGTCTCCTCGGTCCTGGGAGCGCCTCTCGGAGAGGTGGCCCTCGAGGCCAACCCGGAGCACGTAACGGAAGATCGGGTGGAGGGTTGGCGAAACGCGGGCATCAACCGAGTCAGCCTCGGCATCCAGTCCTTGGAAGACGAGGATCTTCGACGACTGGGCCGGGAGCATTCGGCTGCGGAGGCCGAACGGGCGTTCTCCATCGCCCGAGGCGCGTTCGATAACGTGAGCGTAGACTTGATCTTCGGACTCCCCGGTCAGGACTTCGCGAGGAGTCTGGATCCACTGATACGCTGGGACCCGCCGCACGTTTCACTCTACGGCCTCACCTACGAACCCGGAACCGACTTTACCCGTCGGCGGGATGCGGGGGAGCTTCGGCCGGTCGAACAGGAACGCGAGGCCGAGATGTATGACGGGGCCATCGATCGTCTGACCGCGGCGGGATACCGGCACTACGAACTCTCCAACTTCGCCAAGCCCGGATTCGAATCGCAGCACAATCTGGGATACTGGGACGGCCGCCCGTATCTCGGTTTCGGCCCGGGGGCGCACTCGTACGTCCCGCACCGTCGCTGGTGGAATGTGTCCAACGTAAGGCACTATCTGGATTCGCCGGATCCGGTGATGAGGACGGAGGAATTGACGGAAGGACAGCGGATGTTGGAGCGGATCTTTCTGGGTCTTCGCCGCGACGTGGGCGTGGACCTCCTGGCATTTCAGGAGGAATTCGGAGTCGGTCTCCTCACTCGATACCGGCCTCAGCTCGCGGAGCTCACTTCGTCGAGCGTGCTCGAAATCGCGGAGGGACGCCTCCGACTGACGCGCAAAGGAAAGCGCGTGGCCGACGAAGTGGTATCCAGGTTCGCGTAGGCCGACGGCCTACTTGTCGCCCCCTCATCAGCCTCCGGTGTTCCTGGGGGTCTCCTTCGCGACCCGGCTGGTCTCGACCCGAGTCAGCTCCATCTGGCAGGCGGTGCACTTGCCTGGGAGCGCTGCGGCATGGTCGAGATGGATCCGACACATGTATCTCACGCCGTCCTTCTGCGGTGCGAAGGCGAAATCCGTGACGGAGAGTGCGCCGCGGAGCTGGTCGAGGGTCGGAAGTTTCGGCCCCACGAAGAGCGGCGCGACCACCTGCTCGTGTACCTGTACTCCCTTGAAGGAGGAAAGCTCCGAGAGTTTCCTGGTTGCTTCGGTCTTGTCCAGGGAGTCCTTGACGAGCACGTAGTGGAGGATTTCGACCGTCGCTCCTCCGTCCACTTCGTACTTGGTGCCCATCTTCGCGCCCATGTCCCGATTGGCCGGTTCCAAGGCCTTGTCGATTTCGGTCAGCTTCAGAACCGAACCCACTTTAAGGCGCACTTCGGCACGATACGACTTTCCATCCAAAACGACCGTGACCGCCTCGACGGAAGGGAGGGAGGCGAGGGCCTTCCGCACGGGCTCTTCGCAGCACCGTGCGGTGAGTCCGCGAAGGGGGAGCACCACGACTTGATCCTTGTCGTCGACAGGGGATGGAGCCAGGGCGCTCAACACGGCGGCGGTAAGCAGTCCGTTCATCAAGATCCTCCTCGGAGAGCCGGAGTATTAACGACATGAGGGCCGACCGGATTCCAGGAAAACGAGCGCGGCGTCGCAGGACGTGGAGATCCCTCCATCAGTCCAGGATCGCGCGGATTCGGGAATCCTTCCTCCGATTCTCGCGCCCGAACCGATTGAGACGGCTCAGGAAGCGATCGATGAGGAACTTCGCGTACGTCTGGGTTCTCTTGGTGGCGTGCGGGGGAGGGTCATCGGGGAGCCGCTCCCAAGACGAGACTCCGGCTCCGATGGAGGCCTTCGCCGTGAACGAGTACTACGTAGCCCCGGAACTGGCCGCGGCGCGGGGAATCGATACCCCGGACGAACTGCGCGCCTTCTTGGAGACGGAGCGAATCCCCGGCCTGGTCGATCTCGGCGTTCGCTGGACCCGAGTCCACCCCGACGCCTTCGGGTCCTTCTCCTGGGGATCGGTGGACCCGGACCGAGACGGAAGCGACTTCGAGTTTCGGTACACCGACGTCTATCTCCTGACCGCGCAGAAAGCGGGCATTCGAGTGCTGCCTTCCCTTGGCCCACTCAAGCCCGGGGAGTGGAGCGATGATTCCGTCGAGAGCTTCGTTCCACGGGATCTCGCTCCCTATCGTGAATACGTTCGGGCTCTGGTCGAGAGGTACGACGGAGATGGCGTGGAGGACATGCCCGGACTTCTTTCTCCGATTCGGGACTGGCAACTGGACAATGAGGCCGATCTCCGCAACGAGCTCCGGAACGGCGGCTACTCCGGGTTCGAGAGCCCGGCCGAGTATGCGCAGGTCCTTTCGGCGACTCGGGACGCCCTCCGGGCCGCCGACCCC
>CAZGKV010000075.1:0-23789 GCA_964526305.1 uncultured Planctomycetales bacterium | reverse complement strand
AATTCCACCGAGGATGGGCGTATCTCGGAATGGCCCAGGCGCAACTCGGCCGGATCGACGAGGCGATCGAGACGTACCGGAAGTGCATCGAGGTCGAGCCGACCTATCACAAGGCCTACAACAACATCGGGGAGCTCTATCGGAGAAAGGGGCTTCTCGATTACGCGGCCATGGTGTTCAAGATGGCTACGGAGATCGACCCCGGTCACGCCCACTATTTTTACAACCTCGGCATCACCTACTTCGAAATCGGGATGCTTCCGCAAGCGGAGCTGGCGTTCGAACGATCCGTGGTGCTGGATCCGAACGACTTCGATTACGTGAACGAGCTGGCGCAGACGCGGTTCAATCTCAGGAAGCTCGCGGGAGCGGCGGAAGTTCTGGAACGATTCCTCGGGGCCCATCCGGACCACGATCGGGCGCCGGAGATTCGCGCGCGTCTGACCCTGCTCCAGCGGAAGTTCGGAGGAGCCGGCCGCATGGAACCGCCCACGATCCACGATTAACGGAGCACTTCCCCGTAGATCTCCTTCATTCGAGCGGCTTGTCGGGCAATGTCGTACAGGCGCACCGCCTTCTCCCGGCCGCGCCGTCCCATCTCCCGCGCCCCTCTCGGATCCGCGGCCAGCGATTCGATGGCGCGGGCGATATTCTCCGGCGTGTCGTCGATCGCGATCCCCGTTTGCCCGTCCTCGACGATTTCGGGGATCATGCCGCGCCGCGCGCCGATGATGGGCTTGCCCATGGCCATGGCTTCGCGAATCGCCCGGCAGGTGCCGTCGGATCCGGGAACGAGGAAGAGGAGGGCGTCGAACAGAGCTAGGGTCTCCAGATACTGGGGCCCCAAGTATCCCGTGAAGGTCACGTTGGAGAGCCCGAGTCTCTTCGCCGGTTCCACGGCGACTTCGTTGCTGTGCGTGCCTCGACCGACGACGAGCACCCGGAGATTGGAGGCTCGGCACCGCCGAATCCCTTCGAGAAGCACGTCGAATCTCCGGTGGCGTTGCATCCGGGCGACGACCCCGAGGACGAACCCGTCGTGAGAGACTTCACGAGGGATGAATCTATCCAGCTGGAGGGCGGGATCGATCCGCCAGCCGCGCACCCCGAAGGCGGCCACGTCGGAATCGAGCGCCGCCTTCGAGTAGGTGACGTATCCGTCCGAGAGCTTTCGCATTAAGAACGAGGAGGCGAGATTCCGGCGCATCGGGACCGCTCTCTCGTTGGTGCGAAGGATTCGGGCCGAGCGGGACCTACGGGCACCCAATCCGCCGAGGACGTGGTCGTGGGAAGAATGGACGTGAAGAAGATCGTACTCCCGACAGGCTTCGGAGATCCGCGCGATGTCCCGGAGATTGCTGACGAACCGAATTCCCCGCCGCAGCTCGAAGTCGTGAATCGGTTCCAACCCTCGTTCGCGCGCCTTGGCCGGAAGGCTGACATTGACGCCCGGGGGAGCCGGTTGGCATGCCAGATCGGCCGGCAGGCCCTGCTTGCGGAGTTCCAGACAAAGGTCGAGAACCGGCTCGGACGGCCCCGTCCATTTCCAATCCGCCAGGAGGTGCAGCACCTTCATGCGCGCGGGCCAAATTCTATTGCGCGCGTTCCGGGGGAGCCATACATTACTTTTCCTTCCGCGCGGTGGCGTAGCCAAGTGGCCTAAGGCGGGAGTCTGCAAAACTCCTATTCGCCGGTTCAAATCCGGCCGCCACCTTTCTTCCCTTCCGGGAGCGCCAGCGGGTTGCGCACGGCTTCTCCCAATTCAGGTACTCGGCCGCGAAGAGCTGCTCCCACTCGGGCGGTGATCAGCCGCGAGCTTCCCCAATGCGACGAAGCACCCAGAGTGCTACCTCCCGCGGTAGACCTCTCGACGATGGCCGACGCGCACGACCAACACCACGAGCGCGCGGTCCTCGATCGCGTACACAATCCGGTAGTCGCCCACGCGCACGCGGTACAGCCGCTCCGGTCCCGTCAGCGTCTCGAGCCGTGCGGCCGGGGATCGGTCGCCAGCTCCTCGATCCGGAATAGGATTCGGCGCTGAATTGGACCGTCGAGCTTCCGGATCTTTCGCGCGGCCTGCGGCCCGTACTCGATCCGGTAGGGCATGGGCGCTACAAGCCCAGCTCTTTCTTCAAGTCGGCGTGCGAAACGCGGGGTCCCTTCTCGGCCAGCGCGCGACGCGCCATCTCCAGGTCGATGGCGTCCTCGATCGCCTCCAGGAGCTTGAGGTCGCCGGCCGAAATGAGCGCGGCCACGCCGTCCCCATAGCGGGTCAAGACGATGCGGCGGGCTCCCGCGCTCGCCACTTCCATCAGCTCCGCCAGCGCCCTGCGCGCCTCGCTCGCGTGCCGCGCAAAGCGGACGCACAGCGAAGGACGAGCGGGAATGGAATCCGCTCGCCGACGAGGATCTCGCGGTTAACTCCAAGGCGCGGAGCATCGGCGTCTGAATGGAGCCACTCGCGCAGCGTGAGCGCGTCTTCGGAATCCCGCCACCTCTCAACGCTCCACCAGCTTCCGAAACCTCTTCTGCACCCGCAAGCGTGCTCCCGGATCGAAGCGTACCGCGAAGATGGGGTTTTCGATTTCGCGCAGCACGACCACGCCATCGGAGGCGAACTCCTCGGCCCTCATCCCGGTGAGTTTGAGGAGCATCTGGAAGCACACGTCCCCCACCACGGGAACCGCGATATGCGCGTGGTCCATGATGCGCGTCTGGGTGTCGTCCGTCAATCGCGCGAGCAAGGCGGGAATCGCCTCGTCGCCCAGGCGCATGAGCTCGTCGTAGGCGTAAAAGCCCTGAGCTTGCCGGAGCGGATCCCACCGATGGACGTCGGCCAGTCCGCGGGCGAAGTCCTCGGCGCGGTTTTGTCGACTCGGCTCGCATCCGACCACAAGAAGCAGGAGGAGCGCGCGATTCATGAGAGGATTGTAGGCCAAGAGAGGCCGGCGCGTCGAGTTTGTGATTGGCTCCCCGGCCGAATTCCATTACACCATCGATCAGATAGACCTGAGGCGCACCTCCGAACCCTCGCACCACGATTCTCGCCTCTCTCTTTGTTCTGGGGGAGCCATCATGGCCGCAACCGCCGACGAAACTCTCGATTCCCGTTACCTCCTTCGAATACTCCGAGCGGTCGAACGCGGCTACTTCACCGTTCGCCTTCCCGACGATCTGGCCGGCGTCGAGGGGGATATCGCGCGGACGATCGTGGAGGCGTACGGCGGGTCGCTCGAGGTGGAAGGCCAGGGCGGCGGCACCCGCGTGTCGATTCTCCTGCCGACTCGACTGCCGAAGAAACGGGTTACGGGATTGCGATAGTCGCCGCGTGGTTTCCGTTCCAGAGCCCGTACCCGGGCCAATCGACCGCGTAGTCCGCTCGGAAACTCCACGGCATCGCGCCCGCGTATCCTCGGGAGAGGAGCAGGTCGAGTCGCGCGGACGCGGTTCCGGCCGGAAGCTGGAGCTCGCCGACGAAGATCGGGCGGTCGAGTCCGAGCGATGCGGTCGATTGGGCGAGCGGAGACCACTTCACCGTACCCAGATCCGGATGACCGTTCCATCCCCCGCCGTCCATCCAGGGGTAGTAGTGCGTCTGGTAGAGATCCAGGTTCAGGGGAGGCAGCCCCCGAGCGGCGGCGAACGCGTTCGTCCAGACGCGATGCCATTTGAGAGAGGCCGAGCCCATCGTGGACCGCGACCGCGCCAGGGCGTGGATCGAGCGGGAGACGCGCGCCGCGAAATCCCAGAACTGCGCCATCGCGATGGGACTCATGTCGCTGCCCGGAGAAGCGGCCGGCAGGTCCCAGATCCCCCACTCCGGCTCGTTCATGATCTCCCAAGCCACGATGCGGCGATGGCCGGCGAAAGCGGCGAGGACAGGTTCGACCACGGTCTTCAGGAGCGCCTGTCGACCGAGGCGATCGGCGAAGATGGCGGACCGCCCACCGGTCTGCACGCCCGAGGAGATATGCTTGTTCTTGAATGCGTGGAAGTCGAACAACACCGGTAGGAGATGGAGCCCGTTCGTCTCGGCGAGCGAGAGCGCCGCCTGGAGGTCCGGAATCACCCATCCGTCGATCCCGGTGGGACGACCCGAGGCGTCGAAGCGGATCCCGCCGCGCAAGTCGGTGAAGACGAACCATCGAACGACGTGCACTCCCTTCGACTTCATCTCCGCGAAGTCCGTCGCGTAGTCACCTCCCGCATGCACGCCGTACGATCCCCACGCGTTTCCGCCGAAGTCGTTTCCGTAGTGGAGCCAGGGATAGTTCACCCCGAGGAGAAAACGTCCGCTCGACGAGGGGCCGAGGATGGGGAGGCCCCACTGGGCCGTTCCTACGCGCGCCGATCGGAGGAGAGCGGCGGCGCTGCGGGCGCTCCAGCGGACGAGACCCACGTTCCGCGCGAAGACGTATTCGCCGACGGCGCCCCCCGCAAACGTGAAGCGCACGCCGTCGGCGAAGGTGCGATTGAGGTAGGGGTCGGCGACGCTCGCCGATTTGCTCGCGACGCGGACCGTCACCCCATTCCAGCCGGCCATGCCGAGGTCCAGAGAGTACGACGTGCCCGCCGCGGCGCCGAATCGCAGGAATCGGACCCACCGTCCGCGAGCGGGGCTCCAAGCGTACAGATCGTTCCCCACGAACGCCACCCAAAGGCCGTCCGGAAAGCCGGGGAAACCGCTCAGATGGTACACGTTGGTCCAGAGCCTCGCGTCGACACCGGCCGTCGTGAGGGGAAGGAGGTGCACCGGCGTCGCCCCTTCGAAAGACCACCGATTGCCTTCCTGCAGGGGAAGGTATTTCTCGTACGGGTGGGCGTCGGCGACGGCCGAGAGAGCGAAAACGACGGCCCAGGAGAGTCCGGCTCCGTTACGCATGAAGATCCCCGAGAAAGGGAGGGGGAAGGAATATCAGAACTTGGGAGGAATTCCAAGAGCGAAGTAGGATACACTCGTCGCGCGAAGGCCGAGTGGCGGAACCGGCAGACGCTGAGGTTTTAAAAACCTCTGGACCGCAAGGTCCATGAGGGTTCGAGTCCCTCCTCGGCCATGACACAGAGGGCACAGAAGGGGAGGCACAGAGGACACAGAAAAGAGGGAGAAGGCGCGGTCGCATGATTCAAGCGTCTATACGCCTTTCGCCTTGGGGCCTTTCGCGCACTTGGGACGATAGAGAGAGGTAGATGGTGCTCCGACGTCGGTTCACCCGCGCCGAACATCGCGCCTACGAACGTTCCAACTCCCTACTCGAAGCCGGGATTGCGGTGGACGAGTTGATGCGATTTCAGGCTCTGTCCATCGAAGAGGGGCTGGAGCGAGGCGACCGAGAAAAGGTGCGGGAGTCCTGTCAGGAACTTCTCCGCCTCCTGGCCGACGCGGCGGAAATCGAGCCGCCCACTTTTCGCCTCCAGGACACGGCCTACGCCAAGTTCCGAGGAGGTCGCGCGGTGTGGAAGCTCTACGGGACCTGCGCCCCCGACGGGACGATCACCGTGGCCTACAAGACCGCGGTACGCCGGAAGGTCTTTGCCTTCCTCACCTTCTTCGACACCGTCGTGCACGAGTTCATGCACCACTTCGACGCGCGCGCGCTCCGGCTCGCGCCCTCGTTTCACACCCGAGGATTCTATCTCCGGGTGCGATCGCTTCGAGATTCCCTTCTCAGCGACGCGTCCGCGGCTCGAGGATGAAGGAGTGCGCTCGCAGGGGCGGAAGGAGGAGTCCGGTCAGATCGTCGAAGCCGCGTTCCGATCGGCCTTGTCCCTCCGTGACTCGGTCGGCGATCTCCTCCAGCTCGAACTCCGCGCGCAGGCGATTCAGGACGGCCGGCAGGAGCTTGACGGGAAAGCGCGCTCCGAGCTTGAGCCCGGCCGGGCCATGGAGGAAGAGGGCATGCGCCTCGCGTCCCACGCCCGCCACGAGGACGGGGGAGAGGGAGGTTAGGGGCGAGGTCAGGAGGAGGGACACGAGCACCGCCGCAGGCTGGACTCGACCGGTCGTCGTGAGCGCGTCTCCGAAGCGGTGGAGGAAGGGCCTCCGTTCGGCGGGAACCCAAATCGGCGGTACGTGGCGGCCGTCCCCCCCTTCCCAGTAGCGCAGGAGCAGGTCGATCCCGTATCGATGGATCGCGGGGACGGAGACGATCCGCGTGTCCGAGGCACGCTGGAGCTTTCGGAGTGCCCGGTCGGATCGGGGACCGGCCGGCGGAACGACGAGACTCACCCCCCGATAGCGGCGGAGCGGAAGGGATCCGGTATCCCGGAGGAGCTCTTTCGGAAAACTCTCCAGAAACTCTCGGTCGACACCCACGAGCAGCGGATCGACGGCGCACCCGTCCAGGGAGAGGACGCGGGCGATCTTGGCGGCGGGCATGGGCGTTCACGGTAGCACCCCAAACCCCGGTCTTCCAGCGTTTGAGGAGGCAATTTTTTTGATGCGCTGCGTCACGATTCCTCTTGACTTGGTTCACAATGGAACCTATATATTGCGCCTTCGGAAGGAGGGACGAAACGGATCGGAGGTGGAATGGTTACGCAGGTGGAAATCGCGCGAAGGGTCGGCCTCGACGTCTCCTCGGTGAACAAGATCCTCAATCGCCGCAGCGGACCGGTGTTCCGCAAGGAGACGATTCGGAAGGTCTTTAAGGTGGCTCGGGATCTGGGGTACGACTTCAACCGGATCAAGTTCCATCATCGGCGGAGGCACGGCCGCAAGGAAGTGGCCATCGGAGCGGAGTTCCGGGTCTTCAAGGCCGACGGATCCCTCCACGATCAGGGTCGGGCCACGATCCGCGATCTCTCCCTCTCGGGCGCGAAGGTCGACGGCCTCGAACTTCCGACCGGGACTCTCCCGGTAGGAGCGTTCGCGGTGAGCTTGCGCCCCCTCGAGAGGTCGTTCGAAGAGCTCGTGCTCTCCGGCCGGGTCGTGAGGATGGATGTCGAGTCGGGCATGGCGTACGGAATCGCCTTCGCCGGACTCGAAGATGGGCGGGCCAAGCGGCTCGGCCGTCTGCTCGGGAACTAGGCAGCCCCTTCCCCTTGAGCCGCCCGCCTACGGGCGGCTCAAGTTATGGGTGGCCTTTTCTGCGCCCCCCGAGCATAATCCCCGCCGCGATGCAGACCGGCCGGAAGTACGCACTCTATGCCCTGGGCGTCATCTTCCTGGCCAACTTCCTCAATTATCTGGACCGGCAGCTCGTCAGTGCCCTCGAGAAACCGGTCACCCAGGCGCTCCGGCTCAGCGAGGCGGAGTTCGGCCTCCTCTGGACCCTCTTCACCGTGGGCTACATCGCCTCCGCTCCGTTCGTCGGCTTCTTCACCGACCGGTACCGCCGACCGCGCATCTTCGCGGTCTGCATCGCCATCTGGAGCCTCGCCACCATCAGCTCGGGCTTCGCGGCGACGAAGCCCGTGCTCTATGTTTCGCGCGTCCTCATCGGCATCGGGGAGGCCGGTTGCCTCATCATCGGCCCGTCCCTCATCAGCGAGTTCTTCGAACGCCGGGTGCGCGGACGAGCCCTTTCCACCTTTTACCTCGGACTGCCGCTGGGGGGAATGGCCGGATACGTCGTGGGCGGACTCTTCGAGAACTTCTGGAGTTGGCGCGGGGCCTTCCTCTGCGCGGGCCTTCCGGGACTTCTCCTCTCGGCCGTGATCTGGACGCTCCGGGATCCGCCCCGCGGGTCGGTGGAGGGTCAGGACGCCCCGCCCAAGATCCGCGGATTCCGTCCCTATCTCGACCTCCTCAAGACGCGGACCCTGATGTACATCATCTTCGCCGAAGCGTTCGCGGTCATGATCTTGGTGCCCCTCCTCCATTTCGGGAAGGCCTACTTCCAGGAGTCCAGGGGGCTCACGCCTCTGGAGGCTTCCCTGACTCTGGGAGCGACCGCGATCTTCGCCGGGATCTTCGGCAACCTCCTCTCCGGATGGCTCGGGGACAAACTCTCCCGCCGTCTCCCCGGCTCCTACGCGCTCATCGCGGGGGTCTGCTATCTTCTCGGGATGCCGTTCATCATCGCGAGCTTCTTTGCCGGACCGACGGGGCTCTTCCTCGCGCTGCTCATGATCGGGTGCTTCTTCTATTTCATGTGCATGCCGGCGGTGAACACGCAGATCGCCAACGTCACCCATCCGAACCAGCGGGCGATGGCGTACGCCTTGGCCGTCTTCACGCTGCACTTCCTCGGCGACATGCTCACGCCGCCGATCTTCGGGGTCGTCAGCGGTTCCCTGACACGGAAACACGATCCGGTCGAGGTCGATCAAGTCCGCGTCGCCTCCCCCGAGAACGCGGGGTCGTTCGCGCTCCAGTACAAATCGTACGAGGTGGGAAAGGGCAATCACCATGACGGAGAAGCCGCGGAAAACTGGGCGGACGTGGTGACGGCCGAAACCCGGACCCAAGGAGCCGACCGGATCGTTCGAATCGAGCCCATTCGGACGACGCGGATTCGCTTCGTCCAGGAACCGGGGAAGGGACCTCCGGCGCACCCGAATCAAGCGCGACTCCTCGAACTGGAGGCGCTCCACGACGGTCGGCTGCGCCGACCCGTGCGGGTGGAGGTGGATTCCGGTCCCGATGCGGCGCGGCTCATCGACGGCTCGCGCGCGGAGCCCGGCTGGGCGAGTTCGGATTCCGACAAACGCCACACCGCCAGCGTGATCATCGGGCGGCCGGGATACGGACGTCGTCTGGCGTTCATGTTCTTCTCGGTCTCGATGCTGTTCTCCGGAATCGTCTGCTTCCTCGCCTTCCGCCATGCGGCCCAAGACGCCGCCCGGGTGACCGACGCCATCACCCAAACGCGATATCGTCCTCCCGACGGCGGGTAGACTTTTCTGCAGGATCGGACCACATTCCGCCGACACTCCCCTCGGATTGCGGTATAGAGTAAAGGATCTTAAGGAGTCGTCGATGAAGACACTGGCGGCCGTGGCGCTCTCGCTGGTTCCCTCCTGCGCCTGGGCCCAAGAGGGCGCCGAGATCGTCGGGGTGAAGGACCGGCTTTGGTTTCCCGCGATGAGCGGGGACGTTCGAGCCAGCGGAGACGTTTTCGAGGGTACGACGATCGACGTCGATGAGACCTTCAACTTCGGCAAGCCCGAGCTTTTCAACGATCTCATCGCCTGGGTCAACGTACCGCTTCTCGTCATCGACCGAATAAGCGCGGGATACTGGTTCGGAGGATACCGGGAAACGGAAACCGTGAGCGAGACCTTCCGATTCGGCGACGATCAGTTCACCGTCGGAGCGGATCTCCTGGCGAAACTCGACATGAAGGTCTTCACGGCGACTTTGGAGAAATTCCTGCTGGCTCCGGGGACGGACGAACTCGGGGTGGCGCTCGGCGTCGAGCTGGGTGTGAAGTACTTCGACTTGACGGCCGCGGTGTCGTCCGATGCCCTCAGCCTCGACGAAGAGCGGACGCTCAAGGGACCGCTCCCGATCGTGGGCGGGCACCTCATCGCGCAGATCACGAAGTGGCTTCGCGCGGAAGCGGAAGTGACGGGGATCTATGTGGCCTATGCGGGCATCCGGGGATACTACGCGGAGTTGGTCGCCGAGGTCGCCTTCCAACCGATCAAGCAAATCCTGGTCGGCGTCGGATATAAGTTGGTGCTCTTCAACGTCGAGGACACGGCGAACGACGAATTCGACGTAGACCTCTCGATGGGCGGCTTTTTCGTAAGCGCCGGCGTGAAGTTCTGAACGATCGCCGGCTCGCTCCTTCGATGGCTGCTGGTCTTGTCCTTGTTCAGGAGCGACACCAGGAGAATCACTCCCGCGATCGCCCCGGCCAAAACCAGCACGAAGAAGAAGATCTTCCAGAAGGAGTACGGACGCTGGCCCTCGACGTGGCCGTTCTGGCCGTTCACCTGCAGACGGAACGACTTTCCGGCATAGAGATAGGTTCCGAGATAGAGCGGCAGGAGCACGTGCTTGAAGCGGACGTTGCCGTGATGCGTCCGGATATCGTGGACCCGCTGCTCGTCTCCGCCGATATCGGAGCGCACGTCTCCCTCGATCGTCCGCGCCATGATTCCCTGCGCCCTCTGCCAGGCGGACTCGGGGGGAAGGGTGTAGCGCTCGGCGGTCCATCCGGCTAGGAATTCGGGGGAATACGATCGCGCCTGACCAAGATCATAGTTCGTTTTCCACTCGAGGCTTCGTCCCGCCTCGACGAGGACGTCGTCGAAATCGCGCGCCACCTCGCCGCTCACCGAAGTCCAGCGGGTCTTTCGCACCTCCCGGGATTGACGTTGCCCGTTGGCGTCGGTGTACCACTCCGTTTCCGTGTAGTAGTCGCCGCGTTCGCCGCGGTAGGAGGATCGGGTATCGCTGTCGAACGTCCAGTACGGGCGGTAGACGCCGACGATGCGGTCCTGAGCGGCCAGGGACTTGAGCGCGGTCGGGGCGAACCATCGCGACTTGATCCAACGGTCGACCTTCTCTCGGCACTGAGTCTTGTCGATCGAGAACGGGACGACGGCTTCGGGCTGAAGCTGCGGGGGGAGGGCGACGGCTTCCAAAACCATGGTGTGCCCGCAAAAAGCGCAGGCCACCGTGGCGGAATCGGAAGGGATGTTCGTCTCGGCCCCGCACTGCTTGCAGCGGACGGACTTCTGGCTTGGGGGAACGGACGCCAGTGGCCGGGTACGGAGAAACTCCTCGAACGAATGTTCTCGGACGCCCGTCGTGGTTCCGGGAACCGCGCTCGTGTGGCCGCAGGAAGGGCAGCGGAGCCCCACCCCGGGGGCGAATTCCGCATCGCGTCCGCACTGGGGGCAGACGAACTCGCGGCGCCGCTCTCCCTCGTCGGGCATCGCTATCCGTGCTTGCCGGCAAAGGTTTCTTGAGCGAGTTGGTAGAAGGACTTCCGGCCGTCGCCCCCGTTCAAGACGTACGAGTCGCCGTACTTCTTGAGCGCCTCCAGGTCCTTCTTGGCCGAATCGACCTCACCGAGGAGGAGATAGCAGCGAAGCCGGTTGAGGAGCGCCTTCGCCGCCGTCCGCCCGACCTCCTGTCCGCCGAAGACGCCGGCGATGGTCGAGTCCGGGTACCCCTGAACGACGCGGGTGAATTGGGCGATCGCGTCGCGGTAGAGGGCCATGTGCATGAAGCACAGCCCCGCGTTGACGAGAGCGTCGTCGGCCAGCTCGTTGTTCCGGTCGTTCTTGGCGAGCTCCTGGAATTTCTTGACGGCGTCGAAGACGAAGCCGCCCTGGAAAAGCGCCACCGCTTCGGTGAACGCCTTGACCGCGTCGGTGGAGGCCGGCTTAGATTTGGTCGGGGCCTTGGCCTTGGCGGTCTTTTTCTTGCTCGTAGCGCGTTTGCTGCTGCTGGGCATAGTTCTGGCTCCCCCCTTGCTCCTTTTCGAAGATCGCTTTCTGTTCCTTCACGTAATCCGAATGACCCGTCCCCTTCATCCAGCCGAACTGGAAGAGGAGGAGGAAGAGAACCGCAACCACGGCGCCGACGCCGGAACTCAGCCCGATCCCCTTGTTGAAGAACTTGTAGACGACGTAGGCCAGAGCGAAGACTCCCAGCGTGCCGAGAATGACGACGGGCGTAAGCCGGATGTAGAGAAGAATGAACCCGGCCAGAAACGTGACTCCGAAGCCCGCAATCATCCACCCCAGACGGATGTCCAAATCTTTCTTGAGCTCTACGACGAGGATGAAGCAGAAAAAGAGCACCGCCGCCATCAGGATCGCGAAGACGGTGCGGGGGGAGAACTGTTTCATATCTGCTTCAGGATCTCCGCCTTCTGGGAGTCGAACTCCTGCTGCGAAATGAGGCCCTGGTCGAGAAGGCCCTTGAGCCTCTTGAGCCGTTCGATCGGATCCTGGGCAGGCGCCGTCGCCGTCGTCGCCGCAACCGGACTCGGGGCCGGAGCGGCGCCCGCTTGCCCCTGCATCATCTTCATCTGGTTCATCATCTGCATCATCATCGCGGGCATCATCATCGCCATCCCCGCGTCGGCCATCGAGCCGCCCGTGCCGGCCGCTCCCCCTCCGCCGCCCTTCGCCTGACCGGCGCCGATGCCGCGCATCAGTTCGAGATTGGCGAGCTGTTCCGCGGTGTAGACGCCCTCGGCGGCGAGCTGCTCCCGCCGGGCGCGCGCCTTGGCGTTGGACATCGCCAGCTCTCGCAGCGCTTGATCGATCTCCTCTGTCGTCGAGATCGAGACGACGGAGAGCTCGACCAGGTTCAGGCCGTAGGAAGCGAGCGCCTGGGAGAGGAGGGCCTTCGCGCCCGTGCCCACGTCCGCCTGATTCTGAATCAAGGTCTCGAACCGCTGCTCTTCGGGCTTCTTCCGACCCATGATCTGGGCGAGCAGCTGGTTCAGGGTCGGGATCAGATGTTGCTCCCGGATCCAGCTCTCGACGTCCGGCGTGCGGAACATCGGCTTCGTGCCGACGAGCCGCGCGCAGAAGACGGTGGGGTCCGAGATCTCGACGGTAAACCGGCCGTTCGCGCGGACGGGGATTCGAGTGTTGAGACCGGCGTCCTGCATGTACACGGGTTGGTTCGTTCCCCACCGCAACTCGCGGAAGGGTTGAGTGTTCACGAAGTAGACGGCCGCGGTGAAGACGTCGTCCTTGTCCTTGAAGCCGTAGACCAGACCGGTGGCGAACTTCGTCAAAAGGGGAATGCTCTGGGTCGTGAGCACGTACCGCCCCTGCGGAAAGACGGTCATCGTGGTGCCGTCCCGATAAAAGACGGCGGCCTGTCCCTGCTGCACGATCAGCTGGGAGCCCGAATGGATGACGTTGTCCTCGCGGCCCTGCCAGCGCACGGCCATCACGTCGTCCGGAAGATTGTCGTATCGGAGGACGTTGAGAATTCCCATGGTTAGCGTACCTCCGTGAGAGCGCTGTCCCGATGGCGGATCATCTCGCCCACTTCCTGGAGCGCTTGCAGGATCTCGGGGATCACACCCGCGACGTCCTTGGCCAGGGGAAGGGCGCCGAGCATGAGGGCGAACTGCTCCGCCTTGTTCCGCAACCCGAGGTCGTATCGGTAGAGGCGGTCGAGATCCTCTTCCTTCACCTGGAGGGTGTCGAAGAAGCCCGAGTAGCCTCTCGCGGCGTGTTTCACCGACTGGGCCAGGGCGTCGACGGATCGGCGGATCTCTTCCAGAGGCTGGAGGAGGTCCATCCGGGCTTCCCGGGCGCAGCGCGCGGTCGCCTGGTCGACGGCCGGGAGGCGATCCGTGAGCCACTTCACGATCGCGTCGCGAAGGATCCGGTCGCTGTCGCGGCGCATCTCCTTTTCGCGATAGCCGCGATAGCCGGGAATGAGAGACCCGACGACTTCAAAAAGATTGCGACCCTCGTAGTTCGACATGCTTTCAGGCGCTCCCCTCGAAGGACAGAGAATTATACGCGGTGCCGAAAAGAGGCGTCAACCATTCGTGCACGGAAGTACTGACTCCCTGCGCCCGAGATTGTTTCCAGAATCATCTCTCCCGACGTCGACGCAGGAAGAGCACCCCAAGAGCCAGAAGCGCATCCAGGCCGAGAAGCCCGCACGATCCGCTCCCGCCGCCCGACGAGCCTGTGGAGTTCTCGACGTTTCCGGCCACCGCGACGGGCGCGACCTCGGAGGTCTTGACGCTTACCGTCGAGGTTTGCGGCTCCTGGATGCTGGGAGCCACCGGGGTGGCGGTCTTGACCCAGACCTTCGCCGTCTGCGCGTCGATCGGGGAGAACTGGGTGACGGTGCCGTTCGTCGCTACGTACGACGGCGCGATCGGCATCACGAACTCGATCGTGACGTCGTACGATTTCGAAAGGCCGCTCTTGATCTCGGCCGCCTGCTCCTCGCCCTCCTTGTCGGTGATCTTGACGTGGAGATTTCCCGTCGGGATCGACTGGTACTTGTCGTCGCTCGTGTAGAGGTATTCGACGATCTGCGAATTCTCGACGCGGACAGGGGCGTATCCCCAGTAGTCGCCCGTCGAAGCGCCCGCCGAAGTTACATGCTTGTAGGTCGTCGCGTTGTGGGTCTTGATCGCGTCGACGTGCGAGTGGCCGATGAAGACGAGCGGCTGCCCCGCGTACTTCTCCAGGAGGAACTTCCCCGTCGACTCGGAATTCCACTGTTGGCTGTAGTCGTCGAAGTTGCCGGTGGTGATCCACTCCACGATGCGGCTGATGACCCAGTCCGTCATCCCGAAGGACTTGTTCTCACGATAGCCGCCCATCGGATTATGGTGCATGTAGGGGACGATCTGTCCGTTCACTCCCGCGAGGTCGGCCGTGATCCACGCCATCTGCTCCGGCAGGAGGTCTCCGCCGTAATTCTCGATGACGATGAGAAACCCGTCGCGGCGCTCGGGCGTCCCGTCGGCGGAATTCACGGCTTGGAAATGGACGCCGCCGAACTCGAACGAGTAGTAGCAGGGGCCGAGGTATTTGCGCCAGTAGTCGAGACCGTCGCGCTTGGGAGAGTGGATCCCGAGGAGCCAGCGATCCTTGATGCAGGAATAGGCGTCGTGATTCCCGGGCGCCATGAAGATGGGGAATCCCGCGTCTTTCCAGATGTCCCAGACGTTGTTGTATTCGTAGGTGTAGTCCAGGCCGAACATCAGGTCGCCGGAGAGAAGGACGAACGTCGGATTGAGAGAGCGGATCTCCTTCTTCATCTGCTGGATGATGGAGTAGGCGTTGTAGTTCCCGGTGTTGTAGTTTCCGGGAGACCAAAATCCCGTGGGAGTGTTGAAGTGCGTGTCCGAGATGACGAGGAAACGATAGCTCGAGGATTCCTGATTCACGACCTTGAAGCAGTTGTATTGAAGATCCGTGACGGAAAGTGCGGGGACGGAGAGTTTGAGGTCGTAGGTGTCCTCGGGCACCTCCGCCGGAACCTGATAGGTCACCTTGGTGATCCCCACGGACGAATCGTAGGCGACGCCGAGCACCGGAAGGGTGTAGGCGGCGCCGACGCCAGAATTCGGGGATACGGCCAGGACGCAGGTCGAGGTGGACCCGCCGTCTCCGAGCTTGATCCACGCCGTTCCGGTGGATCCCGCCTGCACGATCGACGGACATCCGAGCGTCGGATACCGAAGGTACGAGATCTTTCCGCCGGCGAAACTCTCGGTGAGATACTTCTGGTCGCCGATGGAAACGAGCGAGTCGTCCGCGAACGCGGACGTCGACACGAAGAGGAGAAAGAGCGTCCCCGACCCAACCCGCATATGCCCCCCCGTAGTGCGTTCGCAGAATTATAGGGGAAGGCGAAAGGGAGTCAATACCCATATGGGTGGGCGAGCGATTCCTACGACGCCTCGCGCTGTTCGTACGCGTTGTCCAAGTCCCACGCTTGTAGCTGGGCTCAAATCCTCGCGGGAAGATGGGCGAGCCATGTTCCCATCGCTACGGCGGCGATTCCGCCTGCGGCGTATAGGGACCACGCAGGGAGGGAGAGGGGAGTGAGGGTCCACGCGGCGCCGAAGCCCGCCGCGGCCAAGGCCAGCCGCTTGGCGATCCACGCCAAGGTCGGGGAAGCCGGACCGCCTCGACGGCGCCGGTGGAGTCCGAGGAAAAGCGCCGTCGCCGCAACGGCACCCGCGCCGGGAGCGAACGACCGCGCCCAACGCATCCGTTCGGCTTCAGGCGCGCCGAACGCCACCCTGGCCGCGGCCGTCGCGAATCCCATCACGAGGATCCATCTTACCGTCGTCGTCATCCGTCACCAGCGGCACGCGGCCGCGAAAGATCCGCCCTCCCCAACGGGCGAAATAGTGAAACGTCGGCAGAGAAAGCAAGGCAGAGGGCGGAACCACGGGGCGGTCGGAGGGCACGAGTTGGCGCGAGAAGGCGGCGCGATAGTCGTCGATGCCCCGATGGCCCGATCCGAAGAGCGCCGGTTCGTACACGGTTCCTTCGGTAGGGATCCGCAGGAGACGAAGTCCCGCCAAATTGCCGAAGGCCTCCGCATCCTCGACGGACTGGGGGCGGAACTGGAACACCGTGCTCACGTTTCCGATCACCTGCAAAGCTCGAGCGCGGGAACCGAGCGCGGCCTCGAGATCCGCCATCGTTTGGGCGCACGACACCACGCGAACCCCGGCGCCCCGCGCCTTGTTGAGGACGTGGACGAATTCGGGCGTCAATACGTCCGCCAGCTCGTCGACGAAGAGCCAAAAGGGAGCCGCACATCGCTCGACGTAGCGCCGTCCGACCCAGGACTGGAAGTCGAGTAGGGCCATCTTGGCCACCGCCCCCGCCGTCTCCGCGCCCAGAAGGCTCCCGAGAAGGAAGTAGGCCACCTCGCGCTCCGAGGCTCCCCGCTCCCAGGACCAGCCGGGAGCCAACACCTCGCAGGAAGCCAGCCGCGCCAGAACCGGCATCAGGGCGCTCGCCATCTTGAGATAGTGGTCCCGTGGACGTCGGGCCAAGGAGGCCACGGCGGCGAACTCCGGTCCCTTTCCGCGACGGCCCAGCGCGCCGGGATCCTCGAGGGCGTACCGCTGGAGTGCCGCAAACGTGACAGGTTCCCCGGCGGCGTGAAGAGCTCGCGCGACCGTATGGACGATCTCCCACGCGAAGTTGCGAAACGCCTGCGCCTCTCCCGCCGACGGGAGGGTCGCTGCGACTCGATCGGCGACTTCCCGGGGATCGAGATAGGAACCGATCGGGTTGTACCGGAGGGATTCCCCGGGAACGGGAAGGGAGAAATAGCGAAACCTCCGACCCTCACGCCCGGCCGTCCGACGAACGATGTCGAGAAGGCGTTCATCTCCCTTCGGATCGATGACCGCCACGGGCTCGCCTCGGCCGATCGCCTGGAGGATCAGAAGTTCCAGGAGACGCGTCTTGCCCGCGCCGGTGGTGCCGAGAATCAACGCGTGTTGTTGGAGCGTCGCGTTCGAGAGAAAGAGCGGAGAAAGAGCGACTCGGCTCGAAGAAGGCGAAGAACCGAGAGCCTCTTCCGCATCGACCGTCGTCCACTCTCGGCCGTTTCCGACGAACAGGCTGTCCGACTTCCGGGGAAGTCTGGAGAGGAGCATGCGAGGGGAAGCGGAATCGCGCAGGAGACCGCGCGTGACCGCGGTGGCTAGAGCGCACGCGAGAATCGCGGCTCCGCCGGCCGACATGCGGATCAGCGCCGAGTGCGGGAGCTCGGAAGCGGCATTCCAAAAGAGGAAGGCGGCCAGTGCGGATGAGACGGCGGCCGCAATCATCATCGAGAAGGAGCCAGCGTCACCGGGTCGCATCCGACGCAGACCTCGAAGATCCCGAAGTGAACCAGCAGATACTCCCCTCGCGGCGAAAGGGCGCCTTGTTCGAAGAGGCGAGGAGGCGCTCCGATCGGAAGACACGACTTCCATGTCGGCAGCACGGGTTGCACGAAGTGACCCGACCTCGGCTCGAAAGGATACGGCGCGAACACCACTCGCCCCGTGGGTTCGTTCGCGGCACGCCCCGCGCGAAGGGCTGCGAGATAGGAGGCCACGACCTCGTGAGTGCCGTCAACGAAGCCCGTCCGCGGACAAAACGGCCCCCATGCGCCGGCCCGATCGACGCAGCGGGGTTGGAGGAAGAAATCGAGCCAATCGACCCGCCATCCGAGGGGGTCGACTTCCGAGAAGTAGTCGATCTCGAAGATCGGCCCGATGGGAACCGCAAGAGGAAGAGCGAGGGCGAACGGGAGAGGCGGGACGTAGGTGTAGACGCGAGCTTCCGCAAACTGAAGGGATCCGGTGTGGCTCGACGAGGCGGGGGACGGGAGCACGGAGAGAACGGAGGCGAGTTCGTCGATCGAACTCCGACCCGGCCGGCGGACGACCTCGAGAATGCCGCACGGGTAGGCGTTTTCGACCACGAGACAGGCATGGGGACGGCCGTCCCGGATGCAAACGCGGACGCCCCTGATCCGCCACGTCTTGAGGATACAGGGAACGTCGGTCCTGGCGATCAGGGAAGGAAGGGGGTCCCCGGACGAAGCCCCCTCGGGGAGGCACAGAAAACACAGAGAGAAGAACACAGAGGGCACAGAGGGTTTCATGCGGCGGTTCCTTACAGGATGTAGCGGCGGATGGTCAGGCGAGAGGTACCGAAGTTCGAGAGAAGCCCAAGGCGGCAACCCGAGGCCTTGAGATAGTTCAGGATCTGACGCTGATCGTACCGAGTCAATCCCACCGCCGACTTGAGCTCGACGACAACCTGATTCTCGAAGATGTAGTCCGACCGGAAACTCTTGCTCAGCCGACTCCCTTTGTACAGGACCGGCACCGAGCGTTGCCGTTCGAAGACCACGCCTGCGGAAGCCAGCTCCAGAAGCGGATACTTCTCCTCGGAGTACTTCTGTGTCATCGGTGTGTCCCTTCTTGGAGGGTCACCCCCCCCTTCTCGAGGACCACCGTCGTAGGGACACATCTCACTTCGAACGCCGCTATCGCTTGGGGGGTGGCGACCAGCTTTCCCCAAAGGTCTTTCCGGCGACGCGCCCGTGTGACGAAGACGATTCCCTCGCCGGAGGGGGCGAAGGTAAGTCGTTGACCCACCGCCGCCGGCGGAATTGCTCGGTCGATCCTTCGAACTCGCCGGGCGCGGCATGCGGGGAGTCCGCTCTCGAAGGGCTCCTCCAAAGCGACCTTGGGATCGATGCGTTCACTCCACTTCGCGGGAGTTCGAGCCAACTCCGCATAGCTCCGCTCCATCGACGCGAGATCCATAGGCCGGGTCGTGCCGCGGGAGGAGTGTTCGCATCGTCCTCCGCGATCTTGCGCGAAGAGGAGGAGGGCGAATCCGAAGCTAAGGATTCTCACGAATCGACTGCCCGATGACGAGCAGCCCCCACGGGTTGAGAGACGTCGGCGCCGCGGGCTCGAGCGCCACCACGTACCGCGTCCTGGTCTCGCTCGAAAGGCGGTCCGCGATGAACGTCCGCCGCAGGGCGGTGAACCGGACCTCGGTCGTGCCGTCCGGAAACCTTTCGATCTCGCTCGGGAGGCGATCCACGGCCACTTGGGTGGACATCCTTCCCTCCCGCACGACTCCCCGCCGTTTCTCGAGCGCTTCCGCCGCCTGGGCGAAGAAGCGGGGAGCGATGAGAGGACGAAGCAGATCCGTGGAGGCGTCGATCGTGGCCGGAGTGAAGTTGTCGAAGAGAAGAACGTATCGAAGGGCGAACTCCCGAGCGGCGCCGTCGGGGACTGCGCCCGGAAGGAGTTCCTCTCGAGCACGCGCCCAAGGCACGACCACGACCGGTTTCCGTTCCAAACACTTCCACACCAGAGCGAGGGCGAGAATGAGATCCGCCGCGGCCAGGGCGGGAAGGGCGAACTTCATCGCTTCACCGCGACGTACACGTTCGGTCCGGGGCTCAGGAGGAGGTGAGCAAGGAGTAAGGCCGATCCCAGGCCCACCATCGAGAGCGCGAGAAGGATCGCGGCTTCCGACCGGCGTGTCCGGAAAGACCGGACGCGCTCTCGAAGGAAGGGAAGATCAGAGTCTGGGCTTTCCCGCCCAATAGGAGGGGACGAGTTCATCGTTGCCTCCGAATGCCGAGAGACGGATCGTGCGTCGCGCGCCGGGAAGGGGCGGCCGGACCAGATGGGGGACGCGGAGGGGGAGGAATCGCAGGGTGCCGGACCGAAGGAGGAGAGAGAAGAGATATCCGGGCGGCCGCCCCTCCTTGACGCGCGACAGGCCGATCCACAGGAGCGCCCCAGCCCCCAAGGCCGGGAACGCGTCCCACACGAAGAGAAGGACGCCGGAAACCGCGCCCACGAGAACCAGCTCATCCGGCTCGAGTCCGAAGATCAGGATCGGCCGGTCCAGCGTTCGCGCGCACGACTTCCGAACCATTTCGCACCTCCACCCCTACCGTGTCGCAAGGGTGCGCTCTGTCGACGCGGAAAATGCGTGCGACGAGGAAAAAGGGAGGGGCGGCGAATCGGAGAAGAGTCTCCCTCGTAACGAAGATGCCCGATGGTCCACCGCTGTCGCCAACGGGAATGGACGATCCGGACTGCGTTCCCGTCGACACGACTGTCGCGGATCAACATCGCCTGCACGAAGGGACCGGATTTCCCCGGGGCGGACGCTTGACCGAACGACGTTCTTGGGAAGCGGCCGTCCTGCGCCCGGGCGCAGGACGGCCGAATCACGTCTTGGACTACCTCAGCCGGCGGTACCGGGGCGGCACCCGCTCAAAGTCCCCCACGACTCTGAGACTTCCACTGCTCCCCGGCTCCACTCTCCACCACCACTGATACTGCGGGTGGTACGGGTACACCGTGCGGGTCGTCGGAGTCTGCACCCGCAGACGCGAATTGAAATCGCGCTCCCGCATCACGAACAGATAGTTGCCCGTGCGCACTTCGAAGCTGACGGTCTGGCCCGGCGGCACGCGAGTCCAGGTGCCGGCCCTGCCCATGGAGTCCCGGGTGTTCATGAACAGGATGTTCTCGCCCAAGGTGTTTCGCAGGTTCAGGTAGTGGTTCCCATCCGTTGCCGCCGCAATCGGAGATTCCGCTCCGAAAGCGACCCTGGTTGAAGATCCCAAACCGGCGATCAACGGAATTGCCCACAGCATGCCCAGAAGAGTCCTATTCGTCATTTCTACCTCCGTTCTACGATTCCAGGAAAAGCAATCCTCATACCAGTCGGTATTCCATACGGAAGCAGTGGGACTCGATCATTCTGATTGATCACGCAACGTCGGCTTGATCGACCAATGCCTTTAGGCTACCCTCCGGCACAGTGAGAGGGTGTAAAGCAATCGGGCCTCCGGCCCGATTCTCGCCAGCCTGAGGCGTTGGGGCGGGCGCGGAGAGGTGCCGCGGGTCTGGGCGACCTGCCGGCCTCCAAGTCGTGTTCCCTCATGGAGACGAGCACGATATTCTTCTCTGTGCGCCGGGCCGGGATCATTGTACGCGCACGTAGTCGATGCAGCCGATCAGCCCTTCGACTCCGCTTCGCTCCGCTCAGGGCGAGCATCGCCTTCCCGAAACGAGGGAGTCGGCGCAGGCTATTTCACGCGAACATAGTCGATGTAACCGATGAGCATCTCCTCGTCCGTCTGCTCGCCGAAGCGGACGACCTTCGTGGGGTCCGGATTCGCGGGGTTTCCGGCGGAATTGTCGTAGACTCCCGTAATCTCGATTCGCGTTCCCTTGGGCATCCTCTTCGCCTCTCTCGGACGATACTGGAACTGCCAATTGAAGTCGTATTTCGGCACGTCGAGCAGAATCTCGCGACGATCGTCAGGATAGACCGCCTCGAATCGGAACGACTTGCCCCGAACGTGGAGGTGCGGCAGGAGACTTCGAAGCTCCGCGTCCTCCTCGAATTCGAACGACGCCGTCTCCCGGTGATTGGCCGCACCCGCAGGGATCTCGATCTCGAGATTGTAAATCCCTTTGGTGAGGACGGGACGCTGCACGGGTTTCTTCGCGAACCGGAATCCGACCATGGATTGGTCCTCGGTGGCCTCCCCATTCGGCGTGTAATGGATTTGGAAAGCGATGCTCGAACCCGCCGGGAGGAGCTTGCCCTCCCCCTCGCGGTACACGGTAGGCTCTTCGCCGGGAACCATGATCCCGAAATAGGATTCCAGACCCGATCCGCTTTCCTCGAGATCGCGAAGCGCGCGCCCCTTCGCCAAGACGAATACCAGGATATGATGGACGACGGCTCGGTTGCCGGGTCGAACCTCGATTCCCTGCACCCACTTGTCCTCGGTGAGTTGGGTCCGCGTAATGGCGTACTTGTAGGGCATCACGCCCTCCGCCTTGACCTTGATCGGTCGAGGGAACTTGAGTACGAGGTCGGGCGTCCCGATCTTCCAACCCTCCGTGAAGCGGCGCGGGGTCGGCGCGTCCTTCGGGTTTCCCTCCGCCATTCCGTCGTCCACCCACTTCAGGAGCGTCTCCCTCTCCGCGGTGGTGAGCCGCCGGTCGTTGGCCCACGAACCATGATCGGGATCGGCGTACCAGGGCGGCATTCTCCGGCCGTTCACGGCTTCGCGGATTCGGGCTCCCACGGAGAAGACCTCGTCATACGTCGTCAGCGGGAACGGACCGATCTCGCCCTGACGGTGGCACTCCATGCAGCTCCGCTGAAGAATCGGGCGGATGTCTCGGTGAAAGGCGATTCCACTTTCGCGTGACGGACGCTTCGAAGACTCGATCGGACATCCCGGTGCTTCGGTCGCTGCCACCGAGACCTTCCGCCCGGAGAGGACTGCTTCGATTGCGTCGAGGAGGTAGTTCTTTCTGGCGGAGTCTCTCCGATACCCGATCCCGTACTGATCGTCGAGGGCTCCCCGATATCGGAGCACGCCCGAGGAGTCCACGAGGAAGACGTCCGTAGTGCGCGTGGCTCGAAGGCGACCGGCAATCTTGCCGTCCTTGTCGTGAACCGCCGCGGAAGGTTCCGGCTTCTCGGCGGGATTGGGGTAGACGAAAAGGAGTCGGACGCCCTTGCCGGCGAGCTCTTGGGCGAGACGGTCGAGCTTGGGCCGATAGAGTTTGGAGACGGGGCAGTCGACGGAGGTGAACGCGATGACGACGGCCTTCGCTCCTCGGCCGAGCTCGCTCAGGGATCCGCGCCGCCCTTCGAGATCGCGGAAGTCGAAATCCTCGACTCGCGCTCCGATGCCCCACACTTCGGGCGAGTCGAGCGGTTTCGGCGCCAGCTTCGAATCGTCCTGGCGGCCGGCGAGAAGGGGAAGTGCGAGAATCCACGCGAGCCGAGATCTCATGCCTGCGTCCCTCCCAGTTTCCGTCTTAGACGAACGAGAGGGGAGTTTTGTTCGCGCAATGATCAATCCACTGGACTCCGCTGCGGGTTCGTGCCGATCTGATCTTCCGGAGGAGGGGCCATGTCACATCTCGCCGCCATTCTGCTCGCGTGGCTTTCCGGCACCAAGGTCGTCCATGTGTTCGTTCCGCTCTGCGACAATGAGAACCAAGGTATCGTTCGCGTTCCGGCGACGCTCGGAAATGGGCGCGATCCGGGGAACAATCTGTACTGGGGCGCACGGTACGGCCTAAAGGCCTACTTCAAGCGAACCGGCCGGTGGCGCATCCTGGAATGCTCCACGCGTCCCGACTCCGGGGCGGTTCTGGAGCGCGCGGTGTTCTTGGGCCCGTCGAAAATGGTCGTGATCGCGGATGCCTACGATGGTGCGAGGATGCGCGACGCGCTCGTGGATTTCTTCGCATCGGCCGCCGGGGCTACGACGACTGTACAGACCTCCGAAGGTGAATTTCGAACGGGAGACCTCTCCTGTTTCGTGGGGCACAACGGACTCATGGATCTTCGGCTCGAGAAATGGCCGAATCCGAAGGCGGGGCGGCGTCGAGCCATGGTGCTTTCGTGCAAGAGCGACTCTCACTTCTCCGCTCCGTTGCGGAGACTCGGTTGTGAGCCCCTGCTCATGACGTCAGGCTTCATGGCGCCCGAGGCGTACACGCTGGACGCGGTCCTTCGCGCATGGGCGGATGGCGGGAACGGGGAGAGACTCCGGCAGGCGGCGGCTTCGGCCTACGCCCAGTATCAGAAATGTTCGCTCGCCGCAGCACAGAGAATCTTCGTCGTCCCCCCATAAGAGCACATCCCGGTAGGCTCGTGAGCCGCGGCGGGCCGAGAAGCGAGCAGCGCAAGGAGCGAGGAGGAGGCCAACCCCATGGGTTGCCGACGACGATGCGACGCCGCGATGCGACGCTTATCGGCCCGTTCCCCTGACGGGGGTGAAGAGACCCGGCGAGCGGGTCCTTGGACGGCCCTCCGGAGGACGTCAGATCATGATCCGAATA
>CAZGKV010000074.1:0-23832 GCA_964526305.1 uncultured Planctomycetales bacterium | reverse complement strand
CCATTTTCGCAGGGCCAGTGATGGTGCCCGCAGTTGGCGCCGTGATTGTGTCTTCGGCACCGGGCGCAATCGTGTCCGTCCTCCCATCGCCCGCCGCAGTTGTGGTGTCCGCAGCCCGGCCCGTGACGATGACAACGGTGGCAATTGGCCGGATGAGGCGAGTCGTGCCAAACGCTGTCGCACGGCCAGTTGTGCATCTTGGGACAGCGCGGGCAATCGCTCGGGTGCGGCGTCTTGTGCCATCCGCCGCAACGCCATTGGTACGGGAAACACGCCCGACAACTCGCCGGGTGGGGGTACGTCTTCCATCCTCCGCAGGGCCACTCCCAGTGACCGCAACCGGCACCATGCCGGTGACCCATGCAGTCGCAGTTGCCGGCATGTGGGGTGTTATGCCAACCCCCGTGCCAGAAATGGTGGCCGCATCCGTCGCCGTGCGTGTGTCCGTGCCAGTACTCGTCGGTACAGCTTCCCGAATGTGGACTTGCGTGCCATCCCCCATGCCAATGGTAGTGTCCGCACCCGTCGCCGTGGTTGTGCGGCCGCTGATGCCAGTTCGGATCCGCGCAATCGCCGGCATGCCCCGTATCGTGCCACTCGCCGTGCCAGAAGAAGTGACCGCATCCCCCACGGTGGTGGCAGCAAGAGAAGCAACCGGAGGCGTGAGGCCCGTCGTTCCACGTCCCGTGCCAGTAGAAATGGCCGCAGCCCCAGCCATGGTGGTGAGCGCCGT
The DNA here is from genome assembly GCA_964526305.1 of uncultured Planctomycetales bacterium. GTDB lineage: Bacteria > Planctomycetota > MHYJ01 > MHYJ01 > JACPRB01 > JACPRC01. The sequence continues at coordinate 23,099 of CAZGKV010000074.1, read as the reverse complement.
GGAATTGACTATCGTTGCAGCCTTCGGGGTGAGGAATGTCGGACCAGACGCCGTGCCAATAGTGATGTCCGCAGCCGTCCGCATGGGTATGCGGATGCCAGCGGACGTGTGTACAGTCGCTCGGATGCGGCGCCTCATTCCAGCCGCCGTGCCAATAGTAGTGGCCGCAGTTCTGGTCGTGGTAGTGGTCGCTGAGCGTGACACTGCAATTCCCCGCGACCAGCAGTGCCGGCGCGGCGAGTACGACGAGGAGCAGGAAGGATTTCTTCATGTGCATGAGTATAGCACCCCACTTGCGTTGTACAAGGTGAGTACGACGAAAACGTTTCCGGGTTCCTTGCCCCGACGGAAATCAAGGGTTATACTCGGCGCCGATCCAAAGAGAGGAGTCGTCCATGTCCAAGCTCGCCGAAGTGAACGACGAGACGTTTGAGAAAGAAGTTCTTCAGTCCGGCCCCGCGGCCGTGAAGTTCTGGGCCGAGTGGTGAGGGGGCTGCCGCACCATCGCTCCCGTGGTGGAGCAACTGGCCGAGGAGTACAAAGGAAAAGTGAAAGTGCTCGGGATGAACGTCGACGTCAGCCCGAACACTGCGGCGACCTTCGGGATCATGTCGATTCCCGCGGTGCTCTTCTTCAAGGGCGGGAAGGAAGTCGGCCGCCTTGTCGGGGGGAACAAGCAGAAGATCGAGGCGGAGATCAAGAAGCTCGCCTAGAAAAGACCTTTCTCTCCGGAGTCGCCCTCTTCAATCGCCGGCGATGGTGGGAAGCCCACGAGGCATGGGAGGGACTCTGGAAGGGCGCGACGGGAAGGGAACGCGAACGCCTCCAGGGACTGATCCAAATCGCAGCCGCCTTCGTTCATCGGGCGCGCGGGAAACCTCCAGGCAGTCAACTTGAGAAGGGGCTCCAGAAACTTGGCAGCGCCCCGGAGTTCGTGAGGGAGCTCCGCGCGTACTTCAGCGGCGAACGAAAGAGGGCGCCGACACTTCGAATCCGGTGGCGCTGAGTCGGCCGCCGCGCGCGGCGTACGGAGCCGGGCGCCGGTCCCCCGGAGCGCGAGAAAACCTGCGCGCCGAACCGCTCTAGAGAACGGTATCGACCGCGAGTCGCGGTCGTTCCGGACGGGACTGGGGCGGAGCTTCTCGAGTACAACCAAAGTTCGTCAAGAACTCCACCCGCCACGGCCGACTTGAGCCACGTTCTAATGCCATCGGAGTGGCCGCAATGGACGTGCCACGAGTCTTCCGGCGCTGCGGGCGCACCGAGGTGTGCAAGAACCTGCGCAGTGGGAAGAGTTCGCTATACCTGCTCCGCCATGACGTACTCGCGGGTCGAGGCCACCCAGGCGGCCACACCGAGGGCCAGCACGATCACTCCCGCTACCACCGCGATGGACGGGCCCAGCTCCGCAAGTTCCGCCAGGGGTTGGATCTCTTCGAGGTGCGGTGGTCGAATGATCCGTAAGGCCAGCGATCTCAGGAAATGGGTCACGGTCATCCGGCGGGCCAGAGCGGGGATGAACGAAATCGCGAACTCCACGACCCCGATCACGATTCCGATGATCATCGGCCGCTTCTGAAAAAACGATCCGAGGGCGGCGAAGACGGCGGTGTAGACGAGCGTCGCGCCGATGCTCGAGGCGGCCAACCCCAGAAAGAGCCGAGCTCCTCCGCTCGCCTTGAGGAGGATCCAGGAGACCAAGAGACTTAGGAGCACCGCACCCAAGAGGCACGCCGAGATCGCCGCGTATTTCGACGCGACGATCTTCCACTTCGCGATGGGGCGCGTGGTGAGATACGTGAGCGTCTTTCCTTCGAGCTCGGAATTCAGAATGCCCGTTCCGTAGAGGAGGGCCAGGAGCGGCACGACGCATTGCGAATAGAGGAAGAAAAGGAAATAGGTCATTCCAAGCTCGAGACCGTCCCCTTGGAGATCCCCGAAGGCTCGAACCAAACCGGAAAGTCCGATGGGGATTGCGAGGAATAATACCAAGAGAAAGATCTTCTTCTGTCCGAAGAACTGCCGGATCTGGAGAAGGGCTACGGCGTCCATCAATCCCTCGCCACCAGATATCGGAAGACGGCGTCCAAGTTGTCGTCCTCGGAGACCATCTCCGTCACTCGTAATCCGGATTCGAGAACGATTCGCCCGAGCCCGTCGTAAAACCCCGCGGGATCGCGCGTGAGGACGGAAAACGAGCCTTTCTCTTCGTCGAGTTCGATCCCGGCGATGGGGAGATCGCGTACCAATTGCTGCGCGAGATGCCGGCCGTCGGGAGATCGCAGCGTGATCCGATGCGGGTGTCGGTTCATGAGGGCGCGGATCTCGTGGACGTTTCCCGAGGCGAGCACGCGTCCCGCATAGATCAGAAGGAACTCCTTCGTGACGACCTGGACCTCGTGAAGCACGTGGCTCGATACGAGGATTCCCTTTCCCTCTTTCGCCAGAGCGTTCAGGAGGTCGGTCATCTCGCGGCGCCCGACCGGATCGAGGCCCGAGAGAGGTTCATCCAGGATGAGAAGTTCGGGATCGTGCACGAGCGCCTGGGCGAGCTTCGTCCTTTGCCGCATCCCCTTGGAATAGGTGGCGATCTTCCGGTTCATGAACTCGGTCGCGCCCACTCGCTCGAGGGCCGAGGCGGCGCGCCCCTGGGCCTGGGACCAGGAAAGGCCCGACATCCGGGCCAGAACCGTCACGAATTCGAGCGCCGAAAGAAACGAGTAGAAGGCGTCCTGCTCCGGACAAAACCCGATTCGGCGGAAGAGACTCGGATTGTTCCACGGCCGCTCGCCGAGGACCTGGAGTTCGCCCTCCGTAGGCACGAGCTGTCCCGTGATGAGCTTCATCAGCGTCGACTTCCCCGCGCCGTTGGGTCCAAGGAGACCATGCACCCCCTTCGGGATGTCGAGCGTCACGTCGTTCACGCCGATGACGAGCCCGTAGAGCTTCGTCAGATTCCGGGCGGAGACGAGCGCGTCCATCAGATCCTCACCGGCGCCGAAATCCGGTGCCACAGCACGATCAATCCCACGAGGAAAAGCCCCGCCAGATACCCGAACGCGAGTTCCGGCGGGCACGTCGAGCTGTAGCTTTCGAGCTGGCGCTGGAGATCTTTTCCGACCCCCAACACGGAGATCTGGCCTTGAACGTTCAGCACCCGCTCGATCCCGATCCGCATCGTCTCGCGGAGAGAAAAGAGAGGGACCCAGGGCTCGCGAATCTTGAGGAGTCTCCAGAATAGGTGATAGGTCGTCTCGCCGATCAGGCAGAGGGAAAACCATCCCATGAGAGCGTATCGACCGTCGGAGGTGAGGGAGGAGAAACACAAGACGACGAACGTCGTCGGAACCGCGATGATCATCGACGAGGCGACGATCTTGCCGATCATGGGAGCGGTCTGAGTGAAGGCGACGAGGTTGGGAGAGAGGGCGATGCTGATCCCGTAGAGGACCAGTCCCGGAAACAGGGTGATCATGAAGAGATAGAAGAAGAGCGTCCCGGACTTGCCCAAGAGGTATTCGACTCTCGTGATGGGCTTCGAGAAATAGAGGAGGAACGCCTTGGTCCGGACGTCTTGCGAAATGAGCGGAGGGCCCACGATCGCCGCGACAAGCATGGTGAAGAAGGCTTGAAACCCCGAATAGTACAGATGGTAGGCCATCGACCACGCCACGGGGCGGACGGATTCCGGATCGGTGACGAGTCGCGCCGAAATCGTCTCGCCGAGGAAGGCCTGTGCGATTCCCACCAGGAATCCCCGCTTCTCCAAATCGCGCGTGGGATCCGTGACGTATCCGATCCCGAAGAAAAGCGGAGCGAAGTACAGGAGAGGCATCCACGCCATGAAAACGATGCGCTTGAGGATCTTGCTCCGGAAGGCGAGCGCGATTCCGGTTTTCGTGATGGCCCAGACGCGGGCCGCGGGCGGTCGGAGCGTTCCCGTCCAGCTGCGATAGCCTAGTTCGAAGATCGGCATGTCACGCTCCCACGGCCTTCAGGAAAATCTCTTCGAGCGACGTGCGGCTCGAGGCGAGCTGCCGTATGACGGCGCCGGACTCGCGCGCCGCGCGGAAGACGGCCTCAGGGGCCGCTCCGAGCACCTCGAATTCTCCGTCCCCGGATCCACGCGAAGGACATCCGAGTCCGGCCAGCGCTTTGGCGAAGGCATCTCCCGAGCCCGTGAAACGTACCCGGTAGCTCCCATTCGTCGAGGTCCGGAGATTCTCGAGCGTGTCGTACACGAGCAGTCTCCCGCGGCCGAGAATCAGGACGGAATCGCAGCAGGCCTCCACGTCGTGGAGGATGTGGGTAGAAACCACCACGCTCACGCCCTTTTCCGGAAGTTGTCGGATGAGGCGAAGCATCCGTTCCCGTCCCTGTGGATCCATGCCGTTCGTCGGCTCATCGAGGAAGACGAGCGACGGAGAGTGAACGATCGCCTGGGCCAGCTTGATCTTCTGCTTCATCCCGGTCGAGTAGGTCTGCACTTCGCGATAGCGTTCTTCGGCGATTCCCACGTAGTCGAGCATTTCATGCGCCCGGCGGAGGGCCGTACGTGGCGGCATCCCCGCGAGTTCTCCGGAAAAGGCGACGGCCTGAACGCCCGCAAGGCCCGCAAGGTAGCAGTCATCCTCCGGCATATATCCGGTCTTCTGACGGATTTCCCTCGAGCGCGTACGGGCGTCGAGCTCGAGGACGGAGGCCATTCCGGAGGTCAGCCGCACCAGACCGAGGAGAGACTTGATGAGCGTCGACTTCCCGGCTCCGTTGGGCCCGAGGAGTCCGGTCGTCCCGGGACGCACCGCGACCGTGACGTCGTCGAGCGCCTTGAATCCTCCGTAGAATTTCGTGACGGACCGGAGGTCCAGGATCATCGAGTTCGCTTGAGGAGCAATCGCCATGCCTCGTACGTTCCTGCGCTCTGGCGTTGAAGGAGAAGGGACTCTACGCCTCTCCCTTTAAGGTTCTTTCAATCGAGGCATTATAGCGACTATGGTGCCGGGATTCGCGCCCGTTCTTTCCAGATAGGAGGACTGTAGATCAGCGACCGGACGTGGTCGAACGGGGCACCATGAGAACCCCGTAAGGCGAGTCCTCTCACGGCGATGATAGACACGCGAGAGCCTCCTTCGGTTAGGAGATTGTCGGAAGACTCTCGAGTGATATAATTCCCCCCCTTCCGAGATCTGAGGCCACGATGAAAACCGACTTCCGGCGAAATTTCTACGAACTCACCCAACAGCGCTACGAGAAGGCGGCGGAGATCATGAAGCTCCAGGAGGACGTTCGCGCCATCCTCTCCGCGCCGAAGAACGTCCTCCAGGTAAGTTTTCCGGTCCGTTCGGACGACGGCAAGCTCCGGATGCTGCAGGGATATCGAATTCAGCACAACAACATCCTGGGGCCGTACAAAGGGGGAATCCGTTACCACCCCGAAGTCTCTCTCGACGAGGTCAAGGCCCTGGCCTCCCTCATGACCTGGAAGTGCTCTCTCGTCGGCCTTCCCCTCGGCGGGGCCAAGGGGGGCGTTCAGATCGATCCGACGAAGCTCACGTCGTCCGAGCTGATGCGCGTCACGCGGCGCTTCACCGTCTCCCTCGGCACGAGCATCGGGATCCACTACGACATCCCGGCGCCCGACATGGGAACGAACGCGCAGACGATGAACTGGATCATGGACACCTACATGAATACCGTGGGCTTCGCCACAAGGAGCGAGCATCGCGGCGTGGTGACGGGGAAGTCCATCTCCTGCGGCGGGAGTGAGGGTAGGGAGAAGGCCACCGGTCAAGGCCTCGTCTTCCTCATCGAACAGTGGGCGCGGGAAAAGAAGTTCGATCTTTCGAAGGCGACCTACATCCTTCAGGGATTCGGCAACGTCGGATCCTGGACGGCGCGACTCCTGGAGCCCTTCGGGGCGCGCTGCTTGGCGGTGATGGATCATCGGGGGGGCCTCTTCCAAGGCGACGGGATTCCGATCGAGGCGCTCCACAAGCACGTCCGCGCGACGGGTTCGGTCGACGGCTTCGCCGGTGCGAAGGCGATCAAGTCGGACGAATTCTGGGCCGTGGAAGCGGACATCGCCGTGCCCGCGGCGCTCGAGAATCAAATCGGCAAGATCATTGCGCCGACGATGCGCGTCAAGCTCGTCGCCGAAGGGGCGAACGGTCCGACGACCCCCGACGGAACCGAGATCTTGCGCTCGCGCGGGATCGACGTCCTCCCGGACATCCTGGCCAACTCCGGCGGCGTGATCGTCTCCTACTTCGAGTGGACGCAGAACATGAACAACGAGCAGTGGGACCCGGACGAAGTGGACTCGCGGCTAAAGAAGCGCATCCTGAAATCCTATCGAGGGGCGAAAGAGGCGGCGGAGCGTCACAAGACGGACTTGGGAACGGCCTGCTATATCGTGGCGCTCGAGCGACTTCAGGCGGCCTACAACGAGCGCGGGATCTTCCCGTGAGCTGCGGCTGCTCCGGGGCTCCGCCGATCAAACTCTCCGACCGCCTCCGCTGCATGAACTGCGACTTGGACGTCGAGATCCCCCTCCCCGAGGCGACCGTAGCGCGGGCCGTGGCGGGCGATCCCGCGTCGCTTCGAGCGGTCCGCGCCTTTCGCAAGTGCTATGTCGAACGCGAAGCGGCCCGCGAGTGTCCCGAATGCGGGGATTCGTTCGAGAGCTACCGGTATGGGGTGTCGCCCCAGCGCGTCTGCGAGCGATGCGGAATCGTGGTGCCGGGCGAGGGCGGGCCGGACATCAGTTGGTGAGGGTCGGAATAGGCTGAGCGAGAGAGTACGGACTGGGAGAGAAGGCACCTCATTCGACAAGCACGGGAATCTCGACGGACAAGTCCGGGGGATGAACTGTCCGGAGTCGGAGAGTCGCCTTGCCGGCACCGCGTACCGTTACGACCACTCCCCTTCCCCCACCTTTGTATTCGGAGATCTTCACCGGTCCCGGAGTCGGTTCTACGGTCCAGGCGGCCGCCCATTTCGCCGGGGGAGTAGTCGGATCGCGACGACTTCGGAGGAACCCCTGGCCCGCAGGAGCCGGGTTGGTTGCAGGACACCATTCCAATCAGGAGTATGAGGGCGGGCCAAGGCCACAAATCCAACCGCCGGTGTTTCAAAGGCTCCAGCATCTTTTCCATTGTACCCCTAACCTAGACTAACGGACCCCCCCCTCGCCGCCCGGATACACGCCCATGCAACCTCCGCTTCCTCCATCCTCATCCGAGCGATTCACTTTCGAATCCCCGGATTGACGATCGACCACCTTGCCCCGGATTTCCCGGCGAATTCGCGGGCCCGGGATTTGCCTCCTCCCCATCCGGAGGCGGCATATGGGCAGGCCATGGGTTGGCCGGCGGATCGCGGCGCCGGCGTTTCTCTTCGCGCTTTTTCTCGCGCCCGCTCCTCGACATCACCGGGTGTCCCACGTTCGATCTCCGATCCCGAAAACGACGGTTCGAACTGCCCTGGAACGCGCGGCTCTTCCGATCGTAAGCACCTCGGAAAGACCGGCTCACTACACGGTGCGTCACCGCGACGTCTCCGCCTTCTTCACGGATCGAGGAATTCGCCTCGCCTTTTTTCGAGATGGGAAGGGATGGGCGATGGACTGGGGAATATCGGGCGCCGGGCCCGTCGTCCCGCGAGCGAGGAAGGAACTTCCGGCCCGCGTTCACCACTTGGCCGGAGAGGCGGCCTCTCCCATCGCGTTCGGCGAAGTCGTCTATCCCGAGGTGAAAGCGGGGACGAACCTCGTCGTCGAAAGCCGACCCCACGCCCTGAAGTATTCCCTCGAACTTCAACCGGGAGTTCCGGCGGGCGCCCTGCGGATGTACTACGACGGTGCCCTGAATGTCCGGATCGTCGAAGGGGGAAAGGCGCTGGAGATTCGCACCGGAAACGGAATTGTGCGCGAAAACGAACTCCTCTGCTACCAGCCGAACGGTTCCGGGCGACGAGTGATCCCCGCGCGATATTCGAGGGTCACCCAAGGCTCGCGACCCGAGTCTTGGGAATACGAGATCGAGCTCCGCGACGTCGATCCCGCCCATCCCGTGGTGGTCGATCCGACGATTTCCTGGTCCTCCTACCTAGGCGGTTTCGTCGGCGGGCTCGGCTCCGTCGATTACGCCGAATCGACCGCGGTGGACGCCGGCGGCAACATCTATGTAGCAGGATGGACCCAAGCCATCGACTTTCCGGTTTTGGGCGGCTTCGACGCCACCCTCGGCGCCAGGGAGGGGAGCAATCCCTACTCCGGCATCGGGTATGGATACTCCGATGCCTTCGTATCGAAGTTCTCGCCGCAAGGGACGCTGATGTGGTCCTCCTACCTCGGCGGGACGAACAAGGAGCAGGCTACCGCGATCGCCGTGGACAAGAACGGCTACGTCTACGTCACGGGCACCACCAATTCCCTCGACTTACCTACGACCAAGGGCGCATTCCTTCCCTCCTCCAACGCGTGGCCGGGGAATGCCGGATTCGCGGTCAAGATGCCCCCCGATGGATCAAGCGTCGTTTGGGCCACCTATCTTCCCGAGTTCGAGCCTGCGGACCTCGCGGTCGACGACACTTCGGGCGAGGTGTACTTCGTCGGCACTACCCTCAGTGGGACGCTGACGTCGAACGGTCCCAGGTTCGCCGGCGGCGCGGACGCGTACGTTCTCAAGCTCAAGGCCGACGCGTCGGACATGGTGTGGGCGCTCTATCTTGGAGGCGCGAGCGCAGACTCCGGAGTCGGGATCGCCGTGGATTCCGCCGGGCAAGCGTACGTCGCGGGAGGTACTCAGTCCCTAAACCTGGAAGAGGCCTCCGGAGATTTCCCCGGAGCGCCAAGGAATGTCATTGTCGACGCCATCGGCGCCGGATTTGTAAGCAAGGTGAAAGAGGACGGGTCGGGACTCTTGTGGTCCACCGTTCTCGCCGGTTCGGATTGGGGAAGCCTGGCCGACGATATCGCCGTCCACAAGGATTCGAGCGACGGACGGACGTACTTGTATGTCGCGGGCAGCGCTTGGGGAACCACGTTTCCGACTACGCCCGGGGCCGTTCAAGAGTCCTTTTCAGGCGCTTCGGACCTCTTCGTCGTCAAGATGGATACTTCCGAGCCCCGCGTTTTCTGGTCCACGCTCTTGGGCGGCTCGGGAAGCGAGATCCGGGCGCGTCTCGCGCTGGACGCCGGCGGAAACGTCACCGTGACCGGAGGGTCATACTCCCTGGACTTTCCGATCGCGGGACAGGGTCGCGGAAGCGTCCTCTACGATGTCTATGCCGGACTCAACTTTCGACAGGAGGGCTTCGATAGAGATACCTGGGACGGCACCATTCTCACCGCCCAGGGCGAGTTCTACGGAAACTACAACGAGTTCACCGGGCCGTTCTTCGATCATTACACCTTGACGTATGTCGGCGTGGAAGCGGACCTGAACCGACAAGACGCAATCGCCGCCAAGCTCGACCCCACCGGGTCGCGCCTACTTTGGTCGACCTATCTGGGAGGCTCCCTCGAGGATGATGGGAGCGCCATTGCGGTCGACTTAGACGGCAACACGGTGGTGGTCGGAACCACCGGTCAGGACGGAAGTCTCCCCAACGACTTTCCGGTGATGCCCGGTGCGTTCGATACGACGTACAGCGCCCCCCGCGACGGTTTCGTCGCGAGACTGAAAGCCGACGGATCGGCGGATTGGACGACGTACTTGGGCGGCACCCGCGATTCCAAGGCGGATGACGTGACGGAGAACATGGTGGTGGATGCGGAGGGAAACGTCTACGTGACGGGAATGGCGGCGTCGAACGACTTTCCCACCACCACCGGCCTTCCTCTCCGAGGTTCCACGGACGCCTTCGTCACCAAGATCTTGGCTTCGGGGAAGAACATCGCGTGGTCGACCTATCTCGGCGGATCCGGAGGCGACCGGGGAGCGGGTCTGGCTCTGGACGGGGACGGAAGCGTTTTCGTGACGGGACAGACGCTTTCCCCCGACTTTCCCTTGGCGACGAATGCGTTCGGAGGCCTGGGGGATGCCTTCCTCGCCAGATTGGACGCGAGGGACGGTACCCATACCTGGTCCTCCTATCTTGGGGGAGGGGGAATCGACTTCGGGCGGGGGGTTGCGGCGAACGGAACCGGGGTTTACGTAAGCGGTCAGACAGGATCCCCCGACTTTCCGACGAAGAATGGCCTACTGGCCAAACTGGATGGCCCCACGGATTCCTTCGTATCCAAATTCGATATCGCCACCTACGAGCTCGTGTGGTCCACCTTTCTCGGGGGGGAATCGGGCGAAGGCGCCGCCTCCATCGCGATCAATGGCTCCGGTACGATCTTCGTCGCCGGGCAGACGGGCTCGCGATTTTTCCCCGGAGCGGGCAACTCCTACCGTGGGAACTACGACGGGTTCGTTGCGAGGCTGAACGCGTCGGGCACCGCGCTGGACTGGGCGACGTACCTAGGAGGATCCGGATGGGATCGGCCGACGGGGATCGCCTTGGACCCCAACGGCAACGTCGTCGTCATGGGACACACGGAGTCTGCGGACTTCCCCACCACCGTCGGCGCGTTCGATCGCACGTATGGTCCCAACATGGATGCGTTCGTCTCGAAGCTGAGCGGGGACAACGCCCAACTTGTTTGGTCCACCTTCCTCGGGGGGAGCGGTACCGACTACGCGCTCGCGATGACGGTCGATGGACAAGGAAACGTCTGGATCGGAGGATCGACCGGTTCCCGAAACTTTCCGATGACGGAGGGCGCGCTCGATACGTCCACGCAGAATGGGTTGGATGGATTCGCCGTCGAACTCAGCCCGGACGGTAGCACGCTGATCTGGTCGACCTATCTCGGCGGGCTTCAGGATGACGGGATCGCCGGCATTGCCGTCGACGGGGCCGGGAACATCTACCTCGCGGGGACTACCATGTCCGACGATTTTCCACTCGTAAACGCGTTCGATTCTACCCTTCGCGGCTGGAGGGACGCCTTTGTGACCAAAATCTCTTCGGGCCTGCCTTCGATGCCGCCGTCGCCGGGCGTCGTCTTCGACGGCCTAGGAGAGGATATTCGATTCCAATCCTTCGCCGACACGATCTCGGCGAATTGGCGTGAATTCCAAGATAACGGTTTGCCGATCGTCGCGTATGAATGGGCCATTGGATCGACTCGGGGAGGTACGGAGCTGCAGGGATTCCTCGCCGTCGGGTTCGTCCTGAGATCCACGAAGACTTCGCTGACGTTGACCCCGGGTGCGACTTACTTTGTCTCCGTCCGTGCCGTCAACGCTGCCGGTCCCGGTCCCGCGGCGAGCTCGGACGGCGTGACGGTCGATACCTCCGCGCCGATTCCCGGAGAGGTGAGCGATGGCCTGGCTCCCCCCGACATCGACTTTCAGGTTTCTTTGAGCGCGATTTCGGCGAATTGGACCGCCTTCACCGACGACGGCGCGGGCATTGTCGGCTACGAGTGGGCCGTCGGGACCGCGCCCGGAGCCGCCGATGTCCAGCCGTTCGTCGGAGTGGGGCTGACGCGGAGTGCGGCGAAGGACGGGTTGACTCTCGCGTTCGACTCCACCTACTACGTGACCGTGCGGGCGACAGACGGTGTCGGGTGGACCGGCTCGGCATCGTCGGATGGGGTGAGAATCGCCTATCTCCTTGCGGAGCGCCCCGCCACCTGCCTTCCGAATTCTTGGGAAGAGCGCCCCGGCGCGGCGGGGCTCGCTGCCGCCCACGTGCGTCTCTCGGTCGGCGGAGAAGAGGACGTGCGGATCGAGGCGCTCCGCTTCTCCGACTTCGGAATGGATGGCGTCGCCTCGGTAGCCCTCTACCTGGATGTCGATCGCAACGGACTCTACGATCCCGGCTTCGATTCCCTCTTGGCCGAGAGCGAGGATCGCGCTTTGTCGTTCCGGAACATTCGGCTGCTGATTCCGGGGAGGCAATCGAGAGACGTGTTGGTCGTCTGCTGTCTCTCCGAGGATGCCTCCGGCCTTCGCGTTCAGCTTGCGGAAGCGACCGACATTTTCGCTGTCCACCACCGATCGGGCGAACGGATCGGGGCCGTCGGGAGCTTTCCCCTCGACGGCCCCGAGATCCGCGTCGCCGAAGACGGATCTCCCACCGCTCTCTATCTGGAGGGCGGGAGCGCTACGGATGCGCCGACCATGATTGCCGCCGGGGAGAGAGGAGTCGTGCTCCAGCAAGTCCAACTCCGCGCGACAAGTCTCGGAGATGTCGCCATCGATGGCCTTCAGGTGGAGTTCGAAGGGACGGCTTCGGTGCTTCGATTGATCGACGATGTGAACCAAAACGGAACCGTGGACGCGACCGATATCGAAATCGCCGCCCAATCCTCCCCGGGACCCGCCGTGGCTTTCGTCTTCACCCGCGCCATCTCCGCGGGAGCCAACCGCAAGTGGCTGTTGGTGGCGGACGAACCGGCGGAGGGCGCACTCGGAGTGCGCGTGGCGAAGACGGCCTTCGCGACTTCCTCGACCATGGAGGGATGTGACCTCATCGAGATCCGGCACGAGGTTCGGGCCGATGCGGCCCGACTCTTCGTTTGGAACCGTCCGCTTCCTCCCGCGCGACCCGCGCTCCCCTTCGAGAAAGGGGTGGCGTTGTTGGCCTTCGACGTTCGCGCCGACGGTTCGAAGCCTGTGCTCGTGGAGCAAGCCATGATGCGAGTGTGGGGGCGGGCGTTTGACCCCTCGGACATCGCGCGGGCCGTCTTGTGGAGGAACGCCCGGGCGATCGCGCAAACGGAACGCATCGGAGCCGGGTCCCTTCTGTTCGAGATACGCGAGACGATCGATCCCGGCGTCACGGAGATCTGGACCGTGACCTTCGATTTCGCGGGGTGGTCCGCGGCGGAAAAGGACTTCCAGCTCTTCTTCGACCTGCGGACGGGTACACCGCCCTTTCGGGCCACCGTGGCTCCGACGGGGGGGGTTGGTAATCGGTCTCTGGACGGAGGTCCGTCCACACGACGGCTCGGAAGGAACGACGAGCGGCGGAGGCTGCTCTGCGTCGGTGGCGTCGAGATCCTTTTCTCCCGCGGCCCTGTTCCTTCTGCTTCTTCCCTTGGGAGCGCTGCGACGGAGGTGATCCGATGATGGTGTTGTTCCTCTTGCTGATCCAGGAGACCCCGGACCCAAACGGTCCTGGATTGCACCCGCCCCGCGCGATCGAGTCACGGGAACTCGGGTCCGCTCCCGCACGGATCTCCTCGAATCATCTTCTTCATTCGCTCTTCGGGATTCTTCCCATGGAGTCCGCTCTCCCCCTCCTGCCTTGGCGCATCGAGGCTGGGATATGGCAGGATATCTCGAGCGGGAAACTCGATGTCGTCGATGACGAGTACTTCTTTCACTACGATGCGACGCTTCTCGAGACCAATTTCGAATTCCGATTGGGGCTCCCCGCGGGATTCGAAGCGACCATCGGGTTCGATCTTTCCGACCTGCTCCAAGACGACGGGAAGATCATCCTCGAGCGCAATCCCGGCGACTTTCTCATCGAGCCCGGCGAACGAGGCGTCGGACTGGGCGACGTGCGCTTTCGCCTGAAGAAGTCGATCCTCTCGAACGAATCCAGGGCATTCGGAATCGTGGCGGGAGTCAAGATCCCCGTATCCACGGATCGCGAAGATCTGCTCACCTCGGAGGGCGTAGACATCGCCGCATCGGCCCTATTCACTCAGCGATGGGGTCCGGTGACGGTTCATGTCAATTTCGGAGGCGTCCTTCCCGGACGGGCACGGGTCTTCGGCGAGGAGGTGGAGACGCAGCCGTCCGTATTCTTCGGCGCGTCCCTCGTATGGAAGTTCGAGCAATGGGGAGCCGCGATCCTTCAGTTCCAAGGGAATCAGAGTGTGTTCCAGGGTTCGTTCGACTCCGTCCGCATCCTCGAGGACTTCGTAGCGTCCGTGCATCTTGGAGGGCGCTTCCGAATCGCGGGCTCCTTCTTGGAGCCGACGATCGGAATGGGTCTCACCGGCCGCTCTTCCGACTTCGTCGCGACGGTGGGGATCGTCGTCCCCTTCGGAGAATCGTCCTCGGGGTATACTACTCCCCAGTGAATCCCCGCGACGCGGACACCAACCTTGGCGGAACCGAGCGCGCGCTTCCCACGACCCTCTGGTCCGACATCCTGGCGCTGAAGAACGCGTCCGAGGACGAATATCGACTGCGCTTCGACCGACTCCTCCGCATCTACTGGAAACCGATTTACGCCTACATCCGAGCCTCCTGGAGGAAGTCCTCCGAAGACGCGAAGGATCTCACTCAGGCTTTCTTCGCCTATCTGCTCGAGCGAAAGTACCTCTCGAATCTGCAGCCCGGGGTGGGCACGTTTCGGGGATATCTCAAGATCGCCCTCAAGCATTTCCTGATCGATTGCGGGCGACACGAAAGGGTGTGCCGGCCGGCCCTACCCGTTGAGAGTTTCATCTTGGAGGGGGCCCGGGAGGTGGTTTCGGATCCGGAGGAGTCCCCCGAAAGGGCGTTGGACCGGCAGTGGACCCGATGTCTCATCGACGCGGGCCTTCGCGAGCTCGAGTCCGAGCTCGTGCGCGAGGGCAAGCAGGTGTACTTCGAAGTGATTCGGAAGTATCTCCTGGAACCCGAGAGGCTGTCGGCGACGGAGGTCGGCGAGGAAACGCCGGAGGACGGCCTGACCTATGCCGCCGTCGCCGCCAAGGTCGGCGTGAGTGAAAGCGATGTCCGGAACTATCTCGCGAATTGCCGGCAGCGACTCAAGTCGATTCTCTGGCGCCACGTGCGCGAGTCGGTGGCGAACGAGGAAGACATTGCGCCGGAGCTCATTTCCCTGTTGCGCGGGGAGCCCTGAGGTGCTTCTCCGCCTTCGCGGCCAGCTCCTCGACCGAGTCCCGCTGGGGCCAATCCCGCGGAGCGATCTCCAGAGCCCTCCGCAAGTCGAAGAGGGCGTCCTTGAAGTTCGCGTTGGCGTAGTGAGACCTTCCCCGTTGCGACCAGTAATCCGGATTCTGCGGTCGAAGTCGGATCGCCTTGGAGGCGGCCTCTACAGCTTCTAGGTGATTGCAATTGTGGAAGCGAGCGACGGATAAATTGTCCCAGAAGTCTGCATCGTAGGGCGATAATCGGGTGGCTTGGGAAAGATCCGATATCGCCGCTTGATAGTCCTTCGCCAAATCAGAATACACTCCTCGGAGGCTCCACAGCAGGGCGTGCTCGGGTTGTAAAGAGATCGCGGTGGTCATGGTCCGAACGGCTCCCCCGAAGTCTCCGCGCTTTCTTAGTTCCGACGCCCTCTTCGCTAGCATCATTGCGAGTTGGCGATCGAACACGACAGAGCGCCAATGGTCCTCCAGGGCGCCTCGCAGGTCACCGACGCGCCATCGCTCGCGGGAACGAGCCCGATGGGCTAGGGCATCCCGCGGACTCAGCTCGAGCGCACGGGTGAAGTCCTGGATGGCCCCGAGGGAATCGTTCAGATTGCTCTTGGCGACGCCGCGATTGTGCCAGCTCGCCGAGAGATTGAATCCAAGGCGGAAGGCCTCCGTGTATTCGCGAACGGCGCCGGCGTAGTCCATCTTGGAGAGAAGCGCGTAGGCGTACCAAGCCCGCGTGGTGCAATCGTCGGGCTTGATTCTTAGCGCGGCCTCGTAGTCGCGGATGGCCTCATCGATCTTCCCCTGGTTGAGCAGGGCGCCCGCTCGATTGAACAACGGCGATTCGTACTTCCCATCCAGCTCGATCGCCTTGGTGAAGTCCGCAATCGCACCATCGATATCGCCCAGGGCCTTCCGAGCCGATCCGCGATTGTTATAGACGACCGCCTTCTTCACATCGAATCGAAGAGCCTCCGTACAATCCGCATTCGCCCCTGGATAATCACCGATTCGGTATCGGGTCTTCCCTCGTTCCCCCCAAGCCAAGCCGTGGTTCGGATCGATGCGCAGCGCTTCCGTGAAGTCGTCGATCGCTTCGAGGTAATCGAGTTTGGATAGACTTCGAAGTCTGCCCCGGAGGTAAAGATCGGAGACACTCCGGGGGCGAATCTTAATTGCCTGAGTCAGCAGATCGATTCCTTCTCTCCCCTCGACGAGGAGGGCTTTGACTCGTAGGAAACCCTCGGTCCCCCAGATTGGTCCGTGCGTCTTCAGGCCCTCGTCACAAAGCGCGAGCGTCTCTGCCTTCTTCCCCTCCGCCCAGCTCTCGTAGACCCGGAAGAGATCCTCGGAAATGAACCCCCCGATCCGGCCCGCCTTGGCTCGAGGGATGTTGCTCCGGATTCTCGCCCGCACGGCCTTCACGCGATTCGAATCGAGGGTGAGGGATCCCTCCTCGTCGAATCGAAGGAAACCCGCCCGTGACAGGTCGATCAAGACCAATTCCAAGGCGGCCAGGGCATGCTCGGGAGCCAGCGATTGAGCCCTCAAGAGGTAGGTCTCGGCGCTCACGGACTCCCCGAGGGCGTTCCATCCCGCGCCCCGGATCGCCCAGAAGTCCGCGCACGCGAGAATGTCCGGATCGGCTCCCTCCCTCTCGAAATCGACCAGAGCCTCCCGGAGGTGCTTCTTCGACACCTCTTCCGCTTCCTTATAAGGAGAATAGCAGTCCCCGCGATGCCTCTCGATCAGTTGGTAAAGCGGCGGCACCGTCTTCTCGAGAAAAAGCTTCTGGGATTCCGCCACGCGCCTCTTGCGATCGCTCTTTTCCGCCTCGCGATCCTTGAGCCTTCGCGTGCCCTTCGTCCTTTGAGCCTCATGGAGGCCCGCGAAGAGAAGAGCGCCCAAGATCCCCGCGGCCACGAAGGCTCCGATCCATCCCTTTCGACGTGCCACGCGGGTACGCCACCGCCGGGTCCAACTCAGAGGCTGCGCCAGGATCGGCTCGCCTCGGAGATGGCGCCCGAGATCCTCCGCCAGCTCGAGGGCGTTCGCATATCGCCGACCCCGATCCTTCTCCATCGCCTTGAGGCAGATGATCTCGGTATTCCGCTCCACGCTCCGGGCGATCTTGCTCGGCGCGAGCGGCGCATCCTTCGCGATCCGGGCGAAGAGCCGGCTCGGCGTGCGGTTCTCGAACGGCAAGCGCCCCGTGAGGATCTCGTAGAGCATCACCCCGAGCGCATAGACGTCCGTGCGGGCATCGATCTCTCGAACCCTTCCCTCGACTTGTTCCGGCGACATGTACGCCGGAGTCCCCACCAGCTCTTGCGACTTCGTGAGGCGAATCTCAAATTGCTTCGCCGCCGCGAGGCCGAAGTCGGTGAGGTAGACCTTTCCCTGCGCATCGACCAGCACGTTCGAAGGCTTGAGATCGCGATGGACCACGCCCTTCTGGTGCGCATACGCCACCGCCTGGGCGATCTCCTCCATCATCTCCAACCGCCGGCGCCTCGGGATCCGACCCTCGGCGAGAACCTTGGAGAGGGTTCGTCCTTCGACGAGGTCCATGGCGATGTAATGCATCCGATCGCCGGAGCCGCGGTCCCACACCCCGACGTCGTGAACGGCGACGATGTTCGGATGGTTGAGCTGGGCGACGATTTCCGCCTCTCGGTGGAGCCGGGCGGTCCCCCGATGGCGGCCGTCCTCATCGGTCACGACCTTGAGGGCGACGGTGCGCTTGAGTTCGGTATCCTCGGCCCGGTAGACCACTCCCATTCCGCCGCGGCCGATCTCCCGCTCGACCCGGTATTTGGCGATGCGGAATCCTTCGCGGGGGAACTCGAGGGTGGGGGGCTGGGGCTCCAGGCCTTCGAGGAGCTCGGCGCGCTGGGCGGGCGTGATATGCCCCCACCGGACGAGAAGCTCCGAGAGGTCGACCGCCTGTCCTTCCGCGCGGAGACACTCGAGGCCCAGCAAGCACTCCTCGAGCCGGCGCCGGGAGATCCAGCCGCGCTCGACCGCGAGTTCGCCGACCTTCGGGGCCGGTTCCGCCGGAACGAGGAAATCCTTCAGCCGATCGTAGACCGCTCCCGAGATCATTCCGATCATTCCCTCAGCCCATGGATTATAGCCCTTACTCAAGCGATCCCGGAGTCGGAGCGTTTAGAAAAAAGGGCCCGGGATGGAGGGGCGGCTGAGGTAGAATCTCCCCCGTGCAACTCCAGGGAAAAACGGCGCTCGTAACCGGAGCCGGCCGGCAGATCGGCCAGGCGATCGCCCTCGCGCTTGCCGAAGCGGGAGCGAATATCGTCGCCCACTACCACCGATCGGAGGCGGGTGCGGCGGAGACGGTCGCCAAGGCGCGGCTCCGGGGCGTGCGCGCCGCCGCCGTGGGAGCGGATCTTGCCGATCCAGACCAGGTGCGCGATCTGATTCGATGGAGCGCGCAGGCTCTGGGGGTCCCCGACCTCCTTGTCAATAACGCGGCCATTTTCGAGCCCGGGACCCTCCTCGGTACGAGCGAAGAGGCATGGGATCGTCACTTTGCCCTCAACCTGCGCGCGCCGTTCGTGCTCACCCAAGTCTTCGCCTCCTTCCTCGAAGATCGTGAGGGAAAGATCGTCAACGTCGCCGATTGGCGCGCGGCCTATCCGGGACGCGCCTACGCCGCCTATACCGTAGCGAAGGCGGGACTTCTGACCTTGACCGAGATCGCCGCTCGCGAGCTTGCCCCTCGAGTGCAGGTGAACGCATTGGCGCTGGGTCCCGTCACGGGCCCCGAGCTCGAGCGGTTGGTCGAGCGGATCCCCGCAGGTCGCATCGCGAGTTTGCCGGAAGTGACCGACGCCGTCCTCTTCCTCGTGCGAAACGACTACGTGACGGGCGAGACGCTCTTCCTTGACGGCGGAGCCCATCTGGTACATGGATAGGGGCGATGCGCGATTTCGTCGAAATCCGAGAGCTCTCCGCACGAACGGTCATCGGAGTCCACGAACACGAACGGCGGGAGCCGCAAGAGGTCTTCCTCTCGCTGCAACTTTGGACGGATGCGAAACGCGCCGCCGCGGAAGATCGCATCGAGAGTGCCTTGGACTACGAGAAGGTGGCGCGGCGCGCCATCGAGATCGCGGAAGGGGCGCGATTCCGGCTGATCGAGAGTTTGGCCGAGGCGGTCGCCCGCGCGTGCGTAACGGAATTCGCCGTCCCGCGGGTCCGCGTCCGGATCGACAAGCCCGGGGCGCTGGAGAGTGCCAAGGCGGCCGGCATTACGATCGAGCGGGACACGTCGGACTACGCGAAATGAGCGAATACGCCGCGAAATCGGATCCCGACCTCGTTGCCGAATGGCGCCGAGTCGGATTGCATGTACCCCACGACCTCGTGATGGAAACCCTGGAGCGGGGGGAACGTCTCGTCCCCCTCCTGGGCCCGCTTCTCGGGGATCCCCGGATCTGGGACGCGGACGATCCGGAGGGGTGGGCCGGGCCGCACGCCCTCATGCTCCTCCAATGCATCGCAAGTCCCTCTGCGGCGCCGTACGTTGCGAACTTCCTGTCCGAGGGAGTCGGAGAGGAGTGGCTCACGGAGGAGGGCCACAATCTCGTGTATCGTCTGGGACCGACCGGAATGGACGCGATCTGGGGCGTAATCGAGAATCCGGAAGCCGACGAGTACGGTCGTGCCGAGGGAATCCTGGGCCTCTCGCTGATCGGATTGACGAAGGAGGAGGCGCGCCCAGGGATCGTCGAACGAATTCGCCCCATGGCGAGTCGCCTCGCCGAAGCGGAGGATGCGACTTCGGAGGACGAGCTGGTGCTGACGAGTCTCTGCTACGCGCTGGCCGATCTCCACGACGAGGAGGCCCGCCCTCTCCTTTCTCGGGCCATCGTTCGGGGACGATGCGACTGGGATCAGGATGGAATGGCCTCCGCCTACGAAACTCCGTTCGCGGAGACGTTCGAACGGTGGAAGAACGACCCGATGGAGCATTTCACGGCGAAGCGACTCCACGAGCTCGAAGAGATGCGGCAGGAGGAACCGCCATCCTCGGAGGAAGACGGCGAAGAGGATCGACCGAATCCGTACCGAGCCGAGCCCAAGGTCGGCCGCAACGATCCCTGTCCGTGCGGAAGCGGAAAAAAGTTCAAGAAGTGCTGCGGGAAGTAGCGGCAACGCGGGTGACGAATCGAAAAAGCCACGGTACGTATCGATTCGCCCACACGAGGACCTTCGCATGCGCGGTGAGGACGATCTCCCGTCGGCGACGGGCGACCGCCCGGACGATCTTGCGTGCGGCCGTGGCCGTCGGCATGACTAGGAACGGCGGAACGGGGTCCTTCGCGTCGGCATGCAGTTCGCCGCGATTGTCCTTGTGGCGGAGTTCGCTCCGGACCAAGCCCGGACTGACCAGCGTCACCGACACCCCCTTGGAGCGGAGTTCGTACCAGAGAGTCTCCGCGAGGGCGCGAACCGCAAACTTGCTCATGGTGTAGGGCGAAGTCGCGGGAACGGCGACGTGACCCATGACGCTGCCGACGATGGCCAATCGGCCGCGCGTCTTTTCGAGCTCGGGGAGCGCGGCTTGAACCGTGGAGAGGACGCCGAAGACGTTCGTGTCGAACTGGCGCCGGAAGTCTTCGAGGGAAAGCCGTTCGAATCGCCCCGTCACCCCGGATCCGGCGTTCGCTATCGCGACGTCGAGTCCGCCGAAGGCTCCCGTGGACGCGCGAACCGCGTCCCGAAGATCCTCCTCGCGCGTGACATCGCATCGCAGGACGAGGGCGCGGCGCCCGAGACCCTCGATCTCGCGCGCGACCTCGGCGAGTCGATCCTCCCGCCGCGCGGCCAAGGCGACATGCGCCCCCTCCCGGGCGAACTCGACCGCCACCGCGCGACCGATGCCGGAGGACGCGCCGGTCACGAAGACCCGCTGGTCCCGGAATCGCATCGCGGAATCATACTGGGGCCAAGTTCAAACGTCCAAGATGGTATCCTAGGAACGTGGGGTTGTTGGCGATCGTCGGTTGGTTCGTCGTTCAGGACCAGGAGATCAGCCCCAAGACGCGCGATTCGATTCGGAGGGGTTTGGAATTCGTGACGCGGGCGCAGGGCCGCGACGGATCGTGGGGCGAGAATAATCGAGCGGCGAAGACCGCGCTCGCATGTTTGGCGATGATGGCGTCGGGGAGCACCTTGGAAAAAGGTCCCTATGCTCCCCATCTCAGAAAAGGGCTCGCCTACATTCTCGAATGCGGACGCCGGCGCCGGGGGCACCTCACGGACTGGAAGACGACCGATTGGTCCGATACGCACAATCACGGATACGGCCTCCTCTTCCTCGGGCTTGTCCACGGAACGATTCGCGAGAAGGACCTCGCTTCCGATGTGCGGGAAATGATCGAGCTGGCGATCGAGCGGAGCCTCAAGTCTCAGACCGATTCCGGCGGTTGGGGCTACTCGATCACGATCAAGAACCACAACGAAATGAAGGACGAAGGATCCTGCACCATCACTCAAATCGCGGCCTTGCGGGCTTGTCGCGACGCGGGATTCCACGTTCCCAAGGAGCCGATCGAGAAGGCGGTGGAGTACATCGTCAAATGCGCCTACAAGGGGGGCTTCTACTACGCGCTCGAATACCAGGGGAAACCGCTCGTCAGGCTCGGAGACAGCGGCTTCAATCCGGAATCGATGCCGCGATTCGCGATTACCGCGGCCGCCGTGTCGGTCCTGAACGCCTATGGAGCTCCCGGCGACGCGAGATCCGTGCACGGGAAGCTCATCCGCGAAGGGCTGGAGTACCTGCTCGACTTCATCCCGCGGAAGAAACGAACGTGGGATGACTACGACTTCTATTATTACGGAAACTTCTATGCCACCCTTGCGATGATGGCGGAGGGAGGCGAGCGGTGGCGCACCTATTGGCCCGTCGTTCGCGACGAGCTTCTGGCGCGGCAAGGTCAGCGGGGGGCGTGGGAGGACGAAAAGCGATGGGGTCAAGCGGACGAGCACATCGACACCGCCTTCGCGCTCCTCGTTCTTCAAGCGCCCTATCGCTTGCTTCCGATCTACGTGGAGTGAAAGACCGGACTCGAAGGCGACGTTGATTCTTGTATGGAACCCAATTCCAACCGAACGCTCATCGTAATCCTGGCCGTGGCGGGGGCGCTCGTCCTCGTCTGCGGAGGGGTCGTCGGTCTGGTCGCTCTCTTCATGATCGAGAAGGAAGTGCCCATGACCGATCGCGACCGGGAAGTCCTGATTACCGCGGAGCAAGTTGCGGAGAATGTCCAGGGCCTCAAAGTCGAAGCCTCCCGAGGTCGATTCAAGAAGGCCCGCAGGATGGACGGCTCCGTGGAGGTCTCCTACGATTACGAAAGCGACGAGCTGGTCGTAATGTCCTCGGTCACCGTGGACCGAAACGAATCCGATGCGCGCGCGACGTTTGTCGGCTACGAGGGCGGAATGAAGATCGGCCTCTCGTTTCAGGGGAAAGACGCCCCCAAGCTCGAGGCTGCGGATCCTCTCTGGCATTGGGGAGACGCGTCCCGCTGCTATCTCCTCGTCCGGGACGGGAATCGTGTCGGAAACTACCTCGTGGCGCGCAAAGGCAAGCGGGTTTTTGTCCTCGTACTGGTCGGGGTCTGGTACGGCGATCGGGCCGCCCTCGAGGACCTGCTCGGCTCCGTCTTGCAGCGGGTCGAGGGATATCAACCGTAGTTCCTTGTAGTAGAGCACCGCCGTAGAATGACGCCTGAAATGACGACGCCGTTTCCCGGTATGGATCCGTACCTGGAGCATCCCAGACTTTGGCTGGACGTTCACAACGCCCTCCTTGCGTCCGGGGTACGTGATTCGTATGGAGGAGCGATCCCACATCACCGAACCGGATGAGTTGATCTTCATCGGGAGAGCGGATCTCGCCGTCGGTTCTCGACCGGAATCGGCCGAGCGGCCGGTCGGAGATCCGTCCGTGTCGGAGCCGGCATAGACCGTCCCCATCCCCGATCGCGTCCGCGAGACGTATCTGGAGATTCGAACGGTAGCGGGTGCCGAAGTGGTCACGGTATTGGAGCTCCTCTCGCCGAGCAATAAGCGCCCCGGCGAAGGCCGGCGGCTGTATGAAGAGAAGAGAAGGGACATCTTAGAGCTCATCCCGGTAGGCTCGTGAGCCGCGGCGGGCCGAGAAGCGAGCAGCGCCAGGAGC
>CAZGKV010000073.1:0-23980 GCA_964526305.1 uncultured Planctomycetales bacterium | reverse complement strand
GCTCGCCGTGTCTATCCACCCCCGTCAGCGGAACGCGCCTACCGGGATGTGCTCTTAGTTCTACTGTCCCGCATTTTCCTCAAGTTTTCTGATCATCGGGCAGATACCCCCTCTGGAGAGGCAAGAGAGGGGGGATTCATGGGTTTGCGTGTTCCCGCCCCGCCGAGCCGCGACACCATAAGGCCCAGGCTCGGCACGACGTAGATCTTGTTGTCCCTCGCGCCCACCGCGGCGACCGTGTTCGGCGGACAACCGGGGAACTACGCGATAAAGTCCTTCTCCAAGGGCGCGGAGCCCTTCTACGTGCCGCCCTGGGGGATGAGCCGACCGAACCGCGATTTCATACTCCCGAACGCTCCCCTTGATCCTCGCGAGACCCACGAAGACAATTCCTTCCGGCGTTTGTTTGTCCTATACTCTGGCGATCCCCGCCATGATTACGCTCTCGAGGCACCTTGGCCGGTATTGTGTGGGCCGAGGGGTCGTGGTGTCTCCTGCGCCTACGGTGCTGGCCGCTGTCCAGGTGGATCCGACCCGCAACAATGCGAGTCGGTCCCTGGCTCGGTTCCCGTCCAACTCGTTGGACTTCGTTGTTGCGGGCGCATGGGTGGGCCTGCAGGTGGATCGAGCGAACCTCCTACGGTGGTATCTCACGGTCGTCCGGCCATCGGGAATCTTCTGCATCGTGTGCTCGGCCGGCACGGAAAGAAATTGGTGGAAGTCGGCCACCGCGGGTGCCCTTCCCTTCGCAGACGAAGACGCGGACGGGATGCGGTTGTTCGTGTTTGTCAAGGAGGAGAGCAGTCAACCCGATAGCAGGAACGGCCCGGAAGAGGTACGCCGGAACGTGTGTCCGCTCTGCGGCGGAGGGGAGTTCGACCTGCTGCGCCTCATGAAGGATCTGGAGACGCCACTGTTCACGTGCAGAGCCAGCAGTTGCGGACTGACGATCCAGCGCCGGTACAGTCGGGGTGAATTTTCAGGGACAATCTATCAGTCGCGCTACATCGAGCAGTACCGCGCCGACCCAGTCGCAGCGAGGATGCGCACGGCTGAAGCAGAATGGTTCGTAGGCTGGCTCGGGTCCCAAGGTGTCTCGCTGGGGAGTTCCATCGAGATCGGGCTCGGCGACGGAACGTTCAGCGGGGCACTTCAGAGGGCCGGAATCCGAACTGCGGGAGTCGACTTCATACCGGTGGCGCTGGAGTTGGCCGCACGACAGGGTACCAAGCCACTCCACTGCGGGGACTGGGAGACGTGGGCGTGTCCGCACGAGGCCGAGTTCGACGTGGGGGTGATGATCCATACGATCGAACACTTCGGAGATCCCAGGTCCGCCTTTACCAAGCTCGTCCGAGCGGTTCGCCCAGGTGGGTACCTCTACGTCCATACGCCAAACCACGACCATGCCCGGGGGAGCGACTGGTTTCACTACTGGCCCGAGCACGTGTCGCTATTCGGCCGCCAGAGTTTGCGCCGCCTATTCGTGAGTTCCCGAGTGGAGGTGTGCACCGTGCGCGAACTCTACGGGGACGATCTGATATTCATCGGCAGGAAGGTATGAACAGCGGAAGCGTGTCTCATCGGGCAGGTCGCCGGCATGAGGCGCTGGGCGGTTCGGAGCCAGCCGGGAGCGTTTCCGGTGCGAGGGCTGCGGGGAGGCCCCGTTCAGCTCGTCAACGTCCTGGAGTCGAAAGACCTCGCCACCGCGATCGCGACTGCGCGCTCTTCCGGGGCGGAGACCGTGCTCTTCGTGTCTCTACGAAAGCCGCGGATCGGCGACGGGCGCACGTTGAGCTCCGATGAAACCTGCCTTGCCCGCGTCCTCGCCGGGGACGGCCAGGCGAACTGGGACTACTCCTCCCTTGACGATCCGCCGCCGGATGGGAATCCTTCCGACGTGCGGGCGTTGCGACTGCTGCTCGACGGGCCGATGGCGGAGAAGATCGACTGGACCGCTCCGGACCGGCAGAAGGTGAATTCGCTCGCCCGGAGTTGGGGGCGCCATCTCCTGCATGCGCTCAAGATCCATGGGGCCATGAGGCGGGACATCGCGCGCGAACGGTGATCCTCATCGCACAGGGGGTTCGCGAAGGCCTGCAGGGCTTCGGCTCTCACGCGGCCCTCTCCGGGCGATATCGAAGAACGCGGAATCGCTGCTCCTGAAGTTCTCTGTCGCCTTCACAAAAACCACTTTCCCGCGATGGATCCTTCTGCTCGTGTCGGCTATCCTCACGACAGGGCGGCGGACAGTCTCCAACCTCCTCCGAACTCTCGGGGGCCTCGCGTCGGGGCATCCATCGACTTACCGCCGCATTCTCTCCCGCCGAAGGTGGTCGCTCTGGAAGCTTGCTCGCATCCTGGCTCGCTTCCTCTTGTCCTCGCGCCCGCTTGTCGTAGGATCCTGCCGGTACGCCGCGCCGGGTCGCGGTACACGTCACAGGCTACGGTTCGGCGCCGGTGAGTTCAGGCGGAAGCGGCGCGCGGGGCGCCACGTCGCCTCCCACGGCGGCTTCAATCCGGCCGGGGAGAAGACTCACGGCAGAGAGATCATCTAGGAGCCTGTCGGACTATTCGTCTTGCGTGACCGGACGTGCGAGGGCGCGTAACCGTCACGAAGCCGCAGAGTCACGGGGGAGTATCAACGTAGCGTCCGTGGTCCGCGTCGAGCCCCCCCTCTGCGCGAAACCTCCCCTATATATGGAGGGACAGTGTGAAGTCCCTTCAGGGGGAGAGCGATGAGCGCACCATTCCGAGCGTACGAGCCTGACCAACCACTGCTGTTCCCGCCGGACCTTCGGGAGTGGCTGTCGAAGGACCACTTGGCGTACTTCCTCATAGATGTGGTGTCCTCACTGGATCTGCGGAAGGTGTACGCGTTCTACGACTTTGCGGAGGTGAAGGACGCGGAGGGAAAGGTGATTGGACAGCGGGCGAAGACGAACCGTGGGATGCCGGGGTACGATCCGCGAATGATGACGGGGCTGCTGCTGTACGGGTACGTGACGGGGACGCCGTCGAGCCGGCAGATCGAGAGGAAGTGCGTGGAGGACGTGGCCTTCCGGGTGATCTCGGCAGACCAGAAGCCGGACCACGACACGATCGCGACGTTTCGACGGGTGCATTTGAAGGCGCTGGCCGAGTTGTTCCTTCAGGTGCTGAAGATGTGTCAGAGGGCGGGGCTGGTGAAACTGGGGCCTGTGCCGTTGGACGGGACGAAGGTGAAGGCGAACGCGTCGAAGCACAAGGCGATGAGCTACGGGCACATGGTGAAGAAGGAAGCGGAACTGAAGGGGGAAATCGAAGAGTTGATGAAGCAGGCCGAGGAAGCGGATCAAGGGGAGGATGAGAAGTACGGGAAGGGGAAGCGGGGCGACGAGTGGCCGGAGGGACTGGCGAGGCGAGAGAGCCGGCTGGCGAAGATTCAGGAGGCGAAGGCGGCCCTGGAGGCGGAGGCGAAGGCGGAGGCGGAGCGGATTCGCCGCGAGGACGAAGAGGAGAGGACGCGACGGGAGCGCGAGGGGGAACCGGCGAAGCCGGGAAAGCCGCCGGAGCCATCGGAGCAGCCGAAGGAGAAGGCGCAGAGGAACTTCACGGATCCGGAGAGCCGGATCCTGAAGAACTCGGACAAGGCGTTCATCCAGGAATACAACGCGCAAGCGGCGGTGGATCAGGAGCATCAGGTAATCGTGGCGGTGGACGTAACGAATCAGGCGGCCGACGCGCCGCATCTGGAGCCGATGGTGGAACGGATCGAAGCCAACACGGGGGAACGTCCGAAGGAACTCAGTGCGGATGCAGGATACTTCAGTGAAGACAACGTGAAGGCGGTAGAGGGCCATGGAATAGATCCGTTCATGGCGGCGGAGCGGATCAAGCACGGGGAGACTCCGGCGGCGACGCGAGGACGGATTCCGACCGACGCGACTCGGAAGGAGCGAATGATCCGGAAGTTGAGGACCGTGGCGGGTCGAGCGACCTACGCGCTACGCACGGTGACGGTGGAGCCGGTCTTCGGCCAAACTCGAACACGAGGGCTGATTCGTTTCTGGTTGAGGGGACTGGAGAGAGTCAAGAGAGAGTGGGCGCTCTGGTGTGCGGGGCACAATCTGCTGAAGCTCTTCCGGAGTGGGCGCATTGCGGCGGCTTTGACGTAGGGGCGATCCGCGCCCCGGCACGCATCGCCGGATGCGGGAGAAACTTCCGCCTTGTGTCGTCTCGCGCGCGTGGATACGGAACCTCGATCGTGTCGACGCTTCAGCATTCGTGCGGGTCCGGCAGGCTCCAGGAACGTGTCGGCCTGATTAGGCCGACACGCTCCTAGCCCAGTCCGATAAGGGTTCCTGATGTGATGCCTCGTTCCCGGTCCCTCCCGGATGCCGACGCCGCCTCTCCAGCGGTCGAGGAAGGCCTATGGAGGACGCTCTTCGATCCTCCGAACCGCGATTTCATACTCCCGAACGCTCCCCTTGATCCTCGCGAGACCCACGAAGACAATTCCTTCCGGCGTTTGTTTGTCCTATACTCGACCCCCGTCGATTCTTTTGACCCGACCCGTCGTCCCGCTCCATAATCTTGTCGACGACGAGGGACATCCGTGAGGGTTCTGTTTTGGCTCGGCGGCCGAAAACACGAGTTCATCGACCGCCAGGAAGAGGTTCCGCCGGGCGCGACGCTCCACGAATTCGCCGACGCGGAGTCGGCGGAGACTCTGGTCCGGAGCGTCTCCCTCGACATCCTCGGAGGCGACCCTCTCGAGGACGTCTTGGAAGGCGACCGACTCTCGCTGGGAGTTCCCACCACCCCGGAAGAGCTGAGCCGGGAGATCGAACGCCGTCTTCGCACGGGGGAACTCCGGGTCCTCTCCTATTCGCCGGACCTCGGAGGAGGGGGAAGCGCTCCCGCGCCCGAGACTCCCCCCGAGCCTGGGCCGGCCGCGCCCGAACCCGAGCGCCGCGATCCGATTCAACTCAAGGTCCGATTCCAGATCTGCGGCGGCGAGCCCAACGGTCTGGGCATATCGGGAGCGGAGTACATCCTTCTCCGCAACGGCGTCGAAATCGCCCGAGGCTCGACCGACGGTAACGGCGAGGTTCCGATCGAGTACCTCCCCGGCGAAGGACACGTCCTTCGCCTCTTCAACACCGACTATCCGATTCATCTCCACGCGGGACTTCAGCCCCTCACGTCCCTGGAGGGACTCCAGAAGCGACTCGACGTCCTGGGCTACATGACCGGATACTTGCTCTCTCCGATCGAGAACGACACGCCGGACGACGGCGACGACGGTCCGCGCACGCAGCAATCCGTCATGAACTTTCAGCTCGATCACAACCTGCTCCTGGATGGCATCGTGGGCAATCAGACGCGCAATGCCCTTCAAAGCGCCGTGGGAGGATAAGGATGAGCTTCGATCTCCACCTGCTCGAAAACCCTTCCAGCGCCGTACTTCGAGTCGTCCCGGTTCGATTCGCCCGGGCGGACAGCGGCGGGATCGATCCTTCGGCCCCCGATCTGGACAACCGCGGATTCAAGACCGACTCGAATTGCTCCGCACGCGGGCCGGTCGTCGGGGTCATGCCCGGCTCCACGATACAGATCCGGGTCATCCGGGATCGTCTCGAGAGCGGCGCGCTCCTCTTCGCGTCTGTGGACGATGCTTCGCTCGTGGAGCTCGTTCATCCCGCTGCTGGGGCTTCTCTCTCTCCGTCGGACTCGGGGGGCCGCTCCGGCGACACCCTCTATCTGCGCGGAGCCGCGGGCGTCCGTCGAAGCGGAATGACTCTCGTCAAGATTCACTTCGGCGCGGCCGGAGGTCCCGTCATGGCGGAGCTGGCCGTTCGCGTCCATCCGCGACTGCGCATTCCGGTCGCGGTCCACATGGTAAGCATCAATGGCACCGGACCCTCGATGTCCTTTGCGGACATTCAGGACGCCTTCCACCGCGCCAACCACTTCCTCGCTCCCGCGGGCGTCACCTTGGATGTGCGCTCTCCCCCTCTCGCCGACAGCGTCACGGGGTTCATCCTCCCCGGAGTGTGTCTCATGGCCTTTGAAGCCGCTCCGCCGAGGATGCCCACCCCGCCGGGCGTCACGGAACATCTCCGTGTGCTCGGTCTCCGACCCGATGCGGCCGCTCTCAACGCCTACTTCGTCCGGACGCTCGCCTTGCAGACGGGAGGACCGACCTCCTTCCAGGAACCGCTGGGACAGGGGATCACTCAGGACGTGCTGGACACCCTCGTCGCGGCGGCTCCCTCGCCTCCGAGTCCGCGGCCCGGACGCGGAATCATGGTCGCGACGCCGACCGACACCTACGAGTACTCCCACGTCCTGGCGCACGAGATCGGCCACCTTCTCGATCTCGCTCATTACGGCGGAGGCGAACAGCCGCCGGCCGACAACATCAAGGAAGACATCTGGGGGCACCGCAACTTGATGCACAATGCGGCGCAGCTCCATCCCCTCCCCGGCTCCGGCCATACCTGCAGGAGTACCGAGCCGCGCCGGAGGGTCGGCTACGGGGACGGCTCCGTGGGCCCCCGTGCGGGAGGATTCCTCGGCATCAAGTCCTTCAATCGGGTCCGCCAGAGCGCCCAGGTCGCCGTCTTGAGATCCGCCGTCCTGGCCCGCAAATACGTCCCCTTCTGACGTGAACTCTGCGGACCTCGTCCGGGCCATTCGAGATCACGACTGGGGGGTCGTGGATCGCGCGGCCTCCGCGCCCGCGGACGCGGACGACGCCGTCGCCGCCGCGCTCGCCGGCTTGGACGAAGCGGCCCGCGAACTCGCGGTGGCCGTTGTTGCGCGCCGCGACGGCTTGCGAGCGGGCGAACTACTCCTGAAGCTTCTCGCGGATCTCGACCTCCAGGTCGTCGCGTTCGCCGCCAAGAGTCTCTCCGAAATCCACCATCTCCCGGATCCCACCGCGCTCCTCGCCGCCGCCGCGAAGGAGACGGAACCGTTCGTCCGCGAGTGTCTCTATCAAGCCGTCGGCCGGACGGGACGGAAGGACGTTCTCGAGTCCCTGCGAAAATCGACGGCTCGGGAAATCGACGCGCGGGCCCGCTCCTGGGCGGAGGCCGCTCTCGTGCGACTCGGAGCCCCGGCCGAAAGAGAGACTCTCCGGAAGCGCATTCCCACGGCTCCCCCGGACGACGCGGAATTCCTCTGCGATCAGGTCGTCTACATCGGAGACCGCTCGCTCGCCAAGGCGATGCTTCCGTGGGCGGAGGACGAAGAGCCCGTGCGCGCCCTGGATCCCCACGGACGGCCGGTCATCGTTCGCATGTGCGATCTCGTGGTGTGGACGGCCCATCGCCTCGGGGTATCCGTCCAACCTCCGCCTCGCGCCCTCGGACGGTACGCGACGGAGACGATCCGCTCCGCGACGGCGGGACTCCGGGCGTAGTCACTTTCCGGGCGTGAACGTGATCTCCACGTCGTCGATCCGCGTCTTCGAGTCGGCGAAGAAGGCGATGGTCCCGGTGGAATACTCCCCGTCTTCGCCTTCCCAGACCGCCGCGCGGTCCAAGAGGAGCCGGATCGACTTGCCCCGTCTCTCGATGCGGACCGAGTGGAGTCGACCCCGCTGCGGCTTCGCGTCCGAGATCGCCTTTCCCACCAGGCGGGATTTCCAGATGTCCCACTGGACGGAACGCTCCCATTGAGAGATGTCGACGTTCACCGGATACTTGAGAAGGCACGTCCGCGGCATCTTGTGGAAATCCTCGACGGCGTTGTCCCGATCGCCCTGAGCGCGGCCGACCCAGTCGAACCCGAAGGTCACGGCATAGGCCCGCTTATCCTCCGGGCGGAAGTAGAGCTCGGTGACCAGGTTTTGGGGATCCTCAATCGGGCGCAGCGAGTACTCGACGGCGACGTCGCCGGTGACTTTGGTCTTCCATCGCATCGCGGCGGCCTGTCCCGAGGAGGTGAGTCCGGAGTCCTCCCATCGCCACGACGAGCCCTTCCGGAGCGAGAGGACTTCGAAGGCGTCGAACTGCTTCCGTTCGGAGAAATCGTATCGGACGCGGACCTCGCCGCCATCGAGGAGTGTTACCGTGCCCCGAAGTTCCGAGCCGAGACGATCCGCTTCGGAGAGATCGGAGTCGATCCGGGCGAGGAGCCGATCGATCTCGGTGCGCCAACCCCGCACCAGCGGATGATCGGCGTTCTGGATCAGCTCCTGGATGGCCTCGCGCGCCTCCAGGAGACGGCGTCTCGCGTAGTGTTCGCGGGCGTCGTCCCAGAGCTTCGTCAGCGCCTCCCGCCGACGGGCCTCTTCGGCGGCGCCCAGGCTCGCGAGATAGATGCGCACTCCTCGGGCGCCGAGCGCGCGTGCCTTCTCGAAATGCGTTCGAGCCCGAAGCGGAGATCCGGAATGGTGGAAGAGGAGCGCCGCCGCGGCCTGGTGGCGCGCCGATTCTTCGAACGCCTTCTCCGATTTCTCCCGATTCTCGTCCAAGCCGCGGGCCGCCAAGGATACCAGATCCGCTTCGCCGGGATGACGGCGCACCACGAACGGAACCCGACGCTCGTTTTCCACGTAGAGCCACGTCCGGCCGTCGCGGTGGGCGAAGTACGTCCGCTTTCCGGGAAGGCTCGCCAACGCGTACTTCTCCTTCTCCTCCGCGCGAACGGAATACGCGAGCCCCGCTTCGGCGTCGCGGAAGAGGAGCTCGATCGACGCCACCGCCCGAAGGTCCAGGAGCGCCGACTCTCCCGGCGTCACGCGCTCGGGGCTCTCCGGATCGACGTCGCACAGCCGCGCGATCTCCGTCATCTGGCCGCCGTCGAGAAGCCCGCGAAGCACGGTCGCTTCCGGACCGTCCGTCCCGAGGGCGGCGCGATCTTCGACCGCCTCGAGAAACTTGACGATCGTCGCCGCCGCTCCGCGGTAGTCCCTCGACTTCATCGCCTGCCGGAACGCGGGCTCGGTTTCCGAGTACTTCCGAGCCAGGTCCCGCCTCGCCTCGTTCGCGCGCTCCTCTCTCGCGGCTCGGATCCGTTCGCGAAGGCGGCCGAGTTCCTCCCGATGCTCGTCTCCCGCGTACGCCTCCACCTCCGCGAGACGCGACGCCGCCTCGTCGAATCTCCCGGCCCGGAGGAACCCTTCGATGGCGGCCCTGTCCGCCGTCAACTGCTCGAGGATGAGTCGTCGGAGCCGCGCGATCTCGCCGCGCACGACTTCGCCGCTTTCGGTCGCTCCGAGGAACTTCGCCGGAAAGGCCATGTAGAGGCGGAGAACCTCTCCGAGCCGTCCCTCCCCTCGCGGGCGCTCCTCCGTCCGGCGAAGCTCCGCGTAGCGCAGTCTCGCGGCGGTTTCCAGCCGGGCCCGGTAGGAATCCTCTTCCCTCGCCCCAGCCGCCGCCCCGGCGGTTCCGCGGTGACGCAGCCGGTACTCGCGATATCGGCGGAGGATTTCGGCGGAGTTCTCGAACCCCGCGTCCGCATCCCTCGCGGCTCCGATCTCCCGTAGTTCGTCCTCCGCGAGGCGATCGCGCTCCATCGTACTCTCCGGAGAGTCCTCCTTCTTCTGGACCGCCGGCTCCTGCTTGGAGGAACCCCGCGACCGGGACCAGATCCACCAGGCTCCGGTTCCCGCGCACGCCAGCACGAGCAGGAGGGGGACGAGGAGGGAACTCGACGACGATTTCACCATCCGCCTCCGCAGGGGAGGCGCGATCTTCGGGGAGGCGGCCGGAGCGGTGAGAAGCGCCTCGATCTCGCGGATCGTCTCGCTCGCGGAGGAAAGGCGCTTTGCGGGATCGGGGTCGGTCATCCGACGCACGAGTTCGCCGACGGGCCCGGCGATCTCCGCGACGGGAGGGGGAATCCGTCCGGTGATCATTTGCCCCAAAGTCATTCCCAAGGAAAAGATGTCGGAACGGCCGTCGAGCGGCCGGCCTCGCGACTGTTCGGGCGCGGCGTAGTGCTTCGTCCCCAACGCCATGTCGTCCGATTCCCGCGTTCGGCGCGCCAAGCCGAGATCGCACAGGCGGGCAAGACCGTCTTCCATGATCATGATGTTGCCGGGCTTGACGTCCCCGTGCACGATCTTGTGCCGGTGCGCGTGTTCGAGTCCGCACGCGACGTGGAGCGCGATGCGAAGCGTCTCCGGTTCCGAGGGTCGCCCTTCCTCGAGAAGGCGTCGTAGAGTCTTTCCTTCGACGAAGTCCATGACGAAGAAATACGTGCCGCGCGATTCGCCCACGTCGATTCCGGCCACGAGATTGGGATGCTGGAGCCTCGCGACGGCGCGCGCCTCCCGAAGGAATTTCTCGACGTAGCGCGGGTCCTGCGAAAAGCGCGGCGAAAGCACCTTTACGGCCACGGTCCGGTCGAGGGAGAGTTGGGTCGCGCGATAGACCGTCCCCATCCCCCCGGCCCCCACGCGCCGGTGGATCCGATAGCCCGGGATCTCGGGGAGGTCCCGCCCCCCTCCCGTCGCATTGTCCTTAGGATCCGACATCGACTACTTGACTTTGAGACGGAAGAACCGCTTCTTCTTGCCGACCTTCAGGATGGCGCCCGCCTTGAGGTCGAATTCCGCATGCGGGTCGGTGACGCGGGCTCCGTCCAGCTCGACCCCGCCCTGCTCGATCAGCCGCCGCGCTTCGCCGTTGGATTTCGGAATCCCGGTGGCGCGGACCAGCGCGACCAGCGATTGGCGCGCCCCCTCCAGGGCGAGGTCCTCCACGTCGACGACCTTTTTCTCGGAGAACTTCTCCCTCCACGTTTCGGCGGCGGAGTCCGCGCTCTCGCGGGAGTGATAGCAGGCCGAGATCTCGCGCGCGAGCCGATCCTTGGCGGACTTCGGATGGGTCTTCGTTCCGTCGCAGAGGCGCTCGACCTCGTCCAGCGGAAGCTCGGTGAGAAGGGTGTACCAGTCCTTCATCAGCCCGTCGGGGACGGACATCACTTTCGAGTACATCTCGAAGGGATCCAGCGCGATCTCGATGCAGTTCCCGAGGCTCTTCGACATCTTTTCCTTGCCGTCGGTCCCGACGAGGAGCGGCATCGTGAGACAGACTTGGGGTTCCATTCCGAGGTCGCGCATCAGGTCGCGCCCGACCATGAAGTTGAAGGTCTGGTCGGTTCCGCCGAGCTCGACGTCCGCCCGAACGACCACCGAGTCGTAGGCCTGCATCACGAGGTAGAGGAATTCGTGTAGTCCGATGGGCACGCCGGCCCGGTAGCGTTTCTGGAAATCGTCGCGCTCCAGGAATCGCGCCACCGTCATCTTCGCCGCCAATTGGACGAGCTCGTAGAAGGGCAGGGCTTTGAGCCACTGAGAATTCCGCACGATCTCGACCTTCGAGACGTCCAAGATCCGACCCACCTGGTCGAAGTAGGTCTTGGCGTTCACCTCGACCTCGGCGGGCGTGAGTTGGGTTCGCGCCTTCGAGCGACCGCTCGGATCGCCGACCATCCCGGTGAAATCTCCGATGATGAGGACCGCATGATGTCCGAGTTCTTGGAATTGACGGAGCTTGCGGAGAACGACCGAGTGGCCTAGGTGAAGGTCCGGTCGATTCGGATCGACGCCGAGCTTAACGCGCAAGGGTCGTCCCGTCTCCAGCTTCTTCCGGAGTTCCTCGTCGGTCGTGAGCGAAGCGGTCCCCCGCTTCAGGAGCGCGAACTGCTCGGCCGGGGTTCGCGTCATCGTTGGCCCTTCTTGTGGTCCTCCCACCATGCCCTCCACGCGCGCGGATCCGGCCCGAGCTTCTGCTCCGTCAGAAACGTCAGGAGCGTGGCCAAGAACGTCTGGCCCACGCGGCTTTCCGCATGTCGCATCGCCCCGATGAGAAGCTCGATCCCCTTCTCGCGGTCCTCCTTTTCCAGGAGGAGGGCCATGACGAAGACGTCGTTTACCGTCCCGCCGTCCATGTATCGTCCTAAGGCCGCGAGAGGATTCGTCAGGTCCTTCTCGTACTTCCGGGATACGATCTTGACAACCGCGGGTTCGAACACGATTCGGCGGTTCGTCGGAATCGTCCCGAGGTCGATCCGACTCGGTTGCATCCACGCTTGGACCTGAACGATTCTCAACTCCTGGGCCTCCTCCAGCGCCGTACCCGTATCCATGGGGAAGGAGGATTCCCACTCCGCTCCCACCGCGATGGAGATCTCCTTCTCGATCCGAATCTCCTGCGATTTGGAGGCTTCATGCACGTCGCCCTTCGGCATCGGCACCCGGATGGAATAGTCCACGACCGCGAAGCCCTGGCCGTCGGCCGGAAAGGCGATCAGAATCGGCTGCTTGCTCACGTTGCGGAGTCGAAGTTTCACCTCGACCTTTTCCCCCGCGATCGCGATGGTCTTGGCCGGAATGGCCTGAGCCTCGCACATCGTGGTCTGGGTGATCCGAATGTCGCAGAATCTCCGGAGTCGGCGCAGCCCCTCGGAGTGGGCGGTGCGCGGTTCGAGGACGAGTACCGCTTGGACGATCTCGACCGCCTTCTCGTAGCGTCCCTTCTTCGCCAGCGACCAGGCTTCGTGGTACTTCACGAAGACGTACTTGTCGACTTGGTCGCGAGCGAGCTTCGGGACGTCTTTGTCCATCTGTTCCGCGGTCGGGAGGTCCTTCTCCTCGACCCAGAAGTTCCCCTCGCGGGTGCGAAGTTCGCGAAGGGTCGCGTAGACCTCGCCCATCCCTCGATCGGCGAGCCTGCGTTCCAGGAAGGGAATCGCCTCCGGACCGATTTCGCGGAGGATTTTTCGTCCGGCGGCGCGCAAGTCGGCATCGCCGTCCACGAGCCAATCGATCGCCTGCTGGATTCTCTTCACTCTCTTGAGGTAGGCCTCCTCCGCCTTTTTGTCCGGGGGAGGAGCGTCCTGGGCGGGAAGGGC
Organism: uncultured Planctomycetales bacterium; assembly: GCA_964526305.1. Taxonomy (GTDB): domain Bacteria; phylum Planctomycetota; class MHYJ01; order MHYJ01; family JACPRB01; genus JACPRC01. The sequence goes on along the minus strand of CAZGKV010000073.1, from coordinate 11,125 downwards.
CTGCAGGCAGAGAATCGCGAAGAGGGATCTCATACTAAGGTAGACGGCATTAAACCCGGGAACCGGGGGGCGATCAAGGACGAGTCTCTTGCGGGCCCGAAGAGTCGGCATTAGAATTCGGCCATGCGCGCCGACGAGCTTCGTGCCCTTCTCGACCGGAGGCCGTTCAAGCCGATCCGACTTCATATCTCGAGCGGGCAGCATGTCGACATCCGGCACCCGGAAATGGCCCTCGTCAGCCGATCGGTCGTCGCGGTCGCGGTCGGAGATCCTCGCCGAAGAATCGGGGACGAAATCGCCTGGTACAACCTGATTCACGTGGTGAAGATCACCGAGATCAACGGGTCGCACCGGCGCCGTTAGCGGCTCGCTCCATCGAACCGTTGCTGAGAATCCTCGACCGGCTGAAAGACGCGTTCACCGGGAGATGAACTTCCTCAGGCGCGCGCAGAGCTCGGCGACCTCCTTTTCCCGACCGCGAGGCGCGCCCGGCCATTCCAGGACTCGGAGGCCCCAGAATTCCCTCGGAGTTCCCGAGTGGCGCGCGATCACGTGGTAATGGACATGCGGGACTTGGTGTCCGAGTACGAAAACGTAGACGTGCTCCGCGGCGAGCGCCCGTCCGAGTCGGGTCGTCCAGAGTCCGATCGCGAGCGCCTCCGAGTCGTGGAGATCGGCGATTCCGGGGACATGCCGCTTCGGATGGACCAGGAGGCGGCCAAGATAGACGTCGCGGTCGCCCTCTTCCGCGGGGCCGTGACCGGCGTAGATGAGATCGTCCTCGTAGAGGGCTCCGCCCCAAGCCGGAGCCTCGCCGCGAATCTTGGCGCAGATCCGGCAGCTCATTCCACCGTGACGCTCTTCGCCAGATTCCTCGGCTGATCCACGTCGCGGCCGAGTCCGACGGCCGTGTGATAGGCGAGGAGCTGGAGCGGCAGGACCGCGAGCACGGGCGAGAACATCTCTTCGCACGGGGGAATCTCGAAGATCTCCTCGGCGATCGGGACGGGCCGGCCGCGCGTCACGACGGCGACGAGCCTTCCCTTTCGCGCGGAGATCTCCTGCATGTTCGAGACCATTTTCTCGAAGACGCGTCCCTCCGGCGCGATGGCCACGACCGTCATTCGCCGATCCACGAGGGCGAGCGGACCGTGCTTCATCTCCCCCGCTCCGTACCCTTCCGCGTGGAGGTACGAGATCTCCTTCATCTTGAGGGCGCCTTCGTAGGCGGTCGCCAGGTTGTAGCGGCGTCCGATGTACATATAGGAGAACCCGCGAAGGAATCTACCCGCGCATCGACGAATCGATCGATCGTTCTCGAGCACCTCCTTCGCCTTGTTCGGAAGGGTGAGCGCATCGCGAAGGAGCTCCCGCGCCCGGGCCCGCGGCAACGATCCCCTCAGACGCCCGAGATGGATCGCGAAGAGAAGCGCGTTCAGGAGCTGCGACGTATACGTCTTGGAAGCCGCGACTCCGATCTCGAGACCCGCCCTCATGTAGAGAACCCCATCGGCCTCGCGGGAGAGCGTGCTTCCCCGGACGTTCGTGACGGCGAGGGTCTTCGATCCCGCCGCCTGCGCGCTCCGCACCGCGGCGAGCGTGTCCTGCGTCTCGCCCGACTGCGAGATGGCCAGGGTGAGGGTGTCGCGATCGAAGGGCGTGTCGCCGTACCTCAGTTCGCTCGCCAGTCCCACTTCGGTCGGGAGGCGAGTGAGCTCCTCGAGCGCCCCCTTGGCGACGAGCCCCGCGTGCCAGGCCGTCCCGCAGGCAACGATGGTCACCCGCCGAAGTCGACGGAGCGTTTCGCGACCGATCCCGATCCGGTCGAAATGGACCTCTCCCGCCTCCGCTTCCACCCGCCCGCTCAGCTCCGCCGCGACCGTCTCCGATTGCTGGAGAATCTCCTTGAGCATGAAATGCGGATAGCCGCCTTTGGCCGCGGACTCGGCATCCCACGTCACCTCCAGCGGAACGCGGGATCGTCGGCGCAGTTCCGGATCGAAGACGCCGACGCCGCGACGGTCCAGACGGACGATTTCCCCTTCCTCGAGCGGGATCACGCGACGGGTGTGCGGGAGAAGCGCCGCGATGTCGCTCGAAAGGAAGTTTTCGCCTTCTCCGAGCCCCACGACGAGGGGACAATTGAGTCGAGCGCCGACCAGAAGGTCCGGATGGTCCGCGAAGATCGCGCCGAACGCGAAATGACCGCGAAGCAGGCCGACCGCCCGGCGGACCGCGCGGAGCGGATCCGGATCCTCCGAGTGGAACTTTTCGATGAGATGGGCCACGACCTCGGTGTCGGTTTCGCTCGCGAACCGATGGCCGCGGAGTTCCCGTTTGAGCTCGGAGTAATTTTCGACGATCCCGTTATGGACCAGCGCGATGCGCCGATCGCAGGAAAAGTGGGGATGGGCGTTGGGCTCGTTCGCGCCTCCGTGGGTGGCCCATCGCGTGTGTCCGAGACCCGTCCGTCCCGTGAAGGACCGGCGACGAAGCCGTTCCTCCAGCGCTTGGAGCTTCCCGGGGCTCTTCTCCCACTCGAGACCGCGTCCGTTCAAGAGGACGACTCCGGAGGAATCGTACCCCCGATACTCGAGTCGACGGAGGCCGCCGATCAAGATGGGCAAGGCCGCTCGGGGACCGACGTATCCCACGATTCCGCACATGATGCCCCCATTCTAGCAAAGCCCTCCCGTTATGATAGACTATCGACCATGGACACGCGCCTCGTGAACAGCCAGCTGGTCTCGCGTCGCGACATCAAGGTCTGGTTCTGGGACGGGGAGCGAGAGTATCAGGGAGAGTGCGTCGCCCTCGGGGACAACGGCATTTGGATGGAGATCAAAGTTCGGGTGCCCATGGACGGGACGATCCCGAACGTCGGCATCTTCCTCCAGCTCCTCCGCAAGCAGCTCAAGGACAAGACGGTGACCGTCGAGCTCAGCAATGCCCGCGTCAAGGGCGAAGCGCGCGTCAAGCTCGCGACCGTCGACGTCCTCTCCCAGAAGAAGGAGCTGCTCTCGATGGTGGGCACCTACCTCAGCACGCCGGACGCCAATCTCATTCGGGCGCTCAAGGAGCCGGTAGTGACGAAGATCGAAAAGAAGCCGAGCGGAAAAACCGTGCCTCCGGGAAAGCCGCCCCCACCGGCGCGGTAGTCCTTCCACGTTCGTGGCATACTGCCCAGCGAACGATGGAAGTCCCTCTCAAAGAGAAAACGGAAAGGCTCGGCGGGGCCGACGCCCAAGCTCGCGAGCGGGCTCTCCGATCGCTCACGGACGAGGGTGCCGCGCGAATCATGGAAGGGTTGCTCTCCCACCCGATCGTGCCTCCGGGACCGTGCGAAGATCATCCCGTCTCGGTGCCGCGACGCTTGCGACGTCGTCATGCCTGACACGGAAGCGATCTACCACGCGAAGCATTCCCGCGACGCATCGAAGGTAGTGTGGCGGCTCAAGGACGTCGCTCGCGAGGAGGGGCGGGGGAAGATCACCGATTCCGGCCTGGCAAAGACCGCCGGCGGGAGGAGGACGCGGCTCGAAATCGACCGTGACGATGGGGACGCCGCCTGCCCTCGGTGGGTGGCGGATCGCGCGCGGAAGACGACGCCGCCCGTTCCGCCACCGGAGCCGGAAATCCTGCTCCGACCGGGACAGCGGTTCCACAGTCTCGAGATCGTGCGACTGGTGGGCCGCGGCGGGATGGGCGTTGTCTCCCAGGATCGCCAACCGGCGCTCGACCGCTTTGTCGCCCTCAAACTCCTTCCGCTGAAACTCGCTCTCGATCCCGAGTTCCAGAATCTGACCCCCACGCGGGAACGCGCGAGGGTGGTCTTCCCGACCTGTCTCGGGCCCCCGACGAAGAGCAGCTTCTCCTGAAGATCCTCGACGATGGCCGGCGTCAGATAGCGATCTCTGGTCACCACAAGTAGGTGGCGTCAACGCGAAAAAGTCATGGAAGGAGGATCGGCCTGCGCGTTCGCGAGAGGACCGGATTCGGGTCGTCTATCCGCCCGCCGGCCTGACCTTAGAAGTTTTGGAACGCCGCCTTCCGCGAGTACCGGATCCCTCCGTTCTCTGCTCGCAATCTCCTCGGCACGGAAGGGGGACTATCTCTCGTCCCCTCTCTCTCGGGCACGGCGAAGGGCCTGTTCGACCTTGGGCCGTTGGTCCCACTCTGCCCCCACTTGTTCCAGCGCACGCTCGTAAGCGCTGACGGCCGATTTCCACTCCTTCTTTGCGGCCCTCGCGTCGCCGACGCCGCACCACGCGAGCGGATACACTTCCCGGATGGCGATCGCGGATTCGAAGGCCCGCAGGGCGTCGTCCGGCTTCTTCATCAGAAGATGGGCTACGCCCAGACCGCAAAAGGCCTCCGCGCTCATGGGGTCGAGTTGGGTCGCCCGTAGAAAGTCGTCAGCGCCTCTGGCGTACTCTCCGAGCTGAATCAGGAGGTCTCCTCGAAACAGATGAGCCCTCGCGTGTTTCGGGTTAAGTTCGAGGGCACGACCATACGCCTGCAGCGCCTCAGCCGCCTTCTTCGCTGAGTGAAAGGCGCCTCCCAGATCACACCAGGCGTCTGCGAATCTCGAATCCAGAGCGATGGTGCAGCGGAAGTCCTCGATGGCGTCTTCGAAATGCCGTTGACCAAGACTAAGCAACCCTCGAAGGTGATGCGCCAGGGCAGGATTCCGCATCAGGTTCACCGCCTTGGTATAGGCCTCCCTCGCACCTGCGGTGTCGCCCAACATGGACCGAGCACTCCCAAGCATCATCCAGTACTCCCCTACAGTTGGCTTGAGTTCGGTCGCCATCTTTGCGTCGGCCAGATATTTGTCCCATTCTCTGCGTGCGCTATGTCGGTGAGCTCGTATGAAGTATGCGTGCGGGTAGCCGGGCTCGAGGCTGATGGCCTTGTCAATCCAGGTCATCTGTTCCGAACGATCCAAGCACGTCAAGGAAAGCCGCATGGCGCATTCGGCCGACAAGTACTTGTCCACGCCCTGTTGTAGAATCGCTTTTTCCCGGGAATGGTCAGATACGCAGTCCAGATCGTGGACATGCCAATACTGGTAGTCTTGTAAGATCAAGTCCATCACATGATCATCCTCAGTGAACGCCAATCCCCACCGCTCCGCCTCCTCCTGTTCGCGTCCCTTGATCCATCCCCGCCGAGACATCTCGAGACTCCTCTCCGCTCGGATCTCTAGCTCCTGTTTGGTCGCCCCAGTCGACAACGGCATCACCAGCTGCTCCGCGCGCTCATGAAGGAGCCACAGAAGAGTCCATCCTGGGCGAAAGTCCGGAGACTTGGCGACCGCCACCTTTAGGTCCTCGGCCGCTCCGGCGTCATCATCGAGGGCCATCTTCGCCTTCGCTCGAAGGTAGTATCCCTGGGGCTCGTTCGGCCACCCGTCGATGAACGCGGCGAGACCTGCGAGCACGGGGGCCAATCGCTCTCGGGCCTCGGCGAGGGTGTTTCGGGCCGTCCTACGCCGGTACTTCGTCACTTCTCCGATTTGCACCTGGTAGATGGCGAGCTTTTTCAGCGCCGCTTCCCGGCGCTCCTGGGTCGCCCGAATCCGCGCCGTCTCTCGCGTTGCGCCGCGCCGCGTCGCGATCCAAGATGCGATGGAGCCAAAGAGGACGACGCAAATGGCCGCACCGGCGAGCGCGAGCACGGGATTCCTTCGCGCCCTTCGAACCCATCTTCCCCAAGCCGAGATCGGCCTCGCCCGGATGGGCTCCGCGCGCCGGTGGCGCGCGATGTCCTCCGCCAGCTCCGTCGCGTGCGCGTAGCGGCGATGTTTTTCCTTCTCCATCGCCTTGAGGCAGATCGTCTCCAAGTCCCGGGCGATCCCCGGTTTCACCGCGCTTGGCGGCTTCGGCTCCTCCGTCACGATCTGCGCCAGCAGTTCCTGCGAGGTCTTTTTTTCGAACGGCAGCCGCCCCGTGAGGATCTCATACATCATCGCGCCCAGCGCGTAGATGTCCGTCCGTTCGTCGATCTCCTTCGTTCGCCCCCTCGCTTGCTCCGGCGCCATGTACGCCGGCGTGCCGATCAGCTCCTCCGACATCGTCAGCCGGCTGGTTCCGGTTTCCAGGCGCGCCAGCCCGAAATCCGTCAGAATCGCTCGGCCGGTCCCGTCGACAAGCACGTTGGACGGCTTCACATCCCGGTGCACCACGCCTCGCTCGTGCGCGTAGCCCACGGCGCGGGCCACCTCCTCCAGGATCTTCAGGAGTTCCGGCTCCGGAGTCTCCCTCTCCTTGATCCGGTCCGCGAGCGTCGGGCCCGGGACGTAGTCCATCGCGATGTAATGGAGGTCCCGCCCTCTTTCGCCTTTGGCCGTTCCCACCTCGTGGACGGCGATGATGCTCGGATGCTTCAGCCCTCCGGCGATCTGCGCCTCGCGGAGAAGTCGGCGGACCTGGTCCTCCCGTTCTTCCCGGAGCACCTTGAGCGCGACGGTGCGCTTGAGTTCCGGATCCTCCGCCTCGAGCACGACGCCCATCCCGCCCCGGGCGATTTCGCGCCGGACCCAATACCTCCCGATCCGCTCTTCCCATTCCTTGGGAGGAGCGGCCGTGCCGAGGTAGCCCTTCTCCTGAAGGACTTCGACCAGTAGGCACGTGCTGCCGGAAGCCCTGCGGTCGAGGAGGAGCTGAATGCACTCCTTCGATTGCTCGGGTGTTATCCGCTTCTCGGCCAAGATGCGTTCCAGAAGCTCCCGATCTGGCTCCGGACTGCCGGGTTCCGCCCCGAACGCGTTCCGGACCATGCGGCCGTATTCCACCATGCCGTCCGTGTCCTCCGATAAAGCATACTTCATGCGTCAGACGGGGAAGGCCACATTCTGTATCTCCTGGAGAATCGGCCGGCCCCCTTGAGAATTCGAACGGAGCCACCACAGATCCCCCTCCGATTCGCCCTTGCGGGAAGGTCGATCCTGAGGCAGAGTCTACCTTGGATGACCGCGAACCAGGACACGAGCATGGGAGGGCCGTCCGACCGCTTTCCCTCGACCCACTGGTCCGTCCTCAAGAACGCCGGGAATCTGTCGTCCCCGGATGCCGTTGCCGCTCGGGAGGCGGTTTGTCGCATCTACTGGAAGCCCGTGTATGCATTCATCCGCAGCCACAACGTGCTGCCCGGAGAGGACCCGAAGGATCTCACGCAGGAATTCCTGATCGAGATTCTGGAGGGGAACTTTCTGGGACGCTACGTACCGCAAAAGGGCGCGTTCCGAACCTACCTCAAGGGAGCCGTTCGGTTTTTCTTGATGGAGTGCCGCAACAAGTCCCTCACCCTGAAGCGCGGAGGCGGGCGCAAGATGATCCGCATGGCTGAAGACGAGACGCACCGACTCGACGTGCTCCTCGCCGATCGAACAGAGGACCCCGAAGCGATCTACGATGAGATCTGGGCGCGCTCGCTCATGGACGACGCCGTCGCCGCCTTGGAGAACGAGATGGTTCAGGCGGGAAAGACGGTCTGGTTTCGAGCCTTTCGCCGATACGACCTGGAGACCGGCCCGGATGAGGAGTTGACCTACGGCAAGGTGAGCCAGGAGTTGAATGTCTCGGAAAGCGACGTGGGAAACTATCTGGCCTATTGTCGCAAGCGCCTGCGCAAACTCGTCGTCGATCGGGTCACCCATACCGTCGATCATCCCGGCGACATCCGGGCGGAACTCGACCGCATCCTGTCGCATTTCAGAGTCCGCCCCGCCTGAGGGATTCGCCGCAGAGCCTCAACGGAGGAGTGCGGGCAAGCGATCCTCCCATGGCCGGGCTTCACATTCCTTCCGGGCGCATCGGAATCCTCGTTCACGGGTACCTGATTCACCGCAGACGCAGAGGACGTCTCCCGGTTCCTCCAAGAGATTCCTCCTCTGCGCGTCTCAGCGACCTCCGCGTCTGCGGTGCAAGAGACCGGGATACAGGGGCTTTCGCCCAGTTCAGGGGGGGACGACCCGACGTTACGCGCTTTTCTGCTTCTGCTTGCTCTTGAGGAGTTCCTCGTACGAGATCTGCCGACGCCAGATTTCGCACACATCGCTCAAGAGCTGTCGGATACGAATCCTCTACCTGGCCGGATGCGGGCCATCGTATCGAGGGCCTCCCGTCTTTGAGGGGCGTCGGCCGATCGGCGGAGCAGAGGCCAGCGGGTGGAGGGGAAGCTTCCGTCCGCGCCTCCCCTTTCGGTATTCGAAGCCATTAATCTTACGCGAGGTAGAAGTCTTGCCGCTACTGGAATAGTGATCGTAGCCCCGGTGGGGATGGGAATCCAAGGGACGATGCGGAGGTGAAAGATGCGATGCCTTTCGGCGTGGTTGCTATGGGCCGGATGCCAGAGTGCCGGCCCGGTGGAAAAGCCCCCGAGGCCCCCGGAAGACGCGGAGACGGTCTTTCGAAAGTTGGAGAAGAGATTGGAAGAGGCGAAGTCGGTCTCGGCGAAGTTCCGATTGACGATCGAAGCGGAAGCGGGAACGGTATCGGTTCAGGGAGGAATTCGCTGGAAGCCCGGGGACCGGTTCGACATTCGTACGGACGCGGAAGGCAGCAAGGACGGAGAGACGCGCTCGCGGACGATTCGTCTGACCTCGGACGGCAAGACCCTTCGGTCGGGAGAGGAGAAAGGGCGGGCGCCGAAGGGGTACGGCCGGCTGCTGGCGGCATCGATGGTTCGGTCAGGATTCTTTCCCGTCGCGAGCGGTCAGCTCCAGTTCTTTCCGACCAAGCTGAGCGACGATCCGACGACACCCGATGAGGCGATCAGGGTAGGTGGTTTCGCGTTTGGGGCATCGGAGAAAGTCGGCGGCAAGGAGTGCACGGTTCTCGAATTCGACATGGAGATCGAGCGGTTCGTCGAGCCCGCCGCCCGCGTGCGACTCCTTCTGGATCCCAAGACGCTTCTTCCGGTGCGCCTCTCGTACGGGTCCAAGGGATCGAAAATACTGGTCACGTTCGAGGAAGTCTCGCTAGACGAGATTCCCGACCGCGAATTCGAAGTCAAGTAAGTCCGAGATGAAGCGCATCGCATGGCCGGTCCGCATGGCGATGCGCCAGGCCGACGACCGGAATCTTGACCTCGACCACTTCGAGTCCAAGCTCACGATCGTGCGACGCTCGGCTCTTTCGGTCACCGGAACGCTCTCTCTGGGAGTCGATCACTCCACGACCGACACGGTCGCTGGCCCGCCTCATCGGCGTGCAAGGAAGGGTCGACATCGTGGACGGCACCACGTATGCCGTGCCGGTCACGGTCAATCGGGGCCTCGGCACGCTCGGACCTGGCCGGCTGCGCGCCGCCGGGGAGGCTCAGCGGTGCAAGGTATACGCCTACGGACGAAATGCTCTTCGTAATCGACGGTCTGAGCGAAGCGTACGACCCGCGGCTTCTTCGACTTCGGAGGTCTGCACTCCGAGGTCTGGGACGCCGAGGAAGGCGTCGCCTACATCCAATCGCTCCCGGAAGGCTACTGTCCCAGCTCTCCCCCGAACCATTTTTCGGAGAGGCTCTTGAAGGCGCCCTCGGACTTGAGCTCGGCGACCGCTTTCTCGAGCGCCGCTCGGAGATCGCCGTCGGACTTGTGGACGGCGATCCCGACGGGCTCGGGCGCGATCGCCTGACCCGTCACTTCGAAAGCATCGGGATTCTGTTTGGCGTGATACCGGCCGACGGGCTCGTCGATGATGAGGCAGTCGCCCTTCCCCGCCTTGAGCTGCTCGAAGAGCTCCGAAACCGACTTGAACGTCCGGACCACCTTGATTCCGGAAACCCGCCCTCGCGCCTCCTGGAGCCACTCCTCGGACGTCGTCCCCAGCTTTACGATGGCGGTCTTCCCCGACAAGTCCTTTTCGGACTGCACCGACACTCCCTTCCGGCAGACGAATACCTGCGACATCCTCGCGTACTCCACGAAGTCCACCGCCTTAGCGCGTTCGGGCGTGATGTTCATGGCCGAGACGATCGCGTCGAAACGACGTTGGGCGAGGCCGTCGAAAATCTCCGTCCAACCGACGTTTACGAACTCGACTTGGACGCCGAGTTTCTCCCCGAGCTTGCGGGCGAAGTCCACATCGAACCCGGCCGGCTCCTTTCCCTCGAGGAACTCCATCGGGGGATAGGTCAGTTCCGTTCCGACGACGAGCTTGCCGGCCTGCTTCACGCGATCGAGCGCCTTGACTTGGCCGAGCTCGCTTCCGAACCATTTTTCGCCGAGGCTCTTCAGGGTGCCGTCGGTCCGGAGCTGCTCGACCGCCTTCTCCAGGGCGCTCTTGAGGGCGGGCTCTTTCTTGCGAAGGGCGATGCCGACCGGTTCCGGGGCGATCGCTTCTCCGGTGACTTCGAAGATCTCGGGCTGCTGCTTCGCATAGTAGCGCCCCACGGGTTCGTCGGCGATCAGGCAGTCGGCCTTCCCCGCCTTCACCTGGTTGAAAAGCTCCACTCCCGACTTGAAGGTACGGACCACTTTGATCTTCTTCACGCGCTCGCGGACGAGCTGAAGCCAGTCCTCGGAAGTGGTGCCGAGCTGCGCGATGACGGTCTTCCCTGCCAAGTCCTCTTCCGTCTTCACCGCGACGCCCTTCCGGCACACGAAGACCTGGGCCATCCGCGAGTACTCCACGAAGTCGGCGACCTTGGCGCGATCGGGAGTGACGTTCATCGCGGAAATGATTACGTCGTATCGCTTGGAGCCGAGTCCCTCGAGGATTTCGTCCCAGGCGACGTCGACGAATCGGACTTGGAGCCCGAGCTTCTCGCCGAGTTTCCGGGCGAAGTCTACGTCGAAGCCTGTCTGTACATTTCCCTCCACGAACTCCATGGGCGGGTAATTGAGATCGACTCCGACGACGAGGTGACCCCGTTTGAAACATTCAGGATCCTTTGTCCCGTTCTTCTTTCCGTTTTGGCAGGCGCCGAGAGCGAACAGGACGGCGAGCAGTCCGAAGTGGATGCGTTTCATCAATCCTCCCTTGCAGGTCGGGGGGGATTATAGAAGTCCGATTCCCAGGGGCTCAAACAATTTCCAAACGACCGCTCCGGAAAGCCCAAGAGAGGCTAAGAGCACATCCCGGTAGGATCGTGGCCGCGGTGGCGGCGCCGAGGGTGCAGATGC
>CAZGKV010000072.1:0-24043 GCA_964526305.1 uncultured Planctomycetales bacterium | reverse complement strand
GTGGCTGTCCTGAAGGACGGGATCCGGCGTCGGGTCCTGGGGTTCCCGGAGCCGGTAAACGTCCTCTGCGTTTTCTTTGCGTTCTCTGCGCCTCTGCGGTGAATCAGGTACCCGTGAACGGCTACCGCTTCCGCTGGAATCCCACCACGACGTACGTTCCGCTCCGCGGATCCGTGTTGAGCTTCACGATCCCCAGGCGCTCCGCATCTTCCAGGAGGTCGCTGAATGTCCGATAGCCGTGATAGGCTTCGTCGAACTGCGGCTTCTTCCGCTTCATCGTGTCCTTGAGCATCGAGGAGTACAGCACTTCCTTGTTCTCCCGCTTCAAGGCGACGATCGCGTCGATGAGATGCTGGATCGCCTCCTTCTTCTTGTCCGGGACGTTGTCGGGCAATACGGGCGGTTCGATGGGGGATCGCTCGATGTCCTCGTAGTAGATGAATTCGTCGCAATTGTCCCGGAGCAGTTCCGACGTGGAGTCCTTCATCCCGAGCCCGATCACCGTGCGGCCGTTCTCCTTGAGCTTGGAAACCAGCGGCGAAAAGTCGCTGTCGCCCGACACGATGACGAAGGTGTCGATATTCTGCTTGGAATAGCACAGGTCGATGGCGTCCACCACGAGCCGGATGTCGGCGGAGTTCTTCCCCGCCGCGGAACGTTTGGGAATCTCGATGAGCTCGATGGCCGCCTCGTGGAAGGAGTGCTTGTACTCGGCGAATCGAGTCCAGTCCGCGTAGGATTTCTTGACGGTGATCTTTCCCTTCTCGAGAAGGCGATCCAGGACCTTCATGATCTCGAACTTGCGCCGAGTATGCTGGATCCCCAGCGCGATATTCTCGAAGTCGATGAAGACCGCTAGTTGGCTTCCATCCTGCATCCGTACCACTCTCTCCGCGCTTCGGGAATTCGTCAATCAAAAGTTCTCGCGGGCCGTCTCATTTTCGTGCGCCGCACCGCCTGCCTCGCCTTGGGGATCCTCTTCCTCGTCGCCTCGGCGGTCCTATGGGCCGGCCTTCTGTCCGGGAGATTCCGGCGAGAGACCGCACGGACGACCGGGCGAGTGGTGGATTCGCATCACTACAAGTTCGTATACCGCGGCGAGGTTTTCGACGGAACGATCCCGCAGGCCCTTCCGGAGGGCACACCCGTTCACGTCTTCTTCGATCCGGCCGATCCCTCCCGACATCACGCGACGACGGATGGACGACCTCCCGACCTTCGCCTGGATTCCGGAAACCGCCTTCCGATCGCTCTCTCCGTGTTCGCCCTGACCGCAGCGTTGGGGTTCGGCGTCGCCGTGCTGCGGTGGAGGGCGCTGGAGAAGACTCAACGGTGACTTTGCCTTTCTGGAAGCGGGACCCTAGAATGTCCCCGCCATGGCCACCCCACCCGAGGAGGTTTCCGCCGGGATGACCCCGCGAGAGTGGAAGCACCTCGCCCTGGTGATTCTGATCGCGTGCTTCACCCTCGGATGGGGAATCTCCTCTCGTCCCCTCTATCACTCGGACGAATCGCGATACGCCCAGATCGGGTGGTGGATGTGGGAATCCGGCGACTGGATCGTTCCTCGGCTCGAGGGAAGTCCCTACATCGACAAGCCGCCGCTGTTCGTCTGGCTCATCGCCGGAGCCATCGGCCTCTTCGGACACGGCAATCTCGCGCCTCGCCTCATCCCCTTCCTCTCGTCGATCGCCATCGTCCCGATGGTGTACTTCTTCGGCCGCCGGGCGTGGAGCCACTCCGCGGGGCTATGGTCTGCCGCCGTCTGGGCGACCTCGGGTCTTGCCCTGGGACTCGGCCGCGGAGTCGCCCCCGACATGCTTCTGGGGGCGTGTACGACGGGCTCGGTGTATTTCTTCTGGCGCGCGCTCGAGACAGGGCGGGGTGCGATCTACGGATGGGTCCTCGCCGCGCTCGGGTTCTTGACCAAGGGTCCCGTCGCTTTTCTCGTGCCCGCCTTGGCGGGGCTCGGGTACTGGATTCTCCATCGCCGGTTCTCGCTCCGGCGTGTCGACTTCTGGGCGGGACTCCCCGTGTGCTTCCTCATTCTCGCGCCTTGGGCCTACGCGACTTGGGAGGCTTGCCCGCAGTTCTTCGAACGCTTCTTCATCAACCAAAACCTCGGAGGATTCAAGGGGGAGGTGCATCACCCACAACCCTTCTGGGCGACGGCCGTCTACGCGTTCGTGGGAATGGCCCCGTGGAGTATTCTCATCCTCCCGGCGGCGATCCGGGATCGGGCCTTCTGGAAGGAACCGTTCGTCCGCTTTCTTCTCTTCTGGGCCTTGGCGATCGTGTTTTTTTTCACCCTCTCCAAGGCGAAATTGGCGACCTACGTGATACCGGCCATGCCTGCCCTAGCCCTCGTGTGCGGAGCCCTCATCTCGCGATCGACCGGAGGACGATGGGATGCGGTGCCTGCCTTCGGCCTCGCGCTCGCGGGCGCGGCCGGGGCCGTCCTCGTCGCGATCCATCCGGAGTTGAAGGTCGCGGGCCTCCAAATCCGCATCGCCCCGTCCGCCATTGCGGCGGGAGCCGTCGTGATGGTGGGTTCCGTGATCGGCGTCATCCTGGCGCTTCGAAGGCGTCCGAGGGCGGGCGCGATCGCCGCCGTCGCGACGATCGCCGCCGTTCTCATCCCCGGGATCCACGCGATTCGCGACTACGGCGATGTCCATCGCTCCTCGCAGTTTCTTATCGAGCGGAATCGCGGGCGCCTCACCGGCGTCCCGGTCGTCCTGCTCAAGCAGCGCGACTATTCCGTGACGTACTACTTGAAGAGGCAGGCGTATCACGTGGGGAGACCGAGCGAAGTCGAATACGGTCAGGACCATGTGGATCCGCGCAATCCCTACATGCTTCCCGACCACGGGCTGCGGGCTTTTCTGACCCAACATCCACGGGTCGGAGTCGTCACCTCGCCCAGCGGTGCGGAAACGCTCCGCAGCGAGTTTCCCGAACTGGTGGAAGTGGATCGAGCCGGGAAGTTCATCCTCTTCGTGACGCCGAATCTGAGGTGAGTCTATCCCTATCGGATCCAGAACCCGAACCGGTCGCAGAGAATCCGATCGAGATTGGGCGGCCGAAGCCTCCCGATCCGTCGTTCGATTAGGCGATGGTGGACGCTCGCCATTTTCGACGGTCGCGCAATGCTGGGGTGAAGGAAAGAGGCTTCCTTCCACCGCTGAAGGGGCAGATCCTCAGTCAAGGACAGTCCGTCGATCTTGTTGGTGATCATCACGATGGTGGCGAGTCCTGGCCGATTCCCGACTTTGACGACATTCATCAATAGGGCGGGCCTCTTTTTCGTCTGAAGAATCTCCGCGAGGGGAAATCGGACCAAAACGACATCCCCCGCCTCACAAGCGATCAAACTCGGCGTCCCGAGGACCGTTCCACTCCTCGAATACGGCCTGCGAGAGTCGCGCGAGTGCCTTGGTTTCCAGCCGGTGAGCGAAGTAGGCTTCGAGCGCGGTCGAGAGAACCGCTTTCAGGGTCGTGTGCGCCTCCATTTTCAGGAGTCGGATCAACGCGGGGTTCTCGAGGTCCGTGGAGAGTCTCGCGACGGCTTTCACGAACCCAAGATCTCAGATCCCAAGATACCTGCAAACCAGTTTTCACAGAACAGCAGGATTCGGGGTCGAGCGGGGAGGGGTGCGGCGTCGGCGGGACCACCCCCACGCCGCCAGCCACGCCGCCGTCGCCGCAACGAGCCAGGCGATCCGATTGGGAAGGGGGAGGCGGCGAAAGTAACGCCACAGGCCGGCCGGAGGCTCGAGGGGCGCGGGAACCTCGGGATCGTACCCGAGAGCTCCGGCGACGCGGATCCGCCGGTCTCGGAATAGACGATGGACGGCGTCCCACGGGTCCTGCCCGAGGACGGAGCCGTCCACGAGATTCCAGGAATAGAGGGACGGGTGCCAACCGTGGAAGTCGCTCGCGGAGACGAGGAGCTTTCCGGTCCGGCGCCATTCCGCGATCAATTCCGGAGGCGCGACTTCGGGTCCGGAGGTGATTTCGAAGCCATCGACGCCCCATCCTACCAAGTGCCGCCAATCGACGCGGTCCCACTGACGGTGCGACCACCAGTGCGCGACGATCACGTACCCGCCCTCGCGGTGCACGTCGGCGATGAGACGCGGAAAGTCGTATCCGAAGAACGGGGGCTCCGTCTTTTCGGACGAGAGGCGGTAGGGGCCCGCCGGAAATGTTCGCCGGATGCCGAGCAGGACGAGATGCAGGGCGTGAGTCGTGAATTCCTCTCCCGGCAGGAGGAGCATCCCGAGGTTCCTCTCGCGGGCGCGACGGGCCAGGAAGGAATACGACACCGTCTCCGGCGGCTCGGGATCGTCGAAACATCCGTGTTCGGTGACCGCAGAGAGGGACACGCGGTGTTTCGCGAAGAAATCCAGACGCCCCTCGGCGCCCACCACGGCGTCCTGCGATGTCTGCGCGTGCGCGTGCAGGTCCATCGAGACCGTTCCGGAGGGCGGAATCAGTCGCCGCCCCGTGGCGATTCTGCCCGGCGCGACGAAGGTGAAGGCAAGGTAGGCGAGGCCGAGGAATCCAAGGATCCCGATGCTGCGGACACCGAAATCCACGGCGATGCGGAGGCCGCGTCCGCGGGCGGTCGAGCGAGCGAGGAGTAGGAGCAGGACGACGGTGTACAGGGCCCCCGGTACGGCCGCGAGGAAGACGGCGAGGAGTCGTTTGGGGAGAACTCCCAGCCAGATGAGCGGGAGCGCGACGGCGGCGTAGAGAAGATAGTAGCCGGGCACGAGCGCGATCTCCGAGAGCCACTTCGCCCGCAACTCGCCCGCGCGCTTGCGGCGTGCGAGCCGCACCGCCAGCACGAGGAGCGCGATCCACACGAACCAACTCGCGATGCGTTGGTCGGGAAGCCCGGCGATCGCGTGGAGCGGACCGTACAGAGGTTCGAGGAACAGCCGCAGCGTGGGATCGATGGGTTCGAGTCGTGCGCCCGCGACGGGTTCTCCCGTTACGAGGTCCACGACTTCGGGCGTCGCGGGGACGAGCGCCGTCGCTCCGAGGGCGGCGAAGAGGGCGGCGAACGCCGCATGGACCCTGCGCATTTCGCGCACTATACCGGTTTGCTCGGGGAGAGGCGCACCAAAACCGGCACACAAACATTACACTAACATTTTTCGTCCGGGCGTGTTATGCTTCGAAGCGGGGACCGATGGAGTCGATTCTTCACGAAAAACTGCCGCGCATCCTCGTGCGCTACGAGGGCGGGAAAATCGAACCTCTCGAGTTCCGGTGGGGAACGCGGGAGTTCCGGGTGCGCTCGGTCAACGCCCGCTGGGTAGACCGCGCGACGAGGCCGATCCGCTACTTCTTCTCGGTGACGGCGGACTCCGGCGAGCTCTTCACCCTGGTCCATCGGGAGGGAGAACCGGTGTGGTACGTGGAGGCGGTGGGAGGATGATTTTTCACATCGACCTCGACGCGTTTTTCGCCTCCGTCGAGCAGCTCCGCGACCCGCGGCTGCGGGGCCGGCCCATCGCCGTCGGGAGCGGCGTCATCGCATCGTGCAGCTACGAGGCGCGAAGGTTCGGGCTGGCGAACGGCATGCCGCTCCACCAGGCGCGGCGGCTCTGTCCGGACCTCGTCGTTCTCGAAGGGCGTCAGGAGGTGTACCGCTGCTTCACCGACGCGGTGTGGGAGATCTGCCGCCGTACCGCGCCGGCCATCGAGACGTTCCTGGACGAGGCGTTCTGCGACTTCGCGGGAACGGAGCGGCTCTATCCGGACTTTCTGGAGTTGGGGAGACGGTTGCGGCGGGAGGTTCGCGAAGAGGTGGGGCTGGCGGCAACGGTGGGGATCGCGTCGAACCGGATGATGGCGAAGATCGCGGCGAAGTCGGTGAAGCCGGACGGACTCGCCCTGGTGCCGCGCGGCGCCGAGGAGGAGACGCTCCGGCCGCTGGCGATCGAGAAGATCCCGGGAATGGGCCCGAGGACGTCGGCGCTGTTCCGCGACATGAACGTCCGGACGGTCGAGGAGTTCCGCGCGATCCCGCTCGAGACCCTCGTCGCGATGCTGGGAAAGGTCGGCGTCGCCCTCTACGAACGGGCCCGCGGCCGCGATTCGCGCGCCGTGCACGAACGCGAGATCCCGCGGTCGATCTCGCGGGAGACCACGCTGCACGCGCCGACGGCGGATCGGACGGAGCTCGAGGGGATGCTCGCGTACCTCGTGGACCGCGCGATGCGGACGCTGCGCCGGCTCGGGCTTCGCGTCCGTACCGTGAAAGTCTCGATCCGCTACTCCGACTGGGTGCAGGAGGAGCGCTCGGCCTCCCTGGCGCCGACGTCGATCGACGAGGAGGTGCTGCCGGTGACGCGGCGGCTCTTGTGGGAGCTCTACGCGCGCCGCGTGACGCTGCGCCACCTCGGCATCGCGTTCTCGAATTTCCGGATGGAGGAGGCGCAAGGCGAGCTCTTTTCGGACGATCGGCTCCGGCGCCTGCACGAGGCGGTGGACCGGATTCGCGACAAGTACGGAGACGGCGCGGTGGTTCCGGGGAAGGCGATCGACCTTCTCGGAAAGCTGGAGAACGATTCGTACGGATTCGTGCTCCGGACGCCGTCGCTGACGAAGTGATCGTCGTTCACAGCCAGTACAGTCTCTTGCGCGGCGCCTCGTCGCCCGCGGCGCTCGTCGCGCGCGCCAAGGAGCTCGGGATCCGCTCGCTCGCGCTGGCCGACGACGACGGGCTGGCCGGGGCCGTCGAGTTTTGGAAATGCTGCGAGCGCGAGGGGATTCGGCCGGTCCTCGGCGCGACGGTGGAGGGGAGGGTATGGCTCGTCCGGAATCGGACGGGCTATGCCAACCTGTGCCGGCTCATCACGGCGCGCCGTCTCGGGCGCTCGCACGAGGACGCGACGGGCCTCGTCGAGGTCGGCGATCCGCGCCACGCCTACTTCGCGCGGCCCGAAGATTGGAAGGTCCACAAACTCCTTTCCGCGATCCGCGAGAACACCCTGTGGGCTCACGTCGAGGGCGTGGAATCGCCCGACGCGGCGCTCCGGGCCGGAGACGAGCCCGAGCCGTTCGAGTGGAACTTCCTGCCCGCGCCCAAGATCTTCCCGAAGTTTCCGGGCGACCTGCGCGCGCTCTGCCGGCGCGGACTCGCGGGGCGCTATCCGGAGAATCCGCCGATCGAGCGTCTCGAGCGCGAGCTCGCGGTGATCGAGAAGCTCGGCTACGCGGACTACTTCCTCGTGGTCCACGACATCGTGCGACACTCGCGCGAGCGGGGCGTGCCGGTCGCGGGGCGCGGTTCGGGCGCGTCGAGCGTCGTCGCGTACGTCCTCGGGATCACGAACGTCGATCCGATCGCGTTCGATCTTCCCTTCGAACGGTTCCTGCACGAAGGGCGGACGGATTTTCCCGATCTCGACGTGGACTTCTGCTGGAAAATCCGCGACGAGATCCTCGCGTACGTCTTCCGGCGCTTCCCGGATTCCGCGATGGTCTCCACGCACATCACGTTCCAGCATCGCTCCGCCTTCCGCGAGGCGGCGAAGGCGTTCGGCTTCTCGGACGATCAGGTGTCGGCGCTCCAGCGGGGACGGGTGCGGGTGCCGGAACTCGCGCGGATCCGGGCGGCGGCGCGGGCGATCTTGGGGTTCCCCCGCCATTATTCGGTCCACTGCGGCGGCGTCGTGCTTCGTCCCGACGGCGTCGCGCCGATGCAGTTCGCGGAGAAGGGGGTGATCGTCACGCAGTACGACAAGGATTCGGTGGAGGAGGTGGGACTCGTCAAGATCGATCTCCTCGGCAATCGCGCGCTCTCGACGATCCGCGAGACGGTCGAGATCGTGGAGCGGACGACGGGCGAGCGGATCGAGGTCGAGTCGCTGCCGGCGGACGAGGAGACGGCGCGGCTGGTGGCGGAGGGGCGGACGCTCGGCTGCAACCAGCTCGAGTCTCCGGCGATGCGGGCGCTTTTGCGGATGACGCGGCCGCGCGACGCGAGGGGGGTGATGCGGGCGCTCGCGCTCCTCCGGCCGGGGGCGGCGTCGGGGGGGAGGAAGGAGCGCTTCGTCCGGCGCGTCCGCGGCCTCGAACCGTCTCCCGGCGGACTCCTCTCCGACACGCACGGCGTCATGCTCTACGAGGACGACGCGATGCTCGTCGCGTCGGCCCTCGCGGGGATGACGCTTTCGGAGGGCGACCGCTTCCGGCGGCGCGTGCAGAAGGCACGGACGGACGAGGAGCGGCTCGCGATTTCCCGGGAGTTTCTCGCGCGGTGCCCGGACCGCGGGCTCGCCGCGGCGTTCTGGGTCCAGATGGCCAAGTTCAACGAGTTCAGCTTTTGCCGCGCGCACGCGGCGAGCTACGGCGTGCTCGCGTGGGCGTCGGCATGGCTCGCGGCCCACCGTCCGGTCGCGCACTGGGTCGCCGCGATCAACAACAACCAGGGGCTCTACGACGCGCGCGTCTACGTCGAGCAGGCGAAGCGCGAGGGGATCCGCATTCTCCTGCCGTGCGTGCAGAGATCGCGGGTGGAATTCGCCGAAGAGGAGGGCGCGATCCGCGTCGGACTCGGGCGCGTGCGCGAGATCGAGGAGCGCGAGATCGCGCAGATCCTCGAGGCTCGGCCGTTCGAGTCGCTGGGAGATTTTCTGGCGCGGACCCATCTTTCGAAGCCGTCGCTGCGGAATCTGATTCTCTGCGGCGCGTTCGATTGGGCGGGGATCCCCCGGCCGCGGCTGCTCCTGATGGCGCTTTCGGGATGTCGCGAGGTGCCGCCGATCCCGGAAGTGTCGGAGGAGGAGCGGTTCGCGCGGGAGCTCGAGATCCTGGGACTCTCGGCCCGCCGACACATCCTCTCGTACCTGTCGGACCCGCGGCCGATCGACAGCCGCGCGCTTTCGTCGATGGTCGGGCGCCGGGCGACGCTCCTCGGCCTCCTGGCGACGGCGCGGGTGACGGTGACGGCGCGCGAGGAACCGATGGAGTTCCTCACGCTCGAGGACGAGCACGGGATCTTCGAGGCGGTGCTGTTTCCGAAGGTCTTTCGCCGGTACCGTTCTCTCCTGGGCACGCTCGGCCCGTACGAGGTGACGGGCCGAGTCGAAGGGCGGTACGACGTCGTGGTCGTGAATGCGGAGAGGATTCGGGCGAGGCCCGGGGTGGCCGGGCCCCGCCCGGCCGTTTCGATCAGTTGAGTCGATCGGCGGAGAAGGGAGGGTCGACCTGGAGTCTCATCCCCGCCTTCAGCGAAAGTCTCACGATCATGAGTTTCTCCTTCCCATGGCTCATATCTTCTCCGTGCGTGAGGAGGGGTTTTGAAACGGGCGCGAATCGATGCGACACCGGGAAGTACTGAGTTTGCCCCGAATGGACGGAGAGTCGTACCACGGCCGAGCGGGACGCGTCGCGTGTCTTGATCTCCACTGCGTCCCGAACGGCGAGGAACGCCAGAGTGAGCACCGTGATGCACCTCCGCGCCCCCGCGGGCGTCCTTCCCGGGTTTCCGGCGGGGAGAAAATGGTACGATCGCGCGCGATGCGGAATCGGCGGAGTCTTTCCAACCCCGGAGGCCGTCCGAAACCGTGGGGCGATACGGCCCTCGCTCGAGTCCTGGCGGACTGCTTCGGAGTCGAGGCCCCCGAGAAACTCCGCTTCACCCACGGATTCCACGCCTATCCGGGTCGGATGCATCCCGAGATCGCCGAGCGGATCCTCGGGCATTTCGCGCCCAAGCGGCTCGCGGTCGATCCGTTCATGGGGTCGGGTACCACCGCGGTCGAGGCCGTGCGAGCGGGGCTTCCCTACTTGGGATCGGACATCTCGAGGGTGGCTCTGGAAATCGCGTGGACCCGGACTCGCGTGATGCCGCCTGGAGAATGCCGCCGAGTCGAGGCGGAAGGGGAGCGGATCGAAAAGGTCGCCCGTTCCAACGTCGACGAGCGCTTGCCGGTACCTTCCTGGGCCGAAGCGGTGCGGGGGTGGTTCGAGCCGCATACGCTCGGGGAAATCGGCTTCCTGAAAGCCCTGATCGACGAAGGGAAGGAGCCTACGCTCCGGCGCCTTCTCACGTGCGTCCTTTCCTCGCTGGTGGTCAAGCTCTCGCGGCAGGCGAGCGACAGCGTCACGGTCCTGGACCCGACTCGGCAGCCGTGGCCGCCCGGGGCCCCGTTCCGCCTTTTTCGCGAGAAGTGCGCCGAACTGACTAAGTCGCTTCTCCTGCTGAGCTCCGACCTGCACAAGCGGGGCGTGAATCCGCGTGAGCCCGAGCTGCGTGTCGCGGACGCGCGGGAGCTTCGACCGGCTTCTGGCTCCGTCGACTTGGTCCTGACCTCCCCTCCGTACGCAGGAACGTACGACTATTCCGCGCACCACGCGCTGCGCGACGCGCTCTATGGCGCGCCGTCCGTACGGGAGTCGCGCGAGATCGGGACGCGCCGGGAGCGAGGCGCCGGCTATCGCGAAGATCTCACGCGGATTCTTGGGAATCTCCTCCCGGCGCTTTCGCCGGAGGGACGAATCGTCCTTCTCGTGGGGGACGGTTCCGTGGGGGCCGTACGCGTGGAGGCCGACCGGCTCGTCCGCGATATCGCCCGCGGGCTCGGGGCGCGCGTCCCGGCGGGCGCTTCGCGCGATCAGATGGAGCGGACCTACGGGCGCCGGGGCGAGCGGCGGAGGGAGCATCTCATCGTGATTACGGCTTCTTCCGATCGTCTCCCGACGCCACCGGCGGTCGCACCGATCGCTTGAAGAAGAGAATGGCGATCGAGGTGTCGATGATCGCCCACTTCGTCGTTTCCTTTTCGTCCTTGCCCCGCGCGCGGCTCAGCGTCCAGGAGCCGTCCGACTGCTGAGAGCGGAGGAGGTCGTACGCCCCCTCGGCGTACCACGGGTGCGGTCCGATCTTCTCGAGACTTCCGAGGATCCCGACTCGCTCGATCGAATAGTGGGAGTAGGGCGCCCGCATGAACACGGCATAGCGGGGGTGATACGTGAAATTCTCGCCCATCCACTTCGTTCCCCGATCGACGGACGCGGCTACGGTTCCCGCCTTGGCGTCTCTCGAGCGCTTGGGGAGACCGCGCTCGATCAGATCCTGGAGGACGCGGAGCGAGCTCACGCCCCCGGCCGTCATCGAGATGTACCCGTCCCCCTGATCGGCTCCGGCCCCGTAGCCCCAGCTCCCGTCGTTTCGCTGGTTGTCGAGCCACCACGTTCGGGCGAGTTCGAGATTGGCCTTGGGAAAGACGATTCCGGCGTCCCCACAGATGCGAAGACCGAGCGCCGCAACCTGGGTATTGCTGTTATCGCCCGACGGTTGCCCCAGGGGCTTCGGCTTGAGCTCGATCTTGAGGCGCGATTTCGTGGAGTCCTTGTTCTTCGCGCGCTTCTTGCGGCGCTGTTCTCCCCAGACCTTGAGCTCCTCGATCAGCTTCTTGGTTTTGGCGTCGAGCTCCGTCGGACGACCGTACGACCATTGCCCGTTCTCGCACTCGTTGTCGAGGAGGAACTGGCCGCATTCGACCAGCTTCCAGGTGTAAAACTCCGCGTCGAACTTGTCGAGGGCGACGCACAAGAGGACGGTCTCGTACGTCTTGGCCGGCGCGTGGGAGAGGGAGCGCTTGAGGAGCCACTGAACCTCTTCGTGCGCTTCGGGGAGACCGCCGTAGGCCAGGGCGGCCAGCATCAGTTCTTCGAGGGTGTGGCCGCCGTGGGCGTCGAGATCGAGCTCGGCCTTCTTCATCACGGAGCGCAGGTATTCGACTCCGCGGGCCACGGCCTTGTCGATCTCGACCTGGCTCGGAGGTTGGGCGGGACATTCGTGGTTCCGTTCCTGGAAGAGCGCGAACGCGAGAGCCCACAGCATTCCGACCTCCCGAAAACCCCCGACGGTCCTTCCCTATTGGTATGACGGCCGGGGGGGGAATGGTTCAGTCGGGGCGAAAGAAAGTTACGATCCTTCTTCCCATCCTCGCATGGCCTCGTCGATCTCCGAGTCCAGCGCGGGGAATCGACCCTTGAGACTCAGGAGCGTCTCGCGCGACTCCCTGCCCATTTCCGCCAGGAGCTCGACCACGTGCCGTTTCACCCGCTCGGAGGGATCCGAGGCGAACGTGTCGGCCAGAAGCCGCCGCGAGTCGGCGCGTCGCGAAGACTGCGAAAGCGCGTAGAGCGCGGCGCAGCGGACCTCTTCCGAACCGTCGCGGAGGAGGGCATCGAAGGCGCCTCGCTGCGCGGGAGTGAGTCGATCGAACTCGATCGTGGAGGCCGCGAGCTGGCGACGCTCCTCGTCCGAGGAAGAACGCGCGCGATCGAGAAGAAACTCCTGGACCGTTTCCGCCGCGGAAGGATTGGCCTGGACATATCGCGCGAGAGAGGTCAAGGCATCGTGGGCCACCATCTCCTCGGACGCGGCGCAGGCGTCGCGGATGGCGTCGAGGTTCTTTCCGTCGGGGTCGGGCCGCGTCGCCAGAAGGTGGACCGCGATGACTCTGAGGTGCATGGCGCCCGAGCGCGCCAACGTCCGCAGCCGCTCGAGATCTTGCTCGCCCAGTTCCGCGCGGGAAAGCTCCTCGGCCACCGGCCCGAACTCTCCGGGATCGCGCCCGACGAGGAGGCGGTCGATCAGCTCCGAGCCGGAACCGGACGGGCGTTGGCGATCGACGGTCGGACGTCGAGTCTCGACCGGGGGCGTTCCTTCGGGGACGCGAGTCTCCTCCACCGAGCCGCGGACGGCGGAGCGGAGGCTCCGGGTCGCGGGAGCGACGTTTTTCGAGAGGAGATATCCGCCGGCCAAGAGGGCCAGTAGAGCGGCCGGGACTAAAACGACGAACTTCTTTCGCACGACGAGAATGGGGAATTTACCCATATGGGTGATGGAAGTCAAGGCGCCTAATGCTTGACCGCCCCGTCGAAGCAGCCTAGCCTCGACCTCCATGGCCCTCGATCTGGCGGTCCGGAATCGGGAGCTCCTCCTGGGCGAATTCGAACCCGATCGCCGGCGCGTGGAGGCGGCGCTCGCTTTGTTCGACGAAGGCGCCACCATCCCCTTCGTCGCGCGCTACCGAAAGGAGAGGACGGGGGGGCTCAACGAGGTCCGGCTCAAGGAAATCCTCGATCGCCGCGCGTTTTACGCGGAGTTGGAATCGCGCAAGGCCACCATCCTTCGGTCCATCGAGGAACAGGGCAAGTTCACGCCCGAGCTCGGTCGCGAAATCGTCGAGTGTCGGGACAAGAATCGTCTGGAGGACCTGTATCTTCCGTACAAACCGCGCCGCAAGACCCGGGCCCAGATCGCTCGGGAAAAGGGGTACGAGCCGCTGGCGGAATCGCTGTGGCAGCACCGACCCGCGTCGGGCGACGCGGACGCGATGGCCGGCGCCCGCGACATTCTCGCGGAACGGATGGCGGAGCATCTCCCCACGCGGGAATGGGTACGGGAATACACGCGCCGGAGCGGAGCCCTGCGCTCGAAGCGGAAACGCGGGGCGGAGGGGGACGTCTCGAAGTACGAGATGTACCTGGATTTCCGCGAACCCATCGCGCGGCTGGCGCCGCACCGCGTGCTCGCAATGTGGCGCGGCGAGCGGGAAGGAGCGCTTTCCGTCGGGATCGAGCTCGACGCCGCGCCCGTGTTCGTCCAGCTCGACCGCATCTTCAATCGAGCGGGGTCGCCGCATCGGATTCTCTTCGAAGAGGTGGAACGCGACGCCTACGAGCGACTTCTCGCGCCGTCGATCGAGACCGAGGTGCGAGCGTCGCTCTGGGAGCGGGCGGAAGAGGAGGCGATTCGGGTCTTCGCGGCGAACGTGCGCAACTTGCTCCTGGCCCCGCCGGTGCGCGGGGAGGCGATCCTCGGAATCGATCCGGGGCTGCGTACCGGCTGCAAGCTCGCGGTCATCGATCGCACGGGCCGATTCCTCGAGAACACCGTCCTGTACCCCGACCGTCCGGACGCGGCGCGAACGCTCCGACGAATCGTCTCGACGCATGGAATCGAAAAGCTCGCGATCGGGAACGGCACGGGATCGCGGGAAATCGAGCTTTTCGTGCGACGTTCCCTGCCGGATGCGACGGCGGTCGTGGTGAGCGAAGCGGGGGCGTCGGTCTATTCCGCGTCGGAAGTGGCGGTCCGGGAATTCCCCGATCTGGACGTCACGGTTCGAGGCGCGATTTCGATTGCCCGTCGACTGCAGGACCCGCTCGCCGAACTGGTGAAGATCGATCCGAAATCGATCGGGGTCGGTCAGTACCAGCACGACGTCGATCAGAAGAAGCTCCAACGGGAGCTGGATCACGTCGTGGAATCCTGCGTCAACTCCGTCGGCGTGGACGCCAACACCGCGTCGGTCGAACTCCTGACGTACGTTTCGGGGCTTTCGCGTCCCGCGGCGGAGAGCCTGGTGAAACACCGGCCGTTCTCTTCGCGCGAAGCGATGCGATCCGTCCCGCGGATCGGACCCAAAGTCTTCGAACAAGCCGCGGGGTTCCTCCGGATCCCGGGCGCGGACAACCCCCTGGACGCTTCCGCCGTGCATCCGGAAAGCTACTACGTGGTCGAGAAGATCGCCGCCCGTCTGGGACGCGCCGCCGCGGCGCTCATCGGGAGCGAGTCCGAGGTCGATCCCCGGGAGTTCGTGGACGACCGCGTCGGTCTCCCTACGATTCAGGACATCCTCGAGGAACTCCAGAAACCCGGCCGAGATCCGCGCAAGGAGTTCGTCGCGCCGAGGCGGGACGCGTCGGTCACCGAGTTGGAGCACGTAAAGCCGGGAATGATTCTGGAAGGTACGATCTCGAACGTGACCGACTTCGGCGCCTTCGTCGATCTCGGGGTCCATCAAGACGGGCTCGTGCATGTCTCGGAATTGGCGGACCGCTTTGTGCGTGACCCGCACGAGGTCGCGCGTGTCGGACAAGTGGTGCGGGTGCGGGTGCTGATGGTCGATCCCGCGCGGCGCCGAATCGGTCTCTCCATGAAGCAGGGGAAAGAATGAAACTCGCGTGGCTCGGGCTGGCGCTGGCGGTGGGATGCAGCAAGTCTCCTCCGCCCCAAACCCCTACGAAAACCGAGAGTCCGGGCGAGGAACGCAAACCGGAAGAGCTCCTGAAGTTCCAAGCCCCCGCGGCCTGGGGATCTCAGACGCCTTCGAATCGGTTGCGCAAAGCTCAGTATTCCGTCCCCGACAAAGAGAAGCGCCAGGAGGACGCGGAGTTCACCTATTCCTATTTCGGTCCCTCCGGCGGGGGCACGCTGGAGGAGAACATCGACCGCTGGGCCGCGCAGCTGACGGGAGCGAGCCGGGAGAACGCGAGCATCGAGAAGGCGACGGGCGTCTACCCGGTAACCTTCGTGGATCTCTCGGGGGCGCTCGGCGAAAAGACCGGCTGGCGGATGTCGGTCGCAGCCGTCGAAACTCCGAAGGGAGCCCACTACTTCAAGCTGTTGGGGCCGGAGGCGACGGTCCTCGGATGGGCGTCGGAGTTTCGGGCGCTGGTGCTCGGGGCTAAGTAGTGGGTCGGTGTCCTTCGCACTGCACCACCGGAATCCTCGGATACTTGGGAAATCGCGGGTCGGTGAGCCCCAGGCGACAAAGATAGAAGATCGATTTTCGGTCGGACCGGATGCGTTTGAGGTGCACGCACCGGACACAGAGCCCGACTCGTTCCTCTTCGGCCTCCATCGCCCAATTCTAGCGCGCCCTAACGATCCATCGTCGGCCTATCTTTGTAGCCGGGCGTTTCGACGACGATCCGTCCGCGATCGCCGGCGTTCGAGTCAGGACGACGCAAGGCGACGGGGTCCTCGGGCTCCCGATCTATCTCGCGTGGCGAGCCGCCGATCTCGCCGCGTGCCTGCGCTGAATCACCGAGATACTCTCCCAGAACCAGGAAACACTCGAGGTACACGTTCCAGGAGCGGGGCCGGGAGGCCACGAAGACGACCGCGGATTTCGCGGAAGGCTCTCGGGAGGCAAACGGGTGGATGCCGGAACGACGCGTCCGGACGAATCCGATGTGGGGCACCATCCGTACTCTCTTCGAGTTCTTCCCGCGACGGTGGAGCGCACACCCTCGGGATGGGTCACCAGAGGGTCGGGACGGCGTACCTCCTAATGTCGTCATCCGGGGTTACGAGGAGCATTCCATGGTGAAGGGCCTGCGAGATTAGCATTCGATCGAACGGATCTCGATGGAGTCCCGGGAGTCGCGCGAGGAACAACGTCGCTTCCTCGTGAAGGGGGAGAGGTGCGATCCCATGACGCTTTCGCTGGGCGGGGAGAAATCGGTGGAGATCCCTGGGCAGACGCAGTCGCCCGAGCGATTGCTTGACGGCGATCTCCCACGTGGAGACCGCGCTCAAATATACCTCGTTGCCCGGGTCCACAAAGGCGGCTTGAGCCTCCTCGGAAAGCTCGGGGGAGTC
This sequence comes from uncultured Planctomycetales bacterium, assembly GCA_964526305.1. Taxonomy (GTDB): domain Bacteria; phylum Planctomycetota; class MHYJ01; order MHYJ01; family JACPRB01; genus JACPRC01. Next base: position 7,614 of record CAZGKV010000072.1, on the reverse strand, counting down.
CAGAATGATCCAGAGGAAGGTGCAGGTGTCGAGGAGGAGCTTCACGCGTCGCGCCCTTCCAACGACGCTAGGAGGCTCTCGGGCAATGGCCGGAAGAAGCTGGGGGGGACGCGGAACATCCCCTTCGCCCCTCCCATGGGGCGTCGTCCCTTGAATTTGCCGGGGAGCGGGCGGATCTCGGCGATGGGGACGTTTCTCCGGCAAATCACCACGGTTTCCCCCGACTCGATCCTCTTCAGGTGTCGGGACAAGTGGGTCTTCGCTTCATGGATGTTGATTCGTTTCATGATCCTAAAGTAGACTAGATTTAGGATCCATTCAAGATCATTCGCGACACCGGGGAACGCGGACCGAGGAAGCGGCTCGAATCCGCTTCTCGGGCCCACCCACTATTTCTGGAGCACGAACAGATTGGATCCGGCGTGGCGCTGCCGCTGGAGGTGTTTTGCGCCCAGCGGAACGCAAGAATTTCGGGGGGTACGTCCGTCTCGAGGTACCCCTCGAAATACAGGACAACCGTCGTCCCCGTTACGGTGGCGATCGGAACATCGGACCCGTCGATGTGTCGAAGGGAGTCCGATTCAGGTGAGTTGTGGAATGAGAGTCAATGAGGACGCGAGAGAAATGTCTTCGTGATCCAGAAACTGGAGCCCTACGGTTCCACGAAGAAAGGGGCGACGAAATAAGGGCTCCGTTCCTACGGAACTCCGGCGAGCAGGAATCGGAGGGGGCGATGGAGCCGAGCCGCCCAAGAGGCCTCGTTGTGCTTTCCTTGAGGTTCGTACCAGTGCATCAAGTCCACGCCGTGCTTGTATCCGCGTGCCTCCAGCGCCTCTCGCATGCGGCTCACCTCATGGGCGAGCGGCTCCAGGCCGCCGGCATCCACGTAAAAGCGACACTTGATCTTGAGACCGGAGTGCGCCTCGACCTTCTTCGTCGTCGCTTCGCCGTTCCACCAGAAACTTCCGGATAAGGCTGCGACCGAACCGTACACGTGGCTCCGCTTCCAGCCGGCGTAGAAGCTGACCAAACCGCCGAGCGAAGATCCCATGAGAAATGTGTTCTTGGGACCGGTGCGCACGCGGTACTTCGCCTGGACGAACGGCATGACGGTCTTTTCCAGGAAGTCCAGATACGCGTCCGCGCCGCCCCCGCCGTACGTGGGGTCCGGCATCGGTGTATACTCGTGGATTCGATTCGCCGAATTGTAGACGCCGACCACGATCGCTTCGCCCACCTCGCCCTTGGCGATGAGTTGGTCCAGGGTCTCGTCGACGCGCCATTCGACGCTGCCGAAAGACGTGGCCGCTTCGAAGACGTTCTGGCCGTCGTGCATGTAGAGAACAGGGTATTGCTTGGCCGGATTCTCGAGATAGCTCGGCGGCAGATAGACGATCGCGGTCCGGCCGTTCGGGAGCGTGTGCTCGACGAGCGATCCTTTGGATGGCCCGAAAAAGGGGTAGAGATCGATGCTGCCCTTGGCCGGGATTCGGTAGTTCTTTCCTACGGACCAGAGCCGGTCGTCCAGGAGGGGCTTGAACTCGAAGGAGCCGAGCTCGGCGGGCACATTCCAGATCCAGACGTTGCCGGCCGACCAATAGGCGGGCGAACCGGAGGTCCACGTCAGCGGGGAGGCGCTTCCGCGAATCGAGATCGAGTGGCCCCAACCGGCGTCGTAGTGGACGCGGATCTGCCGAGCGCGGGATGAACCGGCGGCGACCAGAAGAGCGACGAGGCACGAAAGGACGGTCACGACTCCCCTCCCCACGAAAGGAACGGCGATTACTTATCAGAATTCTCGTCCGACTTGCAACGGGAATCTGCACCCGCCTTCACGGTTGCGGAGGAGTCGGAGACGCAGCTCCTCGCGCGAAGGCGAAAGGGGGACGAACGCTCCACGGACGGTTCCTCCCCGCGCCCGCGAGGAACCAAGCCAGGAAGAGGGCGGTCGTCCCCGCGCGCGACACGAGCGGGGCCCACGGGGGAAGTACGCCGCTCAGATCGAGGAGGACGCCGAACCCCGGATGCTCGCCGAACCCGAAGAGCATGGGGAGTCGGAACCAGTAGTAGCAGGAGACGGCCGCGGCCGCGAACAGCCGTGCGAGGAGGCGCTCGGAGCAAAGACATCGAACGAACAGATAGAGAGCCAGCGTCGCGCCGCCTCCCGCCAGCGGTAGACCGTAGATCGAAGCGAGGTGGCGCCACCCATCCCCGGCGGTGAAGTCCGGCACTTGGAACCAGCCGAAGACGAATCCGACGAAGCCGCCGACGAGGAGGGTCCCGGCCGCCCGTCGGGCAGGAGTTCGCGCGGCTCGGTTCGGGTCGAATGCGGGCGTGGAGTCGGGACACGGAAGGCTGCACCGCCGGCACTCGCTGCAGCGGGCGTTCGCCGGGGTGACGGCGGGTCCGATCCCGTAGAGTCGTTCGACCGGATAGACCGGGCAGAGCCCCGCACACCACGGGCTCTTCCGCCCGAATTTCCACCCGAGCAGGAGCGCGGCCGCGGCCGCGACCAACAGGGTGATTCCCGTCGCGGGACCGCTCGCGTTCAGGAAGAGACGCCGAAGCGGGACGATCATCGCGAGAAGGAGTACCCCCGCGAGGAAGAGTCGACCTTGGGCGGGGATCGAAAGGCGCGACCCCTTCGAGAGCTCCATGCGATCCGCGAGCAGGGCGGTCGTAGCCAGCGGACAGATATTCCTCCACACTCCGGGGGCGAAGACGAGGAGAGCGGGCGCCACGGGGATCAGGACATTCCAGAACGCCTGCAGTCCCACGGTGGGCCAGGCGAAGAGGGAACCCACGATCGCCGCGCCCAACAACCAAACGATCCGCTGAACCACGCGCCAGAGGCTCGGAACTCCACGATCGTCCATCGCTTTTCCTCCGGTGCCGGGGAATCCTGCGTAGCGAGGAGGGCTCGACGGCGTCCGGATCCTCCAGGTCGCTAGATAAGTAACACAGTTAATTATCGAGCGGTTTCGCGGAAACGGAGGAGAATCCCGGCGCCTCTGCGGCGAGATCCGATCGGGAGGGGTACCGAGAGCGATTCCACCCCGAGGTGTGTTCCGAAAAGGATATACTCCCACCGTCGATTGGACGGGGAGGATGATGATGGTGCTCGCGGCCTCGATGCTCGCCTGGTTCTGTTCGCCGATGACCTCCGGCCAAGAAACCGAGGAAGGGGTCCTGAAGCCCGGCCAGTACCGAGTGTGGGTGCGGGGAGAATGTCCCGAGTACAAGGGGGAGAGTTGGTACTCCACGGGATCGCTGAAGTTCGCGAGTCGAGGTGGGCGGTGGGACGACAAGCAAACCCTCATGACGTGGCCGACCGCCGCGCCGAGTAAGAGCGGATCGAAACCGGCGAAGTACATCCTGGTGTTCACGGGAGACAAGGAGGGGATGTACAACCCGTTCTTTTCGGCCGACCAGACGAAGAAGATCTTCTCGCTCGCGGAGACGAAGGAGAAGCAGGCCGATTTCTTGATCGAGTGCGCCGCGGACGTCCACCAATTCCAGGATATCCACGGCTCCGGCGCGTGGAGCCGGCTGTATGTGGTGGTGGAGTACGAGGACGGTACCCGTGCGCCGTTCACGCTGGACGAGTATGAGGACAAGGAGTGTCAACGCGAATTCCGGGAAGATCTTGTCAAGGGGCCCTGCATTCGGACACCGAAGGGATATTGGCAGAAGGGCGGGGTGTTCGGGTGTGTCGGCGTCAAGGAATCCGAAAAGTAGCGACTCCGCATGGTTCGTCGCCGGGCGACCTGACTTGATCGCGCCTCTCGGCCTCACGTCCCGGCGGGCAAACGCCCGTCAATGGGGCTGTCCAGCGGAATCGGCCAGGAAGGCCGATGAAGCTGCCCGCCTGCGATTGGGCGGAGGGAATGGCAAGCGAGATGTGAGCCCGCCGCTACCGTGTCCATTGCTCGCGGGGGGCTTCCAGGAGATAGCGCCTGGTAGTATTGACTATAAGGATGTTGCGGTATAGGCCTGCTGTCTCGCGGCCCGAAAGCCGAAAAAAAGAGGGGGAGGCCGCAATCGCACGCGCCGGGTCAACTCCGTTCAATGTCGGTGTCCCTAGCGAGGAGGTCAAGGTACGCCCGGTAGGCGTAAACACGATCGCGCCGCTTGCCGGTGATCTCATGGAGCACGCCCGCCTCGAGTAGAGCGTCGAGCGCCTTTCCGGCGGTCGGTTGCGTGGTCTTGAGCAGATCGATCGCTGTCGTCGACGTGACGATGGGATGACTGGGGAGGCGTTCGAAGAGACGCATGGCCGTCACGGTGGTCGCCTTGTGCTCGGCGAGCTCGTGACGGTCCTTGCCGACTAGCGAGAAGAGTTTGCGCGCCGTGGCGACGCCGTCGTCGGCCGACTCGCGTACGCACTCGAGGGAGAATGCCGCGCGTTCCTCCACGGGAGAGGAGAGAAGAAGAGGGGCCGTCTGGCGTCGAGGCTTCGGCCGGGTATCCGGGTGGGCCATCGCGTGCGGATGGCGAACTCGCCGGACGACATCGTGCTGTGCCGGTCGCATCCCGGAGCGACGAGCGCGAGGAACGGAATCACGGCGGTCTTCGAGGCGCGCTTCGAGCGCGGTCGGTGGAAGATCGAGCTGTCGCTCGACGACCAGGAAGCCGACCGGACGTTTTCCGAACTCGACTCCCCTTCGCGGATCCGGCGGAGCCGCCCATCCGCCTCCGCCGATTCCCCACCAGTCCGGGACCTTCTTCGTACGTCGGCTATTTGCGGGCAGGGCCTTTGTATACGACGCTCCGGGCGATCTGGGAAATCCTCTCGTTCAGAGAGGCCCAATTCCGCTCCGAGCATCCGATCTGCACGGAAAGGCGGTGCTGTCCGTGCACGACAAAGAGCATGAGAAAGTGAAGCGCGTTCCCGTCGTAGGTTTCCTCGAATTCGCGCAGGATCGCCGTCCACATGCCCGGGTCATCCGTCCGTACTTTCTGGATCGGGTTCTTCCTTTCGGAGATTCGCCTACAGTGAGACACCCTGGGATGCCCGCGGGTGTGTGTTTCCCAGCGGTCGGCGAATTGTTCCGCCGTAAGGGTCTCCGTGGACGTCGAGTGGACCACGCCGCCCCAGAGGCTCCGATCCGAAGTCTGCCATTCGGCGACCGTCCGATCCCCCCACCCGAACGTGAAGCCGGACGTGCGCCAGGTCCATTCCTCCGGAAGGGTCACGTGGAGCCCGTATTCCTGGATTGTGTGTCTGGACGTGCGCCCGCTCGGCACGTTTTGCGGGCCCGTGTTGCCCTTGCTCCGGACGTCGTGCCACCCGTTGTGGATGAAGGCGTAGGCCTTGTCCGTCAACGCGACGATCAGCCCCGAGTTGCGGTCCCAGTCCTCTCCGCTGTATTGCGTTGTAATGTATCCCCACCCCCAGCCGCTCAGCTCGACGCTGCCGGAGGCCCCTTCCCCCCCCAAATCCTTAAGCGAATAGACGAGAGCGAAATTGTGCTCCCCACCGTTCACGAGCTCAAAGGTGTTTCCGTCGGCGCCTCCAAGTTCGTTCAATCGTTTGCATACCCAACCGCCGTCGGCAGCACTAACGGCGCCGCCACTATGATGAAATGACGTGCCCGTCACGATGATCTTGATGTGGGTATTCCGGATCGGCGCCACGTCCGGCAGGATCGGTTTCTGCGCCAGGCCGGAGTTCCCGAATGCTCCGCATCCCAGCATGGCGGAAAGCGCACACGAGACGGAGTTGAATCGCTTCATGAGAGGTCCCTCCGGCGACCGCCCCATCCTACCCGCGACCGGGTCCGGTGGTCTAAGAATCCATGAGAGGCTCGCGTTCCGCGTCCCCGCCCCGCCGGCATGAGGGAGGAGTTGCAGAAGTCGCTCGACGAGTCCAGGGAAGCGAAGGCGAAGAAGAAGTAGTGCCGGCGGTTCACTTCGGCAGAGTCGCGAGGAACGCCTGAAGCTCGGGCAGATTCTTCACGCCCGCGAAATCGGATCCGTCGGCGATGTCGGCGGCGGTCGCATATCGATGTGGGGACGTTCCGAGGGGGTTGGGGCATCCTCCGTGGAGGCAGATTCCCCGATCGACAAGGTTTGCGCTGGGGAGGATGCGAGGGAAGGACTGTTGCGCGTGGGCACCGTGGGGAGGCTCCCGCCCGATCTTCCCCCACCGAAGGATGCGACAATTGCCAGAGCGGCGGTCGCGGCCGAATTCGGGAGGCCGGAAGTTCCCCGCGAACGGCATCCCGACTGGGTTGCACGGAGACGGGGGGCGATCATCGTCCGATCACCTTCATGACCCAAAGACGAAACCGCTCTGCGTGCTTGCGGAGCACCTCGCAGTCCCGTGCCTGCCATGACTTTCCCATGTAGGACACATGCGTCTTCTCGTCGATGATGCGCCGCAGATGGCTCGTCGCTTCGTCCCGACCGGCTCTTCCCTCGCTCACCTCCGCGAGCAGCCGGACCGCGTCCTGGTGATTGTCGCTAGTCGACTTGACGCCGGCAAGCTGGATGGCCACGGCGTCGGCCCACGCGATCGCGGCATGCACCAGGAGCACCCCGGCCGCGTTCCAGCTGCGGCTTTCCGCCTCCCGTTCTCCGGATCGGAAGAACTCTTCTCCGGCGTCGGCGTAGCTCCTGGCCTTCTCGCGATGCACTTGAGTGCGGTCACGGGCCATGGACCAGCTCCTTGAACGGAGCGCCATACACCGGCTCCGCATCTCTCATCACGTGGACGTAGAAGGACTCTCTCTTTCGTACCCCGGCCTGAAAGTCCCGGACGCGCACGACGACCGGCGACAACCGGATGCCGAACTCCTTCGAGAGTACGGCAAAGATCCCGTCCAGCCAGGATTGCACGGCTTCCTTGTCCCTCACGCTTCGGACGAGAACAAGAAGATCGAGATCGCTCCGGGACGTATCCTCTCCCCGTGCCGCGCTGCCGTAGAGGGCGAGCGATGCCACTTCGCGGGGCACTTTCCTTCGCAAGATCGCCAACACGCCCTCTCGAAACCGTTCCTCCTCCTCCAACATCGGCGCGACGACCCCGTGCACGAGTCGATGGCGGGGCTGAAGCTGGAATACGTAGGTCTTTCCGACCGCATGCCGGCGTACCATGCCGGAGCTCTCGAGCCGGGCCAGGCCGTCCATCGCCGCCTGCTGGGCGATGCCGGCCGCGCGGGCGACGGCCCGACCGGAGAGCCCGACCGACGAACCTCTCAGGGCCCGCAGGATCGCAATGTGGCTCGGGGCCCCGAAAATCGCATTCAGGGGCCTTCGCACGTAGTCGGCTCCCGCCGTCTTGAGGGGGCGCACCATATGACCATAATACTGGTCATGTGCCTGGTAATCAAGGCGACAGCGGATCCACCCATCGCGCCCGAATGCCGAGTTGTCCCAGGATCAAGGAGCCGACTTCGCGCGTCCCTCTGTGCCGACACGGGTGAGACACCTGCCCCTCCGGACATGACTGTAGCGGGCGGGCCGGAGGTCCCTACCGTCCTCGAATTCGGGGTGGGCCGACTTCGCCCGGCCCCCCGCGCACCACTCTCCTCCCGGAGGCATGGCACCTGTCCCGCCCGTGTCCGAGGATTCCTACGGAAGGTGCATCCTCATCTCTCTCCTGGCCCCTGA
>CAZGKV010000071.1:0-24088 GCA_964526305.1 uncultured Planctomycetales bacterium | reverse complement strand
TTATCTATATCATATACATCATATTTACTCATATCTCCACCGTGTACAAGTTCAAGCCGCCGGGCCGTGTGCTCATTGTGGGGGCTGGAGGCGGTTTCGAAGTTCATCTCGCGCAGGCGTTTGGGCACCGCGACATCACAGCTGTCGAGCTTGCCGGTGACATCTTCGACATCATGCGTGAACGATTTCGCGCTTACCCGGACAACCCGTATCTCGATGGGCAGGTGCGAACCGTCGTGGCAGACGGGCGGAGCTTCGTGCGGCAGAGAGTCGAGAGCGGCTCCGCGGAGTCGGTCACGAGGGCTCCCGCTCTGCGATCCAACAGCGACTCGCCCTCCTCGAAAAGGACCTGGAACGTTCGGAACGGCTGCACCGACTCACGGCGGACGAAATCGAACGGGTCCGCCGCGCGCTCGCCCGCGACACCGAGGTCCTGGCCCGCCGCGTCCTCCTCCCTTCCGTGCAGGTCAACGGCAAGGGAAGCGTCGGCGGCGGAACGATCATCCACTCCCGGCCGCTGGACCGGGGCGGATACGCGACCTTCGTCGTCACCGCGTACCATGTCGTGCAGAAGTCCGTCGGGAGGCGGGACGGCCAAGAGACGCGCGACCCGGTAGAGATCCGCACCTACGGGGTTTCCGGCGCGCTCGAGGAGACGCTCGAGGCCGATCTCGTAGCTTGGGACGACAAGAAAGACATCGCCCTTTTGCGCCTCCGGAGCACGCGTCGATTCGAGCAGGCGGCACGCCTCGCCCCCCGCGAACGGCTTCGACAAGTCACGGTGTTCACGCCCGTCTACGCCGTGGGGTGTCCTCTGGGCCACGATCCGCTGCCGTCACCGGGCGAGATTTCTACGCTCCAGAAGGAGGTCGGCGGCGAGCGGTTCTGGATGATGAACGCGCCGACGATCTTCGGCAATTCCGGCGGCGGGGTATTCCACCGAGACACGCACGAACTCCTCGGCGTCGCGGCGATGATCTGCACCTACGACGGATTCGTCTCCACGCCGGTGCCCCATCTCGGCATCATGGTCTCGCTCCTCACGCTCTACGATTGGCTCGACAGCCAGTATCTTCAGTTCGCGTACGACCCGCGATTCACTCCGGAGGCATGCGCGCGGATGAAGCTCCAGTCATCCCGGCCCTCGACACGGGCGCGGATCGAGTATTGAGGCGAAGAGCGCCGCCCACCTTCCCCTTGGGACTTCTCCCCCGGTTGAGGTAAGATTCGGGCGATGCGCGCGATTCGAGTCGAGGAAGAGCGTGAGGTCTTCCGCGGCCGCGTCTTCCGGGTGATGAACCGGAATCTGGTCTTTCCCGACGGCCACCGAAGCACTTGGAACGTGATCGTCCATCCCGGTGCCGTCGCCGTCGTTCCTCGATTCGAGAACGGCGACCTTCTGCTCCTGCATCAACTTCGACCCGCCACCGGCGAGACGCTCTGGGAGATTCCCGCCGGCACGATCGAGCCGGGGGAGTCGCCGATCGCGACCGCGAAGCGGGAAATCGTCGAGGAAACCGGTTTCCGCGCCCGCCGATGGAAGAAGCTCCACGAGTTCTACTCCGCGCCGGGGTTTTGCGACGAAAAGATGTTCCTGTACCTCGCTTCAGGGCTGGAGCCCGCCCGGGCTGAGCGCGACCAGGACGAGGTGATCCGCGCGGTCCGCGTCCCCTTCGACCGCGCACTTCGAATGGCCGAGCGCGGGAGAATCCGGGACGCCAAGACGCTGGTGGGACTGCTCCTACTGCGATGAGCGAAGCGCGAATTCCGAGAGCGGACCAGCTCTTCGGGCAAATCGCCCTGAAGATCGGGGCCATCACCCGACAACAGCTCATCGAGGCGCTCGAAATTCAGCGATTCGCCAAGGAGCACAAGCCCCTCGGCACCCTCCTTCAGGAGCTGAAGTGGATCTCGGAGAAGGAGGTCGAGACCATCCTCGTCGAACAGCGCAAGGTCTTGGATCTCGCGGCGGCTCGAGGCAAGGCGATCAAGGAGGACAACCTCTTCGGGAAAGTCGCCCTTCGTCTGGCCTTCTGCACGGAGGGTCAGCTTTCGGAATGTCTGGCCCTGCAGGAGCAACTTCCGCACGACCGCTTCATGCGCCTCGGCGACATCATGGTGATCAAGGGAATCCTTACCGTGGAGCAGGTCCGGAAGATCCTCGAGACGCAGAAGGGGCTGATCCTCTACTGCCCCTCCTGCGATACCCAATACAATCTCGTGCTCTTCCGCCCGGGAGTCTCCCTCCAGTGCTACAAGTGCGGCTCGCCCTTGCGCGTTCCCAAGAGAAACACCAGCGGCCAAATGGACCAGGTCCTCTACTTCGACGGGGACAAGTGAGGCCCGATGTCCCAGCGCATTGAGGTCGTCGTCGCCCGACTCTGCGTCGAGAAGGGCTGGATGAGCCCGGCGGAGCTGGCCGTATGGTCGAAATCCCAACCGGAGGGAACGTCGCTCTCCGGCGAGATCGTCTCGCGCGGCCATCTTCAGGCCGATGAGGTCAGTCGGATCCGCCACGAAATCGGCCGCCTCGTGGAACCCATCGAAGACGCCGACCGATTACGACGGGAGGACCGTCGCGTCGTCGAAACGCTGGCCCGGCACGGTCTCGTCCCGCGCGAAAAACTGGACGAGGCGCTGGCCGCGCAGGAGCGGGAGGTGCGAGCCGGAAAGAAACCCGCACGCGTTTCGGAGCTTTTGCTCCACGACAATGCCCTCGGCATCGCCGCGCTCCTCGAAGCGATGCGGGAGTCGAGCCAGAAGCTCCTGCTGGTCTGCGGCCGGTGCCGCGTCCGGTACTCCGTGTCGGAAGCGGACCCCAACAGGAAATACACCTGCCGCAAATGCGGGGGCGCTCTGGAGCGCGCGGACGAAGCGGCGACGGTGCGGGACCACGAGCTGCGCATGACCAAGGGGGATCCCGTCGAGGAGGACCCCGAGGAAATCCGCCAGGCGGCCGCCGATCCCCGCAAGCGCGTCGGCAAATACGTCCTTCTCTCCGAACTCGGCCGCGGCGGCATGGGCGTCGTCTACAAGAGCTGGGACTCGGGCCTGAAGCGCTGGGTCGCCTTGAAGCTTCTCACGACTCCGGGATCGCGCGAGGACGTCCTGCGCTTCCACCGCGAGGCGCAGACCGCGGCGGCCTTGCGCCATCCCAACATCGTCGGCGTCTACGAGGTCGGCGAGGCCGCCGGCCATCCCTTCATCGCCCTGGAGTACGTGGAAGGGAAGACCCTCAGCGGCCAGAAACTGCCCGTGCGCCGGGCCGCCGAGGTCGTCGCCCAAATCGCCCGAGCCGTGGAGTACGCCCACGGCCAGGGCGTGATCCATCGCGACCTCAAGCCCGGCAACGTGATGATCGACAAGGCGGGGAAGGCGTGGGTGATGGACTTCGGACTGGCCAAGAACGTGCGCGGGGAGAGCCAGCTCACGATGTCGGGGACGGTGATCGGCACTCCGAGCTACATGCCTCCGGAACAGGCCTCGGGGAGGAACCGCGAGTTGGACCGCCGCGTGGACGTCTACAGCTTGGGGGCGGTCCTGTACGAGCTGGCGACGGGCCGAGCGCCCTTTCGGGGATCGTCGCCGCTGGCGACGCTGGAGCAGGTGGTGAACCAGGAGGTGCGGCCTCCCTCGGAGCTGAACTCCGCGGTCCCCCCGGACCTCGAGACGATTCTCCTGAAGTGCCTCGAGAAGGACCGGCACCGGCGGTATCCCAGCGTGCGTCTCCTGGCCGACGACCTGGAGCGGTGGCTGCAGGGCGACCCAATCGCCGCTCGGCGGGCCTCGATGGTCGCCCGACTTCAGCGGAAGCTCGCGCGAAACAAGTCGCTGGCGGTCGCGGTCGGCGCGATCCTGTTCTCGGCCGGCCTCGTCGTCGGAATCCTCTATCTGGATCGCCGTTCCAAGCTCGGGCGAAGGACGAATACTCCGATCAAGACCGATGAGGCCGAGCGTCGTCGCCATGAGGAAGAGAAAGCGGCCCGCGCCGCCGCCCAGCCGCACTACGACACCGGACGGCGCAATCTCGAGGACGCGGACAAGGACTTACTTCGCGCCGGAGCCGATCTCGCGAAGCTGCGACAGATCCTTCTCCTGGCCGTCGACGAGTTCTCGGAGGCGATTCGCATTGTTCCCACCCTTCACGAAGCCTGGCTCGGCCGCGGTCAGGCCTACGTTCTCCTGAGTCGCCACGACGACGCGGAGAAGAACTTCACGAAGGCGATCGAGATCCTCCCCAACTACTTCGCCGCGTATACGGCGAGGGGCCGACTCTTTCTCTCGAGGTTCATGGAGCTCGCCGAGTCCGAAATCCGCTCGGAGCAACTGCCGGCGGAATTCCTCCTGTGGCGAGACAAGGCCATCGCCGACTTCAAGCGAGCGCAGGGGCTCGGGAATCTCGGCGAGGAGGTGCAGTTCGTCAAAGCCAGCCTGGCTCAAGCCGAGGATCGGATGGACGAGGCGATCGCCCTCCTGACGGATCTCATCGACGGCGGCTCCAAGAAGGAGTACTACTATAAGCTCCGGGGCGACGGATGGAGAAAGAAAGCCCTTCAGAACCCCGCTCGGGCGCAGGAGTGGATTCGAAAGGCGTTCGAAGACTACAGCCAGGCCATCCTGGTCGGGCCGAACTACTATTCCGCCCGGCGCTTTCGCGGCGCGATCTACTTCGAATTCGGACAGGTGGAAGACGCGGGACGGGACTTTCAGGAAGGGCTCCGAATCAACCCGGAGAGCAGCTTCGCGCACTCCGACCTCGCGACGTACTACGAGCGGACCGGAAAAGATCCGGAGGCCGCGCAGCATTTCGCCCGCGCGATCGAACTCAATCCGAGGAACTTTCGAGCTTGGGCGAATCGCAGCGTGCTCAAGCTGAGACGGAAGGAGTTCGAGGAAGCCCGGAAGGACTTGGAGCAGGCGCTGACGATCCATCCCCAGTACCTCCCCGCGCGGCACAACTACGCCTACACGTGGTACTTTCTGGGAGACGAGCGGAAGTCGCTGGAGCTCTTCGCCGCCCTGATTCAGGATCAGCCGAAATTCGCGATGGCGTACCACACGCGCGGGCGGATCCACATGCAGGCCAAACGCTGGAACGAGGCCCTCGCCGACTTCCGGACCGCGGTCCAACTCGACGCCCGGCAGGAAGCGGGCCTCAAGGCGCTCATCGAGGAGTGCGAGAAAAAGACCCGCGGCCAGTGACCGGTGTACACTTCTGTCGAATGGCCACGACCATGCTCTCCTGCGCTCCCTGCCGCGTGCGATACTCGGTAGCCGACTACAACCCTTCGCGCAAGTATGCCTGCCGCAAATGCGGGGGCGCTCTGAAGCGCGCGGACGAAGCGGCGACGGTGCGGGACCACGAGCTGCGCATGACCAAGGGGGATCCCGTCGAGGAGGACCCCGAGGAAATCCGCCAGGCGGCCGCCGATCCCCGCAAGCGCGTCGGCAAATACGTCCTTCTCTCCGAACTCGGCCGCGGCGGCATGGGCGTCGTCTACAAGAGCTGGGACTCGGGCCTGAAGCGCTGGGTCGCCTTGAAGCTTCTCACGACTCCGGGATCGCGCGAGGACGTCCTGCGCTTCCACCGCGAGGCGCAGACCGCGGCGGCCTTGCGCCATCCCAACATCGTCGGCGTCTACGAGGTCGGCGAGGCCGCCGGCCATCCCTTCATCGCCCTGGAGTACGTGGAAGGGAAGACCCTCAGCGGCCAGAAACTGCCCGTGCGCCGGGCCGCCGAGGTCGTCGCCCAAATCGCCCGAGCCGTGGAGTACGCCCACGGCCAGGGCGTGATCCATCGCGACCTCAAGCCCGGCAACGTGATGATCGACAAGGCGGGGAAGGCGTGGGTGATGGACTTCGGACTGGCCAAGAACGTGCGCGGGGAGAGCCAGCTCACGATGTCGGGGACGGTGATCGGCACTCCGAGCTACATGCCTCCGGAACAGGCCTCGGGGAGGAACCGCGAGTTGGACCGCCGCGTGGACGTCTACAGCTTGGGGGCGGTCCTGTACGAGCTGGCGACGGGCCGAGCGCCCTTTCGGGGATCGTCGCCGCTGGCGACGCTGGAGCAGGTGGTGAACCAGGAGGTGCGGCCTCCCTCGGAGCTGAACTCCGCGGTCCCCCCGGACCTCGAGACGATTCTCCTGAAGTGCCTCGAGAAGGACCGGCACCGGCGGTATCCCAGCGTGCGTCTCCTGGCCGACGACCTGGAGCGGTGGCTTCGCGGCGACTCCATCGCGGCCCGGCGAGCTTCTCTGCTGGTGAAAATGTCGGGTCGTCTTGCGCGGCATCGTTCGGCCGTCGCGGCGATTGGGGCGATCATCGTGGCCCTCTCCGGGATCACGGCGACGATTCTCTTCGTTCGCCGCAAGAAGCCGCTCCCCCCCATCCAAGCACGCGAGGTCGCGCCGCCGCCGACGGAAGATGCGCAGCCACACTTCGACGCGGGGAGAAGCAAGCTCGCCGAAGCGGTGGCCGATCAATACCGTCGCGGAGCGGACCTCAGCCGAACGGAGCGGCTTCTCCGGGAGGCCATCGAACACTATTCGACGGCCTTGACGTTACGGCCCGACTACCCCGAGGCCCTCTTCGATCGGGGGCGAGCCAACGTCCTCCTCGGAGACCATGACGCCGCCGAGTCGGACTTCTCGAGCGCGATTCGTCTTCAGCAGGCCTACAGCGATGCTCTCTATGAGCGGGGCCGGCTCTATGTGGAGCGTTCCATGGTCGCCTCGGGCCGCGCCCTGAGACTCCCCAGTCAGGGACGCGAGTCGGACGCTTGGCGCGCGAAGGCGCGTGCGGACCTCGCGGAATTCCGCCGGCTCGCCGGAGGCCGATCGGAGATCGCGCAGTACGCCTCGGCGCTCCTGGCCTTCTCCGAGAACCGGACGGACGACGCCCTCGTACTCTGCGACACGTTGGTCTCCGCCGGCGCGAGGAATGAGCTCGTGTACAAGCTTCAGGGGGATATTCTCGTCCATCTTTCGAAATGGACCGGAGGGCAGCTGGCCGCCGCCGAACTGGCCTACGATCGGGCCATTGAGCGCCGTCCCAACTATTACGAAGCGCTGCTCCTTCGAGGAAACGTCCGCCTCCGGCGCGGGAGGCCGAAGGAGGCCCTGGAAGACTATACCCAGGCGATCGCGATCCACGACCGGCGGTCCGATGCGTTTACGAATCGCGGCGCCATCCGCAAGGAGTCGGGCGATCGGAAGGGAGCGCGCGAGGATTGGGAACGCGCGGCGCGCCTGGATCCGCGCGACGCGGATTCTCGGAACAACCTGGGCGTTCTCGCGCTCGAGGACAAGAACTTCGACGCGGCCCTGCGCCTCTTCGAGGAGGCGTTTCGCCTGGATCCTTCCAGCCTGACGGCACTCACGAACCGCGCCGCGGCCAAGCGTTTTCTGAACGACTTCGACGGCGCTCTGCGCGACTATGCGGAGGCCATCCGGCTCGATCCGAAGTTCCCCAACCCCTACTTCAATCGCGGGATCCTCCATTTGCACCGAAAAGAGTGGGCGAGTGCCGTGACCGACTTCACCGAGTTCCTCGCCCGATACCCGACGCGCGACTCCGTCCTCGAAAACGCCCACTTCTCTCGCGCGATGGCGTACTCGGGCCTCGCCCGGTATCGCGACGCCATCGCCGACTGGAAGAAGTGCCTCGAACTCGATTCTCCGCGCCGGCAGGAGATCGAGCGCTACATCGCGGAAGCCGAGAGGCGACTCGGCGATTGACTACTCCACGTGCGACAGGATCGAGTGCTGGGCGAAGTAGTACCTCGCGTTGGATAGGCCATCGCAGAGCAAGGCTCTCATGTGAATCGCGTTTCCGGCAAGAGAGCCGCATTGAAGAACCGTAATGGAAGCGTCCTGGCTCAGGGGATAGCCGTCGAGATCAAGCCCATAGACGTCGACGCTTCTTTTTAGAAGGTAGACCAGGCGGTAGGTCGCGGTGAAGAGGTCCCGATACCCCACGTATCCGAAGTAGTCTCTCGCCGCCTCGCTGTAGACTCCGATCCGGATGACGACCCCGGAGATCTCCCCGTCTCGGACCGGGGTCGGCTCCGACGAGGAGACGCCCATCCCCGAAAGCAATGCGAGTAGCGTCATCAACGGTTTCATCTTCGTCCTCCTTATTCGTCAGCGGATGACCCGAATTCCGGAGCCCCGGTGGTAGTAGTAGCCGTTGAAGTAGTAGGGCGCAGAATAGACCGAAACCGCCAGCACCTCGGCGGAGGGCCCCAAGAGCGCCCCATACGTTCGATGAACCTGGGTGGCCGTTTCGAGCGGAGAGCAGGGCAGAGGATTCTCGCGCAGGTCGACCCGGCTACGGAGAAGCATGATCCACACATAGGTCTGGTCGGACTTGCGCAAGGCGAACCAGCAGTCCTCATAGGCGGTCCCGACCCTTCCGTTGGTGCCGACCCGGATGAGGACGCCGCCGACATTCTCGTCCGCGAATGACGTCGACTCCATCCCCAGCAAGGTCGCGCCGACAAGTACGGCAACGCACGAACCGTGTCGCATCATCGAGCCCTCCCAATAGGACGTGACTTCATATTCCGGATTCGATCATTCAGGCGACTCAAGAATCTGTCCATCTCCTCGAGCTCCTCGCGGGTGGCCCTTTCCTCGGTTCCGTCCGCGATGGAGCGGGAGACATACCGATCCAGCGTCGGGGTGCCGATGAGCGGCGAGAAATCCGAGTCCGGCAAGGAGAGAATCCAGGCCCGGAGCTGTCGAGGCGTGGTCGGTTCGGCCGCGCTGGGTGCAGCCTCGGCGGAGCTTGTCCTCCTCTGGGTTGGCTGGGGGACACTCGATGCGCCTTCTCCTGGAGGAATCGGCTCGACCTTCGACGAGACGACGATCCGAATCCGATCGGGTCGAGAAGGGGAATCCGCGCGATATCGGGCGATCGCGATGGTCGCGAGAGCCACGACTCCTACCGTGACTCCTGCGAGGGTCCCTCTTTTCAGCATCGGCTTCTCCGTCAGATTCCAATGTGAATACGCAGGGAAGCCGATGATCCGCACCGGATCCTTTACAGAGATCGCGATCGGATCATAGGATCGCGGATGGAGGGACTCGGTGGCCAAGGGTCGATGGGTTTGCGGACTGCCGATGGCCGTCCTTGTTTGCGGATGCGTTTCCGGGAATCCGAGCATCCAGGTCGAGTCCACGAGGGAATTGGGCCCCCTCCAATTCCTCGGGGCCATTCGCGGGCGCGACGGGGGATACAGCGCTGGATTCCGGGGACGATCCGTTTGGGTCTTCGGCGACACCGTGCTCGAATGGGAGGCGCAGGACGGTGCCCGGTGGCGCTCCAGTACCTGGTGTTGGACGCGCGACTTGAATGCCGCGGACAGCCTTGCAGACCTCTCTGAACCAGTCGACGAGAAGGGGGCTCCGGGAGAGTTCCTTCCTTTCACTACGGACGAAGCGGAGTTCAATCGACTCCATTTCCGAAACGACCTGCCGGACGACCAATTCGCCCGCTGGGCACTTTGGCCCGGGCCGGTCGCGGTGGACCCGAAATCAGGCGAGGCACTCGTCTTCTACTCGAAGCTCCTATGTCGTCGCGGCGAGTGGAGTTTCACACCGATAGGCTACTCCCTGGCGCTCTGGACGCATCCGGACCGGACGCCCGTTCGGCCGGTCGTGAGAGCCGGAGACGCGGAACCCACGCTGCTCTTTCCGAAGAACGATGTGGTCCTTGGTCAGGCGGCCCTGGTCGTCGAGGATCGACTGTATGCCTACGGGGTCCGATCGCAAGGCCTATCCTGGCCCTGTATCTTGGGCAGAGTGAGGTTCAGTCAGGCTCTCCATCGGGACGCGTGGGAATTCTACTCGGGATCTTCCGGATGGGTGAAGGACTGGAAACGCGGGCAAGAAATCATGCAGGCCGCCCCGATGCTGTCGGTCCACTGGAACCCGTACCTCCGAAGCTACCTGGCCACCTATAGCGACCCGCTCCAGAACACCATCTCGATGAGAACGGCCACGGAGCCGGAAGGGCCCTGGTCTCCCGCCATCCGGGTGTTCGAGGGAATGGCACCTCCGGACAAGCGAAGGTGGAATTACTGCGGCATGGCTCACGGTGAGTTGGCTCGAGAGAAAGGCAAGATCGAATACCTGCACTACCACCGCGAGACGGGTTTCCTCATGGGAGAGATTCGCCTGGTCGAGCTTCGATTCAAGTGATCCATGCCGCGGGACTCTCTGCGGGCGCGTCCACGGGCCCTACGTGCCACCCTGGTTAGCCCTATTTCTTCCCGAACAATCTCGACAGGAATCCGCGCTTCTTCGGGGGCTCCGGCTGCTCTTCGGCCTCCTGAAGTTCTGCCTCGCCCTCGGCAGGAACTTCCGCCGGCGATTCTTCGGCCACCGACACGGTCTCCTCGACGAGCGCTTCCTCGCTAGGCTCTTCTCCGCGATCGATGAGCGGAATCGGATCTTCGGTTTCCGCGGGAGGCGCAACCGAGGTCTGGACCGGCTCGTCTCCCTCCGACAACCAGGCCGGCATCCCGCTCGAGGATTCTTCCGGGGGTGCGGTCGCCTCCTCCGCGGGCGGCACCTCCTCCATCGTCGGCACCGCGGGGATTCCCTCCACCGGCGTCGGCTCGATCACCCGGCCCGTGAATTCGCGACTCTCCGCGACTTCCTCGACCGCCTCAGCCTCCACCATGGGTTGGGCCTCGGGCGGCACCGGCGTCAGCGGCACGGCGATCGTACCCGGTTCCTCGACCTCGACGATGGGATCCTCCGGGATCGTGAGAGACCCAAGGGTCCTTTGGATTCGATCGTGCATTCGGGCGAGGGAGGCGGCGACTCCCCCCAACTCGCCCTCGAGATCCGCGATGAGCGAGCGTGTCTGCACCGCGATCTTCCGCGCCGCCTCGTTGCCTCGAAGCCGCGATTCGGCCAAGGCCTGATGCTCTTGGAGCTTGAGCACCTCTACGCGCAATCCCTCCGAGAGACCCTGCAACCCTACGATCTCCTTCTGAAGCCGGCGGTTCTCTTCGCGAAGCGCGGACTCGTCCCGTTCCCGGGAGCGAATGGCAGTCTCGCGGTCCCGAATGCGAGTCGCCTCGGTCTCCGCCAATCGTTGCTCCAGAGCCTTTTCCTTCCCGCGCCACTCCTCCAAAGCGGACTCCAGGTCATGGAGTTCGCGTTCGTTCTCCGTGATTCGCAGCCGCGCGTCGGCCAATTCCTTCTCCAGAGCAGTCCGTCTGGCTTGGGAAGCCTCTTCCTTCGCGCCGAGTTCCCGAAGCCGAGCGGCCGACTCGGCCTCGGCAGACTCCATCTCCTTGGCGTGATCTTCCCGTTGTTTCGCGACGACCGCATTCAGGCTCTCGCGTTCCGCCACGGCTTGTCGCAACTGCTGACGGAGCAAGGGGACTTCGGCCGCGCTTCGAGCCTCAGCCTCCAACTCCGCAAGACGAGCCGAAAGTTCGCGCGCCTCGAGCTCCTTCTGCCGGAGAAGCTCTTTCGATTCGGCGTTCATCCGCTCCAGGTCTTGGACTTTCGTCTGGAGATCGCGGAGTCCGTCGCCCGAGGGTCCGGGAACGACGAGCATGTTCTTGCAGGCCGGACACGCGATCTGAGAACCCGGTTGCGCCCCTTGAGGAGCCTTCCAGCTCTTACCGCACTTGCATGGCAGGACGATCATGGCACCGCCTTCCGCACGCCCAGACTGAGTTTATCACCCGACTTGGAAACGCAGGATGGAATTCTTGAGTCGCCCGTAACAAGTCCTTTCCGCTGGGCGACGAAACCCTCCGAAGCGCTTCGCGCCTGCGCCGCCGAAGCGGCGGCTACGGCGTCGCGAAGGCGCGAAGGAGGGTGACCCCGCCGCAAGAGAAAGACCTTTTTGCGGCGGGCTCAATTCTTGAGTCACCGGACAGGCGGCTTCAGCCGCGTCTCTTTCGCCCCCGTCACGACGAACGGGATGCGCACCGGATCCCCTTCCGTGCGCACCACACAAGCATAGGCCCCTTCGAGCAACCGGTGGCGATCGCCGAACTTTCCCGTCGCGACCTCCCGCCCACCCTCGTCGAGAATCGAATAGGTCAACTTCGGGCGAAGGGCGTCCTGGATGGAGGTCACCAGCGTCTCGGCATCCGTCGCGTCGTAGTAGGATCCGCGCGCCGCCTCGGCGATCTTCCGAAGCGGATCCTGCTCCCCTTCTCCCATCGCAAAACCGACGACCGCGAGGTCCATCCCCCTCGACGAATCCGCCAAGGTCCGCGCCGATTTCACCGGATCGCCGCGGAAACTCTCCAGCCCGTCCGTGATCAGGAGAACTCGAGGACGTCGGATCCCCTGGAGATCGCCGACCGCCTCGCTCAAACTGAAGGCGAGAGGCGTGCCGCCGCGGGCGCGCAACTTGGCCAGGACGGAGGCGAAGCGCTTGCGGTCGACCTTCCCGATGGGAATCAGGAGTTCCGAGTCCTTCGCGGCCTTTTCCGGATCCGTCGTGGGATGCCGGTGACCGTAGACACGCAACCCGACAGGGGTGTCGTCGGCCAGGGCCTCGAGCACCTTCCCGACGACTTCTCTCGCCACGTCGAAGCGCATGTGGTCTCCGCACTTCGCCATCATGCTTCCCGAGGCGTCGAGGATGAAGTGCACCGGACGGCTGTCCGACGGCGGCGGCTCCGTAACGAGGGTGCCGAATTCGCGCTTCCGGACCTGACATCGGAAGGCATACTGGACCGGCGACTGAAGATCTTCGAAGATGCTGGAGTAGGCGGTGAGCAATTCCTCGAGGTTCTTGGGTTCGTAGTACCGCCCGCCTCGGTACCAAGCGACGTTGTACAAGCCGCGTCCGCCATCCCAGCCCGTGGCAGGATCGATGGCTTCCCCGACGCTGCCGAATCCGATCGTGTACACTCGTCCGCGGCTCTCGCGAAGTCGCTTCCACATAAGCGGGAAATCACCGGCACCGTTTCCATCCGCGACATAGACGAGCGCTCCGACCCCGTCGCCCGGCACTTCCTGATCCAAGTACTGCAGCAGATCCGCGAGAACCGTATACCAGTCGGATGAACCGGTGGCCTTCTTGAACGCCAGCTCGGCTCCGTTCTTGAGGATCTCGCCATTGCTCGTGAAGGGAGACGCGATCGAGAACGAGCGCTTCGCCGCGCGATCCCACACCGAGTAGGCCAGCGCGATGCGGTACCCTTTCGGGAGTTTCTCCCCCCATCCCTGAAGTGCTTTCTTCAGGGTCTTGAAGGTCGCCGCCATGCTCCCGCTCGTATCGTATCCCAGGGCGACGCTCACCTGAGCGGAGCGGAGTTCCAGCCAGTACTCCCCGGCGGGAAACGAGAGGGGGACGGACGCCACCCCCTCCGCGGACTTCTTCCATCGAAGGACACGGAGCTCGTTCCCCGCGGCATCCAGAATGCGGCCGGTCGCCCGAAAGAACGGGAGCATTACGACCTCGAGTTTCGCCGAATCCTCCTGCCCGACTTCGAGTTTGAATCGCCAGAGATCGTGATCCCCCGGCCCGGCCAGAGTTCCGCCGAACCAGGGCCCGACCTGCGCGGGCGTGGCCTTGGCGGATTCGTCGTTCGGCTCGACCTCCGGGCGGATCTCCGCTCCGGGAAGTCGGGTCTGGAGCGTCTCTTCCTTGGTCGCACGCACTTGGTCGGTCCGTCCCGCTCGGACGACGACGCTCGAGTACCCCTCCCGAGTTCCTTCGTATACCGAGAGTTCGCCGATGCCGGCCGCGGTCTGCTTCTCGCCCAGGAAGAATTCGACTCGGACGAATCGTGCCGTCTCGGGATGGGACAGCTCGAATCGCTGCTCGCCTTCCTTCGGCACGATTTCCTTTTCAAGCACCGGGCGGAATCCCTCGAAGGGGTCCTCTTCCGAAACCGAGACTCGGAGCCTCGCCGGGAGTTGATCGGGCTTTTCCTTCCCGTCCGTGATGGGAGGTCGAATGGCGACGGAATGAACCAAGGCGGGCTGGTTGCCGGCGAAGGCCAGCACGAGCGGAATTGCGCCCTTGTCCTTCGCCCCCAGTCGCGACCAGGTACCGACTCGAGAGTCGATCAGGGCATGGGGCGCCCCGATCGAGTCGTGTAGTTGCATGATACAACCGCCCAGAGCATGAGCGGCGATGTCCATCCCGCCGCGGGAGGCCACCGATCCGCCCGGCGCCTCGAAGACGAGGACTTCGCCCAGTCGGAAGGCGGCCGCCCCTTCGATTCGGATTCGGAGAGACTTGGCGGGAGCCGCGGGGAACTCCAGGAGGCAAATGCCGCTGGATTTCTTGCCGATCTTGGTGGCGCGAGCGAGGAGAATCCACGCATCCTCCGTCCTGCTCTCCACGCTCGCGCAGGCGAGCTCGGTACTGCCCCACTGGAACGCCACGGCCTCGACGCGCGCCGCTCCCCCTCCCGCGAGCTCCAACGTCAACGCGACCTGCTTCGAATTCAGGTTTGCGGTGTACGTAAGACTCCCGTCCTGGAATTCTACGAGGATGTCTGTACCCAGTTCGGGTTCCGAAGAGAGGCGACCTCCGGCCGCGCGAAGAGCCAAGTTGACGCTCTTCCCAAGTCGCGGCTCGATCCAAGCGCGGTATCCCTCACGAGAGAGTACCGTCACGGTTCCCTGATCCTGAGCGTGAAGCGCGGCGAAGAGGAGAAGCATCATGGGCGAGAGTCTAAGAGGAGGGCGGGACGTCTCTCAAGCAGATTCGCGATGTACGTGTATTGGATTTGCCCGGGGGTGATTCCCATCCTGAGCGTGATGGGATTCGAGAGTCACGCTGACGGTCCGCGGGGGCCGAACGATCCACGTGCGCGATCTCGACAAGAGCGAGCTGCCGGTGAGGATGATCCGCACGCAGCTTCAAAAACGGCGGACGGCTCGAAGGTAGGACTCCTGCTTGCGCCACATTCTCGTTCGCTTCCGCGGGTCCACATCCTCGTAGCCCAGAAGATGTAGTGTCCCATGAGCGACGTATCGCAGCAGCTCCTCCTCATACGGAATCCCCCGCGACTTCGCCTCGCGCGCCGCGGTGTCCGTCGATATCACTACTTCGCCGAGAAGGGGGCCCGCCAGCGGAAAGGCGAGGACGTCCGTCGCGAAATCGTGACGAAGAAAGCGTCGATTCAAGGCTCGAATACGCCGATCCGCGACGAAGGCGAAGGAGACTCTCGATCCCTGTCGTCCCTCTCGATCGAGAATCAGCTCCGCCAGCCGGCGGATACGTCCGACGGGCAGAGACCTCGTCTGCAGATCGGCGATGCGGATCATGAACGACCGAGAGGATACCGCGCGGCCACGGGTTTTGTGCCGGTGAAAATACCTTGCGGGTCTCGATTCCGGATGGGAAAGTCCAGTCCGACATCTACGGGGAGGAAACCATGGGCGAACCGATGAAACGGTACAGCTTCAGCGACTTCAGGGCGTTTCCCAAGGACAACCGGCGCAACGAGATCATCGGCGGACGATGGATCGTCACGCCGACCGGGGACCCCGGCCACCAGAATTCGTTCCTGAAACTCTTCCCGTTGCTGCTCACCCATGCGGGCGCGAACGGCCTGGGGCAAATCCTCCAAAACGCCACCGTGGTCCTCGGCGACTCCAACGTGGTGGTACCCGATCTCATGCTGATCGCTCCGAACCGGGGCCACATCGTCACCGCGGAGGGCCTGACGGACGCTCCGGATCTCCTCATCGAAGTGACCTCCCCCGCGAGCGCCGCGATCGACCGCGGATTGAAGGTGGATCTCTACCGCGACCGAGGGGCGCGGGAATACTGGATCGTGGACCCGGCCGCGCGGATCATCGAAGTGCACGAATTCCATTCGCGAATGCGGTGGTGCCTGTATCGCCCGGGGGAGAAATTCGAGTCCTCCTTGCTCCCGAATTTGGTCGTCCTCGTGGAAGGAATCGTCTAGGCCGCTTCACTTGCCCGCGGCCACCGGAGTCTTCAAGAACGTCCGCAGATAGCGTCCGGTGTGCGACGGGGGATGGTTCGCCACGGTCTCCGGGGTTCCG
Source organism: uncultured Planctomycetales bacterium (assembly GCA_964526305.1). Lineage (GTDB taxonomy): Bacteria > Planctomycetota > MHYJ01 > MHYJ01 > JACPRB01 > JACPRC01. Next base: position 8,072 of record CAZGKV010000071.1, on the reverse strand, counting down.
GCGACGACCACGGAACCTCCGCCCTCGCCCCCTTCCGGCCCCAAATCGACGATCCAGTCCGCCGTCTTGATTACGTGCATGTTGTGTTCGATGACGAGGACCGTATTCCCCAGATCCACGAGACGATTCAAGACGGCCAGGAGCTTGCGGATGTCCGCGAAATGGAGACCGGTGGTCGGCTCGTCCAGGATGTAGAGCGTCCGCCCCGTCGAACTCTTCCCCAATTCCGCGGCCAGCTTGATCCGCTGGGCCTCGCCGCCCGAAAGCGTCGTCGCGGACTGACCGCAGTGCATGTATCCGAGCCCGACCTCGTCGAGCGTCCGCAGCACTCGTTCGATCTTCGGGAACGCCGAGAAGAACTGCAGCGCCTCCTCGATCGGCATTCCGAGAATCTCGGAAATGTCCTTCCCCTTGTACTTGATCTCGAGGGTCTCCCGGCTGTACCGCTTTCCGCGGCACTCTTCGCACGTAACGTTCACGTCCGGAAGGAAGTGCATCTCGATCACCTTGATGCCCTGCCCTTCGCACGCGTCGCAGCGCCCGCCGCGCAGGTTGAAGCTGAAGCGTCCCGCGGAATATCCCCGCGCCTTCGATTCCTTGGTCAGGGCGAAGAGCTTCCGGATCTCGTCGAAGGCTCCCGTGTAGGTGAGCGGATTCGAGCGCGGCGTCCGTCCGATCGGCGACTGGTCGATCACGATCACCTTGTCGAGGTGCGCGCTGCCGACGATCTTCTGATGCGCCCCCGGTTTGTCGCGCCCCCCGCGGAAGAGGCGCGTCAGGGCCTTATAGAGGATCTCGTGGACGAGGGTGCTCTTCCCCGATCCCGAGACGCCGGTGACGCAGACGAATCCCCCCAGCGGAATCCGGACGTCGATTCTCTTCAGGTTGTTCTCCGCGGCGCCGAGGACCTCGAGCCCCCGCGCGGAACCCAGGGGCCGGCGATTCACCGGCACCGGGATCTCCTCCTCGCCCGAGAAGAACTTCCCCGTCATCGACCGCGGCTCCATCATGACGTCGGCCAGCGTCCCCTGGGCGACGACCTCGCCGCCATGGTGTCCGGCTCCGGGCCCGATGTCGATGATGTGGTCCGCCAATCGGATCGTGTCCTCGTCGTGCTCGACCACGATCACCGTGTTCCCGAGATCGCGCAGGCGGACGAGCGTGTCCAGGAGACGCTTGTTGTCGCGCTCATGGAGTCCGATCGTGGGCTCGTCGAGGACGTAGCAGACGCCGACGAGTCCCGAACCGACTTGGCCGGCGAGTCGGATCCGCTGCGCCTCCCCTCCGGCCAGGGTGGCGCTCTTGCGATCCAAGGTGAGATAGCCCAGCCCGACGTCCACCAGGAACTGGAGTCGGTTGCGGATCTCCTTGAGGACGAGCCGCGCGATATGACGCTCCTCGGTCGAGAGCTTCAGGTCTGCGAAGAAAGCCGCCGCCTGTTCGACCGTCATCCGCGTCGTCTCGTCGATGTTCCGATCCCCGACGCGCACCGAGAGCGCTTCGGGACGGAGCCGCTTCCCCTGGCAACTCGGGCAGGGAAGTTCGCTCATGTACTCCATGATGCGCCGCTTGATGAACTCGCTTTCCGTGACGTCGAAACGATGCATCAGGGAGGGGATCACTCCCTCGAACCACGTCCCCGACCGCTTCTCGTCCTCGGGTTTCGTGCCGTGGAGCAGAATCTGCCGCTTCTCGGGATCGATCTTTTCGAAGGCCGAAGTCATCTTGACGCCGAAGAGCTCCGCGAATTGCCGGAGCCTTCGGCCGAAGCGGATCGTCATTCTCTTGCCCATTCGACGCCACGCCTCGATCGCTCCGTCGCGAAGGGAGACGGACGGGTCGGGCACGATGAGTTCCGCGTCGAGCTCGAGCTTCGTTCCCAATCCGTCGCACGTCTCGCACGCCCCATAAGGGCTGTTGAACGAAAAGAGGCGCGGCTGGAGTTCGCCGAACGATACCCCGCAGGTCGAACAGGCGTATTTCTGGCTGTAGAGTTTCTCCCCGTGCTCCGTCACGACGACGATCAATCCGTCGCCGATCTTGAGCGCCAACTCGATCGAGTCCGCCAACCGGCGCCGGATCGACGCCCGTTCGAGCACGAGGCGATCCACGACCGCCTCGATGTCGTGCTTCTTGTTCTTGTCGGGGGTGACGACGTCTCTCAACTCCTGCACGGTCCCGTCCACGCGGACGCGATTGAATCCCTCGCGCCGGACGCGCTCGAAGACCTCCTTGTGGTTCCCTTTCTTTCCTCGCACGAGCGGCGCCAGGAGAATCGCCTTCGTTCCGTCGGGAAGGGACAGGACCGCATCGACGATCTGGTCGGCCGTCTGCTGGGAGATCTCCCGACCGCACTTGTAGCAGTACGGCCGGCCGATTCGGGCAAAGAGCAACCGGAGGTAGTCGTACACCTCCGTTCCGGTCGCGACCGTCGACCGGGGGGTGGCATGCCCGCTGCGCTGCTCGATCGAAATCGTCGGCGGGAGTCCTTCGATCGACTCCACGTCGGGCTTCTGCAATTGCTCGAGGAACTGCCGCGCGTAGGCGGAGAGCGACTCCACGTACCGGCGCTGCCCTTCCGCGTAGATCGTGTCGAAAGCCAGACTGGACTTGCCCGAGCCGGAGAGCCCCGTGATGACCACCAACTTGTCCCGCGGGATTTCGAGGTCGACCCCCCTCAGATTGTGCTCCCGCGCGCCGCGGATGCGGATGGCCTTTTCCTCGCTCATGGCTGAACTTCCGATTGTACCAGCCGTTCATAGTGAGGTCGACACCCATGACACCCGCCGATATAATCCGGCCCATGGCCGAGGTGAAAAAGCCTCCCGCTCCCCGCTCCTTCCGGCCCTCGCGCGCGAAGATTGCGGTCGTTCTCCTCACTCTCGCCCTCCTCCTGGCCACCTGCACGACCCTGTTCATTCTCGGATACCGATACAAGCGCAAGTATGGAGAAATGCTTCGCAGAGAGAGCGCGCGGGCGAATGCGGCCATGCTCCTGGAGTATGCCCGGGACAATCTCGCCCGAGCCGATCGCCTTTCTCGCCGAGCGGATTCCGATCCCGCGGACATCAAGGGACTCTGCGAGAACGGCCTCGCCGCCGCTTCGAAGGCGGCCGCCCTTCGGCCGGACTTGGACGAGCCGTACTTCGTGCGAGGGCGGGCTCTCGAGATGCAATTCCGATTCGAGGAAGCCGACGCCGACTACACCGAGGCCTTGCGGAAGAACCTGCGCTCGTTCGCCCGGTACCACCGCGGATTCCTAGACCTCCGTCGACACCTTCGGGCGAGTCTCGTCGGGCCGTCCCCGGAAGGACCCGTGAACCGGGCTCGGGAGGACCTCCGTCTCTACATTCATCACTCCCAGGGAGACATCAAGGACGATCGGAACGAGTTCGTGGCGCTCCTCGGCGTCGCCTACTTCAGCGGCAACTACGCCTCGATCCCGAGACTGGCGGACAACGCCTCCCGTTTCGATCCCACCGAGTGGTTGGTCCCGTTCGTCCGAGGAGCGGCCCTGCTCCGGCTCGAGAAGCTGGAGCCGGCTCTCGAGGCCTTCGACGAGGCGGCGCGCCTCCTGCCCTATGCCGCCGAGGCGCATGCGTTTCGCGGTCTGGTCCTCCGAAGACAGGGCAAGCTCCCCGAAGCCATCGAGGCCCTCAACGTCGCGCTCCGACAGGACGAGCAGTTTCCCGAGGCGGTCCACCTTCGCGGGCTCAGCGCCCTCGACGCGCGCCGGTTCGACGATGCCCGCCGCGACTTCCTGTTCTGCGCCAAGCTTCGTCCCTCGTTCCTCGACGCCCGGATTCAGGCCGCTTCGGCCGGACTCGAGTGGTGGCTCCGCACCGGACGAAAAGACGCGGAGCTCCTTCGATCCCTCGCGCAGGAGCTGGACGCCGTGGTCCTCGACGACCCGTCCTCCACCGACGCCCGGGTGGCGCGCGCCCGAGTCCTTCTCGAATCCGGCAACGTCGATGCGGCTCTCCGAGACGCGGACGCGGCTTTGACGAAAACTCCCGGACGGAAGGACGCGCTGGACATCCGGGCTCGAATCCACATGGCCCGCCGGGATTGGGCCGCCGCCGACCGCGACTACACCGAACTGGGGAATCTCCGCGAGCGCGCCCACGTCCGGATGCTCGCGGGCCGGTACGACGAGGCCGTCGCGGACGTCGATCTCCTGCTCCTCAAAGATCCGAAGGATGTCTCGCTCCACCTTCAGCGCGCGCGCATTCTGTTGGCGGCGGGGCGGCCCGACGAAGCGCTGGCCACCCTCGACCGGTCTCAGGCGAACGTTCCTCGCGCGAAGCTCCTTCGAGCGGAGGCGATGCTCGCGAAAAAGGATGCGCCGACCGCGATTCGACTGGCGACGGAGGCCTTCGCTTCGGACTCGCAGCTGGCCGAGGCGTTGGTCGTTCGAGGAAAGGCGCACCTGTTCCTGGGGAACAAGGAGGCCGCGGCGGAGGACTTCCGGAAGGCGCTGGAGATCGATCCCGGCCTGAAAGACCGACTACCGTAGGTACTTCGGCTCGACGCGGCGCGCGACTTCCTCGACCGTGGTGACCCCATCCTGAATCTTGCGGACGGCGTCCTCCACCAGAAGTCGAAAGCCGTTCGCCACGGCCGCGGCGCGGATTTCCTCCACGGCGCGCCCTTGACCGATGAGCGCCGCCACCTCCGGCGTCGGTTCAAAGAGCTCGTACACTCCCACCATCCCCCGGTATCCCGTGCCGGAGCACCGCTCGCACCCCTGCCCTTTCCGGAACGCGGAGGGGCTCGTCGGGCCGAAGTACAGGCGGACGAGCTCGGGATTCGGTTCGTATTCTCCCAAGCACTCCGAACAGCAGCGCCGCACCAACCGTTGGCCGAGAGCGCCGATCAGGACATTGGCGATGTAGTCGTCGGAGATCCCCAATGTCCGTAACCGCGCGATCGCTCCGACGGCATCGCGGGTATGCAGGGTGCTCAAGACCAGGTGGCCCGTCGTGGCCGCCCGCACGGCGACCTCGGCGGTTTCCGAGTCGCGGATTTCTCCGACGAGGATGACGTCGGGATTCTGGCGGAGAAAACTCTTCAAGTAGTCGGGGAACGACATGAACTCCGTGACGTTTTTCTGATTGACCTTTGGGAACTCGAATTCGACCGGATCCTCTACGGTCATGACCTTCAGATTCGTCCCCTTGAGGGTCTGGATGCTGGCATAGAGCGTCGTCGTCTTGCCGGACCCCGTGGGTCCCGTCGTGAGTACCAGCCCGCCGGGATAGTGAATGAGTCGCTTGAACCGCCCGAGCATCCCCGGCTCCATCGTGAGCTGGTCCAAGTCGAGAATGAACCGAGAGGGATCGAGGATCCGGATGACCACGTCCTGACCGTAGCCCCCCGGGACCACCGAAACGCGAAAGTCGACCCGCCGCTTTCCCGTGCCGTCGTCGAAAAAGGCGCTGAACCGTCCGTCCTGCGCGCGGCGCCGCTCCGCCAGATCCACACTGCACAAGACCTTGATGCGGGAGACGACCTTGTTGAAATTGTCCGGCGAGACCGGCGTCGTGATCTGGTAGAGAACGCCGTCGATTCGAAACCTCAGATCCACGTCGTCGTAGTAGATTTCGAGATGGATGTCGGTGGCGCGGCGGCGTACCGCGGTACTGAGAAGATCGTCGAGCATCTTGCTCTGCGATTGGTCCGGAGCGAAATCGATCCTCCGCCGATAGTCCAGGCTCAACACCTGTCCCGGCGCCTCTTCCTCGAGACGGACACCGAAGATCCTCCGGATCGCGGAGCGCACTTCGAAGGCGTTCAGTTGGACCGGCTTGATCGTACGGTCGAGCCGTTGCCCGAGCTCGGCGATCAGGGCGGCATCGCGGGCGTGAAGCATCCCGAGCGTCAATGGCGCGCGGACGTCCGTGGGAAGCTTGCCCAAGATCGCCACACTGCGCTCCAGACAAAACTCCATCGGCAGGAGCGGCGCTACGGCGGGATCGATCTCGTACTGGGTGAGCTCGGTGAAACCGGCGAGGGTGCTTCCCGGATTCCAGGTCGTTTCGGAGGCCATAGGAGAACTATAGGGCCTACTCCCCCGATTCGGCCAGGAGTTCCGCTCTCAATTCCAGGGCGGTCGCGGGACGGTGCGCCGGATCCGGAGAGAGCGCCCTCATCGTCACCCTCCTCAGATGATTCGGAGGATCGAATCGCCCGACGGGAAGTCGGCCCGTCAAGAGCTCGTAGAGAATCGCTCCCACGGAGTAGAGATCGGCGCGCCCGTCGACCGCCCTCGGATTCTCCGCCTGCTCCGGGGCCATGTACTGAGTCGTACCCAGCGTACTGCCGGTCATCGTCAGTCCGCCGGAGGGTGAACCAGGGTCCGCCTCCAGGATCTTCGCCAGCCCGAAGTCGGCGATCTTTACGCGATGCGCCCCGTCCACCAACAGATTCTCCGGCTTGATGTCCCGATGCACGATCGCCCGGTCATGCGCGTAGGCGAGACCGTCGCACACTTGCGTCACGAGACCGACGATTTCGAGGGCGGAAAGAGCCCGTTCCGACGCGAGTTGTCGCAGGGAACACCCCTCCACCAATTCCATGGCGAGGTAGAGGAGGTCGCGTTCCCGACCGAATTCCAGGCAGGCCACGATGTTCGGATGGTGGAGGGTCGCGAGCGTCTCGGCTTCCCGCTCGAACCTCCCGCCGAATTCGGGATCCAGGGCGCGCTCGGAGGGAAGGACCTTGAGAGCCACCAACGCGCCGGTAGACCGCTCCCGTGCCTTGTAGACCAACGCCATCCCTCCCTTCGCGAGGGACTCCAGAAGTTCGAACTTGCCCACGCTCTTTCCGGGTCGCAGGGATGTGGATACCGCCAGCGACGTATTCGTGCAGCGGGGACAAAGGGACCCTACGAACAGGTTCCGGCATCGGGGACAGGTCTGGATTGCCGGCATACAGCGGTTATAGCACCGCGACCGGGAGCGAGAAACGATTTACAGGAACTGCCCGCCTCGAACACGGAATCAGAATCCGGGAAACGAGTCGCGGCGCGCAGGCGGACGCGCCGGAAGCGGGGGCCGATGCCATGGTGATGCTGTCGAGTACGCTCCGGGGCCGGGTCCTGAAGTTCCACGGCGCGCAACTCCCCCCGAACACGCTCCTCGTCGTTTCGATCGAGGGACACGAGGCGATCTCTCGTCCCTACTCGCTCTCCTTGGAACTCATCTCTCGCCGAGAAGACCTCGACCTGGCGGCCGTGATGCGACAGCCCGTCTCCGTCGGGATCAAGCACGGCATCGAACTTCGAGGATCCCGCGTCCGCGGAATTCAGACTCTCGTCACCCACGGCGTCCTCTCCTCGTTCGAGCAAGGGGAGAAGGGAGGAGACTGGGTGCTGTACCGTGCCTCGCTCGTCCCCCGCCTCCACAGGCTTTCCACCGTTCACCACAACCGCATGTTTCTCCAGAAGACGGTCCCGCAGATCGTCGAGGAGGTCCTCCGCGAGCATGGCCTGACGGAAGACGATTTCGAGTTCCAAACTTCGGGAAGGATCTATTCCAAGAGAGAGTACGTGGCCCAGTACCAGGAATCCGATCTCGATTTTCTCTCCCGGTGGCTCGAACACGAGGGGATCGCGTACCACTTCAAGCAGGAGGAAGACCGCGAGCGCGTCGTCTTTACGGACTCCAGCACTCCCTACGAACCCATCCTCGGAGACGAGATCCTTCCCTACCGTCCGGTCGACTCGCTGTCGGACTCCGGGAACTCGGCTCGCCCGGAGTGGTTCCGTCCCTCCTCGATTCATCGCCTCACCTGCCGGCAGCGCGCTCTCCCGAGAGAAGTGATCCTCCGCGACTACCACTGGAGGACACCCTCCTCGGACCTTCGAGTCTCGGAAGTCGTCTCCGAAACCGGGACGGGCACTCACTACGAGTACGGCGACCACTACCAGGATGAAGAGGAAGGAAGGACTCTCGCGCGCATTCGCGCCGAGGAGATCCGCTGCCGCGAGAGAGTCCTCCGGGGCGCCGGCGACGCGAAGGGCATGAGGGCGGGGGGCCTCTTTCATCTCGGGGAGCACTACCGGGAGGACC
>CAZGKV010000070.1:0-24276 GCA_964526305.1 uncultured Planctomycetales bacterium | reverse complement strand
GCATCGCGCCTGCGCCGCCGAAGCGGCGGCTACGGCGACGCGAAGGCGCGGTGTCACTCGTCGTCGACAGCCTCTACAAGGCTAGGTCTCCTCCTCGTTCCTGGGCTGGCTCGGTTCTCGGCCCGCCGCGGCTCACGAGCCTACCGGGATGAGCTCTAAGACACGAACTCTTTTGCGCGGAGAATCTGGTTCAGGGGCACGACTTCGCGGAGCTCGTCGAGGGTCGTGATGCCGGCCTTCACCTTGGCGATTCCGTCGACGACGATCGGTCTGAGTCCGCCGCGGACCGCGGCCGCGCGGAGTTGGCGGTCGTCGACCGCGCCGGCGATCGCGTCCCGAACTTCGTCGTTCGGCTCCCAGAGCTCGTAGATGGCGATGCGCCCCTTGTACCCCTCGCCCTCGCACGCCTGGCATCCGACCCCCTTATAGAGGGAAACGTCGGAGAGGACCTCTCCGAGCCGCAGCTCTTCCAGCACGGCCGCTTCCTCCCGATAGGGCGTCTTGCAGCCCGCGCAAACGCGGCGGAGGAGGCGCTGGTAGACGACGCCCAAGATCGAGCTCGAGAGCATGTTCGGATCGATTCCCATGTCGCTGATCCGGCGAACGACGCCGACGGAGTCGTTCGCGTGAATCGTCGTGAAGAGAAGGTGGCCCGTGATGGCGGCCCGCGTGGCCATGACGCACGTCTCCTGATCGCGAATCTCTCCGATCAGAATCACGTCGGGATCCTGGCGAAGAAAACCGCGCAGGTACTTGGCGAAGGTGTTCCCGATATGCTCGTTCACCTGGCACTGCTGGATGCCGTCGAACTGATACTCGACCGGATCTTCCGCGGTGATGATCTTGAGCTGCTGCTTTCGAAGGACCTCGAGGGTGCAATAGAGCGTCGTCGTCTTTCCGGATCCCGTCGGGCCGGTGAAGACGACCATTCCCTGGGGATTGGTGATGAGCCGCGTGTACCGCCGGAGCATTTCGTCCGGCATTCCGAGCTGGGGGAGGGTGGGGAGCGGCGAGGTCCGATCCAGGATCCGCATCACGACGTTTTCGCCGTAGAGCGTCGGCTGGGTCGCCACGCGAAAGTCGATGAGAAGCTTGTTCCCGAAGCGCTTCCGGAACGATCCGTCCTGGGGTTTGCGGCGTTCGGCGATGTCGAGCTTACAATCGATCTTGACCTTGGAAATCACGCGAAGGACGTTCTCTTGGACGATCGGGATGTTCGGCTGGGCTCGAAGCTGACCGTCCACGCGGAACTTGGTATCGACGTGGTCCTCGTACTGCTCGATGTGGATGTCGCTCGCGCCCTTCTTCACGGCCTGGAAGAGCATGTAGTTGATGATTTTGGGAACGTTCGGATCGTTCATGACGGCGGTGTCGAGCTCCTCGACGTCGACGTCCTCGTCCTCGATCGGCACGTCCTCGACGTCGACGTCCGGGGGCGGTTCCGGCGGCGCCTTGGTCCGGATCGTCGTCTCGCGAGTCTTGACGGGTTCCGCGGGAGGAAGCGGCGGAGCGTGGGCGGAGTAGACCGCCCGAATCACGGTCCGCAATCCGACCTCGTCGACGAGTCCCAGCTCGACCCGCTTCGCCCCGGTCACGGCCTTGACCGTTTCGAGCGTGTTCGGATCCGAGGGGAAGGAGCACGCCACTTTCACCGTTTCGCCCTCCACGAGATACGGGAGGAGCATGTTGTGTTCGGCGAACGAGGACGTGACCCTGCGCGCGATGTTGGGATCGAGCTGCGCCGCGATGTGGGTATTGTCGAGCAGCGGGAGTCGAAGTCGCTCCGCCAATACGGAATAGAAGTCCTCGACTCGGATGTACCCGAGTTCGATGAGCGCCTGCCCGAGATGTTGTCCTTTCTGTTTTTGCAGCGCGAGACCATCCTGAAGCTGGGACTTCGTGAGGAAGCCGCGCTCGACCAGGGCGCTCCCGATCCGGCGCTCGCGCATCGAGCGCGCGCGAAGAAGCTGATGGCACTTGACGAGGACGCCGACGACGTCCGTCTCACGCACGGGGAAGGGTTCGACGTGCAGCGCGATCCTCTTCTCGAGGGCCGGAAGTTCGGCCGCGAAGGCCCACGGGGTGGGGACGGCCACCCACAGAATCGAACCCCGCCGGTGGACGGGAAGCATCTTGTACTCGTAGGCGAGCGACTCGGGGACGACGTGCATCAGGTTCGGATTCAGGGACAGGCCGTCGACTTCGATCCCCTCGGCCGCCCCCTCCGCCAGGAAGCGGCGAAGGAGCTCGTCTCCGCCGACGGCACCGTCTCGCACGAGGATCGGGGTAAGCCTCTCGCCGTTCCCCCGGACGTGGTGGAGGGCGGTCATGAGAGCTTGTTGGGGAACGATTCCGAGTTCCCGCAGACGCGCTGCCACGGCATCCTGCCTGGTCGTTTCCGGCTTGTCGGCGGCCACCGCCCTTCATCGTACCGAGTCCGGCGACGAGGGTCCAGAGAACTGCGGCGAGGGCGCCGACTGGCCCGTCAGGATTCGAACCTGAACAAAGGGAACCAAAATCCCTTGTGCTACCATTACACTACGGGCCAATAGCCCACACTATAGAGAGGGAAGACGAAAGAGGAAAGCCTCCTGTGTTCGCCGGCACGCGCGTCCGTGGGATCGGTGCGTGCGGATTCCGTTCCTTGATCTCCGCTCTCCGACCCCGTAGAATCCCCGGATGGCGAGCGGCGACGGAACCCGCCCAAAGCCTTCCCCGCAGGACCGCCGGCGCCATCCGCGCTTTCCCGTCGACGAGTGCACCGTCGTCCTCCAGCGCTCGGGGATCATCGCCACGATCGGCCTCCGGAAGGAAAACATCGCGCGGGATCTCTTGGACTTGAGCGAAGGGGGGATGCGGGTGCGCACCGCCGAACGCCTCGAGATCGGCGCCAAAGTACGCATCCGCCTCGTCCTCACGAGGTATTCCGACGAGATCGAGGCGTGGGGAGAAGTCCGCTGGACCGCGACCCCTCCGCTTCACCCGAGCGAACACACCGCCGGAATCAAGTTCACCAAGATCGACCCGCGGCACGCTCGCAAGATCGCGAACATGAAGAACTGGTTCCTCTCCCCGCAATTCCGGCACAAGTCCGCTCAAAAGGGCAAGAATCGGCCTCGCGAGATCATCGAGTGAGACGGCGCCGGATCGCCCGCGCCGCTTCCGCCACGTCCCGGGCGGCGACGACCGCCGAGCACACGGCGACCCGCCCCAACCGCCGGGAGACGTTTCCTGGAGCGATCCCTCCGATGCAGAAGTGCGGGACGCCCAAGCGCGAGGCGGCCGCGAGATAGTCGAATCCGCGCGCCGGCAGGCCCGGCTTCGTCGGACTCGGGAACATCGGGCCGACCGAGATGTAGTCCGCCCCCTCCCGCACCGCCGCCCGCGCCTCGGCGAGAGAGTGGGTCGTCGCCCCCACGATCCGCGGCGCTCCCACGACGGAGCGAGCCGCGCGGATCGGCAGGTCCGTCGAACCCACGTGAACCCCGTCCGCGCCCGAGGCGACCGCAATGTCCGCGCGGTCGTTCACGACGAAGAGGACCCCCCTCTTCCGGCAGAGGGCGGCCAGGCTCCGCGCGCGCAGGAAGAGAGCTCGATCGCTCGCCTTCTCGCGGAGCTGGAGAAGGTCGGCCCCGCCCCGGATCGCCTCCTCCGCCACCCGCTCGAGGTCGTTCCGCGCGACGGCCGGATCGAGGAGAACACACAGCCGGGCCGCACGGAGGCGGCCTCTCGGACCTCGAAGGCGAGATTCGAGGTCGTACAGCCGGAAACGGACGCGGTGGGCTCCCGAGCAGATTCGCGGGAACCGGCCTCGGGCATGCTCCTCGAGGGAACGAGTCGCCTCCTGCGCCCGCTTCAGATTTGCCGCGACCACGTCCGGCGGTTCCGGAAGATCGGACTCGCGCCCGACATCCGACGCGGCCGCCCGAGCGGACAGGAACTCGAGAGCCTGAGGACGAGCCAAGGCGTCCAAGTCGTGGCGAAGTCGCTTCAGTTCCGAGGTGAGTTCGCGATCCTCGAGATCGAACCGGGCCACGTCTTCCAGGACGCGAAGCGCCTCGCGGGCTCGATTGAAATTGGCGTCCAGCGCGCGAAGGGACATTCTGACTAGCGGCGAATTCTTCGCGCGACGGCCAGGAGCCCGAGCGCCAGGAGGAACTCGAGTCCGAGCGCGCCGCATCCGCCGCCGCCTCCGCCTCCGCCTCCGCCCCCTCCGCCGCCCCCTCCGGACTCGGAGCTCCCGGAGGACTTCGCATAGGCCGTGTCTCCGAACGCCCCTTGGTTGCGCCGCTTCCCGTTCGGCGACGGTTCGCTCGAGTATCCGTCCGCGGGATCGGCGGCGTCGATGCTCGGCGAGCCGGCCGACTCCGTGAAGTCGCCCGCCCCTTCGTTCGCGAAGGCGCACGCCGCGGTTCGGTTCTCGGTCCCCCCGATCCCCGGTCCGTAGTCGGGTTCCGGAGCGTTCTGCCACGCGCTGTTGTAGGAAACGCTCGATCCGGCCAGGACGAAGATGCCGCCCGCGTTCTTCCCGACGAGGCTGTTCTTGACCGTGGTCAGAGTGGGGTCCGTCGTCGCGGAAACTCCGCGCCCTCCATTGCTGACGACCGTCACGTTCACGACGCGGAGACGTCCTCCCACCGCGCCCGTGATCCCGTGGCTGGCGTTCGCATAGATCGCCACATGGTGGACGTAGCAATCGGACGTCGCCCCCTCCACGCCGACGGTTCCGCCGGTCACGGCGAGGTGCGAGATCTCCGAGGACTGATCCACGAGATACGTCCCTTGCACCCGCAAGACCGGGTCGATGCCGTTCCCCGTGATCTTCGTGTGCTTCGCCGAGTATCCGCGGAGCGAGACGCCGGGCTTGATGACGAAGGGGCCCACGAAGGTCCCCACCCCAAGGACCACCGTCTGCCCTTGCGTCGCCCCGTCCAGCGCGGCCTGGACGCCCACGTACACGGTCGTCCCCACCATGATCGCCGCCTGCGGCGTCGCGGTCGCCACGAGGCCCGGGGACTCGTTCTCGCCGTGATCGACGGCGATCACCTTGAAGTCGTACGTCGTCCCGTTCGTGAGGTTGTTCACGGCGTAGGTGGTGCCGGACAGGTCGTCCACCTTGGTCGCCGCGGACCACGCCGCGGAGGCGGGCTTGTGATAGAGGCGATACTTCAGGATGTCCGGGCTCGGACTCGCGCCCCAATCCACCGTCACCGAGGCGTCGTACGGCGTCGCCACGATGGAGGAGGGCGCTTCCGGAGGCACGGTGTCCTTGGAGATCCAGAAGTCTTGCGTCTCGCTCCAGGCGGATCGCGCGCCGTGGCCGTCCCGCACCCGGACGCGCCAGTAGACGTGCGTGTTCGAAGCCAGCGTCCCCAGCGCGTAGGAACCCGCACCGGTAAGTTCCACCGGCGTCTGCTCCGAAAGCTCCAGATCCCGATTCGCATAACCGATGCCGTATTGAAGTTCGCAGACGAGCGAGGCGCTCGGCGTCTCGTAATCGAACTGCCCGCTCCAGGAAACGGTGGGGGAATTCGTTGCCGTCACGTTCGATCCGGCGGAAGGGGTGAAGACGCTCGGCGGAACCGGCGGGGTGTTTGCGCTGTCGTAGCAGAGCACTTCGCCCCGTTCCGTCGTCAGGAAAATCCGCCCATCGGCCAGCACCGGGCCGCCAAGGATTTGGGAGCCGACGTCGAGCGATCCGCCGGGAGCCTTGGCCCCGTCCGAGAGATTCCGCGCCTCCAAGTACCGGCCGCGGACGACCCAGGCCCAGGAAGTCTGGGAGATCGACGGCGACGCCACGTGATCGAGATTGGTCAGGGACCACGGCCGGAGCTGAGTCCCCCACATCACCTTCGTCACGTTGACGTCCGCGTTCACGTCGATCGCCAGCGCGTAGTAGGAATCCGTCCCGGTCATGAAGCGGTTGAGTTCTCGGACGTCGAGAATCACGCGATGGGTTCCGATCGCCGGATAATTCGCCACGAGGGCGGGCGATGAGAAGATCGCGACATTGTTGAGATCGACGTAGGAGACCGGATCGGTGTCGGGCTTGTTCAGGACGGACTCCTCGTCTCCGCAGTGCTTGTTCAGCCAGCCCTTGAGATCGTCGTAGTTCTGACCGTTATCGATCGCGAGCTGATCGAGATACGCGTCTCGATCCACCTTGCGCATGTTGATGAGGGTCTCCAACACCTCGGGTTCCACCTTGAGGGTCGGGGTCGTGATCGTCGGCTGGCCGTCGGCCGTTCCTCCGACCTTCGAGACCAGCCCATCCGCGGTGGTGCCCGGCGGGATCGCCGTGACCGTCTTGTGGAGCGTGTAGTAGGGGTCGGCGGCCGTCTGTTGAAGGATGTGGACGCTCCGATCCGCTCCGCCTCCTCCCGGGAGAATCACGTAGTCTCCGATGCACGTGGGGCTGTTCCGGATCGAGTTGGTCCCGGCCCGATACGCCCAGTACAACGCGCCCGTCGAGGCGTTGTAGCAGCTCCAATATCCGGAATTGTCGCCGACGATCACGCGGTTCCATTCCGAGTGGTAGGCGGCGGCGGACCAGGAGATCTGACGCAATCCGGGCGCTCCCGTCCAAAGCCACGCGCCGGTCTTCGCGTTGTAGGCGCGGAGTTCCAGGGCGGGGTTGCCCATCGTCACGAAGAGAACGTCCGTCGGCGTACCGGAGATCGGAATCCCCGCGACGGCGACGGGAGAACCGATCACGTTCGTCCCGTGATAGATCGCCGGCAGGAGCTGCGCCCCCGTCTGGGCGTGCAGCACGTAGAGATAGCCGTCCGACGACGCCACGTAGAGACGCCCCTTGAAATACACCGGCGAGGCCGAAAGAGCGCTCGACGTCGCGAAGGACCAGAGGGTGGTGCCGTCGCTCGGATTCAGGCAGTAGAGCGTGCCGTTCTGCGACCCCACGTAGAGACGCCCGGCGGCCGCGGTCGGTGTTCCGATCTGTTCGTACGAGGTCACCGACGTCGTCCACCGGAGCGCCGCGATCGGGCCCGTCCGAGGAGGAACGGACTCCTGGGTTTGGCCGGATCGAGACGCCGTCGAGCGAAAGACAGGGGCGTCGTCGGCGACGAGCACCCCCGCCGACAGCAGGATCCCGGCGAAGAGAGGGGGTGGTCTCATCATGGTATTCTACCTCATTTTCCAGCGATTCCGAGTGCTCTCGTGCTCCACGGCCTTCGCCGCGACCTTCCGAAAGATCTCCAGGCTCACCGGTTTCGGGAGGTAGAAATAGGCGCCGCTCCGCCGAACCTCCACCTCGAGATCTTGAGAGACGTCTGAAGCGGTGAAGACGATCTTGAGATCGGGGCGCGCGGAGCGGATCGTCCGGATGAGGGAGCGTCCGCGAAGATCCGCGAGGTCGTCGTCGAGCATCAGGAGCCGAGCGTCGCCGATTCGCGCCAGGGCCTCCTCGCCCCGATCGACGGCCTCCACGCCAAGCGGAAGGCTCCCGTTCAATCCTCGGATCCTCGAGACGAGCTCCTCGTCCCGGCTCGCCAGGAGCAGCGTCCCTTCGTCCTTCATGGCTCCTTCCCTTCTCACGCCTCGAAGAGATACAGGCTGCGCGTCGTCCAGATCATCAACTTGCTCCCCGGCATGATCAGGATGCCGGTGATCTCCTCGCCGGGGAGCACGTATGGAAACCCCGAGATCAGCGTCTCGTCCCCGCCCGCCACCGATGAACCGGAGGAATTCCAGTTGAGCCCATAGACGTATCCTCGGGTCGTGGCCCAGTAGATCTTCGTTCCGTTCGCCACGACCTTCCCCACGGGCTTTCCCACGCACTGGATCGGCCAGTCCGGGTCCTTCCTCCCCGAAATCTGCGAGGACTCGTCCTCCGTCGCGGAGCTTTCCACCTTGCCCATGATCCCGTCCCCGGCCCGGCATCCGTTCCCCAGGACATTCGTCACCGGTGCCCCGATCGGATGGGTGCCCACGCCGCTACACCCGGTAAACGTCGTCGAGGTTTTCCCCGTGTAGGTCACCGTCGTGCTGCCGAGGTAGATCGTCCCCGAGCTCGGGAAACCCGTGGTGGAGTCCACGGTGATCGTGGCTTCCCCTCCGGTCGTCGCCCCTGCCAACGACGTCTCCGTCCCTCGCTGGCTCCAAATCTTCTCCACGACCCCGTCCCCGCCGGTCAAGGCGAAATTGCTTCCCCAGTTCTGCATCGGCTGCATCGTCAACGTCACCGTCGAGCCCGCCGCGTCCTTGAGCCTCGTCGCCCATCGCGCTCCGCTCGTTCCCGACGACGATTCCACATTTCGGTTGTAGACCGTCGACCCGTCGGACTCCCCGTACGTGAGTGCGGCTCCGGTGTTGCCGTTGTCGAGCCAGACGCCGAAGTCGTTCTCGTCGTTGACCTCCGCCTGCCAGTTCCGGCTGATGCTGGGAGCGGTCAGACCCGCGAGCGAGAACCGTACCACGAGGGTCCTCACCGTTCCCGTATCCTTGCTCACGGGCACGAAGAACTCCTGGAAACCCGAGGCCCAGGTAAAGGCCGGCCAGCCCGTGTACGCGAATTGGTAGAGCCCGGTCGTCGTGCTGTTCGTGATCGAGTCCTCGGTGCTCGGAACGATCGCCCACATGTATTCGCCGAACGCTTGATTGTCTCCGGCGTCGGGGCCGACCGTGGAGTCGGAATCGTACGGATCGACATTGACCTTGAGGCACGCGCCACCCGTCGTGCTCGTTCGCTTGTAGGCGAGAATGTAGAGCCGCCACCATCGAACCCGGTTCGTGCCCGCGGGACTGTCGTAGGTGGGGTCGCTGCTGTCGACCACGTCGTCGCCATTGGCGTCGGCCGTACCGTCCGGATTTACGACCGACGTGTTGAGGTACGTGAACCGGTAATTCACCGCGCCCGACACCGGTCGATTGATGTAGAACGATCCGTTCCCGTAGTAGTCGACGGAACCGAACCTTCGCGTCGTGATGTCGCTCGCCGTCACCGCCGCGGTCGGGTGGCTGAGACCCGAGTCCCCCTTGTCCCAGAGGGCGAAACAGCAATCTCCGTAGGTATCCTGCCCCGTGGTCCCATCTTCCTTGTAGAAATCTCCCACCAAGAGGATCAAGGCACGCCAACTGGAGGTGGCGGCGGTGACGTCGACCCGGTGGGTGAAGAAGAGGATGGGGCCGGGCGCCGTATAGCTGGTCACGATCTCGAAGACGCTCGAATTCCACCGCACGACCAGGAATACATTGTTGTTCGCGATCCCACCGCCGCTCGTCACGGCGTATCCGAACGTGTACCCGGAGGCCGTCCCGCGCGTCCCGCCGATGGACATGAATCTCGTCACCCGGCCCAGATTCGCTTCCGACGCGCCGCCGCTGACCGTGAGCGCCTTGGGAGTGGCCGCCGAGCCCATGTACTCGTCGGCGCCGATGTCCCAGGTGCCGTTGTACGGCCGTGCCTGGCCGTCCAGGTCGTACGCGTAGCCCCCGCTGGGCACCTGGCCCGAATCGATCGCCGTCGAGGCCGTCGATTTCAGATGGAAGTCAAAATTGTAGGGATTGACGAAGAGGCTCGCCGCGACGGAGGTGAGGTTCGCGTCGGGATCGCCCCCATTGATGTCCGCGAGCGTCGGCGCGATCGAGAAGATCGAGTTCATCGCGCCGCAATCGGTGACGGTCGGCGGGATGCCGGTCTTGTCGAATAGGGTGCAGTTATAGAGATCCGCTTCCGACAGGCTCCCGGCCCCGATGCTGCAGTTCCGGAGCACGACGCGGCGCGCCGTCCCTCCGTCCGAATCCTCCACGCAGGTATTCCCGGCTCGATACCACTTCACATTCTCGAGGATGATTTGCGTGGCCGTCGACTTGGCGGTCTGGACGTCGAATTTTTCGGCCGTCGGGATCTGATAGCGCCACCGGTAGCGCGCGGAATTCCCCCCCGCGCTCACCGCGGCGGTTACCGACGACCACTTCGTGGACGAGAAGACCTCGTAGCTCTTCCCCGATCCCGACGTCCCCCGGTAATTCGTCGAGAGCGTGATCTGGGTGTCGGAATCGACGGTCGAGACGGTGTACTCGTTCGTATCGCCTCGCACGCGGAACTTGTCGTTGGCGGCCACATTCCCGGTAAAGGTGGTCCCGCTCCCGGTCACCGTCGGGCTGGCGTTGTTCGCCGTAACGGTCCCGGTGTCGTAGAGGATCCGTTCCACGGCGTCGTTGACCCAGTCGATCCGGTTGGCGCCGTCGTCCTCGTAGGTCGCGCTTCCCATGGAGCCGGCGGCTCCTAGGAAGGTAAAGGACGGGCTGTTGGTGCTGGCTTTGATGTTCTTGTCCGTGGACGACGGGGAGGTCTTGGCGAAAGTCACGTTCACGAAGGAATACGCCGACAGGCGCATTTGGTCCATGACGGGCAACCCCATGGACGAGACATCCAGTGCCGGCCCGGTGCCTCCGATGTTGAACGTGGTCTCGTTCATGAGATGGATTATGCCGGTCGATCCGAAAACGATTCCGCTATTGTTCAACCCGGTCACCGTGCAGTACTCGAAACTGATCTCTCCGTTGCTCGTCACGGTCATCGAGTACGTTCCGGCGGAGGTGAGGGTGGCGTTGGAGCCGGACGAGCCGCGTAGGGACAGCCCCCCTCCCGCAATCGTTACCGAAGCCCCTGTCGTCATCGTAATCGTCCGGCCGGGCCCGACATCCCAATTCCCGGAGGTCGCTTCCAGTTGATTCTCGACGGTCAGATCGGTGTCGATGGAAACCCCATAGAAGCTGGTTTGGTTGGCTCGGAGCTTGTAGAAGGTTGTCGACACGGATCCTCCCAGAGACTGGAACGCCCCACCGTTGAACGTCACCCGCCCGATGCCGCGGGTGAACGCGCCGTTGTTCGTCCAGTTCCCTCCCACGTTGATCTCGTGCTGGTAGCTGGAGCCCACGCTCACCAGGGTGTTCGTCCCCGTACCGTTGATCGTGAGGTTGCCCGTAACGGTGAGCGTCTGGGCAACGGTGTTGTTCCCGCCCGAGTTGCTCCCGAGGTTGACGGTCACGGTCACGCCGCCGGTCGTCGAGCCGATATTGAGCGTCGCCGCGGTCACCGTCAGCGCGGAGGAGGCCGTCGAGTGGCCGATGTTGATCGTCTTGGAGCCCGACCCGAGCGTCGTGCCCAGATTGAGGACGTTGAACGTCGTGGCCGCCGACCCGGTGATATAGGCGGTCCGGGTCGTGCCCATCGTGACGGTCCCGGAATTATGGGTAAAGGTACCGCCCATGTTCCAGAAGTCCCCGTTGAGCGTGAGGGTCCCCGAAGGCGCCGTGACGGTCCCGGCCATCACGGTGAAGCTGTCGATCACGTCGGCATTCGCGTTGAAGGTCCAGCCGCCCCCGGAACCGTTGAACGTAATCTGACGGAACTGGCTGGAGCCCGTCATGGTCCCGGAGAGGGTCTTCCCCGTCGAGGTCGAGTTGAAGGTGACGCCCCCCATGCCGGCCGTGAAGGTGCCGTTGTTCGTGTAGCTCCCGCCGATCGTAAGCATATGCAGAAGGCTCGAGCCCACGTTGACGAAGCTGTTCGTCCCCGTGCCGTTGATCGTGAAATTGCCGGACGTGGTCAAGTTCTGGGGTATCGTGTTGTCCGCGGTCCCGTTGTTTCCGAGATTTACCGTCGTCGTCGTGTTCGCCAAGGCCGTTCCGATCGTCACGGTCGTCGCCGTCGTCGTGAGGGCGGAACCGACCGTGCTGTGGCCGATGTTGATGGTCTTCGATTGGGCGTCCGCCAATCCCGAGCCGAGCACGAGCGAGTAGAAGGTCGTACTCACGGAGCCCTTGAGGGCCGCGGTGGTGGTGCCGTTCAGGATGACGCTTCCCACGTTCGCGGTAAAGCTGCCGTTGTTGACCCAATCCCCGCCGACGTTGATGGCGTGGGCGTAGGTGCTCCCCTTGGAAACGAGGGTGTTCGTGCCCGTACCGTTGATCGTAAGAGTCCCCGTAGCCGTCAGCGTTTGGACGGCGGTGTTGTCGGAGCCGTTGCTTCCCAGGTTGACCGTGATCGTGACTCCGCCGGTAGTGGAGCCCACGTTGAGAGTCGCCGCGACAACGGTCAGGGACGAGGAAGCGGTCGTGTGGCCGATGTTGATCGTCTTGGACCCCGAACCCAGCGTCGTGCCCAGATTGAGGACGTTGAACGTCGTATTCGCCGCGCCTCGGATCCCTCCCGTCATGGTCGTATCGAGGGTCACCGTTCCGGAGTTGTGCGTAAACGTAGCGTCGTTGCTGAAGTACCCCCCGACGGTAAGAGTGGTGGAGGGGGCCGTAACGCTTCCGGCCGAAATCCCGAAGTCGCGAACGACCTCGGTCGTGGCGTTCAGGGTCCAGCCGCCGCCCGAGCCGGTGAAGAAGAGGTCGTAAAACTTGCCGTTGGTGCCGGACAGGGTGCCGTTGAGGCCCTTGCCGGTGCTCGTGGAAGTGAACTCGACGTAGCCGCCGCCCGACTTGAACATCCCGTTGTTCGCCCAGTGCCCGCCGACTTGAATCGCGTGCGAGACCGAGGAACCCACGGACTCGAGGGTGTTGGTGCCCGTACTGTTGACTTCGAAGTTTCCCGTCGACCGGAGCGTCTGAGGCGCCGTGTTGTTGCCGGCACCCCGAGTGCCGAGATTGACCGTAACCGTGGCTCCGCCCGTCGTCGAGCCGACGTGGATGTCGGCCGCTGCGATGATCAACGAGGATCCTTCCGCCGTATGGCCGATGTTGATCGTCTTCGATCCCGAAGCCAGGGTCGTTCCGAGATTCAGATTGTTGAACGTGGTGTTCGACGACCCCGTGATGTCGGCCGGGGTGGTCGAAGTGTCGAAGGTGACGGTGCCGGAATTGTGGGTGAACGTGGCGGAATTCGAGAAGTGGCGTCCGATGGTGAGGGTGGCGGAAGGCGCCGTGACGCTTCCGGCCGAAACCGTGAAGTCGCGAACGACTTCCGTCGTCGCGTTCATCGTCCACCCGCCGCCCGAGCCGTTGAAGGTAAGGTCGTAGAACCTTCCGCTGGTACCGGATAGGGTGCCGCCGAGGGTCTTGCCCGTGGAGGTCGAGGTGAACGTCACTACCCCCACCCCGGAGGTGAACGTCCCGTTGTTCGTGTAGTTCCCGCCGATGTTGATGGCATGCGCGTAGGTGGACCCTACGCTCACGAGGGTGCTGCTCCCGGTCCCGTTGATGGTGATGTTTCCCGTCACGGTAAGCGTCTGCGCCGTCGTATTGTCTCCGGAAGCGTTTGTCCCGAGGTTGACGGTCGCCGTGGTGTTGGCCAGGACGGTGCCGATCGTGACGCTCGCGGCCGTGGTCGTCAGCGCCGAAGCCGCGGTGTCGTGGCCGATATTGATCGTCTTACTCTGAGCGTCCGTAAGGCCGGAGGCGAGGACGAGGGTGTTGAAGGTCGTTCCGAGGCTCCCCCGAATCCTCGCGGTGGCGGTGCCGTCCATCGTGACTGTCCCCGTACCGGCGGTGAAAGTTCCGGAGGTACGAGACCAGTCCCCCCCGCACTTGATCTCTCCCGACCCCACGGTGACGGTAGCTCCGCCGAGCCAGACGCCCCCGACTCCGACCGTGAGCGTGTTGGATCCGACGGCCATGGTTCCATCCCCGGAATTCCCGGTGGTGGAGAACATGTAACAGCTATAGCTCCCCTCCATGGTCAGATTCACGGTCACGGGGTTCGGGTTCAGGCTAGCCGACATGTCGGCGGGGTCGAACTGGACCATCCCGATGTTGTTGTTCGAAGTTCCGGGGATGCCGTGCGCCCAGTTGCCGTGGTTGTTCCAGTTCCCGTTGACGTAGCCGATCCAGTAGTTCTGACCGAGGCTACCGCCCTTGGAGGCCTCGGAGGTGTTTCCATGGTGGCCCTGATTGATCCGGTTCCCGTTGTCCTCGATCTCGCTCGTGTACGTATCGCCCGTCGCGCCGGCGTCGATACACGGGGACTGGTTGGTCGCGTGGCGATACCACAGTCCGTCGATCTTCTTGTATCCGTAGGTCGATTGGAGGTGGTAGTCCCGGCTGGCGAGCGTCGTGTTGTTCTCGTCCTCGAAGAGAGGATCGCTCGTGATGCTGTTTCCATCCTCGCCGGTGTCGGTCTTCCAATCCGTGAAGGACTTGTACGTCAAGGCGATCCCGAAGCGTGTCCCGTCGGTCTGGTAGTAGCAGTTGTAATCGCTCGGGTTCTTGAGATCGCCCGCCGCGCCGGCGAGATGGATGAACATCTGGTCCGTGTCTTCGTTCGTGTTCTGGAAGATGTTGTTCTTGATCGTGATGCCGTCGGTGGCGATGTCGCCGACATAGATTTCGCAATTGTCCGAGTCTGCGGTGAGGATGGCGGTCGTGTTGTTGTGGAAGGTGCAATTCTCGATCAAGATCCCCGTGGTCGCGGCGTCGCTGAGAATGGAGATCGCCTGCTGTCCGCAATCGTAGAAGAGACATCGCTTGATCGTGACGTTCGTGACCGACAGGTTCGTATCGCCGCACACGATCGCCGCTTGGACGAAATTCAACGCTCCGTCGTCCGTGTCCATGTCGTAGAAGGTGCAGTCTTGGATCGTGATGGCGTCCGCCCCTTCCGAGTCCATCCAGATCCCCGCGTCTTCCGTAGTGTAGAGGGTGCAGTTCTGGATCGTGATGTTGTTGTTGGCCTTGATCAATACGAGGGCGGAGTTGGTTCCGGCGGCGTTCGTCATCTTGATGCCGTCCAGAACCACGTAGTTGTCCCGAATGTCGAAGCAACTCACCCGCGCGGCGCTTCCCGTGACGGTGGGAGTGATTCCGGTTTGCGCCTTGACGTAGAGACGTTTGCCGCTCGACGGGGTGTTGCCGTCGATGGTGACCAACTCGGCGAAGGCCGTCGCGGTCCGGAGCTCGAGTGTCCAGTCTTGGTTGAGGACGCCGTTGCCCAGGCCGTCGATATTGGTGTTGGTGATGTAGTTCTCGGCGTCCTGGATCTTCGTGTAGCCCTGGACGTCCGCGGTGTTCTTGACGACGACGGTGCCGGTATTGTAGGTGACGACTACCCAGACAGAGGTGACCCGGACGTTTTCCCAGCTTCCCGAGACCACGGACTTCGCCCCCACTTCGAGGGCGTTGAGCTCGCTCCAGGTCCAGGGGCGGTTCGTATCCGGATTTGTGGTGCGCGTGAACGTGTAGTCCGTATACGAAGTCGCCAGGGCCCCGGTGTTCCCCGTCGACTCATAGGTCGTGGAATTGGTGCGGAGGACCCATTTCAAAGCCTCGTTGCCGGTTACGTTGCGCGCGCGAAGATGGATGACGATTTGCGAGATTGCGTTGCTCACGGCGATGCCCGGGTTCGCGAGAGTCACCGTTCG
Source organism: uncultured Planctomycetales bacterium (assembly GCA_964526305.1). Classification (GTDB taxonomy): domain Bacteria; phylum Planctomycetota; class MHYJ01; order MHYJ01; family JACPRB01; genus JACPRC01. The sequence goes on along the minus strand of CAZGKV010000070.1, from coordinate 8,950 downwards.
GATTTGGGCATCGTCCGTGAATTCGAGGTAGGTAGTGTCACTGTCGCTCGGCTCCTGGAGATTGGTGTAGTTGGTGGACCCGCCGCTGTAGGCACCGCTGGTATGGAAGCCCTCACCGTCCGGGCCGATGTCGACGGTCGATTGAGCCGAAGCGGCCGCAGCGATTGCCAGTTGCGCCAGGAGTCCCACCCCTCGCGCGCCGATCGTCCGCATCTCCACCCCCGATTATCCCCGCGCCCCTCACCACCTCATAGAATATGCAAACAGCATACCACATCCTTCATCGATCTATCGGCACTGCAATGCAACTCCATTAGTACAAATAGCTTGGGATCGAGAAAGGAAGTCCTTTCGCGCCCCTCCAACCCATTCCCCGCGGTTTGTATCGAGTGGATACACAAATGCATTAGTTGGTTTACAAGCTATTCTATCTTAACAGATTGCATCTATGTGGATCGATATGGAGCAGTTCGGAGTCGGTGGAGCCTCCCTGCGCGCGATCGGGGTGTACGAAGGAAGTTCGAATCTGCGAAGAATCCTCTAGGGTTTCTTGTCGGTTTTGCGAATTGGCGGCTCCTTCAACCACGATCGGAGGATTAAGCGGCTGGTATCGCCGCTGGCCTGGTTTCATCCTGTTCTACCGGCAGGAACCCACAGTATTCTCCAGTACCGCATCAGTTTCCGGTCCGGATGATTTGGCCATCGGTGCTGCCGGACAGGAACATCCCCCCGGGGGTATTGTGCATGGCCGTAATGCCGTGACCGGGGAAGACGATGGGGTAGCCGGTCCGGAGCGTCTCGTCTCCACCGGCCACCGAGGACCCGCTCAGGTTCACCGTATAGCTGTAGAAATACCCCTTGTCGGTGGCGAAGAAGATCTTCGAGCCGGACGTGAAAATGATCTTGTAGATCGCCTTTCCCGTGATCGACAGAGGCCAGTCCGGGTCCGTGGCGTCTGGGGTTCCGCCCGAGCCGTCGAGGGTAAGCTCGTCGCCCGCCGTGGATGTCCCCAGATCGAGCTTTTTCCCGTCGGAGACCAGGCATCCGTTTCGCCGATGCCCATCGCGAATGATCGGCGCCCCGATCGGGTGTGCCCCGACATTGCTGCATCCCGTAAACTGCGTCGAAGTCGTCCCCGTGTACGCGATCGCCCTTTCGCCGACGTAGATCGTGCCCGAGGAAGGGAAGGCGGAAGTCGTTCCGCTGGCGACCGTGAGCGTGACTTCGCCTCCCGTCGTCGCCGCCTCCAAATAGGTGATCTGCTGGTTCTGACACCAAATCTTCTGGATGGCGTCCTGGATCGGCACCAAGGCAAACGACGTGCCCCAGTACCTCTGGGTGCTCCCCACCGCCTTGGCGTCGGTCCCGCTGCCGTCCTTCAATCGACAGGCCCAACGCAGGTAGGAACTCCCGGCGGAGGAAGAGACAAAGCGGCTGTAGATGATGGTCTGGGTCGAGTATTCCGCCGAGCATATCGCCGTCGCTCCCGTGTTTCCGTTGTCCAGGGTGATTCCGAACCGGACGACGGGGACTCCCGTCGCCTCGGTCCCCCGCCAAGTGTTGTCGACCGCTGGATTGCCCGTTCCCGCCATGTTCCACCGATGGAGAATCGACTGCAACCCGTCGGTCGTGTTGCTGATCGACGGGAAGATCTTGAGGTAGCTGGCGTCATAGGTGAAGAGAAGCCAGGACCGATGCTCGAAATTGTTCCAGTCCGTCGTCGAATCGATGTCCTCGCCCGGCTCGTCGTTGAGGTCGGCATCGGCTGAAGGAACGACCGCGTAGATCGTGCGTCCGAACCAGCGGTTGTTGGCGGCGCCGTTGTCGTTCTGGTCGTAGGGGTCGGCATTCAGCTTGAAGAAGGAGCCGCCCGTGGTCGCGGTCGTCTTCTCGGCGCAGAAGAAGAGACGCAACCACCGGCACCGATTGGCCCCCGCAGGGCTGTTGTAGACGACGGATCCGTCTACGTTGCCGTCGGGATTCACCGTGGCCACCGTGCACCAAAGGATCCGATAGTCGGTCGCCGGAGTCCAGGGCTGGTAGACCCGGTGGGCTCCGACCGTCGCGTCTCCGAACTTGCGGTTGGTAGGAGTGGAGTCGGACACGTCCGCCGTTGGATTCTCCAGCTTCCAGGTGGTCGCTACGCTATCGTAGTAGTCCACGAAGACCTGGATGCAGTCGCCGTAGCCGTCGGAGTTGCTGTCGACCACGCAGTAGATCCACGTGCGCCAGTCCGTGGCTGCGGGGACGCCTCGATTGTCGGTCCAGGGTTGGAGGTGGAGGATCGGCCCGGCCGCCTGCACTTGGGCCTTGATCGACATGTCCGTCACGTCGATGACATAGAGAGTGTTGTTGTTGGCCGCGGTCGTCGATCCCGCGCCGGTTCCGACATAGGCGAAGCCGTTCGTACTCGTCGTATTCCGCCAAGTTCCCCCGATAAAGTGGATCTTCTTCACCCTTCCCACATTGGAGGTCGCCGCCGAGAGGCTGACGTCTGCGAACTCGTCGCAGCCGCGGTCCCAGGTCCCGCTCCGTGCGTGGCCGTCCATGTCCTCGCTCGGAGTGCCCGTCCAGCCGGAGGGCGCTCCTGATGTCCCTCCGTTGTCGTCCGCCGCCAGGTGAAAGTTCAGGGCGGAGGCGTTGATGAACGTCCCGGCGGCCGCGCTCGTGAGGTTGTTTGTGCCCGGCCCGACCGACGGCGCAGCCTCCTCGAAGATCGTGTTGTAGGCGGTGCAGTTCGTCGTCGTAGGAGACCCTATCGGATCGAAGACGGTGCAGTTGCGCAAGGTCACGTAGTCCGCTCCGCCCGCGGCGATGGCGCAATTGTGGAGGCTCCCCCGGAGCGAAGATCCGCCGTCGACGGCCAACCCCGTCCGCGGCGCGAAGGTGAAGTTCTCCAGGATCACGTCCACGTTGACGTCGAGATTTCCGTCGATGACCATCATCTTCTGCGGCCGGATCCGATCCGAAGCGCTCGCCGCGTCGACCGCGGCCTGGACCGTGTGATACGTATTCCCCGTAGTCACGTTCCTGATGATGTTGGATTCGAAAAGCACCCGGCCGTCGTTCGGGAAGGCGGTGTCGTTCTCCTCAATGTCGTCGTCGTTGGCCTCCCCGAAGCGGCCGGTCGTGGCGCCCAGGCAGGTGACGATGGGAGTCCCGATGCCGCTCTTCACGTTGTTGCCGCTGGACCCGTTAAAGGTCACGCCGTTGATGGAGTGGGGAACGCGGCTCCGGTTGACTCCCGTGACCGCGGAGAGATCGATGCAGGGGCCGCCGAGGCTCGTCTCCTTGGTGAAGGTGCACTCGTGCATCCGGCGGATCGTGCTGTTCTCCGCAAACACTACACCCGTCGCGCTCAGGTCCGCAAAGGTGAAATACTGGGCGTCGAACGTCCCAGAGGCGGTGACGCTCATCGACCATCCGGAAGTGTCCCCGCCCGTGGCATTGACCGTCGAATTGACGGTCGCCCCCGTCGCGCGGATCGCCTCGAAGGTCCCCGCGACCGAGAGCGTCGAACCTTGGAGCAGGCTCAAGGTGGCGGTCCGAGCCCCTTGGGGTTCGAGATCGAGCGTCGATCCGGAGGGAACCGTGATCGTCTGCGCCGCCGTGACGGAAAGCGTGACGTTCGCGGCGCTGCCGGAGATCTTGAGCCGCCCGTCGGTCAGGGTCAGCGTGTTTCGAATCGTGACCGTGGTGTCGGCGGAGCCCGAATCGACGAGGACGGGATTGGCGCTGTCGTCGACGGCCGTGTTGTTGATGGTGACGTTGTAGAAACCGGTCCCCCGTCCCGTGATCGCCTCGGCATCCGGAACATGCGTGATCGTCTGCGACCCGGTTCCGTTGAAGACGACCGTTCCGCCCGTGGTGCCGGTGGAAAAGAGGAACACCGATCCCGCCTCGGAATCGGTCATCGTCCAGTTGCCCGCGACGTTGATCGTCCCTCCCGTGAGTTCGATCTCCGGGCCGGCATTGCCCGCGTCGTCGTTGTTCTGGAAGACGACGCCGCCTTTCACTCCCCCCACCTGCGTCAGGGTGATGGTCCCGCCGGTCATCGCCCAGTAACCGTCGTTGCTGCCCGTGGAATCGGCGCCGATCTCGTGCGCGTTCACCGTCCCCGCCACGAGGAATTGCCGACTCGTGTGCGAGCTGTTTCCGTTGAATCGGATTCGGCCGAGTTCGCCGGAGGCTCCTCCCGTCGTCGTAAAGCCCGAGTCGGCCTGGTCCTGGCAGGTCAGGGTGCCTCCGGAACCCACGTTGAGAATTCCGGTTTGGATCGTGACGTACTCGCACGTCACCTGCGGTTCTGTTTGCGAGCTGGAGATATCGAAGGTGTCGGCGGACTCCTGGAGCCAAACCTCCAGAACCCGGATCTTGGAGCCGCTTTTGATTCCGAGTCCCCGAGTGTCCGCGGAGGCGTTGACATCGGGCCCGCGCACGCGGAACCAGCCTTGGAATAGCCAGTTCCCGCTCGCGGGCGAAATGGAAACGTTGCCCTTGACGGTGATTTCCATCGTGATGGGCGTGGCGGCTGCGGCCGAGAACGTCCCTCCGCTCACGGTGAAGTTTCCCGTGACGGTCATGTGAGAAGACAGAGTGCCCGTGCTCCCGCTGGTGTCGATCTTGAGCACGCCTCCGGTCTGGGTATAGGTCCCGATCGTATGCTCGATTTGGGCCGAGTCCGGATCGGTGTCCCATGTTCCGGCCGTGAGAGTGAGCGTCCCCGTAACGTTCAGGCGGTCTCCGTCGTCCCCCACCCCGCTGTCGTTCGTGGTGAAGGTCCCGGCGCTCTTGTTGATGGTAATGTTGTTGAAGGATTCCGTCTGATTGGTGGTGGTACCCCCTACTTCTTTCTCCACCGACTGCGTCCCGGTGCCGCTGAAGGTGACGGTGGAGCTTCCCTGGTTCCACGTGGCCTTGTTCGTCCAATTGCCGCGCACGGTGATGGTGCCGGTCACTCCCGCCGAGGTAAGCGTCCCGGTGTTGATGGTGACGTTGCCCTCGATTTCGAGCTGGGGAGTCGATCCGACGGCGTTGGCGGCGATGTCCACAGTGCCGCCTCCGAGGGTCAGATTCTGGCCATCGGTGTTGAGATCGATGTAGCCGTCCGCGTTGATCGTGATCCGTCCGTCCGTGTTGACGTCGATCCCCTGGGCGGCCGCCGCCGAAGCGGCGCCCAGGAAGCAGGCCGCCAACCAGATCCCACGCACGTACCTCATCGCTTCTCCACCCTCGCATTACGCAGTTTCAGCGATGATAAGCACCGACGTCGGAATCGATGGAGCGGGCGGGGGTGTATCGATTCGATCCACTTGGGAGGGAGAATCTCCCTCTTCGTGTCTGCAACCGTCCGCATCCACCCACCCTGGCTTCCGCGGGCACGTCCACCCAAGCGCCCGCCTGACCCTTTAATCGTACCCCAATCTGAACCGAGCGGGGGAAAAAAGTGAATCCGCCCGCCCTAGGGCCTTACTCCTAATGTCGCTTCTGCGGAGAAGGATTCGCTGAAATCTGAAAATCGCCCCCCGAAAGTCCCCATGAAGCCGCCTCCATGGGTATCTTGATCCTCGAGGACGAATCCCCTAGACCAAAGCACATTTCGGAGGTGGGAGTTTAGGGAATTCGTAACCGATCACGCTCCCCTTGCACCGCCGAGGCGCAAAGGCGCGGAGAACCGCCGTCTCTTCCCTGGTTCCACCTTCCCCATGCCGGGAAGCTCCCCCGATTTATCTCTTCTCCGCGTCTCCGCGCGGTGAACCCCGTTAGAGTCTCAGAAGACTCTAAGGGCGTGAAAGAGACCCCGTGAACGCATACGGGAATTCCTTCCCACAGGGTCGAATCGATTTGTCTGCGGCGCCCACGCGCTCCCTGGGAGGGGTGTCTACTTCTTCCCCGCCTTTTGCCTGAGCTCCGCCAGCTTGCGCTGGGCCGCCCGGCGCGCCTCTTCGGGCAACTCGGTCCGCCGCAGGACCTCGTTGCAGAACTTCTCCGCCTCGTCCGGCTTGGCCAGCGCCTCCGCCAACTCGGCGCCCTCGAGGAGAAGCGACGCTAGCGTGGGAGCGTCCGCTCCGAATCGGAGCGCCTCCTGGAGGAGCTCCCACCCGTCCTTGGCGGCGCCGACTCGACGGAAGACGGAGACCGCCGTGAGGTAGTCGCTCGCCTTCTTGGACTCCCGCGCCGCTCGCGTCATCCTCTCCCACAGCTTCACGGCGTCCTCCTGCCGCCCGGCCCGGAGGAACAGCTCGCCCGATTGGGCCAGGAGCGGAACTCGGTACGCGGCGTCGCGCTCGGCCGCCTTCAGGATCTCGGGAAGCGCGCGCTCGAGCTTGCGCACGAGCTTCAACGCATTGAGATAGGGATCCATCACGCTCGCCGCCGTCCGGGCGTCCACCGCCAGCAACTTCTCGAAATGGACGATCAGTCCCTCGTGGTCTCCCTTCTGGCGAGCCACTTCCACCCCGGCCACGAGGAAGGCCGGCTCCTCGGGACTCATTCCGAGAAGCCTCGCCAGGACCGCCTCCGCCTTGAGCACCGCGCCGTCGAAGCGCAGGTGAATGAGAAGGAGCGCTCGGAGTACCGACTCGTCCTTGGGATTCGCCGCGGCGTCCTTTTCCAGATCCGCGACCTTCGCCGGAAGCTTCCCCAGCTCCTTCAAGGCCGAGTACAAGCCGAAGCGGACCTCATGCAGCTCGGACGCTTTGGCGGTGATCTTCTCCGCACGCTCGAGAACCGCCGCCGCCTTTTCCCACGCCTTCTGCTCCAAGAAAAGCGCGCCGATCTGCCGGAGCGTTTTCGCCTGGGCCGCGACGTCCTTTTCGGCCCCCTTGAGGATTTTCTCCATCGCCTCGAGAGCGCGATCGTGCTTTCCGGACCGAGCGGCCGATTCCATGACGAGGAGGAGAGTCTCCGCCGACTCGGGATCGAGCGTCAGGAGCTTTTCGTGGACGGCCAGCGCCTTGGCCGGATTCTTGAGATGCGTCGAGTAGAGCTGCCCCAGGACCGCGAGGAACTCGCGATTCTTCGGATCCTGCTCGGTCATCTTCTCGAGTTTCGCCGCGAGTCCGGCGACGTTGTTCTTCTTCGTGTACATCTCGAGCAGCCGGTTGTAGACCTGAGTACGCACTTGGACGGACGCGTCCGGATCCCGCAGCATTGCGTCCAGAATCTCCTCCGCGGCGGCGTCGTTCCCCAGGTCGACGTACACGCCCGAGAGCATGAATCTCAACTCCGAGCGCGTGGTTTTCGGCGCCGTCTGGATGGCCGAGGCCAGCGGTCCGACCGCCAACTTGAGCTCCCCGCGGAGGATGTGCGCCAGGGCGACGCCGTAGGTCGCCCGCCCGACCGTGTCGGAATCCTTGCACCGCCGCTGGACCTCGAAGTAGAGCCGCATCGCCTCGTCGTACTTCTTGTGCCGGAGGTGGACGTCCGCCAAGTCCAGGTGATAGCCGGCCTCCTCCGCCGAAAGATCCCCTTCGCCGGTGGGCGTCGTTTTCTTGGAGTCGGTCGGAGTGGGAGCCGGCGGAACCGGAGCGGGCGGCTTCGGATCGCGACAGGCGGACAACAAGAGGATGCCGAGGGCCAGTCTCTTCATGGGTCGGGCTCCGCAGTCGACGAATAGTATATCGTCAGGCCGGCCTAGAAGAGTTCGCGAATCGGCTTGCCGTTGTAGGCGTACTTCACCTTGCGACCGCTCAAGACGTACTTCTTTTCCGGATCGATCCCGAGCGCGCGGAAGACGGTCGCGAAGTAGTCCTGCACGAGGACGGGGCGATTGCGGATCTCCATCCCGTCCTTGTCGGTTTCGCCGATGACGCGGCCGCCTTGGATTCCGGCCCCGGCCATGACGACCGACCAGCATTTCGTCCAGTGGTCCCGGCCGTTGCGGTCGTTGATCTCCGGGGTTCGGCCGAACTCTCCGGCCCAGAGCACCAGGGTGTCCCGCAGGAGGTCGCGCTCGACCAAATCCTTCAGGAGGGATCCGAATCCCGCGTCGAGCTGGCCGGACAGATTCCGCACCTGCTCGAAGTTGTTCCCGTGGGTGTCCCAGCCGTTGAGGCCGATTTCGACGAAGGGAACGCCGGCCTCCACGAGTCGCCGCGCCAGGAGGCACATCTGCCCGAAATCGCCGCCGTAGGCTTTACGCGCCGCCTGCGGTTCCTTCGAGAGATCGAAGGCCCGAAGCAGCGGCGTCGCCATCAGGTCCTGGGCCTTCTTCGAGGATTCGTGACGCCGCTGGATCTCCTTGCCCCTCCTCCCTTCCTCGAACGCGACGTCCTGATCCTGCAGGAGCCGCGCGCGGCGCTCCGCGCGATCCGATCCGACCCCGGGCCGGAGGTTCGGGATCGGGTCGTGGATGTTCTGAATCGTGAACGGCAAGTGGCGCTCTCCGAAGATGGGCGAGAGCGGGACCGGCGCGTGCATCGAGATGAACGTCGGCAACGGGTAGTCGGGACGCGAGAGCTCGTGCGAGGCGATCGTCCCCACGGGCGCGAAGGGCAGGCCGCCGATCGGCGCATATCCCGTATGCATCAGGTACGTTCCGCGCTCGTGGGCCGCCTCTCCGGTGGTCAGCGACCGGACGAGCGAGAAATGGCGGGCCTGCTCGGCCAGGCGCGGGAGATGTTCGCTGACGATCATTCCCCTCGCCGAGGTGGCGATCGCCTTGAATTCGCCGCCGCACTTGCGGCCCGGCTTCGGATCCCACGTGTCGAGCTGACTCGGCCCCCCGCCCATCCACAGGAGGATGCACGCCTTCGCCCGGATCCGGGCGGTCGTGTCTTGGGCCAGTGCGGCGATCGACGGCCCGAAGGCCGCCCCCACGCCGCCCCCGACCATGAACTTCAGGAACGTCCGGCGATCCACCGGACCCGCGCAGCTTTCGCACGTCATCTCGATCCTCTAGGCTCTGTCTGACGAATCATCGTGGCCGCGGTGGCGGCGCCGAGGGTGC
>CAZGKV010000069.1:0-24292 GCA_964526305.1 uncultured Planctomycetales bacterium | reverse complement strand
ATTCATCGACCTTCCGGGCCCGGAACTGATGGTTTCAGGATTGAAGGGACACTAGGCTCTGTCTGAAGAATCCTCGTGAGCCGCGGCGCGCCGAGAACCGAGCCAGCCCAGGAACGAGGAGGAGACCTAACCTTGAAGAGGTTGTCGACGACGAGTGACGCCGGATGGCGACGGTTATCGGCGCGTCCCCTCCAGGGGGGATGGCGGCGGCGAGGGCGCATCTGCGGCGTTGCTCCTCCTCGACAGCCCTCTGCGAGGCTCGTCTCGTCGTCGCGCCTTGCATCTGCACCCTCGGCGCCGCCACCGCGGCCACGATGATTCGTCAGACAGAGCCTAATGTCCGATCGTGTACTGCTTCCCGTCGCTTCCCCAGAGGGAGGCGCGAAGGAGGCCGTACTTCAGAACACCCCAGATCTGGATTTCGGAATACTGCACCAATCCAACACCGGGGGCGAAATGAAATGAGCCATATCCGGCATCGGCGATGGGTGACCCGATTACGTCGAGGCGATAGACTCCCTTGAAGGTTCCGGCGGGCGTCTGAACGGTTTCGTTCGTCGCGCCGACCTTAAAGGTCGTGGTGGGAAGGTTGGGGAAATTGACCGTGTACGTGTACCCGAGCGGCCGCTTGAATCGGAAGAGGCTCTTCGAACCGGAGGAGGCCGGCACGGAGATCACATAGAGCGACGGATACGTATAGCCGGAGAACTTGACCCACCGGTCCGCCCCCGCCAAGTTCGTGATGCGATACCACGAGGTGGAGGACACCTTGGTGTGGCTGACGATCTTGGAGACGGAAATCGGCCCGAAGGGAGCCCCCGAGGTCGGGGCGCCAAGATAGACCCACTCGTTCCCCAACTTCAGCGGAAAGTAGCTCGTTCCCGAGAGCTTCCCGGACGGAGTGAGCGCAATATGGACCTTCAAGTCGTAGCTCAGGGTGCTCTGATAGATCTTTCCGACCCTGACCGTGTAGCTCCCTGCCGAAACGGTGCTGCCCGAGGCGTCCTTCTTATCCCACGACCAGGACTTCGACTGACTGGGACCGAGGGTAGCCAGCACGGCCAGACTCGGAGGCGAGTACACCAGGATGTTGCCCTTCCATATCGACCAGGGGGTGGGGCCGGAAAGCGTGACCGCGGTGGAGCCGATGTTCTTGATCGTAAAAGTCACGGGCTCAGAATCGCCGGTCTTGTATACCGGCTTCTCGGCCGTGAGCGTGACCTGCTGCGGAACCTGGGCGACGACCACGGAGGACGAAGCGAAGAAGAGGAACGCAACGACGGCTGAGGCTCGCATGACGGATTTCTCCCAAGAGGATTTCGAATCGATCGGAACCGATCGTGGAAAGGCAAGCCTCGTGCCAAGTGGAAGCCCGAGTCAAATGGCTTCGCGGTCCTGCGGCATCGACGAGAATTGCCCGCGCGTCCGCCGGGGTCGTTTCAAAACTACTGGGCTATCCCGTGATCTTGAACTTCCAGACGCTGCTCCACGCTCCCACGTTCCCCGCACCGTCGACGGCTCGGACTCTCCAGTAATAGGTGGCGCGAGCAAGGGTCCCCGGCGGATCGTATCTCGAGCGGGCCAGATCGGAGACATCGATCTCGGGCGAAGGGAATCCGGCGTTGTTGTCGGCTTGGAGCTGATACCGTACCCCGCTTAGATCGGTCACGTCGCTCCAATCGAAGAGGAGAGCCGCGACCTTGAGCGAGCCTCCGTTCTTGGGAGCCACCAGTTTCGGAGCGGACGGTGGAGTCGCATCGAGAACATCCGCCCGTTCCATGGCCCGCCGGGCGTTGATGCGGCCGAACCCGAAGTATCGATCCCACCCCGTATCTCCAAGGTCGTCCGCGGAGCCTTCGATCCTTCCCGTCAGCAAGTCGGGCGTCAGGGCTGGATTCCGAGATTTCATGAGGGCGGCCAAACCCGAGACGTGTGGACACGACATCGAAGTTCCGCTGGAGTACCCATAGCTTCCGAGGGGCGAATCGCTCAGCACGCCAGGTACGGTCGAGTAGATGTCCACGCCCGGGGCTGCCACGGCAATGTGGTCGCCATAGTTCGAGAAGGAGGCCCGCGCATCGGAATGATCCGTGGCGGAGACGGCCAAGACCTTCTGCATGGCCGCCGGATAGTAGGGGAGAATCGTGTTGCTGTTCATGGCCGCCGCGACGGAGAGGACCCCCGACTGATGGGCTTGAAAGATGACATCCTGTAGCGCCTGCGAATAGCCGGTCTGCCCCCAACTGTGGTTGAGAATGTGGGCCCCGTTGTTGATCGCGTAGAGGATGCACTTGATAGCGTTCGCCGTCGTTCCCTTGTTCTCGAACGTGAGGAACTTGAGAGCCATGAGACGGACCGTCCAGCACATCCCCGCAACGCCGTGTCCATTGTTCCCGATCGCCCCGGCGCTACCGGCCACGTGCGTTCCATGGGAAAGGTCGTCCAGAGGGCTGGGGTCGTTGTTGGCGAAGTCATACCCATAGCGATCGTCGACAAAGCCGTTGCCGTCGTCGTCCAGACCGTTTTCCTCGATCTCGCCGGAATTCACCCAAGTGTTGGAGGCCAGATCCGGGTGATCATAGGCAATCCCGCTGTCGATGATCGCTACGACTGTCTGAGCCGACCCTGTTCCCAGCGTCCACGCCTCCGGGGCGTCCGCATCGGCATCGGGAGTGCCCCCCGTCTGGCCGGTGTTGTGCATCCCCCACTGGCGGGAAAAGTCCAAGTCGTTCGGGAACGCCTGAGCCCCATGCACCGCGAAGTTCGGTTCGACATATTCCACGTCCGGGTGCCCACGGATCCCCTTGAGCCACCCCTCCGAGTCTCGCTCATCGTCCAGGACGACGTGAACGAGTCGGTCGAATACTTCCGGTCCGCGGACTCCATTGGGTTTGAGATTCTTTTCGCCGAAACGGTGAGCTTTGCCGCGATGTCTACCCAGCACCGCCTCATCGGGTCCCGGTCGGGTGTTGGCTTTGAACATCACCAAGAACTCTCCGGGAACCGGCTCCCCCACGATCTCGGAGTGCGAACACCCGGCCGTCCCAAGGGCGAGGGAGCAGGCAGCCAGCTTGAACGCCGATCCCAGTTTCATCATCACCTCCCGACACCCGCGTGCCGCAATTCCGTGAGCGGTCCGAGAGGATCACCATTTAGTGATTTCGGGAGGAGAAAAGCGTGGACGCCGTAGCCCCCACCGTCGAGTTCGCCGGGTGCGAGTCACTCGCTGCGAAATCGGAAATCCGCCATCCGAGATCGTTCCCCCGCCCAAGTCGTGACCACGTGAATGTGAGAGCCGACCTGCATCGTCGCCCCAAGTGAAACGACCCGACGTGGGGGCCGTCCCTCCGGACGGCCCCGCGCCTTCGATTCGTCCTACTTCTTCCGCGAAAGCTCGAACCGCTTGCGGTCGACTTCCTTGCCCCCGCGCGAAAGTCCCCAATCGTGCCGGACCTTGCCGTCCTCCAGAAAGGTCATCGTGAGCGAATGCATATGGGGATCGTCGTGGGACTTCGCGCCGCCGACCTTCTCATCGCACCGAAAGGTCAAAGCGCCCTTCTCCATCTTTCCCGCACGCATCACCGGCTGATTCCCGAGCATGCAGTAGTGGGTCAACTTCACCTCGTCTCCGTCGAGGGTGTAGACGGTCACCATCTCCTTCTCGGTGTCGGGAAAGAGCGTTTCCAAGACCGCCGTGCCCCCGGCCGTGACGCGATACCGCGCCATCACCTCCTCGCGTCCCTCCACGACCCACTCGCCCGCGAGCCCCTTGAGCTTTTCGAATCGAAGGTCTTGTTTCGATTCCTGAGCCAAGAACCCCGCCGCAAAAATCATCGCGCAAAGCATCGTTCACCTCCTTACCTTCGTCTTGGATCGAGCACCCACCTTGATCGCTCGGAGCGCCGGGACGTCGCAATCGCCGCACCAAAACCGCTCGCCGTCGTACGCCATCCCCGAAATCGTGCACGGGACTTTCACGCTGCGGACCACCTTGCCCGTGGTCGCGTTGATCTTCCGAATCTCCGCCGAACGACCCTTCTCGGGATACACGGCGTGCCAAAGATCATCGCCCACCCAGCTGATGCCGGTGACGAACCGATCCGACTCCACGGTTCGTAGGACTTTTCCCGTTTGCGGGTGGATCTTGTACAACTTCTTCCTGTCGTACGCTCCCGCCCAGAGCGCTTCGCCGTCCCACGCGAGCCCGGAGATGAAGCCGTCGTCCGGAAGCGGAAGCGTACGGACGACCCGCCCGCTCTCCCGATCGACGCACTGGAGCTTCCCGTCTCCGACCTGCCAAAGGTGCGCTCCGTCCCACGCGGTGCCCGAGCCGACCTTGGGCCCCTTGAGACGCCGCCTCACCTCGCCCGACTTCCGATCCACGCATGCGATCGCGCCGTTTCCCGGATCCGAGAACCACACGTTCTCGCCGTCGAACGCGACCCCTCCGACGACCTTGACGTCGTACTTGAACTCCCGTTCGATCTTCATCGATCTCCTCCTTCGAACTGGCGGAAGTTGTACCGTCAGGCGCGTGCGGAAAGGAGTAACATCTGCGTCGCGATTCCGGTCCCACGACCGCGTAGTCGATACCGGCGAGACCGACCGCGACCGATACCCAGGATTCGGGGCGAGGCCTCGAGCGCGCGCTGGACGCTCCGGACGGTGAGTCCGAGCGCCACCGCGATCGCCCTCGGGGGCCAGAGTTCGCCATCGGACAGAAGCGACTCGATCGGATCTGCGCCCGGAAGGAGGAGTCCGAGATTCGCACACCGGTATCCTCGGGGCGTGACCCGGATATCGAGACCCGTGGCTCGGCGCAATCGTCCCACTTCGACCTTGAGCCGAGACACGTGGGATTCGTTCGCACCCGGGAAGAGGGTTCGCGCCCGAACAGGCCCCCGGGCTAGGGCGAGGAGGAGTTCAAACGTGGCGGGGCGGCGCGAGAGGTCGATGGCCCCCAGTCTCTTGCGAACCGCATCCACATACGGACCTCGGACTCCTTCCAGCTCGGCGAGCGAGATCTCCCGCTCTTGTCCGTCGCGCCGGAAGCGGAGGGAGGGACGCCGGAGTTCGCGACCCAGTCGTTCCGCCTCACCGGCGAGGAGCGGATTCCGCGTTCTCACTCGGGCGGCCACACGCGCCGCTTGAGCGAAGCGCCCCCGGAACGCCAAGAGCTCCGCCCGGGCCAAGACGGCCGCGGGACCCCATCCCGCCGAGTCGAGGAGCCGTTGCGAATCTCGATGGCGGCCCAGGATCGCCAATAGCCGCGCGCGCAAGATGTCCACATAAGCGGCCGAGGCCGTATCGCCCGCCCGGCGCAGCGCCGCGGAGTCGAGCGCGCGCGACGCGGAGACCAAGTCGCGCGTCGCCAGATCGATCTCCGCAATGGCCGCCTGCGCCTTGGCCATCCAAACCGGCTGTCCGGCCCGGCGAAAGAGCCGGAGCGCTCGCGAGAGACACGATCGGCCTCGCTCGTATTCGCCGAGTTGGGCCAAAGCAATTCCCCGCACCGCCTCGGCATGGGCGTCCCTTCGGCTCCCGACACCGGAGAGCGCCTCGAGCGGTCTCCCCATGCGGAGGGCCGCGGAGGCGCGGGAGATGTCGGCGTCCATGGCGGGCCCATTGTATACTGGTGGGCGACATGACGACCCTTCTCGCGCTCCTCCTGGCTCAGGAGTTGACCGACGCCTCGTTCGAAAAATGGCGGGACCATGTCTTGCCCAAGTCCGAGGAGTTGGAATGGGCGAAGGTCGGCTGGCGCGCCTCCTTTTGGGAAGCCGCAGTCGAGGCGAAGGAGAAGGACAAGCCGATCCTCCTCTGGGCGATGAACGGCCATCCGCTCGCCTGCACCTGAAACAACGGCGTCATCGGCCGACGGTCCGTCTGGTCCGACCCGGGGATCCAGAAGCTCCTGGGGAAATTCGTGCCCGCGGCCGACGAGGTGCACCATCTTCAGCGCGTCCAGGGACCGGAAGGCACGCTCTTCCGCACCATCGCCGAGCAGGGGCACTACGGCGGCCGGACGAAGCCGACGAACACGCGACAGGGTGTCTACGCGGCCTCCGCGAGCGGCATCCTTCTCGCGTCGGTCAATACGAACGATCCGGCGAAGATGCGCGCCATGCTCGAGAAAGCTCTGAGCCGGTGGGAAGAGTTGCCGAAAGAAAAGCGCGCGCCGCAGGAATGGCCCAAGGGCGAGCGGGTTCGTTGGGAAGATCTATGTCCCTCCGACGGCTTGGTGCTTCGCGTCCACACGCGGGACCTGCCGCGCGAGAAGACGCCGGAGGATTGGCGCGCCCAGGCGTGGAACCGGGACTTCGCCTGGTTCCGCAAGGACGAGATGCTCTCCCTACTCCCCGAAGCCAAGCCGGGCGCCCAACTCGACATTCCCCAGCCGCTCCTCGTCCGGCTCGCCCGCCTCCATCTCCTCGACTTCGTGCGGGGCCAAACCTGGCTGCTCGAGGAGAAAAACGTAGAGAAGGCGGAACTGCGAGCCACCGTCGAACGGGTCGAGGGCGAAACGGTCCAATTTCGGCTGGAGGGTACGGTCCGAACTTCGGCCGAAGGGACCTGGCCGGTACGCGGTTTCGCGGACATGGAGCGCCCCGGCAAGCAGACTCGCGGGTACGAGGGCAAGCTCCTCGGCCGCGCGCGGTTCGATCGCGCGAAGGAACGCTTCCAGGCGTTCGAGCTTGTCGCCGTCGGCAGGCGCTGGGGAGGGACGCAGTACAACGGGCGCGGCGACGACTTGGCCGAGGCGCCTATGGGTCACGTATTCACCTTGGCGGGTTCTGGCGAGCGCGTTCCGCCCGCGTTCGTGTGGGCCTACGGATGGCGATGAAGCGTCGCGGCCTCCTATGGGCGGCCCTTCTCACGCCGATCGTACTCGTCCTCCTCGTCGTCATGACCTCGATCGCAATCCGCTCCTCGCTCGCGATGAAGGAAAACGGCTGCCGCAAACAATGGGAACGCGTTCGGAACGCGTATCTGATCCGACTCGATCTTTCCGCTCAAGCCACCCTTTTCGGAGGTCCGCCCGCTCCCGACGCCACGCGACTCCGGGAGGCGCTCGGGGGCGAGGATCCGCGTGAAGTGGGCCGGATCGCGGCAGAATTCGATGCGAGAGAGGATTCCGATTTCCGCGGCCGGACGAACTTGGAGTCGAACGAGGCGTATCTTGACCTCCAGCGCCGACTCACCCGCGCCCGCGATCGCATCTCCGAAGAGCGCAAGAACTACGACCGACTTGTGACCGAGTACAACGCGGCGGCCCGGGCCTTATCGGGAGTGCCCGGATGCGGCCGATTCGGACAGAGGCCCACGTTCGAATAGGATTCCTCTTGTGGCCGCTTTCCTTCTGTATTAGCCTCCCCCGCCATGAAGAAGATCGTCGTCCTCGGCGGGGGCCGGCAGGGCCGGGTGATCGCCTCCGATCTCTCGCGCCACGCGCAAGTTTCCGTCGCCGATGTCCGGCCACTCGAACTCGCGGGCACGACGTGGCTCGAAGCGGACTTGGCGAAGCCCGAGACGCTCGTTCGAATCATCCGTGAGCACGACCTCGCGGTGGGCGCCCTGCCCTCGCGACTCGGATATGGGGCGGCCCACGCCGCTGTCGAGGCGCGCCGGCCCTACGTAGACATCGCTTTCTTCGCCGAAGATCCCGTCCTCCTGCATCGGGAAGCCCTCCGCGCCGGCGTCCCTGTGATGCTCGACTGCGGCCTGGCTCCGGGCCTCTCTAATCTCCTCGTCGGACGGGCGCTCGCCCGGGGGAATCCCGAGGAGATCCATATTCAGGTCGGCGGCGTCGCCGCGGATCCCCGTCGACCGTACGGATACGTCGTCACGTGGTCGCTCGAAGATCTCCTGGAGGAGTACACGCGCCCCGCGCGAATCGTGCGGGGCGGGGCCGCCGTCGCCGTCCCCGTTTTCTCCGAGCTCGTCCGCATCGAAGTCGAAGGCGTCGGGGAGATGGAGTCCTTCCTCACGGACGGACTGCGGAGTCTGCTGGAGTGCGGCGTCCGCGAGATGACCGAAAAGACCCTCCGCTGGCCCGGGCATGTAGAAGCCGTGCGTCCTCTTCTTGCCTCGGGGCGCTTCGTCGAGGAGCTCCGGTCTCGATGCGCGGACGGCGACGACCTCGTGGTACTTCTGATCGACGTCGTGCGAAAGGGAAAGCGGGAGCGTCTGACGATGCTCGACCGCGCCCGAAGCGGGCTCAGCGCGATGTCGCGCACCACCGCCCTCACGTGCGCCGCGTTCGCGCGATGGGTCGCCGAAGGAGGCGTGGATCAGGTGGGGCTCCTTCCACCGGAGAAGATCGGTTTCGACGAACGAGCGGTCCGGTTCATCCTCGACGCGCTCGCCGCCCATGGGATGAGGATCTCCGCATGACGTCGGGCCGGTTCTCCGTCGCCCGCGTCACCCGCGCGTGGTACATCGCGTGCGAATCCCGCGAACTCCGGGACCGACCGCTCGCGCGAACGATTTTCGGACGTCCTCTTGTTCTCTTCCGGGAAGCCGACGGACGCCCCGCCGCTCTTCTCGACCGCTGCGCGCACCGTAACGTCCCCCTCACGCTCGGGCGCGTGGTCGAGGGACGTCTGGAGTGCGGCTATCACGGCTGGCAGTACGACGGGACCGGCGCCTGTCTCAAAGTGCCGGGTCTTTGCGGAGCCGCGGTCAAGGAGCGGCGCAAGGTTCCCGCGTTTCCCGTGCGCGAAGTCGACGGCTACGTTTGGATCTGGGCCGAGCCGGGAAGCGCGCCCGAGGGCGAACCGTTCCGATTCCCCCCGCTGGAGCCCGGATACACCCTCGTACGCCGGATCGTCGAGGCGCCGAGCACTCTTCACGCCGCGGCCGAGAATGCGCTCGACGTCCCCCATACCTCCTTCTTGCACCGGGGTCTGTTCCGCGGCACCGGAAAGCGCAATCTCATCACCGCGCGAGTCACGCGAACCGCGAGCAGCGTCACGGCCGAGTACATCGGCGAGCCGCGGCCGGAAGGACTCGCGGGGAAAATCCTCTCGCCGTCCGGCGGGACGGTCGTCCACTTCGACCGCTTCCTCCTCCCGTCGATCGCCCAGGTCGAATACCGACTGGGCACCGAAAACCACATCCTCGTCACCTCGATCGGAACGCCGCTCGAGGATTTTCGGACGCGACTCTACGCGACCGTGATTCTCCGGACGCGCTTCCCCGGGTGGCTCGTGAAACTCGTCCTGACCCCGGTCGCCCTCCGGATCTTCAAACAGGACGCCTTCATCCTCCAGAAGCAGACCGACGCCGTCCGCGGGTTCGGGGGCGAGGAGTTCGTCTCCACCGAGATCGACGTCCTCGGACTGCAGATTTGGCGCCTCTTGAGGCAGGCCGAGCGGGGCGCTCCCGAAGACGACGAGCCCGACGAGCGATGGTCTCGGGAGATCCGGCTGGAGGTGTGATCCCCTCTATTCCTGGAGGATCGGTGTGGGACAGGGTGGGGTTTGTCGACGTAGAAAACGAGGGGGGCTTCGGATTTTCCGTGGACCCCGTGTTTCGAAATGCCGATGAACGCGTACGGGTGACCCATGCCGTAAGCCAAATGGGTTTTTCCCCAACTTTCCCGCCGCGATTCCCAATCTAGGAGATGCGGAGGGGTGTGGTACCAACCGACGCACTCGATCCAACCCTCACCCTCCCCTCGTCGGGAAGATCTCCTTCCGCACCGTCCGAGTTGGTCCGCTCGCGAGGGGAGGGCTTCGAGGGTGGTTTCGAAGATACGATCCCTGGTGAACGCGGCGTTGCATTGATTCCACCCGCACTCTAGACTGCATGCCATCCCTCAGGTCTCGAAAGCCGCCGTTTCACGATCGCCTTTCTTGGGCTATGGCAGCAGCGGCGACCGCGGGAGCCTTCGTGACCTGAGGAACCGAACCCACGAGGGAGGAAGGACGGCCATGTCCGAACGCGACGAACTCTTGATCGGACTCCTCGCACTGGAGAAGAACCTCATCGCGCCCGAGCAGTTCCACGAGGCATGGAAAGACCAGCCGCGTCTTCTGGGCGTTGCCCTTGTCGCCAAGGGCTATCTCACGGACGACCAACTCGTCGTTCTCACCGACGAGCAGCGGCGGCGCAGGAACGAGCCCCCCGAGCAGGGCAAGACGCTCCTGGCCTGCCCCACGTGCGGCGCACGCCTCAACGTCGTCGGGAATCGGGGCGGGAAGGCGTACGAGTGCTCGAAATGCGGCATGAGGCTCGAGATCGCGAGGGCGGACGAGTCGGTCGACGAACCGATGGACGACCCCAAAAAGCGATTCGGGAAATACGTCCTCGTGCGCCAGGTCGGCGAGGGCGGGTTCGGCGCGGTCTACAAGGCGTACGAGAAGGGGCTCGGACGCACCGTGGCGCTCAAATTCCTGCACAGCGAGAATCCGGAGGACGTCCAGCGCTTCGTCCGCGAGGCGCAGACGGCGGCGAAGCTCACGCATCCGCACATCGTGCCCCTCCACGAGGTCGGAATGGTCGACGGCAAGCACTACCTCGCGATGGAGTTCATCGAAGGGACGACGCTCGCAAAGCTGCGAGTGGAACCCCGAAAGGCGCTCGAGATCATCCGCGACGTGGCCGGGGCTGTCCAGCATGCGCACGAAAAGGGGATCGTCCATCGCGACCTCAAGCCGCAGAACCTGATGATGGGCCGTTCGACAGGGTCAGGGCAGACGGACGGTCACGTGTGGGTGATGGACTTCGGCCTGGCGCGACAGATCCGAAGCGGAACGACGATCACGACGAGCGGATTGGTCGTCGGGACCCCCGCCTACATGCCGCCGGAGCAGGCGAATGGAGAGCGCTGCGATGCCCGAAGCGACATCTATTCCCTCGGCGCCACGCTCTACGAGCTCGTCACGGGCCATCCGCCGTTCGAGGGGCCGGGGGCTCTGGCGATCCTCGACAAGGTACGCTTGGAGGATCCGTTCCCGCCGCGCCGTTTCAACCCGAAGCTCGACCCCGAGATCGAGACGATCATCGCCAAGGCGATGGAGAAGACGCCGGTACGGCGTTATGACACGGCGCAAGCCCTCGCGGAAGACCTTCGACGCCATCTCGCAGGCGAGCCGATCCTGGCCAAACCCTCGAGTCTCGCGACGAAGGCGATGAAATGGATCAAGCGACACCGGGCGGCCTCGGCCGTCGGCGCGGTCGTTCTCGCAGGTTTCGCGCTCTTCGGCATTGTACTCACGGTGAACTCCATTCGTTTTCACCGGAAGATCCGCGATCTCGAGGTCAGAGCAGAGGTCGCCGAGAACGACGCTAGATTCGCCGAAGCCGCGGACGTGTGGCGGGAGATCCGTACACTCCTGCCGGAGCACCCCGACGCCGCCGACCGGACGGCACAGCTCCGGATCCGGGCGGAGGAAAAGGCGCGGGCGGCCGACCGCCGGCGGGCCGCGGTCGAGTGGATCGATAGGGGGCACGCCGGCCGCGAGGAGTACACCGCGGCCCGGCGCAAGCGCGACCTGAAGCGCGCCCAGGAGAAGGTGCTCCGGGATGGGATCCCTGCGTACGAGGGAGAGGCGAGAAAGACACCTCTCTGGACGGTTCAGAGGGAGGCCGACGCTCTCGAGCAGGAGATGGACTTTCGGTACATCGATTCCCTCCTCGCGTACACCCGAGCCCTGGGCGTGGATCCCCAGAACGCAGAGGCGAGGGAGGCGCTGGCGGACTTCTACTACGAGGAGTTTAAGGAGGCGGAGAACCAGGGGAATCGTCGCGAGAGTAAAACCAAGGAGAAGCTGGTTCGCCTTTTCGGGGAGGCCAAGTACGCGCGGGAACTAGTGTGGGAAGGGACCCTGGAACTGGATTCGGAACCGAGCGGGGCGGAGGCGGAACTGCGGCGATATGAGGAAGGTCCGGACCGGAGGCTGGTAGACAAGCCCGTGAAATCGCTCGGGACCTGTCGGATCCGCGAGACGAAGCTCGAAGCGGGATCGTATCTCCTGATCTTGCGCAAGCCCGGGTACCGCGAGGTGCGATACCCCGTCTTGATCGGCCGCGGAACACGGCACGTGGGGAAGGTGAACCTCTACACGGACGACGAGATCGGCAAGGACTTCGTGTCTGTGCCGGGAGGCCCCTTCATCATGGGTCGGGACAAGGAGGCGTACAACGCGTTCGACCCGGAGAAGGGGAAGACTCCGTCAGATCCCGAGGACTTCTCTCTCGCGAAGTACGAAGTGACGTACGTGGAATATGCGGAATTCCTGAACGACCGGACGTTCCACGACCTGGAGAAAGCGTGGACACGGACGCCGCGACAGGCGCCCTCGAGCGGACACTATTGGGAGAAAAGGGAGGAAATGATTGCGGCGACAAGCGGGCTGGAGAAGCGGCCGGTGCTGGGGATCTCGTGGCACGACGCGCACGCCTATGCCGAATGGAAGACGAAGAAGGCAAAGGATCGCGGCGAGAGGGTGACGTACCGGCTGCCGACGAGCGTAGAGTGGGAGAAGGCGGCGCGAGGGGTGGACGGGAGGATCTATCCGTGGGGGAACCATTGGGACTGGAGCTTCACGAGCGGGGGAGGATCGAAGAGCGGGGCGAGGCAGCCGGACGAAATCGGGGAGTTCGAAAAGGACGAGAGCCCGTACGGGGTGCGGGACATGGGGGGCGGAATGAAGGAGTGGTGCGAGGACGGGCCGGAAGACGCACCGGATTCTCGATACGTACGGGGCGGATCATGGATCAGCGCCAATGTTCCGGCCTTCCGGATGGCCTCGCGAAACTGGAACGGACGCGCGAGCGTCCACACGAGCATCGGCTTCCGCGTGGTGCGCGTGCGAGGACTTCGGTAGTCGTCGCGACGATAGGGTCTACCGCTCGATCTCGCGCAGGAGCGCGCCGGGATCGACCTCGTCCGGCATCCGCCAGTCCCCCCGTGGAGAGAGACTCACCGAACCCACCTTCGGGCCGGCCGGCAGGCACGTCCGCTTGAACTGTTGCCGGTAAAAGCGCTCGACGAAAACCCGCAGCCATTTCCGGATCGTCTCCGGAGCGAATTCCTTCGCGAAGGTCGGCCCTGCGAGAGCTAAGATCTTCCGAGGGGAAAACCCGTTGCGCATGTGATGGTAGAGAAAAAAGTCGTGGAGCACATAGGGTCCCACGATCTCCTCCGTCGATTGAATCCCCTCGGTTGTTTCCGGCACGAGCTCCGGCGAAATCGTCGTGGACAGAATCCCTTCCAGAATCTTCCGTGTCTCGGAATCCGCCACCTGTTCGGCGTACCACCGAATGAGATGCTGGACCAACGTCTTGGGCACCGAGGCGTTCACGCCGTAGTTCGACATGTGGTCGCCGTTGAACGTGCACCACCCCAGCGCGAGCTCCGAGAGATCGCCGGTTCCCACCACGATTCCTCGCCGCTGATTCGCCAGGTCGAACAAGATCTGCGTGCGCTCGCGGGCCTGCGAGTTCTGGTAGACGACGTCGTGGTTCGCCGGGTCGTGCCCGAGATCGCGGAAATGTTGCTCGACCGCAGGGCCGATGGGGATTGCGAGGAACGTGATTCCGAGGCGTTCCGCAAGGGTCGTGGCCGCGGACTTCGTGCGCTTCGACGTCCCGAATCCCGGCATCGTCACGCCGACGACGGACGACGGGGGACGTCCGAGGATCTTCATCGCCTCCACGGAAACGAGGAGCGCCAGCGTCGAATCCAATCCGCCCGAGACTCCGATCACGGCGGTCTCCGATCGACTCGCCAGAAGCCTTCGAGCGAGTCCCGCCGACTGAAGATGAAGGATCTCTTTCGCCCTCGCATGCACCGTGGCGGGATCGTCCGGGACGAAGGGCGTGCGGGCGAACGAACGCTCGAGGGTCGCCAGGGCCGGATCCACCGCCAACCGCTCCGTGACGTAGGAGTCGCGGGGCCGGGGCGACGAGGCGAAGGTCGCGTTGCGGATTCTCTCGTGACGGAGGCGGTCCACGTCGAGATCCGCGGTGATCATCCCCCCGACAAAACCGAAGCGTTCGCCCTCCGCGAGAATCGCGCCGTTCTCCGCGATCAGGGTGTGCCCCCCGTACACGACGTCCTTGGTCGACTCCATCGGGCCGCAGGACGCGTACACGTACGCCGCATTGAGGCGCGCCGACTGCTGGCGGACGAGATCCCGCCGGTAGTCGGCCTTGGCCACGAGGTCGTTGCTGGCGGAGAGATTGAGAATCACGGTCGCTCCCGCGAGCGCGTGCTCCGAGCTCGGGGGGATCGGCGCCCAGAGGTCTTCGCACACCTCCACGGCGAACCCCATCTCGCCGACTTCGAAGATCTGCCGCGGAGAAAACCGAAACTCCCCGAGGACCGGATCCGCGATGCGAAGGTCCGCGTCTCCCCCGGACGCGAACCACCGCTTCTCGTAGAATTCCCCGTAGTTCGGAAGATAGGTCTTCGGAATCGCCCCCCGCACGCACCCTCGGGCCAGGACGAACGCGCAGTTGTAGAGCCTTCCGTCGGGGGCGGGGAATGGCGCTCCCACGACCGTGACCGGGAGGTGTTGGGTCGCTTCCGCCAGCTTGGCCAGCGCCTCTCGCGCGGCTTCGAGTAGGGCTCGAGAGTGGAAGAGATCCTCGCAGGTGTATCCCGTGACGGCGAGCTCCGGGAAAAGCGCCAAGCCTGCCTCACGCTCCGCGGCTCTCCGCATCCAGACCAGAATCGATTCCGCGTTCTTTTCGGGATCCCCCACGAAGACCTCGGGACGGACGGCGGCGACGCGATGGAATCCGAGCTCGGCGAAGTTCATGTTCCCGACCTCTCCACGGGCCATTCGTCCGGAACCGGGATTTCCAGTTCCTCCAAGTCGCTGGGCAGCCGCACCTCGGCGAAGATGTCCCGGGCTTGCGCGAGCATCTCTCGGAGGCCTTCGGGTTCCTGATGGCGGGGACTGACGTGGGCGATGGCCAGTCGGCGCACTCCCGCCTCCTGGGCGATTTCGGCGGCATCCCGGCACGTCGCGTGCCCTCGGGCGAGCGCCTCGTCGGCACACTCGATCGTGTAGGTGGACTCGTGGATCAAGAGATCCGCTCCCCGTGCCAGAGCCGCCACCGCACGGCACTTTCGCGTGTCGCCGCTATAGACGAGGATCCGCCCCGGACGGACCGGACCCACGCATTCTTCGGCGCGGAGGATGCGTCCGTTCACCTCGACGGATCCGGTTCGTACCAGTTCTCCCATCCGCGGCCCCGGCTCGAGACCGAGCGCGCGGGCCTTCTCGACGTCGACTCGACCCGGACGCTCGTCCTCCTCGACCCGAAATCCCAGGCTCGGACCGGCGTGATCGACGCGCGCCGCGACCACGCGGAATCCCCGCCCGCGGACGACATCTCCGTCGTCGAGTTCCTCGACGGTGTATTCGACGGCGATCCGCCCCGACCACGCCAAGAGTTCGGCGAGTTGGGCGTTCGTCCCGCGCGGGGTATAGATGCGCAGGGGGTTCTCCCGCCCCAGGAGAGACAGCGTCCCGAGATAGCCAGGAAGTCCGAGGACGTGGTCGAGATGGAGGTGGGAAAGGAAAACCCGGTCGACCGAGAATCGATGGCGGCTGCGGCGGAGCTGTCGCTGGGCCCCCTCCCCGCAGTCGAAGAGCAGCGTTTCCCCCTGGACCCACACCGCGTGCGACGTGACGTTGCGCCGTTCCGTCGGGAACGAGCCGCCGGTGCCGAGGAAGGTGACCTTCACCGCACCAGTGAACCGGATGACGGGGGAGGGCCGCAAGAAGATTTTCCTCCCTTTTTCGCGACGAGCGGCATAGATTCTCACGCCATGAATCCGGAGGCCGAGACAGTGGAACATCCCGGGCCGGCCTCCGTCGAGCGGGTCGCCGGGTTGGTCTCGATCGTCATCCCCGTCTACAACGAAGAGGCGAATCTGGAGGCGCTCCGCGCCAGGCTCGTCGCCGCGCTCGAAGGAATCGGCCGCTCCTTCGAGGTCATCTTCACCGACGACGGGAGCCGCGACCGTTCCCTCGAGCTCCTCACCCGATTCGCTGCGGACGACGACCGAATCCGCGTTCTGGAGTTCAACCGAAATTACGGGCAACATTCCGCCATCTTCGCGGGATTCGCTCACGCTCGGGGCGAGGTGGTCGTCACCCTCGATGCGGACCTGCAGAATCCGCCGGAGGAAATCCCCAAGCTCCTCAAGAAGATCGACGAGGGATACGACGTCGCGGGCGGGGTCCGCGCCAATCGCAAGGACTCGCTCTTCCGCAAGATCGCCTCCCGCTTCATCAACTGGTTCACCCGACGTTCGACCGGCGTCCCGATGCGGGACTACGGCTGCATGCTTCGCGCCTACACGCGGGACGTCGTCGACGCGATGCTGCGCTGCAAGGAGAATTCCTCCTTCATCCCGGTACTGGCGACCCTCTTCGCGAAGAAGGTCGCCGACGTCGAGGTGGAGCACGCGGAGCGCGTCGCGGGAACGAGCAAGTACGGTCTCTTCAAGCTGATCCAGCTGCAGTTCGATCTCACGACGGGATTCAGCCTCTGGCCTCTCCGGGCGACGACGCTCCTCGGATTCCTCCTCGCCCTCTTCGGGATGTTCTCGTCGGCGAGCCTCCTCGCCCTCCGGCTGATCAAGGGCCCGGCGTGGGCCCTTCACGGCGTCTTCACCCTCTTCGCCGTCCTCTTCTTCTTCGTCGGCATCCAGTTCATGGCGATCGGGGTGCTCGGCGAATACATCGGACGCATCTATACCGAGGTCCGCGAACGGCCGAGGTACGTGATCCGGCGACTCCACCACCGATAAGGAGCGGCTCGAATGAAGGTCCTCATCACCGGCGGCGGCGGGTTCCTGGGCTCCCATCTCGCGGACGCCCTTCTCGCCGAAGGACACGAGGTGTTCGCGCTGGATACCGCCAAAGACCTCAAGGTTCAGCACAATCTCCCGAACCCGCGGTTTCAATTCCTCAAGGCCTCCATCTTCGACAACGACATCCTGGAACGCCTGGTGAACAAGTGCGACGTCGTGTACCACCTCGCGGCCGTCGTCGGCGTCGAACACTACGTCGAGGATCCGCTCGCGGTGCTCAAGGTGAACGTGGAAGGCACGATCAACGTCCTCAAGGTGGCGCTCAAGTACGAGAAGAAGGTCGTCTTCAGTTCGACGAGCGAGGTGTACGGGCGCAATCCCAAGGTGCCGTGGAAGGAAGAAGACGACCGAGTCCTGGGGGCGACGCGCGTCGATCGATGGTGCTACTCGACCTCCAAAGCGGTGGGCGAACACTATTGCTTCGCGTACCAGAAGCTGGGACTCCGCCCCGTCATCGTGCGCTTCTTCAACATTTACGGTCCGCGGCTCGACGCCATCGACGTCGGCCGAGTCATCACGATCTTCATGGGGCAGCTCCTGCGGAACAAGCCGCTTACGGTGATCGGGGACGGCCGGCAGACGCGCTGCTTCACCTACGTCACCGACGCGATTCGCGCGACGGTTCGGGCGGGAACGGACGATGCCGCGGTCGGACAGGTGTTCAACATCGGAAACGACCGCGAGGTCCCGATTCTCGAACTCGCGAGGACCTTCTGTCGCATCGCCGGGAAGGACCCGGACAAGAACATCGTCTTCGTGAAGCAGGAGGACGTCTACGGTCCGCGATACGAGGACGTCCCCCGACGCGTCCCCGACGTCGCGAAGATGCGGGCGGTCTTGAAGTGCGACGCATCCACAAGTCCGGAAGAGGGGCTCCGGAAAACGTACGAATGGTTCCTCGCCGAGTACCGCAAGTCGGGGATCGGCACGGGGTAAGCCTGTCGACTTTCCTCTACACGTCGATGCAATTGTGCCTTGAGGGTGTAGAGGGCGCTCGCTCCCCCCATCGTCCAGCCTGATTTCGCAGTGGGCACGCCCCTTGCTCCCACACCCGGTGGGTAGGGATGCGTCGGAGGATGGTCGGACCATCTCCGCAATCGAAATCCTGCCCCGCGAAAATTTGAAACCGCGTCCGACAATTGGCGTTTCGCTCTTGGTATAGGGTGTTGCGGGCGTTAGGGATGAGGGCAGACGCGACCATCGTGGATCGTCTCGAGCGTTGGTCGGTGGACCGACCGGACGCGACGGCGTACGTCTTCCTGCGCCGCGGCGCGGAAGTTGGGCGTCTCACGTTTTCCCAGCTTCGGAACCGGGCCTCCGGTGTGGCTGGCCGTCTCCTCGAACGCGGACTCGCCGGACAACCCGTAGCGCTAGCGTTCGAATCCAACGCCGAATTCCTACCCGCGTTCTTGGGATGCCTCCTCGCGCGCGCCGTCGCGATTCCTTGCTGCCCTCCGCGGTCTCCTCGATCGAAGATTCAGTTCCGATCGATCCTGCAGGACTCGGGCGCCAAGTTCGTCCTGACTTCGAGCGAGTCCTCCACCTCGGCGGAAGGGGCCGAGATTTTGGCCACGGGGAGCACTCCGGAATCGGATGCGCCCACGGCTTCCCCCTCGCCCGACGACCTCGCCTTTCTTCAGTACACGTCCGGATCTACGGGGAATCCGAAGGGCGTGATGGTGAGTCACCGCAACCTCCTGGAGAACGAGCGCGTGATCGAGGAGGCCTTCGAACACGGGCCCGATACGGTCGTCGTCGGATGGCTTCCCCTCTTCCACGACATGGGTCTCATCGGAAACGCCCTTCAGCCGCTCTACTTGGGTCGGCCGTGCGCCCTCCTCTCGCCCTTGGAGGCGGTGCAAAAACCGCTCCGCTGGTTGGAGGCGATCTCGAACTACCGAGCGACGACCAGCGGCGCTCCCGGGTTCGCCTATGCGTGGTGCGCCGACCGGGTCACGCCCGAGGAGCGCGCGCGACTCGACCTCTCGTCGTGGAACCTCGCCTACGTCGGGGCCGAGCCCGTTCACGGCGACGTCCTCGATCGCTTTGCCGAAACCTTCGCCTCGTGCGGCTTCCGGAGGGAGGCGCTGTATCCCTGCTACGGCCTCGCGGAATCCACGCTGTTCGTCACCGGGATCAAGAAGGGAACGGCACGCCGTTGGAATGGACGGGTGAGCCTGGGATATCCCCGCCGCGGCCATCGCGTCGAAATCGTGAACGGCGAGGTCTGGGTCGCGGGTCCCTCCGTCGCGCAAGGCTACTGGAAGCGCGACGAAGAATCCTTTCGCGGATTTCTGGAGACGGGCGAGGGGCCGTTCCTCCGCACCGGAGACCTCGGCTCTCTACACGAGGGTGAACTCTACCTCACCGGCCGCATCAAGGACATCATCATCCTGCGAGGGACCAAGCACCACTCGGAGGACCTCGAGTGTACCGCCGAGAGGAGCCATCCCGCGCTCCGGTCCCAGCGGTCCGCCGCCTTCTCCGTGGACGGAGAGGAGAACGAGCGGCTCGTCGTGGTCCAAGAAACCGATTCTCCCTCGGAGGAAATCGCTCAGGCGATCCGCGCCGCCGTGACCGCACGGCATGAGATCGTCCTCGATTCCCTCGTCTTCGTTCCCGTCGGCTCCCTCCCCCGCACGTCGAGCGGGAAGATCCGCCGGCGGGAGTGTCGCGCCCTGTACCTGGAGGGCCGTCTTCGCCAACCCGCCGAGGTGACCCCATGAAGGTGATCGAGGAAATCGAATCGGCCCGAGAGGAGGAACACGCGAACGGCGGCGCCGTCGAGATCGATTCCAATTCCACCTCGACTTCGCTCAACCACGGCACGGACAAGACCTTCGCCGTCCTCGTGACCTTCCTTCCCATCCTCGCCGCCGGCGCCGCGATCTGGATGCACTTTGCCGGGATTCATCGCATTCAAGTTTTCGACCTCGCGGTGATGGTCGCGATGCACCTTCTCGCCCTGACCGGCTTGGAGCTGGGATTCCACCGACTCTTCGCGCACCGGACCTACCAGGCCTCGAGGGGCGTGAAGATGGCGCTGGCGGCGCTCGGGTCGATGGCGTTCCAAGGACCGGTGATCTGGTGGCCGGCCATCCACCGAAAGCACCATCGGTACAGCGACATGCCCGGGGATCCGCACTCCATGTACCTCTTCGGCGACGGCTTCTGGGCGCGATTCCGCGGCTTCATTCATTCGCACGTCGGTTGGATCTGGACGAAGTCGAGCATCCGGTTTCCCGACCAAGCGCGCTACGTTCTCGATCTGTACCGAGATCGCGACGTCTTCAAGATCCACATGAGGTACTTCTGGTTCATGGCCGCGGGGTTTCTGATTCCAGGGATCGCGGGAGCGCTCTATTACCGGAGCGCCGTCGGCTTCGCGATCGGAGTATTCTGGGGCGGCTTCGTGCGAATCTTCGTCATGAACCATCTGACGTTCTGGAGCATCAACACCGTGACCCACGGTCTCGCAGGCCGGCGCGCCTATCGCACCAAGGACAAGAGCACGAACAGCTGGATCCTCGCGATCCCGACCTTGGGCCAGAGCTGGCACAACAATCACCATGCCTTCCCCTACTCCGCCAAGATGGGCCACCGCTGGTGGCAATTCGATCCGGGCACGTGGATCCTCCTCGTGCTCGAGAAACTCGGGCTCGTCTGGGACCTCAAGGTCCCCTCCCCGGAACTCATGGAACGGAGGCGTTATGCTCGCGACTCGCGTTGAGCCGCTCGCGCATTGGATGCGTCAGGAGATCGCGACCCTGTTGGAGATCCCTCCGGACCGGGTACCCCTCGATCTCCCGTTCGACCGCTTCGGCCTGGACTCGGTCGCCGTCGTGAAACTCACCGCCGGCCTTGCGGACCATCTCGGACGCGATCTCGATCCCGTGCTCTTCTACGAACATCCGACCATCCGGGAGCTTTCCGAGCAGCTCGCTCAGGGGGAGGGATCCCATGCCTAGCGGCGCCTCCGCCGGCGCCATCCGTCGGCACTACGACGTCAGCCCAGCCTTCTACCGGCTCTGGCTGGGAGAGGGTCTCGTGTATTCCGCCGCACTCTGGGAGGCGGGAGACTCGCTCGAGAGCGCCCAACGGCGAAAGATCGACTACCACATCGCGGAGGCGGGAGCCTCGAAAAAACAACGCGTCCTCGACATCGGATGCGGATGGGGCGCGCTCCTCTCGCGGCTCGTCGAACACCACGGAGTCGAGAAGGCGGTCGGACTCACGCTCAGCCCTTCGCAAGCCGGCTGCGTCGCCCGAGACCCTCGAATCGAGGTGCGCCTCGAAAGCTGGGCGGACCACCGGCCGAGCGATCGGTACGACTCGATCGTCTCCATCGGCGCTTTCGAACACTTCGCGCGAGTCGAGGATTCGGAGGAGCAAAAAGCGGCGTCGTACGCCGAATTCTTCCGAAAGTGCCGGGGAATCCTGCGTCCGGAAGGGCGTCTCTCACTGCAAACGTTCGCGTACGGAAGCGCGCGGCGGCGCGCGGACGCGCTCTCGAGCGAATCGACCCGCTTCCTGGCGGAGGAGATCTTTCCCGAGACCGATCCTCCCCGACTGGCGAACATCGCCGAGGCGATCGAAGGAAGCTTCGAGATCGTCCGACTGCGGAACGACCGTCTCGACTACGCGCGGACGTGCCGGGAATGGATGAATCGTCTCCGGGAGAATCGAGCCGCCGCCGTGGCGGAGGTCGGAGAGGAAACCGTCTCGAAATACGAACGCTATCTCACCTACTCGTACATCGGGTTCCGGACCGGGAGGCTCGACCTCTACCGCCTGACCCTCGCGCCGATCCCGGAGACTTGGAAGCCCTCATGAGCTTGATCCGGGACGTCACGGCTCGGTACAACCCTATCGAGGCGTGGATCTACGATCGGTTCGTAGCCCCGGCCGTGCTCCAGGCCCGCGATCGGATTTTCCTGGAGACGGGCGCCCTCGAGGCCCTTCCTTCGGGAGCCTCCGTCCTCGATGTCGGCTGCGGCGGCGGCCAGATCGCGTCAGAGCTGGCGCAGGAGAACCCGTCGCTTCGCGTCTTCGGACTCGATCTGTCGGACGCCCAGGTTCGGCGGGCGAGGAAACGGAGCGTCGCCGTCCGGTTCGTTCCCGGCTCCGCGCTCGATTTGCCGTTTGCGAACGGGAGCTTCGATCTCGTCTACAGCATCGGCTCGATCAAACATTGGCCCGACCGCGCCCGGGGGTTGGCAGAATGCGTCCGGGTCCTTCGCTTCGGGGGACAACTGCTCGTCCTGGATCTCGACCGCGATTGCACGATCGAGGAATCGCGGGAGTTCGTCCGCTTGACTCGGTTTCCCCGGATCCTCCAACCGCTTTGGCTTCGAATCTTCCGAGCGAAGCTCGTCCGGCCGTCGCTCACTCCCGAAGAGGCCCGCGGTCATTGCCGACCCCTGCCGCTGACGGAGCTTCGGGCCGAAAGGCTTTCTCGATCGCCCGCGTTCGTACTTCACGGGAGGAAAGCGTCATGAATCCGCGCCGCATTCGGATTCTCGGGACCGGTCTCGCGGTTCCCGAGCGCACGGTGACCGATCAGGAAATCGAGCGCGACCTCGCTCTCCCTGTCGGGTGGGTCCGCAAGACGGGCGGCGTCGAGACGCGCCACTGGGTGACGACCGAAACGGCGGCACACCTCGGGGCCCGCGCGGCGCGAATGGCTTTGGAGCGGGCCGAGGTGGCGGCAACGGATCTCGACCTCATCATTTCCGCCGGCGGAACCGAGATGCAGCCGATCCCCTGCACGGCGGTGTTCGTCCAACGCGAGCTCGGCCTGGGCGAATCCGGAATCCCCGCCTTCGACGTCGACGCCACCTGCCTGAGTTTCCTCATGGCCCTCGACATCGCATCCCAATTCATCGACGCCGGGCGTTATCGCAGGATTCTCGTCGTCTCTCCGGACATCGCGTCGGTCGGATTGAACCGAAACCACAAGGAGAGCTACACGATCCTGGGCGACGGCGCGGGTGCGGTCGTGCTCGGACCTTCGGAGGAGACGTCGAGTGCGATCCTGACGGCGCGGTTCAACACGTGGAGCAGTCAGGCTGAACTTTGTCAGATCAAGGGAGGCGGAACGAGGCTCTATCCGACCCGATATACGCCCGAGACGCACGACGACTTCCTCTTCGAGATGGACGGAATGGGCTCCTTTCGATTCGTCTCCCAAGTCATCGAGCGCTTCATGGACGACCTTCTTCGTCCGGTCGGCCGGACGATCGCCGACATCGATTATCTCGTGCCTCACCAAGCCAGTCGGCTCGCGCTGGAGCTTATCGTCAAGAAGCGGCTGCGCATCCCCTCGGAAAAGATGATCGACGTCCTCGCCAAATACGGGAACACGATCGCGGCGTCGATTCCGATGGCGCTTCACGAGGCGATTCTCGACGGCCGGATCCGGCGAGGCCACACGCTTCTCTTGACGGGCAGCTCCGCGGGATTGAGCCTCGGCGGCGTGCTCTTGGTGTATTGAGGAAGGAACGGGCATGAGACGAATCTTCACGTGGGGAGCGTTCGTCGTTCTCGGATGGATGCTCGGGGCGTTCACGTTCTTCTTCGCGGTCACCTTCCGGTGGCCCTTCGGATCGACTCCCCCTCTGCCGCGGAGTCGATTGTCCACCGTCTCTCCCGATACGGCGGACTTTCGATTCATGGGCGTGGGAGCCACGCGGGCCATCGTATGGGGGGACGCGGACCGGGGACCCTACGGGGCCTACACCAAGTTCGCGCCCGGCTTCGCGGCTCCCTTGCACTACCATTCCAGCGACATGAATTTCATGGTCCTCCAGGGCGCGTATCTCTACAAGTCGGAGCGCGGCGAGGTGAAACGGATCGAAGCCGGATCGTACATCTTCATTCCCGCCTGCGAGCCCCACTGGTGCAGCGGAGACGAGAAGGAAGGCGTTCTCTTCTACGACGTCTCCCCGGGTCGCTTCGACGTCGTGCTGGGGAAGAAGAACTAGTTCTTGGCGTCCGCCCAGCCGCCGACTATCCTCACGGAATTACCCCGGGAGAAGAACCATGGTATGCGTTCACGGGGTCTCTTTCACCCCGTTAGTTTCTTCTGAGCTACTACCGGGATTCTCCGCGGAGAAGAGATAAATCGGGGGAGCTTCCCGGCATGGGGAAGGTGGAACCAGGGAAGAGACGGCGGTTCTCCGCGCCTTTGCGGTGCAAGGGGAGCGTGAACGCCGAGGGGAAACCGGCGACGCTCGCCTGCATGCACGGCAGCGCTTGGAAGGGGGACGGGGAGAAACTCCTTCGGACACTCACGGATCGACTGGGTGCCTAATTGCCCACCGAGCTTGGGCTCCGCATCGACACCTGAACCTACGAGGGGCTTCGCGAGGGGGTCCCTCGCCTGCTCGGTCTCCTCAGGCGCCTCCGGATCCGCGCTACGTTTTTCGTAGCCATGGGACCGGACCGGTCCGG